>NZ_SIJK02000055.1 GCF_004762035.2 Candidatus Chloroploca mongolica | reverse complement strand
TAGCACTCGAAAGTATGCCACAGAAGCTGCCGCGCCGCTTATTTGAAAGGTATTGGGTTTAGATCACCCAACCAGCCATTCCAGCCGATCCACGCAGCCAGCAGCGGTAGCAGCCGCCCATCTACGTGCTCCAGATCGGTGAGATGCAGAAGCGCACGTGCGAAGCTGTAGATCTGGTCAAGTTGGCCACCGGGCAGTTCGAGCAGTCGTCTCAGCTGACCGTGCATGCGGTCGGTCTCTGTCATCGCGACCGGAGGATTGACCGGCAGCTGTGTGTCATAGCGTTTGTAGATCGCCGGCAGCAGATCGTAGATCTGCCCGGCCATGTTGTAAGGGCCGGTGGACATCATCGCCACGCGGTTGTGCCGGTCGAGATAGTAAGTCGGTGGTGAACCGTGCCGATAGATGAAGATCGAGTAATAGTAAACCGTCTCCGCCTTCAGACCCGTGTCGCTGACGGCGGTCAGACGTTCGCCCATGGCGATCTCAGTGCCATCGTGAGTGGCAGCAGCAAAGGCGCCCTCGCGGCGCATAACCACCAGGCCTAGCTCGCGGAACTGCTCAGGCAACTCCCAGCTCAGGTCGATGCGGTTGCCATCCGGGTGGGCTGTCGCACGGAGATTCTTGAGGCGCATGCTCATGCCCCTCCTTCCGTCCCTACGATGGCAACGTTGATGCCCGTGGTGTAGTTCGGGTCACCAGGAATGCAGGGAAGCTCATTCGCCCCCAGCTTGATCAGCCCATCTCCGTTACCCGCACGCGGGATGTCACGGCTGAACCCGGTGATCGTCACGTAGCTGACCCCGTCGATCGCCTCGATCGCCTCGTAGAACTTGCTGAGGTAGATGGTCTGGGCGAAATCAACCCGCTCGAACGCGAGTAGCTTGCCGGCGGCCGTCTGGACGTGAGCCGCGATTTCCTTATGCTCATAGTAGGCATTGACCCCGATCCTGGCTGTCACATAGATTGGCACATAGTCCACGCCCGCGATCTCGATGCGGGTGGTGAGCGGGCGCTTATCCTCGAAATAGGCCAGCAGCCCGGCACGCAGGCTATCGGTGAGCGGGCCGCCGCCCGCAGGGGCCACATAGAGCGTAACCGTGGCCCAGCTATCCGCCACGGCCCGCACGCGGCCGACGCCCTGGTAGTTGCGCGCCAGCGCCTCGTAGTCCGCTCTGGTCACCGCACGTTTGCGAGCGCGAAAGACGGCTGGGGCCTGCAGCACGGCGTGCTCGATGCTTTCACGATCATCACCGCCGGTGGCCGGCGCCACGTTGATCACACTGGCGCCGATCAGGCTCAACTGGGACGCACTGGCGATTGTCGTGATTGTGCGCGCGCCAACGTTGCCGTGCGCACCACCGCCGACCCGGTAGCTGGCTTTGATCACCGCGCCATCGGGCGGCATGGCGCCGAATGTGCCGTCGCCAAAGCTAACGCTAGCCCGGTCATGCTCGTCGATAGACACTACGAAATCGCGATCATCGCTGCCGCTGAAGGCGAGGCTCTCGCGCAGGTGCCAGCGTGTGATTTGCCCGCCATACTCGACCAACAGGGTGAGATCGCGGTTGTCTAGTCGGTTCTGGTCGGACGGGCGCAGGATCAGGCGCGGGTGGGCCAGCGGGAAGCGCTGGTTAGCTGTGCCGTCAGACACGCCCAGGCGCTCAGCCAACACCAGGCGGCCCTCTTCGACCGGGATACCTACGCGCCGAAAGGAGCCCGCCGATTGAGCGCTATAAGGATCGAGCCCGTAGTAGCGGTACCGCTGCCCGGTCGCCGGGTCGGTGGTGGAGGACAATCTGGTGCAGTCGATCTCCAGGCTGACATCACCTGCGTACTCAAAGCGAACACTCGGCCGGTCGCGCTGGCTCTTTGTGGCGAAGGCGTCGCCCTGCTTGATTGTCACCGTCCCCTGGTAGTCCAACGGGAAAAGCAGGCTGAGTGTGGCGGCGGCCGGGGCCGCCGTGCCAAGCGTATACCCAATCAGGCGCAGGTGCTGGATGATGCTACGGCGGGTCTGCGCAGTGCCGAGGAAGCTCTCGCCGGCGATACGATCCTGGTAGTAGCTCAGGATGTCGCCCATGTGCGCGAAGGCCTCGAGCAGCACATTGCCCATATCCGCCTCTGAGCTAGCGTCGGTCCACTCGGGCAACTTCTCGCGCACCCGTTCGCGCATAGCATAGAGCAGGCTATCATAGTCACGCGCCATATAGTCGAGCACTGCGCGTCCATTTGTTCGTTTGATCTCGGCCATTGCGCACCTCTATCTGAAATGTAGCCGTACTGCCTGGCGGGCCAGGTCGCGCCGGCGCGTATAGACTATCTCGACGGTGATCAGTTCACCCTCGGCGGTCACGCCGACGCCGTCCACGCTGATCTCGTCGCCTAACCAATGGGCCAGGGCCTGCGCGATGGTGAACTCCATCGCCGCGGCGATCACGCCGTCGTTCGGCTCGAAGATCTGGTTGAGCAGGCCGCAGCCGAACTCCGGCAGGTTGACCCGCTCGCCCGGCGCGGTGAAGAGCACCTGGATGATCTTGCCGCGCAGCGCCTCGTCACCACCACTGGCGCTGATGCGCCCGTCAGTGATGGCGAAGGGGAAGGGGAAGCTGATGCTGGAGGTTAAATATTCCATCCGATATGCTCCGTGCCGTCGTCGCTCTGAATGCAGAGATGGCCATCGACCTGGATCTGAACCCCGACGATCTTCATATGATCGGTGATGTAATTGACTACGCCGGCAGCGATGGCGGAGGAGAGATCCTTCCATCCCTCTCGTGCCTGATCCAGGGTTTCTTGCGCTTTGACGTCACCACTCGCCTGCTTAACAGCATCAAAGAGCGGCGGAGTAAGAAGCCTGTCGATTTCCTTGTAGATAGCCAGGCTCATACCTTTACCTGCTTCTTCCGTAACGGCGTCGATTGGCATACTGCCTCCTATCCGTCGAGCATATGTTTCGTTGAAAGGGCACTCTGAACGTCAAGTTTGATCGGAGCCGTCGGCGGAGAGGTAGGTGCTCCGAGGTTGCCAATATGGGTATGGGTGCTCAGCGCGAGAAGAAAGTCCGTGATCTGGGTCGCAAACGTCTTGCCGAGAATAAAGGGTTCGGCCGCGCTCTTGCTACCGACCTTCATACCATCTGTTTCAAGCGTGATGTTTCCTTCATTAAGAATGATCCGGTTATTTTGACTGTCGGTGATCGTAATACCATCCTTGTCCATCGTGATGACATGCCCGTGTTCACCTTCCACAATTGTGATCATCTCGCTCCCATCCGCATCCTCGAACTGGATCGTGTGCCCCTTTAAGGTCTTGATGATCTTGCGCGTCGGCGGGCGCTGCACCGTACCCTCTTGCGTACCATCATTGGGCTTCGGCAGTTCGCTGGTGCCACCCGGCCTGCTCCAGAAGGTGCCGGTCCAGATCGGGAACTCGAGGTCGCCCTCTTCAAATTCGACCCACACGCCGGCCCCTTTCTCCGGGATGAAGAGAAAGCCCTGGTTTTCAGCGCCGCCATAGGGCACGCAGGGCAGTGCCCAGCCGGTGACGACTTGCTCGCCAAGCACGCTCGGCACCCGTAGCGTGAGCCGCCCGAGGTGCTCGGGGTCGGCGTTGTCGACGACGAGGCCGCGGTACTTGCCATAGAAACGGCGCTCGACCTTCTCGACCAGACTGGCGACGATCTGCTCCATGCTCATCGTTAGATCTCCTCTGTGGGCGCGAAGTCTTCCGAGCCACCTGGCATCAGCGCGTTGCGCTTGACCCGGAAATGCTGGCTGTAGCCGCTCTCGCCAAAGCGGTGGGTTACATGGGTGACGTAATAGACCCCGCTGTAGCTCTCGCCGATACCCTTGATCGTCACGGTGCGCCGTGGCCTGAGCACGTGCCCGTAGCGGTTGGCGTTAACCTCGCCCTCGCCGGTCACAAACCACTCGGCCTGATGGTAGAGCCCCTGACAGAGCGCGCTCAATTCCGGTGTGCCTGTCGTCGCAGCCTGCGCGACGATCAGGCCGGGGGCGATGCCGGGAGCGAGCAGGTTCGCCGCATCGTTACTACCCAGGGCGTGTTGCCGGCTCGCGGCTGCGCCCACGCTCAGCACCGCTTTGTTCAACCGGTCGATCTGGCACATCGCCACCTCGGTCGGCGTGAGCGCATTGACCTCCAGGGTGAAGCGCTCCACGTTGGTCTCTTCGGAACCAAAGTGAACCGCCAGCACCGGCTGGGGTGGCGCGTCGAGTTGCGGCGAGCGGAAGTAGCCGGCGCCGTTTTCGACATAGCAGACGAAGCCGTTGCGTGCGGCGAGGCGGCGCAAGAACTGCATGGCGGTCTCGCGCTGGATGATCGTCGAGACCTTCTCGTCGTGGACCAGCGTCGTGTCTTCGATCTCGGCGTCTCGGTTTGCCGGCAGCAGCGCATAGCCGTCGAAGATCTCGGTAGCAATATCGCTATCCTTCTTATTCGGCCAGGCGCGCAACTGCTCCTCGCGGTCGAGTAAGACGCTGCGATCCATCCCCCAGATCTCGAGCGTACACTGTGCCGGGTCAGGGTCGAAGGCCGGGCGCACATGGGTGATATAACCGTCGATCAGCTCCTCCAACTCATCGCCCAGGCCGGCGCTGATCGTGACCTGTCGCCAGACCCGCAGCCGCTCGTCATCGAGGTAGCGCCAGCTCCCATCCCGCTCGCGATCGATGCTCAGGCGCAGACGGAACTGAGCGGCCAGATCGTCGTCTAGCTCCACCTCCAGGCTGCACAGATCCGCGTAGAGGTCGGCGGCCTCCTCGCCATCGATCACGATTGAGAGATACTCGCGCTCCATAAGATATTCCTGCTATGCGACGTCGAGCTATGGGCGATCAGACTGGCAGATCCGACGGGATGGCGATCTGCTTGCCGACCCTGCTGATCTGCTCTGGCCTACCTGCCACAAGGCCAGGGATCTGCGTATTCATCGCTTCGGCCAGTTGCTCAGCGGTGACATTCATGCGGTTAAAGGTCACCTGCACCGAGCGGATGTGGCGGTCTATGGCGATCAGGGCGGCATCCCACGACTCCACCTCGGTCTGGAGTTCATCCGTGACCATGATCTGTTCCACACCTACGGTTGCCTCTAGTAGTGCCAGCAGCGCCGCCCAGGGAAACTGCTCAAGGTACACATCGAGTCCATCGCTTACATCGGCGACCAGATACGAGCCGGCAGGCTCGTCGGCAATCCACCACCTACCACGCTGGTCGTGCCTGGTGAGCGTGGCGCTCTCCGAGAGCACAACACCCAGATCGATGCAGGCCTGGCGCAGTAGCTCAGAAGGGGTGTCGTGCTCCAGTTCACCCGCGAGTTCAGAGGGAAGGCTGCCAAGGGGCGCCGCCGCCAGCGCGAAGGTCGCGACACTGATCGGCTCCTGGCCAAGCAGCGCCAGCGGCGAGAGGAATTCCGGGTTGGCGTCGCAGATCTGCCACCACTTGCGCGGCTGGCGAAAATAGCGGTTGGCTAGCAGGTCGTGGCGCTCGCCCTGTCGCACCGTGTGGAGCAGTGCCCCCTCGGTGCGCGGCAGCGGGCGCAACGCGATCGAGCGAAGCACGCGACCGCGCGCGTCGGACGCCGTCACCTCGGGCAACTTGCGATAGCGTGAGCCCTTCGTAAACATCAGCCTATCCTGGGATAATCACATCGGTTACATTGACGACACTGGCCATGCCCATCGCCGCCAGGGCCTCACGCGTGCGCAGCGAGCCCTTTGAGGCCCCATTCGGCCCCTCGATCACCGTCAGGGTCAGCGCAACCGTAGCCCGCAACGGGTAAAGCGCCAGATTGAACTCACTCTCGGTGATAGTCATAGTGTTGATATTCACCGGCAGCACCCAGCGGCTGCCCCAGACGAAGAGGATCAGTGGCGGGTTCGGCCCGCTGGTGTAGCTGAAACGTTTGCTAACGCCTGCGACCTTCTTCAGAACCTCGCCCAGCAGCGTGCCTTCGCGCGGCGTCACCATCTGCTCGAGGATAGCGATTTGGGGGGCGATGCCGAAGCGAGCGGCGACCGCGTTCCCCTCATCGATGCCGTCGGTGGCATCGAGGCGAATCTCCAGGCTGAGTGACTCCTCCTGCACCGTGACCTGCTGCTCCGCCTGGAGATCCAGCAGATTGGCCTGGGTCTGGTGCAATTTGCGCACCTGGTCTCCGCTCAACTTGCCTGCCTTCACATCGAGCGACGTCGCGCCGGGCGCATCAAAGCCCAGGCTGCGGCTACGCTGGAGCTGCAGCGGGTTGAACTGGAACGGCACGATCAGCGGCGGCGGGCCAAGGCTGTACTCGACGAAGGCGCCACGGGTACCGCGGGGGTGGTTAGTGATGGGGTTGGGCATAGGTTGGGTAAGGTCCCCTTTCACGAATTATGCAGTCGAAGGTATACATTTTACTTTCTGAAAGCTTGGGCGAGGCCTTTCCAGCCTTCTGAGTAATTTTCGTCAACCTTCGGATTTTTTGAATTACCCCGTTCCGTTATGGTATAGTCTTCCAGCAGATTCCCGTCGTCGGTAAATATTTCGTATCTTCCCCAATGTATTTGGAATTTGTTTGCTGTTGTAGGCATTGCCCGACATCTTTGCCATACTTCCATGTCGAAATTATTTTTCAAAACCTCTGCAACACCTCTCATCGTATTTTCTAAGTATTTGTGGTAGGAAAGATTATACGATCTCGTCGCATACATGATCCCAGTGTGAAATTCTTTACCCGTGCCAGGCCCCACTAGGTGTGCTCTATGCCAGCCAGGAAGACCCACTGCTGTTGCTCCCTCCATATTTTCTTCAAGACGACCCCGTGGTATTGCCTTGCCTACCTTACTTACGATAAGAGCTTCACCAGTGGTTGGATTGGTCACAGCGTTCTCCTTGGCCGCGAATTGTGTTGCAGATCGGGCACTTTTAAACCTCTTTTCCAGTGTCTTGTCTATCACTGCAAGAATCTTTGTCATGCGTATTCGCTTGGGCGATGCGATATTCTTCGTTTTTGCAGCAAACCTCACCTCTCGACTTAACGTCTCAAGCTCACTGAATAATGCCATCGCTTCCTGTTTCTTCTTAGCATCTTTGATGTCATTGATCGCATACTTATAGGCCTCGATCTTTTGGAGGATCTCCATTTTCTGGCTGGCGACAAAAATGAACACCTCTCTATCTTGCTTCTCGACCCATAGCTCATGGTGCTCACCAAGAACGGCAAACGGCACCTTTTCTCCCAACACCACACCCTTAATCTTTCCAGCGAAGCCCTTTGCCACTGCGGTGCCCTTTTCTAAACTAGCCTTTCCAAGAGCCGTGGCCTTCTCGGCAAGAAGGCGCCCACCGATCTCCAGCAGGCGGCTATGGAAGCCCGCTTTTAACACGGCCAGAAACTCGGTGAGGGACGAAGGGGCTCCCTGCTGACCACTCTCTGCCTCCCGTGCTGTTCGCTGCGTCCGGGCCGGTTGGGGCGGAGCACCTTCGGTACCAATAGGACGTACAGGATCGATGCCTGTCAACTCTTTGACCATGCCCACTCCGTCGGTCAATATGCCCAGTGCTTTATTCTCGGCACCGCTGGTCAAATTACCAGCGCGTGTGACCACATCATCGACAGCACCAACGATGCGAGATACTGGTGGCTTTAGTGGCTGGATCAGTCGTTTAACCGTGTCTGAATCGGCCACCTCCTTGATAAGGTCATCGGCGAACCTGAAGTTCTCGCGAACTAGCTGGATTATCGATTTGCCGCTCACCCCCTGAATGATTGTAAAAACCTGCTTAAGAGCCTCCGTCGGTGGATGGGTGATTAAGAGGTTAAGCACCCATTCTACGGCCTGGTCAGCCAGCATAGAGAGTATACGAGCGGGTTGGACCAAAAATGTAATCTGAGCTTTGATCTCGCTGGCTATCGTGTCGAACCTTCCACGAATACCATGGAAGAAATTACTTACCACCTCGCGCAGTTTGCCGACCATCTGGCGCAATACTACCGCAGGATCGCTGATCGCTTCGATTGCACTAACGATCGCACTGTAGGCCATCGCGAGTGGTGAGAACCAACTCTTGCGGGTAATATTGATGCTAGTTAGGCCCTTATGAACATACTCCATGACCCGGTTGTACACCTTCTTCAACGTACGGACAAGTTTCATCAGGGCACGAAGCATCCCCGTCAAGCCCTTCCCCCCACGCTCTGCGGCGGGTTCCTTCTCTGTCTCCTCCTGTTCCTTGGCTGCCAAAGGCAGATCTGGCAGTCCCTGAACCTCGCCGAAGAGCGCCTTTACAAGGAGATTGCCAATCCCTTTGGCGCTAACGATCTGTTGGAGATCATCGAGCCGGGTCGTCTGAATCGCATTGACTGTATCGAGAATCATGTGAGCTTTGGCGTAGATCTCGGGTAACTCGGTTGCAAGCCAGAGCAGAATCCTGCCTAAGACACTTGTGCCGCCGCTACCGACGGCTAGTGCAAGCTCTCCACCTACTTTGACGCCCCTTATCACGTCCTCTTTAGAGATTTCCAGCTTTACTTCTTCAATAGCCTGCTCGTTTCTGAAGATACGACCTCTACTCTGCATCCATCTCTTGAATTGGGTGATCTTGGCAGGGCTCAGGCGGCTAAAGAGTTGATCAAACGCGCCTGTATGCTGCTTGGTTATCCAACCAACCTCAAACGTTACATTTCGTAAGGCGTTGATCAGGTAGTCAAATGGTGTGAGCCGGCTGCCATTCTCCAGAGGCTTGCGCATCCACTTGGCAACAACTTCCATTATGGCGTCTTCATTCCACGGTGCTAGCCATTCGTTACTCTGTAGGATCTGCTTGATCCAGTGAGCATCCTTATTGGCCTCAGTACGAAGAGCCTGAGAGACCGACTCAAGCACTTGTGGTGTTGAAGCAGGTTGGATAAGCGAGGGTGACTGCCTGGCCGGGTCAAGCGCAACCGCCTGACGGCGCATCGCAGTCGGCGACCGTGAGATTGAGCGTAGAGGTGACGCAGACGCTGCTGGAAGCACAATCTGCTCGGCTACCTGTTCGGCTTCTTGTTCGAAGGGGTCGCTAGGAAGGTGACCAGCCTGCTGCATGATTTCTGCCGGATTGTCCTGCTGCTGCACCACATGCGTCAGCTCGTGGGCCATCAGCCGACGCCCCTCGGTCGTCCCCGGCGCGTACTGACCTGCCCCGAAGACCACATTGCGGCCCACGGTGTAGGCCAGGGCATTCACCGCCCGCGCCGACGCGGCTGCCCGCGCATCGGTGTGTACCCGCACCTGCGCGAAGTCCTGGCCGAAGCGTGGCTCCATAAAGGTGCGCGTGGCCGCGTCGAGCGGTTGGCCTGGCGAGCGCAGCACGTCGTGGACGATGGGTGGGACAGCGGTGGCTTCGGACGGGCTAGCCGCACGGCGTTGCAGATGGCCTTTGTCGGAAGCCGGGGGGTGTGGGAGCTGTCTTGCATGAGCCTTGCTCCTCCCGTCGATCACTTCGCCCTGCTCGGCCCGCTGCCCACTGAGACAGTGGATATAATGTGCCCATGCATCGGCGGTCTCCGATCCTCCACAGGGTGTAGCACAGTCGAAGATCGGACAGTACTCCTCTTTTGTCGCTTCTCCAATCCCGGCGCGATGGGCCGCCTCGTGAATGAGGGTTTGTATGCGGCGCTCCAGCGTCTCGTTGAAAAATGCCTCACAAAGGTAGATGGAGGGCTGGCTACCGATCACATATCCTTCCCTGGCGCCACACATTGGATGCCCGGATGCATCACGAAAGGCCAGGCTAGGAGCAGAGATACGATCGCGCATCTCGCCGATCACACTGGCGATCCAATCCAGATCCGGCCAGGTGATGCCGAGGAGCTGTCGTGCCAAAGATCGTGCGGTTGCGCTCCAGCGCTCTCGCGGCTCTGCAAGGCCGGCAGCCCGCTGGTAAGCTATCTGGCAGCAGATCGAGGCCGCTGCGCGTGCCTCCTCAATCATACGTTGTTGCAGTGGGGTAGGTGGCCTTGGCTCTGTAGCTGTGTTTTGCGGGCGTGCTGGTGGCACCGATGCAACAGAGGTTTGTGCCTGCACCCCCCCATTCCCCACAAACCGCTGCAAAAACAGCCGCGACCCAGGCTGCAACTCCGCCCGCCGCGCCGGCAGATCAGCATCGCCGCGCTCCACGGCCTTGGGGCTGCGTGCCTGGTGTAGCAGGCTCTGATTGTCAGCGCTGAGCTTCATCCCTCATCCCTCATCCCTCATCCTTCCCCCCACAGTCGCCCAATCTGCTCGTACTCCCGCCGCGCTGCCTGGAGCATATGCGCCATTCCGATCACGCCACCGTCGTTCGCGGCCAGGAAGGCGGCGCGCAGCACAATGTTCTTGATGTTGCCCCCGGCGAGTTGGTGCCGCCGCGCCAGTAGCGCCAGGTCGAGCACGTCGCACGGGGCTTGCGTCGGCAGGTGGCCCTGCCAGATGCGCAGCCGGCTGCCCTCGTCGGGGAAGGGGAACTCGACGATGCAGCGTAGCCGCCGCACGAAGGCCTCGTCCATGTTCTCGCGCAGGTTGCTTGCCAGGATGACCACGCCCTCGTGCTCCTCGATGCGCTGCAGCAGGTAGCTGGTCTCGATGTTGGCGTAGCGGTCGTGGGCATCACCCACCGCGGTACGCTTGCCGAAGAGCGCGTCGGCCTCGTCGAAGAAGAGGATGGCGTTGCTGCGCTCGGCCTCCTGGAAGATGCGCTGCAGGTTCTTCTCGGTCTCGCCGATGTATTTGCTGACCACCTGCGACAGGTCGATCTTGTAGAGCTCCAGCCCCAACTCGCCGGCGATCACCTCGGCGGCCATAGTCTTGCCGGTGCCGGGTGGGCCAGAGAAGAGCGCACTGGTGCCGCGCCCGCGGGACAGCTTGCCCCCAAAGCCCCAGCCGTCAAAGACCTGGTCGTGCCGACGCACCTGGCCGCAGAGCTCGCGCAGCTGCGCGATGCGGTCGGCGGGCAGCACCAGATCATCCCAGCCGGCGCGCGGCGCGATCGGCTGGGCCAGTTCGGCTAGCCTGCGGCTCGCTTGCCTGCGGCAAGCGGCGCTCAGCTCGGCCAAGGTGAGCGCCCTGTCGTCCATCACCTGCTGCTGTGCGGCGTCCTCGGCGGCATCGCAGATCTGGCCGGGGGTCAGGCGGAAGCGCAAGGCTAGCTCCTCGGCCCAGGCCGCGTCGGCCCCGGGCGCGCTGCGCGCAAGCTCGCGGCGCCAGGCCTCGGTTCGCAGCGATGCATCGGCGAGGGGCAGTGTGACACTCTGGAAGGCCATGCCCTCGAACAGCCCCTGGGCCGGCCAGGGCCGCTCGCCGGCCAGGACGATCAGCCAGCCATACTCGGCTGCGGCGCTGGCCAGTAGCCTGAGCGCTGTGCGCGCCCGCTCCTCTTCGCCGAGTAAAATGTCAACTCGGTCGAGGTAGAGCGCCGCCTGGCAGAGCGGCCCTTCGCGGCAGGCTAGGTGCAGCAGCGCCTCGAGCTCGCCTCCCCGTGCGAGCAACAGCTCGACATCGATCGTGAGCAGCGGGCAGGGTAGCCGCCCACAAAGCGTCAGGGCCAGCGCGTGCTTGCCACTGCCGTACGGCCCGCAGAGGTGCAGTGCCAGCGGCTGGCGCGCTTCTGCGCCGCGGGTGCAGTGGTTCTCGACAAGTCGCAGCATGCGGGCCAGCAGCATTGGATCGACCAGTGGCGGCTCCGCCGATGGTTCGGGCCACTCTAGCCGCGCGATTCCCGCCAGCCGACTGTCGATCCGACCGTCGCTCAACAGGAAGCCGGCGATGCGCGGGTCAAGCTTGAGAAAGCGCGCCAGGTCGCTCGACCCCGAGGGGCTCTGGGGGTCGTCGCTAGCCAGGAGCAGGCTGTAGCGGAAGAGCGGCGCCTGTCCGGCGAAGATGCCATGCGCTCGCCAGCGCTCGCTCGGCGTCGTGCAGAGTAGGGTGAGCACCAGATCGACGCTTGGCTTCTTGCGTGTGATGTCGTCCTGTAGGTAAGCATAGAGCCGGTCGTACTTGCGCTCTAGCTCGGGTGCCAGGCAGATCAGCACCACGTCCAGCTCGAACGGCGAGAGACCAAAAACCTGGCCCAGATTGGCCAACGGCAGGTTGTCGCCCTGTGCCAGGGTTGCGGCGACCCGCCCATCAATTGCGGTGCGCAACTCTGCGAGCGCAGTGCGCAGCCCGGTCAGTTCGGGCGTATCGAGAGCAGTGCCAGGATGCTGGAGCAGGGCATCCACCTCGGCATGCGTGATGAAGATCTGCTGCTGGCCTGCAGACGGAAGCGCCTGAGTGCGCAGGCGCAGCTCGGCCACCCGCAGCTGGATCAACAGATCGAGCCATGCCAACTCGTCGGCGAGGTGCTCGTAGCTGTCGCCGTAGGCCGGGATAATCTGACCAATTGCTAGCGCTGTAGTCGTCTGGCTCATGGTGCGATGACCTCAAAGAAGAAAGTTCGCCTGCAGAGTGTCTCGATGTCCACTTGGAGCTCATAGAGCCCGAGCTCAAGCTCGTCCGGTACGAGCAGTTCAAACATATCTGCGGCGAGCTTGCCGGTCGCCAGGATTTGCTTACCCTTGAGTCGCACCACCGCCTTCCAACCGACGAGCTGCTCTCCAACGATGGTCAACTGCTCGCCGGCCTTGAGCCGCGACGGCTCAATCTGCACGAGGGTCGGTGGGACGAACGGGGCCTCGATGCGCGGCGGCCCGATCTGCTCGACCCGCTTCGCCAGCGTGCGCTCATGGCCTGCGAGCATGTCGAGTTGCACGACGGAGACCTCGTACAGCACTGAGGGGCGAAACGGCTTGCCGAAGGTGCCCCACACCCGGCTGAGCTCCTCCATATCCATCGGTGCCAGCATGACCTTGATCTGCTCTTTGGCCTCTTTCAGCTCGTCGGCAAGGTAATCGTCGGGGATGATCGGATGCTCGTACAATACGCGCATCGCCTCGCCGAGGATTGCGTGGGCGGTGCTGTTGCCGGCATGTTGATCAGTGCTTGCGTAGGCAGTCAGCAGGTAGAACAGGTTCAGCGACAGCGGCGGCGGCACCAGTTGGCCGGGTTTGCCAGACTGCACCTGCCAGTCCTGGTTCTTTAGCAGCGCATGCTCCTGCACTTTGTAGAGAAACAGGTTCACGCGCTTTGCTCCGCCTGGCTCATCAGGAGAGAGCAGGGTGGCCTCCGCGCTGGTAATGCGCAGCTCGCCATTAAGCAGGCGCTGTAGCGACTCGCTAACCAGCTGGATTGCCATTGATCCGCTCATCGGCGCACCCTCAGGGAAACCCTGCTCAGATAGCTGCGCTCCCAGAAGGCGCGCGGCGCGGCGGGTAAGTCGGCGGTCTGCCTGATCATCACGACCGGCGGCGTCTGCATGGGCACAGGCTCACGGGCGGCGAGCTTCGCCGTCAGATCTTGCGTCGTACGCTGCAGCTCGCTGAGGCGCTCTAGAATCGCCCGGTTTGCCGGGCTCGCTCCGGCGGAACTCAGCTCGCGTGGTGCTGCCGAGGCAACCGGGGCAGGCTGGGGTTGAGCAAGAGTCGTCCTGACAATTACGGGCAAGCCGGGCTCAGAGGCTGGGCGTGGAGGCGGTAGCTGACTGGGAGCGATCGCGCTCGCGCCACCGTCGGCCTTGGACTGACGGCTACGAACATCCGGCGATGGCGCCTGTATCGGGCCAGCACCATGTACGCCGGGTCTTCCCGCCGTGGATCCCCGAACTGTTGGAACATCGCGCTGGACAGAGCCTGGGCGTGCTGGCGCAACAAGGGGCACATGATTGACCTGCTCGGTAGCGCCGGGGATACCGATAATAGTCGGTGCGGTTCCACCGTCCGGTCTGATTTGTGGACTACCTGCACGTCCGGGCTTTTCGGGCTCACCCGCTCGCATGATCGACCGAGGGGCCGTCGGTGGATCAGGCTCAAGATCGTCGTGTAGAGGCACCAACCGTGTGATGGGCATCACGTCTGACCCATAGCGAGCAGCCCCTTGCGGTTCCGTTTGAGGCACATGATCAGGGCGCAACAGTGGTGACGCCGCCGACTGGTTTGCGGCAACCAATGGCCCGGTGAAGGGCCATTGGTCATCCGGCACCATTTCCTCGGGCTCAAGAGAGGGTGCTACAGGCGAATCATAGGGAGCATCAACAGAGGGCTGTCGGGCATAGCGGAGCTCGACAGGCGGTTGGGTTGGTGGAGTGATACGAGGCGCATGGTCGATCCTGGGGTCAGGCTGCCCTCCGCTTGGGAAGCGGGAGCGACCAACCCCGTCAGCGAGAACGCCCCGCAGGTATCCGGCAGAACTGGCTGTTTCAGACGACGGCATCGTTTAGCCTCTCGATCTCATCCGCCAGGATCGCAATATACATCCGCCGCTTTGACCGAGGTAAACCCGTAAGCTCGTGTTCACTCCAGTGGTAGTGATAGGCCAGATAGTGGACCTCACGATAGAGTTGCTCACGGCTAATACGCAACTCACTGAAGAAGAACTCCTGCATGTCAAAGGGCTGGACGAACTCGCGCCCGCATTCAGGACAGAGCCCTGCGATGTTCAGATCAACCCGTGGAGTGACAGCCTCCATAGCCTGGTCAAGCTCAGTGCGAGCAAGCGGGCTGAGACCGCCTAGCAGTGCCGCATCCGGCTGATGAAGATCGCCGATCGATCGAATACAGCGGCTCATCAGCTGCATCAACGCCTGCTCCCCGTCTTGCAGCGCAAGAGCCGCAGCGAACTCCTGGTCACCCCCGGTTGGCAGGCGAAACACCACATCGCGATGGGCCACTCCCTGCTCGTCATACAGGGCGGCCTCGGCGGATAGCTGAAACCTGTACGTAGGACCGGGATCGACCGGTAGAATGAGTGGGACATCGCCGAGCAAGAAATCTATATCGACGCGCCTGCTACAGTCAGGCCAGGGGCAGACAACCGTTGCCTGGACTCGACTGCTGAAAGTGAGCTCACGCAGCTTGAGCATAAGGTACTGCCGGTCGGCGACCAGCAGATCGCGCACGATTGCTTCTGAGATCGCGCTGCATGTGCCGATACGTTTCACGCAGCGGCTTAAGATGCGGGTGACCAGAGCGGCGTTCGACATGTTGCTCCGTCCGGCAAGCAACTCCTCCTCACGTCCGCTGAGCGGAGCAAGCTCGGCCTCGCGATGAAGCGTCCCCGTCCCATCGGCGTAGCCGCCCGGCAACAAACAGGTGAGCGTATCCATAGGCTATGCCCATCACCGTGTAGTCAACGTCGGTATCAGTTTTCGGTCGGCTCGGTCACTGCGGTATCGCGCTCCCAACCCTCGTTCTCCAGCTTGATGTGCTGGATCATTACAGCGTTAGCACTGACATCTAGCTCGGGGAGAGCCTGGTACTCAGAGACCCAGCAGCGGTGCACGATATATGAGAGCACCTTCTTACCCTGAAGGTTGAAGACATCGATCGTGATATCCTTGCGGAAGCCTTTGAGCGACATTGCGGCGGCACCCTGGATATTATTGACCTTGTGGGCCCAATCCTCGAAGGTCGTGTCGTGGGTTACGCCAGCCTCGAGCGTAATCGCCTCATATTTGGTCTTGCCGGGCAGCTTGCGGCTGGTGGCATAATCGACATCGCCCCACCACTCAGTCATCTCGGTGCTCTTCTTGAGCGCGCTGCACTTGCTGAGGCCGGCGACATACTGGCCATCGATCTTGATCTTGAACTTGAAGTTGCGATATGGGTCAAAGCGGTGGGTGTTGACGCTGAACTGCGGCATAACGCTGCTCCTCTTCTTTTCCTAAAGGCGACCGTAGCGGTGTCAGGAGTTCTGCCCGACCTTCTGGCTAATCTTGACCACGACAAACTCGGCGGGCTTGAGTGGCGCAAAGCCAACCAGGACATTGACAATGCCCAGATCGATATCCGCCTGAGGGTTGGTCTCCTGGTCGCATTGCACGAAGAAGGCCTGCGACGGCGTTGCGCCCTGGAAGGCCCCACGGCGGAAGAGCGTCAGCATGAACGAGGTGACATTGAGCCGGATCTGCGACCAGAGCTCCTCGTCATTGGGCTCGAAGACCGCCCACTGTAGCCCGTTGTAGAGACTGACCCGTAGCATAATCGCCGTTCGGCGGACGGGAATGTAGCGCCACTCAGCGTCCGATGAGAGTGTCCGCGCCCCCCAGGAGACAATGCCAGCAGCAGCGAAGCGGCGGATGCAGTTGACATTGACCTGGTTAAGATTTCCATGTTCGACATCGGTGAGCTCATAAGCGAGACCCAACACACCACTCAGGGTCGCCTCGGTGCCTGCCGGTGCCTTCCAGACCCCGCGCTTGGCGTCGATGCGGGCGTAGAGCCCGGCGATAAAGCCTGACGGTGGCAACTTGATCGGCTCACGCGATTTGCGCAGAGGATCCGCCACACTGAGCCAGGGGAAGTAGACCGCACCGTAGGAGGACTTGTCCAGCTTGTTGCTATAGCTACGTATACTCTCGACATCGGCATCGGTTGCCTCGGCAGAATCCGCATCACCGAGGAAGAAGACGTCCTGAAGGGGGCGATTCTGACAGTAGCGCATCCCCAGATTGATCATCTCGGTGGTTCCAATGCCAGGCACGGCGAGCAGGCTGAAATCGCTGATCTTGTTGAGGTGCTGAAAGCCAGCCTCATAGTCTTGTGCGACGAGATCTGCCCCTAGCACGGCTTCGGTCACCGGCGTGGCCCCGCCTGGCTTGTGACCGAGCTTGATACCCGTGCCAAACACGGGTCTAAGACAGGCACTGCCGTCTTCCGACTGGCCTGCTGGCTCGCCAAGCTTCAGCTTCACGGCGGCGGTACCTTTCTTGGCATCGATCCGAACCGAGGAGCGATCACCAGTCGTACCAGACTTAAGAACCAAGCGCTTGTTGGTCGAGTCCACTATGCTCTCGGCGACGCACTCGAAGAGGGCAAAGGCATTGCTCGACGTCTGTGGCTTCTGAGGCAGTAACGTACTGACCTTCGCCGTGATCTCGGCAGCCACTTTGGCGAGGTCGGTCTCTGCTTTCAGTGTGTCAGCAAGCTTGATTATGCGGAAGCCATCCCCATCAAGGTTAATACACAGGCTCAAATCATCCTGTAGGGGCAATGTTGGCTGCTCACCTCCCCGATGGATTCCTTTTTGGCTCGTTGTGGTGTCCAGAAGTTCGGCACGCAGATAGAGCGGTTCTCGCTGGATAACATCAAGGAAGTACTCATTCGTCCCGGGGGTCATGGTGAGCTGATCGAACACCTTGAGGATCGTGCCGTCCGTGGCGCGAACAGTCACTTTGAACTCATTGATCGGATCGTCCGTGCCGTCCGCAATATCGAGCGCGAGATCGTTGCCCGTCCTGCCAGGGTACCTGGCAGACAATCTAATGCCTGCTGGCGTCCCAGCACGGTTCTTCAGCGTCACGCTGGCATGTTTCTCACGTCCCACACGCACGATATAGCACTGCTGGCCGCCGTTGTTGAAGAACTGGAAAACGCTGTGAGCAAGATAGTACTTCCCCTCGTCCGGGAGAAATGTGCCATAGCTGCGCTGAAAATTGGTCCAACTCGTGATCAGCTTCGCCGTATTGGTTGGGCCCGTCTCTGCGACGCCGACGAATGCCGGGGTCGAGGTACTTGCCGCCCCGATCGGTCGGACACCGCTTGAAACCTCCTCCATATAGACGCCGGGATATGAAAGGGTTGGCATTGTAATCCTCCGCATATGCAACCATCACCACGTCGGCCTGCTGAATACAGCCCTCAGCCACGAAGGGTTCACGGCGAGAAACTCGTCGTCCCACCCCGATTGTCACGATCCTGAGCTTGAGCGAACATCTCGACCAGGGCAGTGATCAGCACCGACCACTCTCTGAAGTAGCGAACCTCGCCGCTGAGCACGTGCTGGACTTTGCCACGCCACTCAGTCTGGCCCTCGGCCACCACTTCTTGCCATAGGCGCACCGTAAACAGTTGCGAACCCTGCGGCTGTGGAGGCTTATCCATACACTTGCTCCTCGCGCCGTTACTGCCAGCACAGAGATATCACAAGCATAGCAGGGCTAGCGTTTTGAAAGCGTTTCAACGAGCCCTTAAAGTGGTAAAAAAGTAGTTAGGTTGGGGGGGCAAACCTTGGCAAGAGACAACAAGGTGCGCGATGTCGGGCACGGCTCTGACGGTGTCGCCATCAGGGCCGTGCCTAACGAATTTGCCAGGCTACTTCGCCGCCTCTTGCACAGCCAGGGCGAAGCCTGCCGCCGAGCTGCGGAGCGCTGCCTTCACCTCGCCGGCGATATCCGGTGCAATGTCGGCGAGCTCTCCGAGCCAGCGCTTGATTTTGATCAGGTTCGGGTTTGCCGTGCCAGCCTCCTGCCAGATGGCCTGGAACTTCGCCACAATCTCGCTCGCCTTATCCACGTTCGGATCCTCAGGACGGGCCGCGATGCGCTGCTCAATCGATGCGCGCAGCCGATCGGCCTCTGAGGGCGCCGCCGCCGGCCCGGTAACGACATGGGCGTTGGCGCCACGCCCGATGGCAAGACCGGTTGCACCGGAGATATTTCCAAGGCTGATCTTATCGCCTTGCACCGTCTCGCTATTGCCCATAGTCACTGGCCCGTGGGCAGTAGCAATCGTCGGACCGTTGAAGTTGCCGCCCGCAATGCCCATCTGGTGGCCGCTCCCTTCAACATGTGCGCCGCCGTCAGTGTCGATGTTCCGCTGACCCCCAAAGACCTGCGAGACCGGGCCAGTCGGATGATTGATGAAGCCCTCGGCCGCTCGGGCATCAATATGCTCTTCGTGCTGATTGACGCTGATGTTGCCCTGGACATCGCCTGCTACCGCCGCCCCAACCCGCGCATTGTCGCCGATGGTCTGCTGATGCTGGCGCGGAGCCAACTGTTCGAAGGCCAGCTTGCTGCGCGCCGCGCTGACCTCGCGCACTGCGGTGCCCTCGGGGAGGGTCGCCGCCGCATCAAACTCGCCCAGGGTCGTCGCACCACGATAGAGCGCCACGGCGAAGGGGCCAACGCCCTTCAGCACGGTCAACTCCGGCTCCTGGGTTTTGCCATACTTCTGCTGCACCGTCTCGCTGATCGTGAAGTAGAGGTGGGTGTAGAGGTCGAACGCGCTGAGGTAGCCACGGCTGCTGCTCGTGCCGATGCCCTTCAGCCCATTGATCAAGGCCTGGGTGAACAGGGTCAGCCCGCCCGTCCCGATGTAGGAGACTTGTTCTTCGCGGCAGGCAGTGATAATGATCCGGCCTGCGCCGGTCGAGAGCAGGGCGTTGGCGGTCTGCACCGGTAAGGGCGTGCCGGTAAAAGCCTCCTCGCCCGGGCCGAGGGTAGGGGCAAGCTCGCCAGAGTGGCAGGCGTTGACAATCAGCAAGAGCCGTTTGGCCTTCACAGCGCGCAGCTTGTCGATCAACTCGCTCTGGCGCAGGCCGCTGCCGCTGACGACCTTGCGGTTCTGCATAGTGGTATCAGTCGTTGTGAGGTAATAGTCGCCATCGGCACCATAGTCGCCGTGGCCGCAGAAAAAGAGCAGCACACTATCCCCGTCGCCCGCCTGTGCGGCAAGGGCATCGAGGGCCGCCAGGATCCCGGCGCGGCTTGCGGCAGCATCGTGGAGCAGGGTTACCTGGTTTTCGGGATAACCACAGTAGGCCGGGTCGCGCAGCACGGTGGCGACCGCCTCGGCGTCGGCGGCCGTGATCGGCACATTCAAGCGTGGCTCGTGCTGGTACGTACCAATCCCGATGATGAGGGCATGACCCTGATTGAATGACATAGGATACCTCCTTGGTGCAAGTGAAGCAGCAGCTCTACGACTGCTTCCTGGTTCGCGTACGGACAACGCCGCGCAGTAGATCGGTCATCTCGTCCACGATCGGCGGGACTGTGGGCAGATCAGTGGCGATAGCGCGGGTCGCTTGCTTCAACCCCGATAGGCTGATCTGGATCAGCACTTGGTTGGGTTGCTCGCGGGCCGCTTGTTCAATGGCTTGTGTCGCAGTCTCGGCGACCGCTTCAGCGGCGGACATAGTCCCTGTCGGCACCTTCTGTAGCTCAGCCTTGAGCTGTACGAGCAGCCGTCGTGCTAACCGGTCTCGCATAGCCGCATCACTGGAGCGTCCGCTTGTGGGTTGGCGTGCTCTCTGTCGTCTGGGAAGGTCTGACTCATTCTGATCGCCGACAAGGCGAAAACGTCCATCGTAGCGTGTGCCATCTGGCATTGTCGCACCCTCCAAGCGTCTAGCATGGCGCAGTTGCGTCTCTGAGAGATTGCGTGCATCTGTGAGATTAGCTTCAAAGAGATCGACAGCGTCCAGGTTGGCCCGAGAGAAATCAGCACTGCTCAGATTCGCTCCGATAAACGCTCCGCCAAGCCGAGCATGCTGCAGATTCGCCTGGCTGAGATCAGCTGCCTTGAAGGTACCACGTAATTGCGCCTTCCTAAGATCGGCCTGTTGAAGCTTTGCAGCCTCGAATAGTCCATCGAGCTGTGCACTGCGCAGGTTGGCACCGCTCAGCTTTGTCCCCCGGAATATACCGCCGAGCCTGGCCCCAAACAGGTCACAACCATCGAGCGATGCCTGGCTGAAATTGCCGTTTAAGACGGCAAAACGCAGTGGAGACTGTGAGTCAAAGGATTGACTGGCATGGTTACCCTCAATAATCTGGACCAGCTCGCCTGATGGTAATGTGGCACCATCTAACCGCATAGTAGCGGCGAGCTGTTCGTCAGAGAAAGCTGTGCCACGCAGGTTGGCCCCTGAGCAGTCAGCGCCTTGCAGATCAACGTCGGCGACATTGGCATCCTTCAAAATAGTGCCGATCAGCTTCGCTTTCTGCAAATTGACATGGGTTAAAATGGCACTGCTAAGGTCGGCATCAGCGAGATTGGCGCCCTCCAGGTCTACCTGATCGATCCGTGCCCTACTCAGTTTGGCACCGGACAGATTTGCGCCGTGTAGCGCACAGTCAACCAGATGGGCGTCACAGAGGATTGCACCCAAACCAGTAGCTTGATCGAAGACACTCTCTCTAAGGGTAACACCCTGGGCTTCACATTCAGACAGGTCAATCCGGGCTACGTGCAACGCTTTGATTGTTGCACCGGTCAATCTTGCGCGAAAGAGCCGGAGATCCGCCACATCGAGCTGTGACAGACTTGCTCCAGTAAGATCAGCGTCTTGTAGATCAATATGAGCAGCCTGCACTTGTGAGAGTGTCGCTCCCTGGAGGTCGGCAGCCCGCAGATCGATGGTAGTAATTTGGACTGAAGAGATGACAGCGCCTTTTAGCATCGCTGCGCGCAGACTCGCTGAAGTAGTACTGAGTGAACTGAGCTCAGCGCCGCTCAAATCAGTGCCACGGGCATCGATCGGCGGCACCTGGAGGCTATTCAAGCCGCTGCCCTTGAGCATGCGATCACCGACCGACCATGTGTAGCCCGGCGGTTTAGAACCATCAAAAGGCTGCTGTGCGCTTTCCACGATACTCTTGCGAAGCTCCTTGTCGGGCACATCTACTTGCGCACCAGCCCAGGTCGCACCTTCAAGTAGGCAACCATCGAGGGCTAGATTCCGCATCTGCACTCCAGATAAGATGGCCCCACGTAAGTCTGCCCCACGCATATCAACATTGTCCAACACGGCACCAGTAAAATTGACGCGCTGCAGCTTGGCTCCGCGCAGGCGGACGTCTTTTAACAGGGTATAGCTAAGATTTGACTCGATCAGTGAGCAGTGACGTGCATCACAGTCAATCCAGACACCGTGGCTCAGATCGCAGGCCAGGAACTGCGCACCGACCAGATCCGCGTTTCTCAGGATGAGGTCGGTGGCACGCACGCTAATCCACTGCGTGTCAACCATCTCAACGTCACGTAGCAAGCCGCGATTGACGACACTGGCAGTGAGATGCAGCTGTAGAGAACATCGATGAGGGGCATCGACCTTGAGGGTTCGCCGCTCCTTAGTAGGTACAGGTACCGCACCCTCTTCGCTTGAGAAGACCGGATCTTGTAAGGCGCTGTGCCTGCATTCCACATTGGACGCAATAAAAGCAGCATAGCTTACAAGGCATTGCATCTCAGGCCGTGAGCACACGTATGGCAGTTCAAGCGTGGCAAGCTCGATCCTTGCAGTGAGATTCAGCCCGTTGCTCGTCCAATGGCGGATCAGGCCGGCATAAGGGAGGTATGAGAAGCTGCGCAGCAGATCCCAAGCCTCAGCCTTCTTCGCTCGCTCGGCAGCCTGTTTGAAATGGGTCAACTCGACGACAAGCTCCTGACGAAAGGCATTAACAAAGCTGAGGGTGGGATCGACCAGCTGGCTCATTGCGTTCGGGTCGGGGGGGCAGAGCTTATCGCGCAGATCGAACGCCAGCGTCAGGCAGTAGTTTCCGAGAAGTTGATCAGCTGCCTGTTGGACGTAAGGGTCGCGTAAAGGCCAGCAGTGACGAACAAAGTCACGGGTAAGGGTTGGCAGTTTGTAGCGCTTGCCAACGCCCTTAAGAAGCTTTAGATCGATGAGCGCCTGCACTGCGCGCTCGATTTCATCAAGCGGGCGCAGTGACACAGCAGCCAGCATCTTGATTGTCCAATCACCCTCACCAAGCACCCCCATATACTCCAGCAGATTGACGTACTCACGCTCTAGATTTTTGGTCGTAACAGCGATTTTATCCCGGATCTGCGGATTGCTAATCAGTTGATCCTTGCCCTGACGGAGATCATGCACGAGCGCGCTGATTGTGGTCTTCCCTGTGCGGATCACGCTGGCCGCTGTCGCTAGCATCTGCGGGAGATACTCGTACTTTTCGGCGATCTCCTTGAGCAATTCCCACTGCTCGTCCGGCAACTTTTCGGCGCGCAGCATGGTCTGAAAAAGCAGGCGCGCCTCTGCCTCGCAGAGTCCCCCAACGTACAGGGTTTCGCCATGCTGCCATTCAAGCCTATTGCCCGGGGCAACCTGGATGATTGCCAGTAGTCGGGCTCTTGTCGGGCCATCAGGGAGAAAAGAGCGCAGTTGCTCGACCGACTCCAGGTTGTCAATCACGATCAGCACCCGATCCGCTTCCTCGACGGCGCGGCTCCGGATCAAGCTGTAGAGTTGAGCCGCAGGCGTCTCATTTTGGGCCGACGACTTGGGGTCAAGCACGGCGCACAAATCACGGAATACCTGCGAGACAGTGCGGCCTGTCATATCGCCGTAGAGCACACCGCCCGGCCAGTACTGGGGTGATTCCGGGTTGTGGAGCGATTGCACGACGTGCGAAACCAGTGATTTCGAGCCCGCGCCTGGCTTGCCCCAGAGTACCACCAGGGGCTCTTTGTCGGTGCTTTCGATCAGTGCTGTCGCGATCTGCTTCTCCTCGGTCTGGCGATGAATATAATCCTGTGGCAGTTGCGGCGACCAGCATGGCTTCGCGATGCGTTCGGCGAGCGCGAAGGTCGCCTGGCCTTCAACAAAAATGCCTTTGCGCTTGTCCACGTCCCGCTGGGCGTAGTCGCCATCAACGTTGACCGTGCTCTCGGAACCGAAGTGCTGAGTCACTGGGCCAGATGGCCGGTTTAGCATTCCCTGAGAAGCTTGCGCATCAATTGTAGTTTGCCCTGATGAACATGTCTCCTCGGCGGGCTGTGCCGACTTGAACATCGGCACAGTCCTAGCCCTAATCGTCAACGCAGTTGGTGATCCACTGATGACTTGACGGGTTGGCGAGACAACCTGAAGTTTCGTACCTGTCGGTGGAGTTGGTTCTGCCTCAACCGAGCCCTCCAGGGTTCCACCTTTATACAAAGCCATCGGGAACGAGACCGCCCCCGCGAGGATGGCTAACTCAGGCTGTTGTGCTCCGTAACGCTGGCGTACCTCTTCTGGCACCTGGCGTGGAACCTCAACGAGCACGGTATCGTAAACCTGGGCATAGAGGTCGAACACGGAGATGTAGCCGCCACGGTTGGGCACCCCCTTGCCCTGCAGCCCATCGACGAAGGCCTGCCCGAAAATGGTAAGCGAGCCAGAGCCAATGTAGTCATAGTCAGGCTGCCCCTTCCCACAGGCGGTCAGGACGATACGCCCTTTGCCAGTTCCGAGCAACGCTGTGGCAGGCTCGTCGGCAAAGTGCATGTTGTTAAACACCAGCAGCACTCGGCTGGCCCGCAAGGCGGCAACCCGCTGGCAGATGATCGTGAGCGGAAGGGAGCTGTCATCGACGATATGCTTGCCGTCGCCCTTCGTATCATAGATGATCACGTGGGTTTGGCCCGCTTCATCGCGGAAGCTCCAGCAGTTGAAGACTAGTAGCAGTGTAGCATCAGTGTCAGTGTTCACCGCAAGCTGATCCAGCGCGCCAAGAACCGCCGCACGGGTCGCATCCGCGTTTAGGAGTATGGCAACCTGATCCGGTTGGTACCCACAGTAATCCGGATTGCGCAGAACCTTTGCAAGCTCCTCTACATTGGTCGCAGCCTGAGCTAGATTAAGGCGGGGGAGATACTGATATTCGCCAACTCCCACCAGAAGCGCGTGTCCCTTGCGGAAATCCATCGCGATACCTCCTTGCAAGCGCACTTCCACCAGCGTTACGGGGGTCAACCTCGACTCGTTGCGATGTACTTCTCCAGCGCGCTCATCGACGCCCCATACGCCTCGTCGAACACCTCCAACTTCTCGAAGATGTAGTCCATGAAGCCGCGCTGCTGGGCGATCTCGATCTCGTGCAGCGTGATCTGGTGGTACTTGTCGGCAGAGAGATCACCGCCCTCGACGAGCCGGTTGATCAGGGCGATCTGGTGGCGCTCGCCGGCGTAGGTGCCGTTGAAGCCCACCTCGGTCTTCAGGTCCTCGATGCCGATCTGGCTGGTCGGCATGGGGCCGATCCAGCGGTAGCTGATCGGGCGCGCCACGAAGATATCGGTGGCGTAGACCAGTTCGGCGAGCATGATCTGGCGGTAGTAGGCCCCGTCGAGGAAGCAGCCTCGTTTTTGGTCGAAGCCGTACTGGTAGATCCAGAGCCCGTCGCGCACGGTCTCCGGGGTGATGTCGTCGTAGGTGGTGCGCTCGCGGTGCCGACTGGGCTGGCCTTTGTCGTAGGCGTGCTTGCGCTTCGACTTCTGGGTCAATAGCTCGCGCGCCCTCGGGTTGAGATGCACGTACTCGCAGCCGTCCAGCGGGTTGTAGCTGTTGAAGGCGATGCCAATCTCGCTGGCGTTGAACGCATCGCTGATCTGCTTGAAGAACGCTGGGGGAAAGAGCGGTACCAGCACGCGGCCCGGTAGGGTTTGCAACGCCGCCTGGAGGAGGAAGGTCTTGCCGCCGCTCGCAAGGATATGCTGCCATGCCTCGAGGCTGTTGCGCACAAGGTCGGTGGTGTACTCGAGGTAGGCTGGGCGGAACACGCCGGGCCGACCCCAGAGTGCGACCGAGGCCAGGTCAACATTGATGTTCCCTGTGGCGGTAACTTTGGCGATCTCCTCCGCGAGGTGCTCACGGAGCGAGGTGCATGCATCGCGGCACTGTAGGTATGTGTAGACCCAGAAGATCTGACCCGAGGTGCAGGAGATCATGCTGGGGGTGAGCTCCTGCACCCGCGCTGCCTCGAGAAAGCCCGCGCCGAAGGCGTTGTTGCCGGCAAGTCCGCCGAGGGCAAAGGCTATCGGCTGTTCACTATCGATCATAGCTGCCATACGTGTCTCCTGTGCTTGACCAGCGCCCGCGCCGAGCGGCGGTGTTGCTCTAGATTGTCGTTAGCACACGATAATCGTAACGGTGTTCGGCGATCTGCCCGGCCTGCGGCCCCGACGAAATCGAAGGTGCCCAGGGCCGCCTTCAAGCTACAGAGGAGCCGACCACTTCAATGCCGAACAGGTAGTACCGCCGACCCGGATCGTGGTAGGCGTTGCCCTGCGCCGCACGATTCTCACTGCCTTCACATGTGCTCAGTCACATAGATAGATTGAGCGTCCAACTTTTACCTTCTCAAATTGGATGTCCTCGTGATCGTCAATAGGCACCTTGAAGATCATGGCAAATTCACGGTCACGATCCTTTTCGCTTTTTAAAAAGCGCTCATAAATCATCGTCTTCTGCTTATGAATATACTGGCCAATCTTGTGCGTACCCTCTGCCGAGATCCCCCCGATGATCATCAGATCTTGATTAGCCGAGAACTGAAAGCGGGTAAACAGTGCATAATCCACCGACTCCTCCTCTGCTTGACTTTTCATTGAATCCGGGGGCGGAGGATACGGATGCGGAGGCACTCCTTTACGATCGGTAAACATGATCTGGTTCTGTCTAGGGTCGTCACTGCTGGTAAACTCAAAGCACAATCGCTTCTTGTACCTATCCTGAACGAGTTTCGGTGCGTTAAGGGTCAGTGAGTTGGAGAACAGACCAATAGCGATGAGCAACTTGCAATCATGGAGCTCAGCGCTGTCATTGAAGACTTGCTTGAGCACCATTGAGTCCCATAGGATATCCGGAGGAATGAATCCTGCTTCAGCAAAAATATCGCGGATCTCGAGATATGCTGTGACATCAACCTGGGCCAGCATTGGTCGTTTGACATCGTCGATAATCTTCTGAGTAGCGATTGGTCGATCGTTTCTACCGAGATCTACTTTGAGAACAGCCCCCATCCTTGACTGGATCTGCTCCATGCGGGCTCTACAGTCGGAAAGTAGTGCCGTATAATCAGCAAGATCCGCTGGCGCAGTGCCTTGGGATCCTATATCTTTGAGACCTACAATATGGTGCTCTGCCTGCTCGAGCGACTTGTAGGGCATGTCGTTGGCGATGGCCTTTAGTTCGGTCTTAAGGTCGGTTACGGGAAATGTGGAGAGGACTGCTGCCGTGCGATCTTCTCGGACGGAAAGGCCAAAAAGCTTTCGGAAGACCGCATTATCGACCTCAGTGCTGGTCAAAACCTGCTGTTGCATTTTGCGGAGCTCGTTAACCAGGTTCTGTAGATCTGTGATCGTCCCGGCATCACGGTAGGGTGCGGCAGCAAGGTTCTGGGTTATATTGTCGATCTTTTTGACTATAATGATGGTATCGGCTGCCAGAGCGCTGGCGTTCTGACCTACAGCTATCCCTTTACGGTTGCTGATATCCTTAATGGAGTCGCCCTGCACCGTCTCGCTATTGCCCATAGTCACTGGCCCGTGGGCGGTACCAATCGTCGGACCGTTGAAGTTGCCGCCCGCAATGCCTATGTGGTGGCCGCTTCCCTCGATATGGGCGCCGCCCCCGGTGTTGACCGTCTTCTGCTCACCCAGCTTCAGTTTGCCTTCCAAGATTGCCTCTAGTAGACTCTTACTCTCTGACGTCTCCACCTCACGCACCGCACCGACGCTCCCCAGGCTCCCTGGAACATCAGCATCCGTCAACCCGGTTGTCGCGGCTGTACCGTGATACAGCGCTACCGCCATCACACCAACGCCTTTGCTGATCGTTAGCTCAGGCTGCTGCGCCTGCTGCCATAGCTCATGCACGCGCTGGCTCACGAAGGTATAGACACACTCATAGAGGTCGAACAGACTGATGTAGCCCTTGCGGCTCACGATGTCTTTGCCCTGGAGCCCCTCGGCTAGGGCGCTGCCGAAGATCGTTCGCGCCGCGCCGCGCAAGAAGTAGGATTTTTCGTCCTGGCGGCAGGCGGTGATGATCACTCGGCCCTCGCCGGTGCCGAGCAGGGCCGAGGCCAGTTGATCGGGGAGGGATGCACCGCTGTGTAATGGCTCCTCCTCGGCACCACCGAGCATACCGGGTGAGATGTCGCCTGAGTGGCAGGCATTGAAGAACAGAAAGGCACGCTTCGCGGGGATGGCGCCGATGCGGGTCAGCAACTCCTGTTCACTAATCCCGCTATCCCCGGTCACCTTGCCTTGGGCATCAAGCACGGTGTCGTGGGTGGTGAGAAAGAAATGGCCATCGGCGCCATACTCGCCGTGGCCCGCGTAGAACACAAACACGGTAGAGTCCGCATTCGTGCACGTGGCGAGGGCATCAAGCTCGGCGAGGATGCCCTCGCGGGTTGCTTTGGCATCATGGAGAAGCTTGACCTGATTCTCCGGGTAGCCACAATAGGCCGGGTCGCGCAGGATCCCGGCAACGGACTCGGCGTCCTGAGCCGTGATCGGTACATTCATCCGCGGGGTCTTATCGTACGTGCCAATTCCGATCACGAGGGCATGTCCCTGATTGAATAGCATTGGGAGCCTCCTTATGCCTGCTGAACAGGTGCCAGATCCAGCTTTATGAGTTCGCTTGTAGCCACAAGATATGCCTCGATGGCGCTCATCGACGCCCCATACGCTTCGTCAAATACCTCCAACTTCTCGAAGACGTAGTCCATGAAGCCGCGCTGTTGGGCGATCTCGATCTCGTGCAGCGTGATCTGGTGGTACTTTTCGGCAGAGAGATCACCGCCCTCGACGAGCCGGTTGATCAGGGCGATCTGGTGGCGCTCGCCGGCGTAGGTGCCGTTGAAGCCCACCTCGGTCTTCAGGTCCTCGATGCCGATCTGGCTGGTCGGCATGGGGCCGATCCAGCGGTAGCTGATCGGGCGCGCCACGAAGATATCGGTGGCGTAGACCAGTTCGGCGAGCATGATCTGGCGGTAGTAGGCCCCGTCGAGGAAGCAGCCTCGTTTTTGGTCGAAGCCGTACTGGTAGATCCAGAGCCCGTCGCGCACGGTCTCCGGGGTGATGTCGTCGTAGGTGGTGCGCTCGCGGTGCCGACTGGGCTGGCCTTTGTCGTAGGCGTGCTTGCGCTTCGACTTCTGGGTCAATAGCTCGCGCGCCCTCGGGTTGAGATGCACGTACTCGCAGCCGTCCAGCGGGTTGTAGCTGTTGAAGGCGATGCCAATCTCGCTGGCGTTGAACGCATCGCTGATCTGCTTGAAGAACGCTGGGGGAAAGAGCGGTACCAGCACGCGGCCCGGTAGGGTTTGCAACACCGCCTGGAGGAAGAAGGTCTTGCCGCCGCTCGCAAGGATATGCTGCCATGCCTGGAGGCTGTTGCGCACAAGGTCGGTGGTGTACTCGAGGTAGGCCGGGCGGAACACGCCGGGCCTACCCCAGAGTGCGACCGAGGCCAGGTCAACATTGATGTTCCCTGTGGCGGTAACTTTGGCGATCTCCTCCATAGCTGCCACACGTGTCTCCTGTGCTTGACCAGCGCCCGCGCCGAGCGGCGGTGTTGCTGCCCACGACCACCATGCCAACCTGGGCGGTGTCGCCAGTGGTCTGCTGGTGCTGGCGCAGGAGAGCCTGGGCATAGGTGAGCGGCGACCCATGGGCTCGCCGAGTCTTTCCACAACGATCTCCCAACGCACGGCAGCCAGAAGTCATCGACGCAGCCACAGCCTAGCACGGGCAGCGTTTTCAAAGCGTTTCTTCGTAGAGGGCGTCGCAAGGTGGGTATGAGGCAGGCGTTAGAGCAAGCCCACCGTTTGCGCTTCGCTGAGGGCCGCCTGCATGTGGGCATGGGCACCATCAGGCTGATCCTGTTCGTAGGCGCTGATGGCCGCGCACAGCATGGTGGCGAGCGGCTCGGGTGGGCGCTGTTGCAGGGGATGCAAAAGATGCCTGGCCGCACTGATCGCCTCACCAACCTGATCCGTTGCTAATGTAACGGCAACGAGTGGCCAGAGCGCCGTCCATTGCAATGGATAGGCAATCGTCGAGGCGCGCCATGCTGCAAGCGCATGCCTGGCATATTCCTCGGCCTGCGTGCGATCCTCGGTACGCCAGGCTGCCCAGGCCAGATTGGCATACCCTGCACCCACGCAATCCTGGAGATGGTAGTGTTGGGCCTGCGGAAGGTAGGTGAGGGCATTGGTCTGCACCGCTTCAATCTGAGCGCGTCGTCGCGCAAGGAGGCCAACCACCACGAGACCCCGGATATGCATCTGGATATCGCCGACTTGCGCCGTATCGACCAGCGCCAGTTGGAGCACTTCCTCAGCTCGCGTAGCGTCTCCATGGAGAACCTGCATCATGCCAATATTCCAGCGCGCGCGAACGGCTAGCCAGCGATCGCCACAGGTCTCGCACAACTGTAAGGCACGCTCACTTCGGGCGAGAAAGGTGGTATCGATGCTCCCGCTGCAGCGCCACCATTCCGCCACCAACGCAAGATGGGCGGCATGGGCAATCTGCGGAGGAGCGCCGTGGCGCTCGAGAATCCAATCCAGGCTGGTGAGGCACTGCTCCGTAGCCTCTCCTTGGCCGCCCTGCCAAAGTTGCAGGTTGATCTGGTCGAAGTACACCGCAATCATCTCTTGCCAATACGGGGGATCCTCCTGTTGTTGCGGTCGTTCGCTCAGGCTGCGCAGCGCTCGTGCGTAGGCCTGCTCTGCCTCATCGAGGATGCCCTGGGTGCGCCAGGAATTGCCCACCTCGCGGTGCAGCCGTGCGCGTCCAAGCACGTCCGCTTCAGGCGTCAACGCACGTGCGCGCGCATAGGCGTGCCGTGCCTCCACGTGCTGCTCAGCCCGCGCTAGGTTATTCCCTAAGCTCTCTTGGATGTGGCGCTCCACCTCAAGCTCAATGGCGGTGGGACGCGCAAGCTGAGGCCTAAGGTGCGTAAGCAGTTCAAGCGCACGCTGATAGAGCGCGACGGCCTCTGAAAATGCATAGAGCTGTTGCGCCGCTTCCGCAGCGCGTTGATAGGCGCGGATGGCTTGCTCGACATAGTTGGCCTGCTCGTAGTGGGTCGCCACCTGGGCGTAGAGCGGATCAGGCTGATGGCCGATCAGCCCCTCAAGCGCCTCGGCGATCCGCACGTGCCAGCGCTGTCGGCGCGCCTCGCTCAGCCGGGCGGAGGCAACTTCGCGGAACTTGTTGTGGCTGAAGTCGTAGCACTGCGCGCCCTGCTCACGGATGATCCAATGCTGCCAGAGCTCATCGAGCCCGCGCACGAGCGCATCATCATCAAAGGTACCGGCCCGGCGCAGCAGGTTGAAGCTGAACGAGCGACCGATCGTCGCGGCCAGACCAACCAGTTCGGTGGCGGGCGGCGAGAGTTTTGCCAGGCGGGCGGCAATCACCGCATAGATCCGCGGCGGCAGCACCACGGCATCAACCGGATGCACGCTGGTCGGCTCGCCGTACGCACGAGCCTGCTGCCCACCAAGCTGCGCACGCATCGTCTCGACCACGAACAAAGCATTGCCTTCGGTCTCGCGGTAGAGCGCACCGGCTTGCTCCGGGCAGAGCGCCTGGCCGGTCAGTTGCGCCGCCAGCGCCGCCGTTGCGCTCGTATCCAGTCGATCCAGCGCGATCTCGGTGAGCTGTCCGGTGGCGCGTACCGTGCCAAGCAGATCCATGAGTGGGTGCGCGACGTCAACCTCCTCCAGGCGAAAGGTGCCAAGCAGGAGCAAGCGCGCCCGGGGTTCGGCGTGCAGCACATAGCGCAGCCACTCCAGGGTTGTCCGGTCGCACCACTGCAGGTCGTCGATCAGCAGCAACATTGGCTGGGGGGCGGTCAGGATCGCCCGGCCCAGCGCTTCGAACAGGCGTGCACGCTGCACGGCCTCATCCTGGGGAAGTGGCGGAGGCAGATCAGGTCGCACGATCCGCACTTCAGGCATCAGGTGCGCAACCTCGGTCAGCCAGATGGGATCAAGAACCGTAAGGAATATCTGAAGACTAGGGCTGCGCAGCCAGGTGACGATCGGGCTGTAGATGAGCTCACCTTCCGCCGCATAACAGGTTGCGGCTGCGGTGGTAAAGCCTTGCTGTCCGGCCCAATGCAGCAACTCCTCGGCCAGCCGGGTCTTGCCGATGCCCGCCTCGCCGCTGAGCATGACACACTGCGGGTGACCGGCGACGGCATGGTGCCAGCAGGCCAGCAGCCGGTGCCACTCGGACTGGCGCCCAACCAGGGTGGGCGTCCAGGCCCGTCCCCCAGCCGGATCACATCCCGCCTCAAGCTTCACCAGACGGGCATAGGCGTCGTGCAACGCCTGGCCCGGATCTGTTGCCAATTCCCGGCGCAGCGTGGTGACGCAGGTCTGATACGTGTGCAGCGCCGCGGCCCGATTACCGGTCAGCGCGTACAGGCGCATCAATTGAAGGTACACCACTTCGTGCAGTGGCTCGGCCTGGAGCCAGCGCTGGGCGTAGCGGATCGCAGCCGAGAAGAGGTGCTGCTCTTCCTGGAGGGTCACGAGTTGCTCCAACGCGGCGGTGAAGAGCTGGCGCAGCCGCTCACGCTCGGGCAAGATCCACTCATTGTAGCAGTTGGGCAACAGATCACCGTGGTACAGCGCGATGGCTCCTTCCAACGCAGTTCGTGCCGCGACGCGGTCTCCCTGACGCAGCGCCTGCTCCGCGCTGGCGATGTTTTGCTCGAACGCGGCAACATCCAGGATGACGGGCGCCTCAGACCGCCAGCGCAGCGTTGGCCCCTCAAGACAGAGTACCTGATCGGCATGGGGCACGGCGTGGCGCAGCTTATGGGTCAGGTTGCGCAAATTGGTGAGGGCCTGGGCCTCCGCCGAGTCGGGCCAGAGGGCGAAGGCAACCTGACGGCGGGGCTGGGGGGCGCTACGATGGAGAAGCAGAAAGGCCAGCAATTCCTGGAGTCGCGGCTTGTGCAAGGTGGTGATCGGGACATCTCGCTGGGTGAGGATGAAACCGCCCAGCAGCGTAATGCACATTAGCATCGGATCCATAGGTCAACCCCTGAATCATGCGGGCGCGAGTCATCATTGCACTGTGGTGAGACACTCCATGCGACAAAATACCATAAACAGCCCGGCATAGCTCGATGCCTGACATCTCTGAATATAGATCGACTCCAGGGTCTTGTAGCAAGCGAATCAATAACGCGGGGTGAAGGTAGCTTCACGGATCTCCCGATCTTTGTTACCACCAAGGCGGCCTCGCGGTGGGTCAGGCTACGCAACTGATCCTGATGCGGGGACGCATCAGGGATATCCAGGATAGTCGCCGAAGATTTGTGCTTTCAGGTCTTGATCTATGGAACAAGCGTGAAATGATGTTTCCGTACCTGGAATTATGCGCACGCGTGCTACGGCAACTTCGATTACTACGCAAGGGAGACCAGCGCCTGCCACAGATTAAGGAAGATGGCGATGAGTTGCCCCTGCTCTCATTGCGGATTCCACATCTGTTCATGTTTCATTTTGGTAATGTCAATATGCTATGGTTACCACCAAGGGCATCATTTCAGGGCAGCGTGAACTGCTTGTCCTGTGATGACGGTCATAGCGCCTGACATGAAACATTGTTGGAGCAGAGCTGATGGATCTGAGCACGCGCAGGGCGCTGCCGACAGTGCTGGGCGATGCGCACGTGCCACGACGCCAACTGCCTCCAATCAGCAGATCAGCGTTGTCCTACGGGCTACCGCTTTCATCCACCTTGGTGTTGCACGACGCAAACCAGTCACTGGCGCACACGGCAGCAGCATACCTCACACACAGTGGCGTCAGGCACACACAAAAGGGCCAGCGCCGCCCGGCACTGGCCCTGTGTGTTGCACTGAAACGCGTTGGCTCCCCGCTACGCCGTCGCCTCCAGCGCAAGCAAGGTCACGGCGACTCGCTGAGCAGCCGGGCGGCAAGGGCCTGGCAGAGGGCGGGCGATCCTTCATCCACGTAGCCGCTTCCACCCGGCAGCGGCGTACATGACACCACAGACAATCAGGAGCAGACCACACAAGAAGAGCATGGTGCTGCGGGCGATGATTGATGTGATGCTGTCAGGGATCGGTTCCCCCCGCAGCAGGGCGCGCAAAAGAGGGATGACGTGGAGGTTGATCAGGAGGCCCAGCAAGGCTAATCCTGTTACCCCTCGCATCGAGGATTTGTGGTAGGTCGGTTCGGTCGCGAGAAAGCCCAACAAGGCAATGGGCATTCCAAAGATGGCCGGAATCAGCGAACTGGCTCCACGCAGGCCGATCAGATAGCGTCCGATCAGCCCGAGGATGATCAATAAAATGCCTATCCAGAGCACGATCCGGGGCACGGTACGAAACATCAAGCGCCTGGAACTTTCCCGTATGCTGGAACCTCTCCTTATTATAGCTGAAACCTCTGCGTTGCTCTGCGCCTGATTAGGGTGCGGATGAGCAAGCTGAGTGCGAAGGCCAGGGTGCTGACGAGAATGATCGTTGCCCCCGAGGTGAGGTTTAAAGAGAAGCTGCCATCAGCCCTGGGTAGGTGTATAGGGCGATTGCATCTTCCGTGCATGCACCCCACCAGGGCACCCGCAAGGGGTGC
>NZ_SIJK02000054.1:19166-34265 GCF_004762035.2 Candidatus Chloroploca mongolica | reverse complement strand
GTTTGCCCGAGACGCCGATGATGCGCAAATGGCGCGAGCAGGGGCTTGCGCAGGGGCTTGCGCAGGGGCGTGAAGAGGGGCTTGCGCAGGGGCGTGAAGAGGGGCGTGAAGAGGGGCGGGAAGAGGGGCGGGAAGAGGGGCGGGAAGAGGGGCGGGAAGAGGGGCGTGAAGAGGGGCGGGAAGAGGGTCAGTTGGCCGTACTGGTGCGCCTGTTGCAGCGGCGCTGTGGCCCGCTGCCCGCTGCGCTGCTGGTGCAGGTGCAGCACCTTGACCCAGCGCAACGGCTGGATCTGGCAGAGGCGGTCTTTGATTTCACCAGGGTGGCCGATCTCGAAGCGTGGTTGGCGCAGGTGGGGTAGAAGTTCCACGCGATCGATCCATATGCCCACGGGAGGGCGCAGCAGCGATGGAGGGGGCGCTGCGGTTGAGGGAGGCGCATGGGCTGCTGCGCCCCTACATTTGCCCCATTCGGTGCATCCGGTATTCGCGAGGATCGGCGGTAGCGATGGATCGATCCCAACATTCGCCCCATTCGGTGCATCCGGTATTCGCGAGGATCGGCGGTAGCGATGGATCGATCCCAACATTCGCCCCATTCGGTGCATCCGGTATTCGCGAGGATCGGCGGTAGCCGATAGATCGATCCCATGGCTATGGGATGTGCCCACTGGCCCATCGGGTGCGCCGCCATGACACGTTGGGTACGTGCAGATCGGGGTGTAGGGGCGCAGCAGCGCCTGGCCCACCCGGGGTGAACAGGCATCTCTGATAGCTGCTGCGCCCTCAAGGGGCATGATTGATCACGGCCCATCGAAGGGCACGGCGGCGGTGGGGGCACGGCGGCGGTGGGGCACGGCGGCGGTGGGGGCACGGCGGCGGTGGGGGCACGGCGGCGGTGGGGGCACGGCGGCGGTGGGGGCACGGCGGCGCCGTGCCCGTACGGGGATTTAGGGGATCAGCGCCTGGACGACGTGTTCCCAGGTGATCGATGCGACGCGGGCGGGGCCGTGGCTGCCGAGGCGGGCGGCGAGGGTGGCGTCGGCGCTGAGGGCGTCGAGGGCCAGGGCGATCGCGGCTGGAGCTGCGGGGCAGATGAGGCCGTTGTGGCCGTGTTCGACAAACTCCAACACTCCGCCAGCGTCTTCAGTCGTGATTACGGGGCGCGCGGCCTCGAATGCTTCGATGGTTGCGAAGCCATAATCTTCGTCGATGGGGGCATAGTAGACCGCCCGTGCCCCGGCGTAGAGTTCGATCAGTTCGGCGTCGGGCACAAAGCCGAGAAACTGCACCCGTTCGCCGAGGCCCAGGTTGCGGGCAAGCTGCTCGAGGGTTTGGCGTTCGGGGCCAGACCCGGCGAGCAAGAGGCGTACTGGTTGCTGCGTCAGGGCCATTGCTTCGAGCAGTAGGTCGAGCCGTTTGGCGCGGTCGAGGCGGGATGACGACAGGATATAGTCGCCATAAAGCCCCGCGCGCAATTGTCCCGCATAGCGACTCGGCGGGTAGAGGGGTGTGCTGGTGAGGCCGTTGAAGCGCCGCAGGCGTTCGCTTACATTGCGCGAAATGGTATAGCGCGCCTGGCACTCGTCGAGTCCGCGCCAATCCATCTGCATCAGCGCCTTGCGCACCTGGCGATGTTCAGGGGTATTGGCAAAATCGCTCAGCGGGGTGCCATACCAATCGTAGGCCTGGCGGTGTTGATGGACAAGCCAGAGTACCTTGTGCGGATGGCGCACGAGGTACGATGGAAACTTGGTGCCAATCACGAGATCAATCGGTTGCCCATTGCTGATGGTCAGATCAAGGAGGCGCCAGGCGAGCCCGTGGTCGGTAATGCGTTCAACGGGATGCCACTGGAAAGGTATGGCGACCAGTTCGACCTGATGCCCGCGTTCGCGGAGCGCATCGCGCAAGCCCTCGACCAGATACTCGGCCCCACCTCGGACAAAGGGCACCTGGGTGGTGCAGATCAGAATGCGTTTACTCATGGTCATTGGGTACGAAGGGCTTCCAATTCGCGTTGAAGCTCGGCTAGTTGGTGTTGCAACGTGCTGTTTTGCTCGATCAGCAAGCGGATCGTGCGGGCTGACGCTTCATTATACGCATTTTGTTGCTCGACAATGGGATTGATATACCAGCGCAGATAGCGGCGCACCACTTTGTTAAGCAGGGCCCAGCCCTGTTCATAGAGATTTTTGCCTTCGAGGGGCCAGTGCGCACTGACAACTCGCGTATATTCGAGTTCCTCGGCTGCGCGTTGCAACTCGTGGGTATGGCTGCGAGCGCTCGCATTCGTATCGGCCAGCGCAAGCCGCTGGGAGCGCACCTCGGTGCGGAGGGCTTCGAGGATAGTGGCAATATCGGTGTTGGAGGGTGTGCTGGTCATGGGTTATGCCTTTCTTGGGGGCCATAGGGCCCCGTGTGCACGAACGTGCGGGCTGCGCCCTCAAACTTCGCTTCTTCGCTGGAAAAATGCCAGCGTCGCTGGCATTTTTCCAGCGAAAGAAAGATTCTTGGGGGCCGCAGGCCCCCAAACCCCCAGCCGGAGGGCCATTCTTGGACGCAGCCCCTTCCAGGGGCTGCATGTGAACTCTGTCGAGAGATTATACCGTATGTATGGCCTGTGCCATAAAAAAGGCTTTATGTCAACTCTTAACCGTCGCACATGCAACTGTTGCGAGTCTACTACAAAAATTCCTCGCTTTCAGCGCCCCATAAGTGGTGATAAGCGTGTATAGTTTGGGGGAATCATTAATGGCAAAAGGTTTATGTCCGCACCGAAGCGTTCCGCTTGAACATGCCGTTGCCCGGATCATCAGGGTGCGCACGTTCGCGTGTGATGATGCAACGGTGGAAAGGTAGCAAGTTAGCTATGACTATGCGTGACGAGGGCAAAGCACGCCCGCAGACTTCGCGCGAGAAGATCGAGCAGCTGCGACGAACCAAAATTCATCTGCGGCGAGGCGGAGGAAGTGAGCGCATCGAGCGTCAGCATCAGAGTGGGAAGCTGACCGCACGCGAACGCATTAGCATGATCGTGGAAGAAGAGACCTTTCAAGAGCTCTTCCTTTTTGCACGTCATCGTAGTACTGCGTTTGGCATGGCCGGCAAAGAGTTGCCAGGTGAGGGTGTGGTGACCGGGACGGGGACGTACAACGGGCGTCAGGTCTTTGTTGCGGCCCAGGATTTCACCGTGATTGGTGGCTCGGTGGGCGAAAGTCATGCCGATAAGATCTGTCAGACGATGGATCTTGCGTTGAAGTGCGGTGCGCCGTTTGTTTGTATTAACGACAGTGGTGGCGCACGCATTCAAGAGGGCATTGATGCACTGAGTGGCTATGGGCGGATCTTTTACCGCAACATTTTGCTTTCGGGCGTGGTACCCCAGATTTCGATCATTGCTGGCCCGTGTGCGGGTGGGGCGGCCTATTCGCCAGCGCTGATGGACTTTATCATCATGGTGCGTGGCACAGCCGAGATGTTCATCACGGGACCACAGGTGTTGCGCCAGGTGACGGGCGAAGAGATCACGGCCCAAGAGTTGGGTGGGCCCGATGCGCAGATGAGCAGTGGTGTCGCCCATTTCATTGCCGAGAGTGATGCCGATGCGGCCCATATTTGCAAACAACTGCTCTCGTTCCTCCCGGCCAACAACCTCGAAGATCCGCCGAGCTATGGAACTGGCGAACTCGAATTTTTTCCTGACTATACCCTTGACACGGTGATCCCCGACAATCCGCGTGAACCGTATGACATCAAGCCAGTCATTCAGCGCCTAGTGGACAATGGTGAATTTCTTGAGATTCAGGCCAGTTTTGCGCCCAACTGCGTGATCGGGTTTGCGCGCATTGATGGGCACACGGTGGGTATGGTTGCCAACCAGCCAGCCGTGATGGCCGGAGTGCTTGATATCAACTCATCGGATAAGATCGCCGGGTTTGTACGCTTCTGTAATGCGTTCAACATCCCGCTCGTCACAATGATTGATGTGCCCGGGTTCTTGCCGGGGACTGAGCAAGAGCGGGGCGGCATCATTCGTCACGGGGCCAAAATGCTCTTTGCGTATGGTGCGACGACGGTGCCCAAGATCTCGATCATCTTGCGCAAAGCCTATGGCGGCGCGTACCTCGCGATGTGCGGCAAAGACCTTGGCGCAGATCGGGTTGCAGCCTGGCCGAGTTGCGAAATTGCGGTGATGGGGCCTGAAGGTGCGGTCAATATCATCTTCCGTGACCAGATCCAGAAGGCTGAAAATGCGGTGGCAGCGCGGGAAGACTTTGTGCGTCAGTATCGCGAAGAATTCGCCTCGCCATACGTGGGGGCTGCACGCAACTTGATCGATGACATTATTGAACCCAACGAGACCCGGCGCTATCTGAGTCTGGCCCTTGCTTCATTGCGCAACAAGCGCGAACTGCGCCCGCAGAAGAAGCACGGCCTGCTCCCGATGTGAGGTGGCTATGGAACCAATGGTAAACCCGATGGTCGAAGCGGTCCAGATCGCTTTGACTGGTGTTTCAGTCGTCTTTATGGCGCTTACGCTGGTGGCTTTGATGCTCAGTTTGATTGGGCGTATCGACAAACCGATTCAGCAATTGATGAGTCGGGGCAAAGCAGTGCCCGAACCTGCGCAGGCCCCTGTTGCGCCAGTGGTTGAGGCTACTGACGCCGAACTTACCCCTGAACTGATCGCCATCCTGACCGTCGCAGCCAACGAGGTGTTGCAGCAACCTGTACGGATCACTCGGGTGCAGTACAACCAACCTCAGACTGGAGCCTGGTCAAGTCAGGGGCGTATCTCGATTATGGCCTCGCGACGCCGTCGCGATCGCTAAGGCATCCTCAGGCGCAGGGCGTCGCGTTGGCTTGTTGGTCGATGCGGCGCTTGCGAAGACCTGATCAGGAGATCTTGTATATATAAGGAGTTGATTGTGAAGCGTCTGCGTATTACCGTCAACGGAGTGAGTTACGAGGTTGATGTCGAGGTACTTGAAGACGATACCGATCCTGCCTTCATGAGTGGCCCGGTACCTTCGCCGATTGGCATGGGGGCCACAGCACCCCGCCCCCCTGTGGCACCGCGTCCCGCCGCTGCACCAGCACCCGCCCCCAAAGCACCCTCAGCGCCCCCGGCTGCCGGTGGAGCCAATGCACTGACTTCACCGCTTGCCGGCATTGTCGTTGATGTCAAAGTCAAAGTTGGTGATGTGGTCAAGGAGAATGATGCCTTGCTGGTGATCGAGGCGATGAAGATGAATACCAACGTCAGTTCGCCCAATGCCGGAACGATCAAGTCAATCAGCGTCAAAGCTGGCGACTCGGTGCGCCAGGGTCAGGTGCTACTGGAGTTTGCCTGATGGAATGGATCAACGAGTTTTTTAGCTCTCTTGTCGAATTTGCTCAGTCGAGTGGCTTTGCACACCTCGCCTGGGGCAATGTCCTGATGATCGTCATCGGATCTATCTTCATCTTTCTGGCGGTGACGCGCAATTTCGAGCCATTGCTGCTTGTGCCCATCGGGTTTGGTATTATCCTTGGCAATATGCCCTTCGCCCCTGGGCTGGGACAGGGAGTGTACGAAGAAGGTACGGTACTCTACTATATCTATTTTGGGATTAAGGCTGGCATCTTTCCTCCGCTGATCTTTCTTGGCATCGGAGCGATGACGGACTTTTCGACCCTGCTCTCGCAACCAAAGTTGATTCTGCTCGGTGCGGCCGCCCAACTTGGTATCTTTGCCGCACTGCTTTTGGCGGTCTTTCTTGGATCGCAATTTCCCATTTTGGGCCTGGCTGATCCTGATGATCCAATGGCTCTGTTGCGCGCAGCAGCGTCGATTGGCATTATCGGTGGCGCTGATGGTCCGACGGCCATCTTTGTCACGACGCGTCTTTCGCCTGATTTGCTTGGGGCGGTGGCGGTCTCGGCCTATTCCTATATGGCACTGGTACCCGTCATTCAACCGCCAATTATGCGTTTGTTGACAACGAGAGAAGAGCGTTTGATCCGGATGGCGGCACCGCCGGAAGTCAGCAAACTCCAGCGGGTCATGTTTCCCATTATCGGGCTCCTGGTCTGTGTGATGATTGTTCCCGACACGCTGCCGCTGCTGGGGATGCTCTTTTTTGGCAATCTGTTGAAAGAGAGTGGCGTGACTGAACGACTGGCGGCTACGGCACGCATGTCTATGATTGACATTGTGACGATTCTGCTGGGCCTGTCGGTGGGGGCAAGTACGCAGGCGAGCACCTTTCTTTCGCCGCGCTCGGTGGTCATTTTTGTGATGGGTGCCGTCGCTTTTGCCATCTCGACGGCTGGCGGGGTGCTCTTTGCCAAGCTGTACAATGTCTTTGCGCGCGAGAAGATCAATCCGCTGATTGGGGCCGCCGGGGTTTCGGCTGTCCCAATGGCGGCGCGTGTGGCGCATATGGTGGCCCAGGAGGAAGATCCGCAAAACTTCCTGATCTGGCAGGCGATGTGTCCCAATGTCGCCGGTGTGATTGGTTCGGCTGTGGCCGCCGGGGTGCTGCTGGTGGTGCTGCGGTAAGGTCTTTCCCGCCGCAGTTGGACAATCCTTCAGTCAGGGCTATAATACCGGATGGTGTCAGCGACGCTGGCACCATCCGGTCTTTTGTGACGGTGTCTGGGGTGAGCTTGCGGAGGCTGGTATGTCTGGTGAGCCAATTACACGTTTCGAGACGGCAGGTGGTGTGCGCATCTATCGCTTGCCGCTCCAGGTTTTTCCGAGTCTGCGTGCCTATGCCCACCTGGTGGTAGATGGCTCATATGTCGCGTTGATTGATACGGGCAGTGGTCAGGGTCAGAGCAATGCCGACCTCGAGGAGGGTTTTGTCCGCCTGCGCCGTGAGTGGAATGAGGCGATCACGTGGGGCGATCTTTCACGGGTGATTATTACCCATGCCCATATTGATCATCACGGTGGGCTGAATCTGGTGCGTAGTCTGACCGATGCGCCGGTCGCTGTTCACGAGCTTGATCGGCGCGTGCTTGTGCATCACGAAGAGCGCCTGGCTCTGACGCGGTTTCGCCTGGGCATCTTTTTACGCCGCGCCGGGATCAGCGAAGAGCGTCGCCAGCGTTTGCTGCGGATGTATAGTGGGGGCAAGGATCTCTTTCGTTCCGAGCCTGTTGAGACGGTGCTGCGCGATGACGATCTGCTCGACGAGCGCTTCCGGGTGATCCATGTTCCCGGGCATTGCCCTGGTCAGGTCTGTTTGCAGTTCGACGATGTGCTCTTTACGGCGGATCATGTCTTGCCGGGGGTCGCGATCTTCCTGGCCCCCGAGAGCCTGACCGCTTCGACCGGGGTGGATCATTTTCTGCAGTCATTGCAGAAAGTGCGGGCCACGAGTGGCGTGCGGCTCTGCCTCGGTGGGCATGATCGCCCGATCCACGACCTTGAAGCGGCGGTGAATACGATTACCTCGATCCAGCAACGGCGCATCGAGCGCATCTATGAGGCCTGTATTGAGCCAATCTCGATTGGTGGGTTGACCGAAATGCTCTACCCCGGTATTGGTTCGTATGACGAGTTGCTGGCGTTGCAAAAGGTTGGTGCGTATATCGAATACCTCGACCAGCGTGGCATGCTTGCAATCGCCAACCTCGATGAAGTGGCCGAAGATGAACTAGGGGTGCCACGCTATATCGCGGCGTGAGGCCCTGGTTATGTCGGCGGGGTAAAGCGCACGAGTTGCCCTGCCGCATCGAGGCTCCAGCGACTGCCATCGGTGGCGGCGATGCCGGTCTGGACGCGCCAGCGTTCGGGTAGCGGGCGCGGCATGGCGAGCATACCGCCTGCGGGGGTGTCGAGCAGGGTAAAATCGAGTTTGCCGGTGTTGGCTCCGACGATCGTGACGCGAACCTTCCAGCAACCATTCCACTCGCGATAAAAATCATATTTCAATTCAACCGGGCCAAGCAGTTCGGTTAAGACCGCCTGGATCAAGTTGCGGGCAATCGGTGCCCGGCGGCGCAGATCGGTCAGGGGTACCGGAAGATCAGCGGTCATATGCCTCCCAGGAAATAGAGGGGATTGTCTGAGGGATGTATTGTAGCATAGGCGTGAGGATGTAACGCAGAGGCGCAGAGGGTTTGCATATCTTGGTGGTTTGGCGTCAGTTGGATGCCGCTGTTTGACGCAAAGGCGCAAAGGCGCAAAGAGGAGTCAAAACATATGGACCGTGGCATGCGTTCAATCGTTTTGCTGATGCTCGCTGCGATCTTGGTGGTGAATTCGGCAGTTCCGGCGGCGCTTGTGGCGGCACCTGCTCGCGCTGATCGTTTCGCCGAGGCGCTGCTGCAACCACCTTCGGGCATCCTGCTTGATGCTGCGGCCAACCCTGAGACGGCCTCTCGCCCGCTCGCGCTGGCGCAGCCGCTGACGGTGACGCGGGTGCAAACGGCGGTGACGCCTGCGGGTACCAGCGATGGCCTTGTGACGCTGACCTATACGCTGCGCAATAATCTTGCGCCGGTGACTGCACCTGTGCCGTCGCCGGGCGCGACCATCACTGAGACGATTGCGTTTGCTGCGACGTATGATGCTGCTAGTGATCCCAATACGATCCGTAGCCTCTTGTTGACGACCAGTCTCGCTGAAACGACAAGCTTTGTTAGCGCGGCACCACTCCCGGTGCAGAAGGCCGCTGACCTTGCCTGGAGCCTCGGCGATCTGCCGCCGCAAACAACGATTACGGCAACGCTCTCGGTGCGGGCGGCGACGTTTGCCGGTGAATTCGCTGAGCTTGAGACGGGTGCGGTGGCCTGGGGGACGTTGCACGGACGGGCGGTGTCTGCCGAAACTGGGGCTGCCCGCCTTGCGGCTGACAGCTTTGCGCCGTGGCTCCAGCGTACGCCGGATGCCGATACTAGCGATGAAGATATGCTTGCGCAGCTTGCGGCGCTTGGCGGTGATCCCGAGCGTCTGTTTGCCTATGTGAAGACCCTGGAGCACGAGGTCTACGGTGGCTCGTTGCGCGGGACACGCGGGACGCTCTGGAGTCAGGCGGGCAATGCGTTGGATAAGGCGAGTCTGCTGATTGCGATGCTGCGCGCCAGTGGTACGCCGGCCCGGTATCGCCACGGTACGCTGAATGACGAGCGCATCAAGCAGTTGATTCTGGCGATGTTCCCGACGCCGCAGGGCGTGATCGGCCATGTGCCGCCAGGCGAATCAGTGGCTGATCCGACGACGATCCCGATGTTGGTCAACGAGGCGCGGGATCACTGGTGGGTTGAAGCGTACCTGCCGGGTCAGGGCTGGGTCGAACTCGATCCCTCGTTTCGCGAGGCGAGCATTGGCGAGCGCTTCGCCGCCAGTGTCGCCGATGATGGCACTGACCGCATCGCCGAGGTGCCCGATAGCGTGCGCCATAAGGTGACGCTGCGCCTGAAAGTTGAACACTATACGCTGCTCAGTGCGCAGTTGCCTGGGGGCCTGCCGGTGAGTTATCCCCTCGAGGCGACCTTTAACAGTGTGGCGCTGGTCGGCGAGCCTGTTAGCCTGGCCCACTTTGTCAACCCGCAGGTCAATGGTGGCATGATCTTCGCGACGAAGATAACGGACTATCGCCCCTATTTTCTGGTTGGGGACGAGGTGATTGATGGTGAGACCTATCAGGATCTAACCTCGAATTTTGTTGGCCCGCTGACCAACCGCCTCGTCACGGCGCTCTGGTTGGAGATCGAGAGCCGCAATGCGCAGGGCGAGAGTCAGCTCTTTACACGGGAAATTGTTGATCGCCTGGGTTATGCGGCGCGCACAGGTGGGAGCAGTGGCTCGATTGCATTTGACTCGGAACTGCCGATCATTGGCGAGCAGGCGCTCTATACGGTGCTGGCGACGCCCTCGCGGGTGCCGCCCGAGGCCATCAATCGCCTTACGGCACCCTCGCGCCAGGCGCTTACGCAGGGGAGCAGCAGCTTTACCGCCTTGCAGGACTGGGGCGCACGCCCGGCAGCCGAGCAACGGGCTGCGTTTGATGAGATCCGCTCAGCGATCATCAATCTCCAGCAGACGGTGCGCACGACCCATGCGGCGCAACTGTTGACCCTCGCGGCCCAATCTGATTATGGTACGGCCTATCTTTCCGATCTCTTTCTCACCCACGCCTATGTGGCCTCGCCACGCTTCTTTCTCAGTTCGTGGGAAGTGAATGATGCGAAGCAGACCGCCACCGTCAGGCTCGATCTGCGCAATAACCAACTGCGCACGGTTTTGTACCCCGGACAGGCGTGGGGCGGCCTGGTCGCCTTCAATCATGCGCGTGGCATGCAGGATGCCGAGTTAGAGACGGCGATCCTGCGGGACGACGCGAATGGGACGTTGATCAGCGTGCCCGAGTTGCTGCGGGCCGCCGAGGCGCAGGGCATTCCGCTGGTGCGGCTTGACGGGGGTAGCCTTGATCGCCTGGCCGAGTTGCCGCTTTCGCCGCGTGCCCGCGCTCGCATTGTCGACTCGCTGCAGCGCGGCCCCTACTATGCTGTGATTGTACCGGAACGCCCGGTACAGATGGGCGATCAGGCCTTGACCGGCTGGGTCGAAATTGACCTGGTGGACGGCGAGACCCGCGATGTGATGGAAGATGGGCTGCACGTGGCGGCGATCGAGTATGGGTTTCTGGTTGCCAGTCCCACCTTTGATGCGATTTTTGCGTTGATTGGCTTCTTTCACGGCTTTGCTTCCTACACGTTCTTCTGGATCGCCGAGTTTATGAGCAACCTTCCGCTTGAGCCCGGCGGCTTGAAGCAGGCCTGGGCGTCAGCCCATACCTTTGCGCAGGCTGAGACCAAGAAGATTGTAGACTTGCTCACTGAGGCTGGTTCGAGTGGCAGTGGCATGACCTTTAATCGGCTCAAGGCCTATGCGACAGGCAATGGGCTGACGATCTCGATCGCGTTGCCTGAACCGATTGAGAAGGGGTGCGAACTGGTGCAGGATACGGCGTATGAGTGTCCGCCTACCTCGGCAGCGGTGCCACTTCCGGTGGAGGTCGAACTTGGTTTTGTCAATGGCACCAAGTTTGCCGCGAAGGTCATTGGCTCGGTTGATCCGCCGTTGCCCAACGCGCTCGCCAGTCCTGGTTCGCTGCGGGCACCGGTGCTGAGTCGGGCCGAGACGCTGCTGCAACCTGCTGCGACGCTGGCCGCCGGATCATTTTCGGCTGAGGGTCGGCTCGTTTCGGTGGCGCTGAGCGCCCCGGCGAGCGCGAGTTTGTATGCACCTGCGGTGGCGGGACTGGGTGTTGGTGGCGACGGCAGTGTGTATGGTGCCACCATGTTTAGTCGTGGGATCACGACGACGCTGAGCAATGCTGCGATGATGCTTGCGCCGATCACGGGGACGCTGAGCCTCGCGGGGCAGGCGTTGGATGCCCCCAATGGCCTCGCCGTCGCGGGGTATCAGGGGCCATTTGCCCTGGCCGAAGCCGAGACAGCGTTTGACCAAATTGCTTTGGCAAGTAGCGGCCCGGTTGAACTCTTTACGCTGAAGCTGTCGGCAGATGCCAGCACGACTGATCCGACCACGCCAATTAATTTCACTGCGGAGATCGGGGCTAATTTCACCGATGTATTCACACTAACCGCCGAAACCCCTGACAACTGGGCGGTTGCGGTCAGCCAGGCCGGTCAGGTGACCGTGACGCCAGCGCCTGGCGCGGCACCCGGCAGCTATCAGGTGCTCGTGACAGCCCGCTCGTCGCGCTACCCTGAGCTCTTTGTGACGGCGGTGCATACCGTGAACACCACTGCCTTCGAGGGTCTCTTGCTGACGGCTGCGCCTGATCCGCTGATTACCGTGCCGTGGGGCATTGGTGCGCTCACGGCTGATCCAACCAATAATGGTCAGCTTCAGGTGCCGGGAGCGGCGTTTACGGCGACAATGACCAATACGTCAACGCGCGCCCATCGTTTTACGCTGAACGTGACGGGACTGCCTGCGGGGTGGCTGATCTTGAGTGGTGCCCAGGGCAGCAGCGAAACGAGCGTAACCTTGCCTGCGGGGGGCACTGCCCAGGTGGGCTTCTATGCTTCGCCACCGCCCGGGCCGCTTCCCGCTGCCGGGACGAGCTATCCTGTGACGGTGAGGGTTGCTGCTACAGAGAATGCACAATTGACGCAGACGGCTTCAGTAACCTTTGCTGTGCCGGCGCTGCCGTATGCGTACCTGTCGGTGGCACCCTCGACGCTGCTTGTTGCGCCTGGCGGTGCCGATAGCGTTGCGTTGAACCTGCAGAATGTTGGCAATAGCAACGGCAGCTTCCCGTTGCAGGCGACGCTGCCGGGGCCGGACTGGACGCTCGCCGGGCTGCCCGCGTCGCAGAGCGTTCCGGTTGGCGTTACGGTCACGCAACAACTCACGTTGACCGCGCCTATACATGCGCCGATCGGTACCCAGGCAACGGTCGAAATACGCACAAATTCGGGGCCATATACGCAGACCTTGCCGATTGTTGTACGGGTGGAAGATCCCTTGGCGATCTGTGTCTACCAAGCCGCCCGTGCGCCGTCGGATGGGCGCACGGCGGGCGTGGTGACGGCGCTGCGTGAACTCGGTACGGCCGTCGGATTGCTTGCCGCCACCCCGGATGACGCGGCCCTGCGGGCAAAGGTCGCAAGCCAGTTGCGCCTGGTGAGCAATCAGCTTGGGGCAGTGATTGGCATGGATCAGATCGCCGAAGCCTTGCTGCGGCGCGCTGAGGCGCTGGAGGGTACGCCCACCTCTGACGAGACGACCGCGATCCTGACGCAGCTCTGTGCTGATCTCGACCCGGTTGCCGAAGGTTTGACGCTCAATGCGCGGAGTGCGGCTGAAGTGCGCTTTATCCCTGGTACCCTGACGGTACGTGCGGGTGATGCAATCACGCCTACGCTCAGGGTGGTCAACCGGGGTAGCGCACAAACCCGTTACGAGATTGTGGTTGGCGGTTCGCTCCCCGGTCTTCCCCCTCCTCAGATCATCACGCTTGACCCGGATGAGACGGTTGATCTGCCGATCCCCCTGACCCCACCGAGCACCGGGTTTGCGCTGCTGCTCGGGCGGGTGCGGGTGGTGGAGAGCGGGGCGTCGGCGGGGAGCTTTGCCACCGAGGCGAGTCTTGGGCTGAATGTGGTCGAAAGCTTTGTGCAGGTGCTTGACGTGCGTGCAACGCCGGCTTTTGTGGAGACCGGGGTAAGTTCAACGACGCTCAGTTTGCATCTGGCCAACCTGACCAATATGCCGCTGGAGGCGACGGCGCGGGTGCGCCTGCTTGCCCCCGATGCCACGTCGGTCTACAGTGCCGAGCAGACGCTCGCGCTTGGTGGCGGCGACCCGCGGAGCTATGGGTTGGGCACGGTTGACACCTCGGGATTTGCCGCTGGCGTCTATACCGCGACGGTTGAGTTGGTTGATCCTGATGGCGCGCCGCTCGCGGGAGGCAGCGGAAGCGGACTGTTGACGGTTGGTATGGGGCTCTCTGCCGAGGTCGCGGTCGAGCCGCTCGTGGTGTTGCCGGGCAATCCCGTGGTGACCACCAGTATCACCACGCGCATCAGGCAACAGGCAATTCTCCCGGATGCGCTGAGCGTTGCCGCACAACCAGTGCCCACCGGCGTTGGGCAACCCTGGGCGCGTGTGAACCCCGAGCGCAGCGCTGGCAATGAGCCAATGTTGTCGCGTGAGGCGATGCCCGTTCCCTCGCCGAGCGAAGATGCGCCGGGATGGGGGCGCACGCTGCTGCGCAGGCTTACCTGTGTCACCGACTGCGCGGAGCCGGGTCTTGCGGCGCTGCTCTTGCGAGCGCGTAGCGCATCTGAGGCAAGCGCGACCGATAGTGGCGAGCAAGCGCCACCAGTGGCGGTGACGCTCGCCCCGCTTGTGCCGGCCTTTACGGGTGGCGGCATCAGTCGTTACGAAGAGACCGAGGCGACCATTGCCTACTCGGGCACCTGGACGATCTTGAACCATGCGCCAGCGAGTGGCAGCCAGGGCAATTTTGGACGTGCCGCAGGAAGCCGTGCAACCTTTACCTTCACGAGTACCTGGGTGCATATTGGTTTTGCCACGGGAACCTCGAGCGGGCAGGCCGAGATCTTCATTGATGGCACGAGCCGCGGGGTGATCGATCTCTATCGCCGCACCGCCGGCGTCACCAGCATTGCCTATGGCGACCTTGGCCCGGGGGCGCATACGCTCGAAATTGTCACGCTTGGGACGCGCAACGCCTTCTCCACCGATATCCGTGTTGGCCTCGATTATCTGGACACCTGGGACGGCACGTTGCTGCCGGACGGCACCTTTGAAGAGAACGACGCCCGGGTGCAACTTGGCGGGGCCTGGATCGCGCAGACGAGTGACGAAGCTAGCGGCGGCGGATACCTCTATTGGTACAGCAATGGGCGGGCGTGGTTCCCGTTGACGGGGGATAGTTTCAGCTTGCGGGTGATGGTGGGGCCGAACTTCGGCCAGACGCGGATCAGCATTGATGGGGAGGAGCAAGGGGTCTTTGACCTGAACGCACCAACGCTTGGCCCGCAGCGGCTCGCGTTTGCGGGGTTGGGGGCGGGGCCGCATGTGGTGCTGGTGGAGCAATCCCGGGGCAATGCGAGCCTAGACGCCTTCATCACCCCGGGCGAGGCTCCGTTTGTGGAATCACCGACGCGCAGCGGGATCAGCCGCTACGAAGAAGACGCGCCCGAATTGCGCTTCAACGGCGTGCCGCTGACGGTCGCCCCGACGACCTGGGACGACACGGGGTCGGGCTTGGCGAGTGGCGGGTACGCGGTAGCGTCGCGCACGGCGACTGACCAGGTGAGCCTGACCTTCACGGGAAGCTGGGCGCACCTGGGGTTGCTGACCAGCACCAACGGCGGGCAAGCCGAGGTCTTCATCAATGGCGTGAGCCAGGGGGTGCTGGACACGTACAGCCGGGTCGCCGGGGTGCTCAGTCGTGCCTATGCTGACCTCGGGCCGGGGCCGCATACCCTGGAGGTACGTGTGCTCGGGACGGAAAATGCGTTATCGACCGATAGCTGGGTCAACTTCGATTATCTGGACACCTGGGACGGCACGTTGCTGCCGGACGGCACCTTTGAAGA
>NZ_SIJK02000054.1:0-19066 GCF_004762035.2 Candidatus Chloroploca mongolica | reverse complement strand
TCGATTATCTGGACACCTGGGACGGCACGTTGCTGCCGGACGGCACCTTTGAAGAGAACGACGCCCGGGTGCAACTTGGCGGGGCCTGGATCGCGCAGACGAGTGACGAAGCTAGCGGCGGCGGATACCTCTATTGGTACAGCAATGGGCGGGCGTGGTTCCCGTTGACGGGGGATAGTTTCAGCTTGCGGGTGATGGTGGGGCCGAACTTCGGCCAGACGCGGATCAGCATTGATGGGGAGGAGCAAGGGGTCTTTGACCTGAACGCACCAACGCTTGGCCCGCAGCGGCTCGCGTTTGCGGGGTTGGGGGCGGGGCCGCATGTGGTGCTGGTGGAGCAATCCCGGGGCAATGCGAGCCTAGACGCCTTCATCACCCCGGGCGAGGCTCCGTTTGTGGAATCACCGACGCGCAGCGGGATCAGCCGCTACGAAGAAGACGCGCCCGAATTGCGCTTCAACGGCGTGCCGCTGACGGTCGCCCCGACGACCTGGGACGACACGGGGTCGGGCTTGGCGAGTGGCGGGTACGCGGTAGCGTCGCGCACGGCGACTGACCAGGTGAGCCTGACCTTCACGGGAAGCTGGGCGCACCTGGGGTTGCTGACCAGCACCAACGGCGGGCAAGCCGAGGTCTTCATCAATGGCGTGAGCCAGGGGGTGCTGGACACGTACAGCCGGGTCGCCGGGGTGCTCAGTCGTGCCTATGCTGACCTCGGGCCGGGGCCGCATACCCTGGAGGTACGTGTGCTCGGGACGGAAAATGCGTTATCGACCGATAGCTGGGTCAACTTCGATTATCTGGACACCTGGGACGGCACGTTGCTGCCGGACGGCACCTTTGAAGAGAACGACGCCCGGGTGCAACTTGGCGGGGCCTGGATCGCGCAGACGAGTGACGAAGCTAGCGGCGGCGGATACCTCTATTGGTACAGCAATGGGCGGGCGTGGTTCCCGTTGACGGGGGATAGTTTCAGCTTGCGGGTGATGGTGGGGCCGAACTTCGGCCAGACGCGGATCAGCATTGATGGGGAGGAGCAAGGGGTCTTTGACCTGAACGCACCAACGCTTGGCCCGCAGCGGCTCGCGTTTGCGGGGTTGGGGGCGGGGCCGCATGTGGTGCTGGTGGAGCAATCCCGGGGCAATGCGAGCCTAGACGCCTTCATCACCCCGGGCGAGGCTCCGTTTGTGGAATCACCGACGCGCAGCGGGATCAGCCGCTACGAAGAAGACGCGCCCGAATTGCGCTTCAACGGCGTGCCGCTGACGGTCGCCCCGACGACCTGGGACGACACGGGGTCGGGCTTGGCGAGTGGCGGGTACGCGGTAGCGTCGCGCACGGCGACTGACCAGGTGAGCCTGACCTTCACGGGAAGCTGGGCGCACCTGGGGTTGCTGACCAGCACCAACGGCGGGCAAGCCGAGGTCTTCATCAATGGCGTGAGCCAGGGGGTGCTTGATACATACAGTGCGACCGCCGGCATCACCAGTACGGTCTACAGCAACCTGGGTGAAGGTCCGCACACGCTCGATGTGCGCGTGCTCGGTACCCAGAACATTTCGTCGACCGATAGCTGGATTACGCTCGATTTTATTGATGCCTGGGATGGCACCGCAATGGACGAGGGGCTTTTTACCGCCTCTTCGGCGCGGGTCTACCGGAGCAACGACTGGCAGGTGGTGTCCAACGATCGCTTGCCCGGTGGTGAGTTCATCGAGCGCGGCACCACGACGTGGTTCCATACCGTTGGCGACGCCCTGACCCTGGTGGGTGTGACCAATAGTGCCGACCAGAATGGGCCGACGCTGGTGGAAGTCTTTGTTGATGAAGTGAGCCAGGGTCTGGTTGACCTGACCTACGCCTTCTCGCGGTCGCCCGTGCCGATCCGTCTCGCCGGGCTTGGCGAAGGGCCGCATGTCGTACGCATTGCCAACCTGCGCAGGGGTGGCCTGGTTGGTTTCGACAGTTCGGCGACCCCCTTCGTGGGCATACCGATGGTCGAGTGGTACAGCGACGTGCCCGCGAGCAACGATGGTTACGTCCTCACAACTATCACTGCTGGCGATCTTAATGGTGATGGGAGCGTCGAATTAGCGCTCAGTTCAGGCAACGGCAACCTCTACATCTACCGGGGCGACGGTCAGGATGCGGGCGACGGGACACCGATCATCTGGCAACGCGAGGTCGGGTTGGGCGATACGCCAGCGCTGGTTGACCTGGATGGCGACGGTCTAGTCGAAGTGATCGTCGGCAGTGACCGGGGCGTGTTTGCGTTTGCCCACGATGGTACGCCGTTATGGTCAAACAGCGAAATCCGTCCCCATACGATAAAAGTTCGCGTATTTTTTGAGTCGTTGGGGTGGGGTGGGCCGGCTGTCGCGAACCTTGATGCTGATCCCGAGGCCGAGATCGTCGCGGTCGGGCATCTGGATCTCTGGCCGAACCCTGGGGTGGACACTCAGCGCCTGATCGTCTTCAAGGCTGACGGCACGGTCGCAGCACGTTACGATCTGCCGGTCAGCGACTTCCAATTCACGGCTACACCGCCACTGCTCGCCGATCTGACCGGCGACGGGCGACCCGAGATCCTGGTTGGTCAGCGCAACATTCTGATAGCGCTCAGCTACACCAACGGCACGCTCAGCGAGTTGTGGCGACGCACGACCACAATTACCTATGAGGCAGACACACAGTGGGGCGAAGGCACCTGGGGGGCGCCAGCGGTCGCCAACCTTGACGGCAACCAGCCCGGTGGCGACTCCGATCCCGAAATTGTGATGGTCTGGGACACCAAGATCGAACTGCTCAACGCTGATGGGAGCTTGATCTGGAGCTACGACGCCGGTCAACGCCTCAATCCTGGTTCGGTTTCGCTTGCCGATGTAGATGGCGACGGCGAAGTCGAGATCGTCACTGTGATGAAGCGACCATGGCCCGCCGACGAACAGGACATCATCGTGCTCAACGCTGATGGCAGCTTGCTTTGGACGCAACCCGTACTTGATCGGACAACCTCATCCTCGGGGGTTACCGTGATGGATCTGGACGGCGATGGTCGCTACGAGGTGGTCTGGAATGGGGCTGGAACCGGGTTGGCGATCTTCCAGGGCAGTGATGGCACGCTGCTCTTCAACGAGCCGCTGATCAACTCGGGGACGGTCAACGATTATCCGATTATCGCCGATGTGGATGGCGACGGACAGGCCGAGATCGTTGTAGGCGACAATGAGGGGTTCTACGTCGTCGGCTTTAGCGGCTGGAGCGCCGCCCGCCCGCTCTGGACGCAGTACAACTACCATATCACCAATGCCAATGACGACCTGACGGTGCCGGTGCTGGAACCGAATAGCTGGGAGGTTCACAATACCTATCGCACGCAGTCGCCGTTGCGCAACCCGGTGCCTGTCTATCTGCTTGATGTGGAACATCCGCTCCCGGCGACCGGGGTTGTGCCGTTGACCACGACCTTCTCGTTGCAGCCGCGCACGCCTGCGCCAGGGCTGACCTGGCGCTATCGGCAGGAGGGTCTGGCGCAACCGGTGCGCACGCTCAGCTTTGCGGCCCAGTTGACCGCGATGCAACCGGGCGAAGTACGCGCGGTCAGCGAGGGTACGACGGTGACTGCTACGCTGGCGAGTGGGCGCAACAAGCTCACCTTCCCGCCGCTCTATGTCACCGCAGCACGGCTGGTCACCATCGAGCCGGTACAACCCGCAGCCAGACCAGGCAGCCAGGCTCGCTACGAAGTCGAACTCTTCAACCCGACGACCACTGCGCTGACCTTCACGCTGAACCTCGACGGCCTTCCCATCGTCTGGGCCGATCTGCCTGGCGAGGTTCGGGTGGAACCCGAAACACGGTTGCGCCTGCCGCTGACGCTGACGCCCTCGGCAGCGACATTGCCAGGTGTGCTGCCCTTCACGATCCGCACAACGCTGCCTGACGGCACGAGCGATCAGGCCACGAGCATGCTCGACGTGCTCGCCGGGCTGCGTTTAGGCGTTACCCCGCCCGCGTTGCAGGCAGCCTATGGTGAAACCGTCAGTGCGACCGTGACCCTGCACAACGACGAGGCGACCGTCCGCACCTACGATCTGGCCGTGATGGGGCTGGATGGCCTGAGCGTCGCTCTTGCCGCAAGCGTCGCTGTACCAGCGGGAGGCGTGGCGACGTTGCCGCTCACCGTGACCGCGACGGCGGCGCAGCAAGTGACGCCCTTTGCGGTACGCGCTATCCTGAGTGACCCGACTGATCCGTTGACCACGACGGCGCAGGCGACCCTGGTGCAGAATGGTGCCGTCAGTGTCACCGCCCAACTCGCGCCAGGCGAGGCCGTGGGTGGCCCGTCTACCACGAGCGTGCTGACCCTAACTGTGACCAACAGCGGCAGCATGGCGTCAACCTTCGCCCTTGTTCCCGAGTTGCCATCGGGTTGGCAAGGAGCGTTGCTTGCCAACAGCGCCCCGGTAAGCGAACTGACCCTCACACCATTTGTCTTCAACCGCGCCGAGGTTCAATTGCTAGTGACGCCACCGGCAGGCACGCCGCCAGGTCGTTACCCTGTGCGGGTGCGCGTGAACGCACAGGCCAACCCGGCGCAGGCCATCGCCGTCGCCGACGTGGTTATCGGCACCCGTGGTGTCAGCGTCGCCCTGACCCCGACGAGCGCCCCCTTTGACCCGGATCAGGGCCAGAGTTGGCAGGTGCAGGTAACGAATACCGGTACGGTTGCCGACACCTACGACCTGGCGCTCGGCGGCTTCCTGGGGCTCAATGCAAGCCTGGCAAGCTCGACGGTTGCGTTGTTGCCAGGCAGTTCAACGAGCGTACCGGTGCAAGGTGGGCCAATGCCATTTGTCTTGCCGGGCACGCATCGGCTCGCCGTCACTGCCCGTTCGCAGGCCGAGGCCGGGATCAGTTCTTTTGCCACGGCAGAGGTGACCATTGCCGGGCGCAACGACGTCGCGGTGAGCCTCACCGGGGACAACCAGCAACTACGCACCGACAACCCGGTACGCTATCTCGCCGTCATCAGCAACACCGGTACCCTCGACGCCACCTACGACCTCACCGCCAGCATTGACGTCAACGGCGTCCGCCTCGAACTCGAAGCTGGCTCCGTCTTTGTCCCGGCGCGACTCGCGGCAGCTCTGATGCTCGACGCCATCCTGGAGACCACGCTGCCCACCGCCAGCGACGAGACTGCGACCGTCACCGTGCGCGCCGTTGCGCGGGGCAACGTCGCCAGCGGTCAAGCCTCGGCCCCGCTAGTGCTCAACCGCACCGCCCTGGAAAGACCCTTGATCTACCTACCCTTTATCCGGCGGTAGGCATGTTTTAAACGAGCTTGACCGTTCGCAGCGAAGGTAGGGCGATTGTATCATACGAAATCGGATACAACGGGGCACCCGCAAGGGGTGCCCCTACACCGGGCCCGTCCCCCGGCCCTGTAGGGGCACCCCTTGCGGGTGCCCTTGCGGGTGCCCTTGCGGGTGCCTTGGCGGGGTGCATACACGGAAGATGCAATCGCCCTAGCATGATGTGCTTGAATATGTAGCGGTGGGTACGCATGATGTCATGCTTCCGCACCTCACCCGAGCAAGCCAAGTTGCTGCGCCTTGAGCACGGCCTGGGTACGGTCACGTACCTCAAGTTTTGCCAACAGATTCGAGACATGGTTCTTGACGGTGCCTTCGGTGATCATAAGCTGATTGGCGATCTCGCGGTTGGAATGGCCGACGGCGAGTGCCCGCAGCACCTCTTGTTCACGTTCGGTCAAGGGTTCAATGAGCGGTGTTGCGGCAAGGGCCAGAGGAACAGCGGAGCGGTCATTGGCCAGGCGCGAGAATTCGGCGACCACTTTGCGCGTGATGCTGGGCTGAATCAGCGCCTCGCCTGCGGCTACGGCGCGTACGGCTGCCACAATCTCCTCGGCGTTTGTATCCTTGAGCATATAGCCACGCGCCCCGGCTCGCAGCCCCGCAAAGACATACTCATCATCATCGAACGTGGTCAGGATGATGACCCCCAGGTTGGGTTGTTCGGTCAAGAGCGCACGGGTTGCGGCAACCCCATCCATGTGTGGCATCCGCACGTCCATCAAGACCACATCGGGGCGTTGCGCGGCCACGACCGCAAGCGCCTCACGACCATCACTGGCTGCGCCCACCACACAAATATCATCCTCAAGTTCAATCAGGGTCTGGATGCCCTGTCGTACCAGGGTCTGATCATCTACGAGCACCACACGGATCATCGGGGTTGCTCCTTTAGTTTCACGGGTAAACGAATCATCAGCACAAACCCTCCCTCCGCCTCAGGACCCGCATGCAATTGGCCGCCAAGTTGCTCTACGCGCTCGCGGATCCCTGCGAGGCCAAAGCCACTACCCGCAGTTGCGCTACTCCCGCGCCCATTATCAACGATCTTCAGGCACACATGATCGGGCTCATAGGTCAATTGAAGCTGCACCATCGTTGCCGCTCCATGGCGCTGGGCGTTGGTCAAGCCCTCTTGCACGGCGCGGTAGAGCGTTTGCAGCATTGTGGACGGCAACTCACACGGTTCGCCCTGTAACTCCAAGCTGGTCTGCAAGCCCGTATGTTGACCAAAGGTTGTCGCGAGTTGCTCGAGACTCGCAGGAAGACTCTCGCTGGCGAGGGGCTTCTGGCGCATGGCGGCGACACTCTGGCGCACCTCATCGAGGGCGGCCTGCGCCACCGTGCGACTCGTCTGGATTGCGGTGGCGGCACGAGCAGGATCGCGTTCGATCAGGCGTGCTGCCGCTTGAAGCTGGAGGTTCAGTGCGGTGAGGTGGTGCCCCAGGCCATCATGGATGTCGCGTGCCAGCCGCACCCGCTCTTCGGCTACCGCAAGATCGTAATCGCGCCGCCGCGAAGCCTCCAGTTCCACATTGGCCGCACGCAACTGATCCAGCAGGGCCTCGGCCCGCTCGGTTTGCTGACGGTAGAGATTAAGTACTGTCGAGACAACGATCACAAAGATGAGCCCGGTGCTCAAGACGAAGAGATTCCACAGAATCACCTCCAGCGCAATGCCGACCAGCAACAGGGCTGACACCCAGCTAGCGATGAGGCCGAGCAAATAGAGGGTTGCCCGGGGTGTCGTCAGCATCACAAAGGCCTGGGCAGTCAAAACAAAAATGAGGTAGGGGACAAAACTAAAATTCGTACTATCACTTAGCCCGGTAATCCAGACCAGGACAAACCAGAGGAGGCCATTTACCCCGAGATGGAGCCAGTCGGCGCGTTGCATGCCCAGCGCGCTTTCAAGGTCGCCAAGCACCATATTCAACACAAACATGGTCGCCAGCGCGAGGAGCCCGACGCTAAACCATAGAGTACCCACATCGCGCTGGTTGAGAATAAAGAAGATCATGGCCCCGAGCACCATGATGTGCGCTGCCAACTGGAGCGCATTTTCGCCCGTCGGCATGAAGCGCTTCCGTAGCTCGCGCCACAGGCTAGAGGGGGCTAGGGTGAACGTGAGGCGTGGGTGCTTCAACTTGTCAATGATGCTACTCCAGCGCATGGGCATGCCTTGAATCTTGATGCTTAGTCATCACTCTTATCATACCATCGCTTTCTTGCTTCTATCAAAAGTCATCCCTCTGAGTTCTACCCTCTTACACTGGTGGCAGGCAGCAGTTTGGCGTATGCTGAAGTCAGCATAATAAGTGTAGCGAACCACAGGAGGTTTCCGATGCAGAACACAATCAATCAGCGCAACCAGCACGATCACCAGACAGAGCAGCACGGGAATAAGCAACACCAACTCGTTGGCGGTATGCTCCTTATTGTTGCTGGCATTGCCCTTGTACTTGCCCAATTCTTTAATCAAGGTGTCTGGGTGCTGCTTACGCTTGGCGTTGGCTTCACGGTAGCGGGCATCGCCACCAGGCATGCGGGCTGGTTCATCCCTGGCGGTATTCTCAATGGCATTGGTCTTGGTGTCATGTTGATCGAGAGCGGCATAGTTAGCGGGGAACCGGTCGAAGGCGCTACCTTCCTGCTTGCTTTTGCCCTCGGTTGGGCTAGCATCACCCTTTTCACGCGTCTCTTCAGCAACGAGGCGCTGTTCTGGCCCCTCATTCCTGCTGGCATCATGGCGTTCATTGGTGGGGCTCTCTTCCTCGGTGAAGTTGGGTTGGGTATGCTCAGCACCCTCAACTACATCTGGCCGTTGCTCCTCGTCATCGGTGGGATCGTGATCATTGTACGCAGCCGTCGACAGTAAGTGGCCTGCGGCACGCAAGAAGTATGCTGATACGGGCGACAACGGGGAGCCTAGCTCCCCGTTGTCGCCCGTATCAGCATGTGCAGCGTATAATGGGTGTGTAGTTGAACCTTGTATCTGTTTGTTGTACAATCCGGCAACATGCACAAAGTGAAATCATGCTAATCGTTGCCCATCGTAGCTGCATCATTGTTGCTGAGGGTTCTCGTTATGAACACTGGTTCTCGTTCTGATCACGATATTTTACTGGGTTCGCTTACGCTTGATGATCTCTATAGCCGCTGTGAAGCCCAGCTCGCTGCCTTTCAGCAATCACGCGACAGCCGCCAAGATAGTCGGAGTTGCGAAGAAATTTTGCGCCGTGCGGCCAACCGCGACGAGGATGCCTTTGCTTGGCTCTGGCGGATCAGCATTCCCCTCGTACGCAAGCTGTGTCCAGTGCAGTGCCGTGGCGATCTGGATGACTTGCAGCAAGAGGTGGCGATCAATCTGCTGCGCAAATTTCGCCATCCGACCTCACCGTATCAGGCACGTTCATTTGCCGAATACCGCGTTTATTTGCATACGACTGTCTTCCACACATGCCTGAAAATGCCCCGCATATCCCCGGCCATTGCCCTGGAGTCACTGCGCTTCGAGCCAAGCCAGGGAGAAGAGACAGATGCTGTGATGCGCCACGCTTTCTATGAACGTTGCCTCGTGTTGCTGCCTGATGAGTTGCACCGCGAGGCGTTTCGTCGCCGCTTTGTACTGCATGAGGATCCGGCGACGATCGCTGCCGCTCTCCGTGATCGCGATGCTTCGCTGACGATCAAAGATGCCTATCGCCTGATCGAGCGGTGCATTAAGCTGCTCGCTAAGTTGCCCGAGATCGGTGATATGCTTGAAGCTTGATGGTGGAAATACGTTGTAAGTCCGGTTTATCTTGCTAGATGGATAATGTGCTTCAAAAATGAAGCATTACATTGGGCCTACCGTAGTGCCGACTTCAGTATGCTGGGAAAACTTGTATGAATACGAAGCCGATTGAACCTGGTGATTTGCTGGCGTACCTCGATGGTGTGGCGTTGCCGCATGTTGAACAGGCTCTGGAAGCCTCAGCCGAGCTGCGGCAGGAGTTTGAGCAACTGCGTCGCGTAGAGCAACACATTCACCAATCCTTGGATGGCTTGTCTGTCCCTGAGCCCCAGGATCTCGTTGATGTGGCTACTGGTCAGGCGACGCCGCAGCAACAACTTCGCGTTGCGGCCTATGTGCGGGCCAATCCTCGCGCCAAAGAGATGTTCACCGAACTCCTGGCGCTTCAGAGTCAGCCAGCCGATCGCCCCGGTCGTTTCAGGCTGCCGCGTTTTGTGGCGCTGCCGCAGTTGCTTGGCGCTGGCATGCGCAGCATCGCGCCAGTCGTGCCCGATCAATCGTTCTACGCAAGCGAGCTTGCCGTCCAGATTGTGCTCCGCCTGCCGCCGCCAGAGAACGATTACTGGCGGATCGAGGGCTATGTCACGCACCATGATCAGCCTGCCCCTGATGTGCGGGTGAGGCTCCGTGGCGATCAGGCGCGGCCCCGCCCCCGCACGACTGATGCGGACGGCTTCTTTACCTTTACGCGTCTTGCTGCTGGCACGTATCTGGTGCAAGTGCATTTTGCCGAGGGGGTGGTGCTGCTCCCTGCGCTCACGCTTTCCCATGCTTGAGGCGATGCTGCCAGCACTATGGGCGACCCAGGCTGAGCCAACCCGGATCGCCGCGTGGTTGGCAGTGAACCCGATCGACCCGCTGGCGCTCCTGGCTCAGCTACGCGATACGATTCTTGACCTGCTCGATACCGGGGCCGTTTCCGAGGTTGAACTGGCGGTGGCGTGTGCCTGGGCGGTGGCTCAAGCAACGCAGCACCCCGAGGCCACGGCTCTCGCGCACTGGTGTCATGGGTTGGCGCTGCTCAATCGCGAGACCAGGCCAGCTTTGAGCCACCTCGATGCTGCCTATGCCTATTTTGTGGCGCAGGATCGTCGGCCCGAACAGGGGCGCTTGCTGATCGGACGCGCCGGGTTGTTGGGGCAACTCGGTCGGCTCGACGAAGCGCACACGGCGATCAGGCGCGCAGCTGAGTGCCTGGCAGATGCACCGGACGCTCAGAATCGCCTGCCAGCGCTCTACATGAACCGGTCTGATATTGAAGGACGGATGGGCCACTACGAGGCTATGCTCACGACGGCCCGCGAGGCCGAGGCGTTGGCCGTGAGCTATCACCAGCCCGCAGCGCAGGCCGAGGCGCTGATCAACCAGGCATTTGCGGCGCTCTTCTTGGGTCAATTTACGCTGGCGGAAGCGACGCTCGAACGTGCAGGTGCGGTGGCTGAAGCATGTGGCTCTGCCGAACTGCGGGCGCGTGTCGCCGTGAACCAGGCGCGCTTGGCGACCTATCGTGGCGAACTCTTCACCGCGCTGCGCCTGTTGGCCCAGGCTCGTACCGATTTTGCGACGGCCCGGATCGAGCTTGACCAGGCGACGGTGGCGCTCGAAGAAGCGGTGCTCTTCGAGCGCCTGCAATTGCCCCTCGAAGCCCGCCGTGCGGCGCTCCAGGCGGCTCATATGTTTGAACAGGCCGGGCTGCTTCAGGAGGCGGTGGAGGCTATCCTCTTCGCCGTACGGCTGGCCCTGGCCCTCGATCAGAACGCCCTTGCCCGCCAGGATCTTGCGCGTGCGACGGCGCTCGCCATGCAGTCCCCGTTGCCGCCGGTGCTCCAGGCGTTGCTCCAGGGTTACACCGCCCATCCGCGCTTTCAGCGTAACGCTGCTGAACGTCGCCTTGCCCTAGCCCAGGTGGCGGCGGCTCAGGCGACCATCGCGGATGCCGGGGTGCTGGCTGAGCAACTCGAGCTGGAGTTACTGGCGGCAGCCTTGACGCAACATGCCAGGGCCGCCGTGCGACGCTATCAGCACCTGGCTGATGTAGCCCGTGAACATGGACTCGATGGCATCGAGCAGCGCGCCCTGGTTGAGCAGGCCCGCCGGATGTCTGCCACCGAAGCCTGGGTGCCCCTCCAGCGTGCGGCCGACCTGGCCGCGGCAACCCGGCGGATGCTACCGAGTGAAGAGTTGAAGGCAAGCTATCTGACCGGCACGGCTCCGCTCTATGCCCACCTGATCAGTAGCTATCTGCAAGCCGGGCGCCTCGAGGCAGCCGTGCAGAGCCTGCTCGAAGCCAAAGGCGGGATCTGGGCTGAGCTCGCCGCGCCGAGCGCCGCGTCTCTGCACGCGTCACTGCTCCAGGATCCAGCCTGGCTCAGCGCCAAGACCGCGTGGGACTACTGGCGGGCGCAGATGCATCCTGAGGATGAGCTTGCCTACCAGACCCTCTGTGCCGAGCGGATCAAGCAGGCCGAGACGACCCTGCAAAGCCTGGCCCGCCAGCACCTCCGCCAGCGTCCCGTGCAGACCCTCCCCGCGTTGGCGTCGATCCAGCAATGCTTGCCGTCCACCAGTGTCGGCGTCGAGTACCTCATTGCGGACGGGCAGATCTGGGCGTTTCTGCTGACGGCTGACGCAGCGGTGCGCCAGGTGGAGCTTGGTTCGGTGGCGCAGGTGACGCAACTGCTGAGTCGGCTGACGCTTCAGCACCATGCGTTGGGGCATTGTAGCTCGCCCGCACAACAGCAGCGCATGGCAACGGGCCAGCTTGCCGCCAGCGAGCGATTATTGGGCGAGCTCTACCACCTGCTGATCGCGCCGATCATTGCCACCTTCGCTGCCGACGTCAACCAGGTGATCATCGCACCGGATGGGCCGCTCTACAGTGTGCCCTGGGCGGCGCTGCGCGACCACACCCAGGCTGGTTCGCGCTACCTCGATGAAGAGTACAACCTGCACCTGATCCCCTCACTTGCGCTGCTTGCGATGCCACCCGTGCCCCAGGCCACGGGAACCCCCTTGCTGCTCGGCTGGGAAGGTCAGCCCCCTCTTCCTTATGTCGTCGCCGAACTTGCGGCCATTCAGCGCCAATTCCCGTCAGCCCGTCAGGTCTACCCAGCTCACCTGCGTGATCTGCACTGGGAAGAGCCGCCGGCCTTCCTGCACCTTGCTGTTCACGGCCAGGTCAACCCCTATGCCCCCTTGCTCTCCCAGCTCAGCCTGGCCGACGGCCCGCTCTTGCTCGCCGACGTGCTCAATGTGCCGCTGGCTGGCACAGCCCTGGTGACACTCAGCGCCTGCGAGACCGGCACCACCCCGGAACGAGGCGGGGTCGCGCTGGCGCTAGCGGGAGCCTTTTTGAGTGCAGGGGCACGGGCGGTCGTCGCGAGCTTATGGCCGGTGCATGATCAGGCCACGAGCCTGATGATGGAGCAGTTCTACCAGGGGCTCGCCGCTGGGCAAAACCCGACCGAAGCCCTGAGCGCGGCGCGTGCGGCGGCGCGGGCCATGGGCTACGTCCATCCCTACTACTGGGCCGCGTTTCAACTGTTGCTGCGTGAGGGAACGCCGACTGTTGCCGTAGCGCTACCTTACATACTCTGAAACAAAGGGACTCCTATGAGGCGCTCTACCCACCCTGCTAGCCTGCTCCTGCTCATCACGCTGCTGATCGTCCTCTTGTCGTCACCGTTCACCACGAGCGCTACCGTCCAGGGTGTTCCCGAAGAAGGGCCGCCTCCCGTGGATCAGCAGGTTGCGGCGACCGCTGACCAGGCGATGATGCCGCTCGCGGCCCCGCTAGCCCCGCCGCCCTTGCCGCGCTCGTGCATCCGTGGGGCGGCGCTCGACAGCTTTGCCGCCGTGATCTGCTGCGTGAGCGGCTACGTCTACCTGAATGGCGTGCCGATTGCCGGGGCCGAGGTGACGATCAGCGTCGGTGACCGCACCTTGACGACCCAGACCCAGCGCGGTGAGGCGGGTGGCTTGCCCTTCTTCGCGGCGCTGCTCAGCGATAACCTTGGCGATTCCAGTGCGCTCCAGGCTGAACCGGGCGACACCGTGACGATCACCGCCAGCGCCGATGGGCAGAGCAAAAGCGTCAGTTTCATCGCCCAAGAGGGCGGCCAGCAAGTTGATGTGGTGCTGCCCCGCCTCGCCTTCGAGAGCAACTGGGCGCGCGGTGAGCGCCCAACGCCGAACTTCAAGGCGGCGGCGATGGCCTACGATGCCACCCGCAAGCGGATCATCCTCTTCGGTGGGCTTGAGCGCCAAGGCAGTGTTGATGTGCCGCTCGCCGAAACCCGGGCCTGGGATGGGCGCAGTTGGATGCGCCTGGCACCAATGGTCGTACCGCCCGCCCGTTCGGGGCACACGATGGCCTACGACGTCGCCCGTCAGCGCATCATCCTTTTTGGCGGCACTGGCAGCGGAGGCGTTGCACTCACCGACACCTGGGAGTGGGACGGGACGATCTGGCGCGAGAGCGTAATACCCACGCCCCCCGCACTCAGTGGGCGCGCAGCAATGGCCTACGACAGCGCCCGCAACCGGGTGTTGCTGGTCGGTGCCGACGCCGCCAACCCTACCGACTTTGGGGTCTGGGCCTGGGATGGCGCAACCTGGATGCGTCAACCAGCGACGATCCCGGCCCCGGCGCGCACCGGTTTCGACCTTGCCTACGACGCTGAACGCGACCGGCTCGTGCTCTTTGGCGGCCTGCGCGCCAGTGTGCTCCAGCAGGACATTTGGGAGTACAACGGGGCTACCTGGGCACGAGCCTATCCGCTGACTATGCCCAGCGCCCGCAGCGGTCACGCGATGAGCTACGACCCGGTGCGCGGGCAGGTATTGCTGGTCGGTGGGGTTGACGCGGGCGGCAAGCCCCTGGAGGATAGCTGGGCCTGGGATGGTGAGACATGGGCCGAACTGCGGGTCGATCTGCCGCCACGGGCGGGTGCCCTGTTGACCTACGACAGCACCCGCCAGGTGCCTGTGCTCGCGGGCGGCTACAGCGACGCCGCCGCCAGGATCTACCCCGGCGAAACCTGGGAGTTGGATGATATAGATTGGAATCAACGCTCGCCACGGGTGAGTCCGGCTGCTCGCTACGACTACCAGATGGCCTACCAGCAGGAGCGTAAGCGGGCTGTGCTGTTCAGCGGGAGGATGTCATTAGCAAGGCCCGAGGATACGTGGGAATGGGATGGAGTTACATGGACTCAGCGCACACCGCCAGTGAGTGCTCCTTACACTGCTTATGGGGCAATGGTATATGACGAAGTCCATCATTATGTCTTAATGTTTGGAGGGCAACAATCAGCGGCTTCACCGAAAGCTGCCAATACCACGTGGGTCTGGGATGGATACACATGGAGACAAGTCTTCCCTGTGGCTTCACCTTCTCCTCGTATAGATCATCAGATGATCTACGATAAACTACACCAGCGGATTGTCCTTTTTGGCGGAAAGACCGCTACTTTTACGCAGCTGAACGATACATGGCTGTGGGATGGAACTACATGGACTGATGCTTCGCCGAGTACATCTCCACCAAAGCAGAATTATAAGCCTCTCATGGCCTACAATGAGGCTAATCAGCAAACTATTTTTTTAGAGATTGTCAACAATCAGTCTCCAAGTAAGGTCATGACATGGGACGGCACAAACTGGACTGAGCAGAATCCGACCCTAAAAGTGCGGTGTTTCCTAGACTGTGGAGCCATGGTCTATGATCGGATAAGACAACGTGTCGTCGTTCTCCTCGAAACATCTCCTACCACTGTCTGGGAATGGGACGGCGTAAACTGGGCCATCCTTGAACGGACATCCAGACCAGCAGGGCAGGATTTAACCGGCCTTCTATTGTTGCCTGGTAACCAGGGGATGGCCCTCTTTGGACGGCATACCGATACTGCTAGTACCCTGAACATGGCCTGGCTCTGGGACGGCTCAACCTGGCGCGAGCAACCCGATGACAGTGTAGTGCCCACCGCCCTCTCCGCCGCTGCGCTGGACTACACCAGCGACGGTCTGAGTCTGCTCTTTGGCGGGCGCGCCCAGGACGGCAGCCTGAGCGGGCGTACCTTCCATTGGCAGGGCAGCCACTGGCTCCAACTCGACCCGGATACGGTGCCGCCGCCGCGTCAAGCCCATCAGATCGCCCGCAATAGCGATGGGAGCCAATTGTTGATGTTCGGCGGCACGGGTGCGGGCAACGTCGCATTGGACGACACCTGGCTCTGGGATGGGGCCGACTGGCACCTTCAAGCTCCCGCAAGCCGACCTCCGGCGCGCAGCGCGTACAGCCTGACCTTCGATACGCGCCGCAATGTGTGGGTGCTCTTTGGTGGAGCGAGCGCAAGCGGTGCGTATCTGGACGATACCTGGGAATATGATGGCACGACGTGGCGACAGATCAACGTGGAGGGCACACCACCCACCCGCGCCGGGGCCACGCTCACCTACGACCAGCGCCGGGGTGTGGCGGTACTCGTCGGCGGGCAACGCGGGAGTGGTCTGCTTGCCGATGTGTGGGAGTATGACGGCACGACATGGACGAATGCCACGCCCGCGCAGCCCCTCGTGGCGCGTACAGGGCACGGCGCGGCGTATGATCGTGACCGTGGCGTTATCGTGGTCATCGGCGGGCGCGACGATGCCGGTGTGCGTGGCGACACCTGGGAATGGGATGGGGAAGTTTGGCGCGAACGGCTCGCCACAACGCCGATGAGTACACGGCAGCGTATGGTCGTCGCCTACGATGCGTACCGTGGCGAGGTGGTCGCCTTTGGCGGTGAGAATGACGCGGGTATACTCCTGGGCGATACCTGGCTACACCAGGCAAGCGGCAGCTACGCCAAGCCGATCCCGATTGCCACGATCAACCGCATCTTGCCGCGTGATGCCAGGCAGGGTGTTGATACCATCCGCTTTGAGGGGACGGGCGCTGACTCTGATGCGACCGATGTGATCAGCGCTTATCGCTGGATGCTCAACGGCAGCGTGATCACGACCGAGCGCAGCTTCAGTCGTGCTGCCGCCGATCTTCCTGTGGGCGTGCATACGATCAGCTTCGCGGTACAAGACGACGAAGGCGATTGGTCGCCCACCGTCGAGCAGCAGATCATCATTCGCGACGGCGGCGGGGGTGGGTATGGAACCCAGAGTTGGACATTGCTGATCTACGCCGCTGCCGATAACAACCTCGACCCGTGGATGGGCGAGAATGCAGCCCTGAACGGCATGCTTTACCGCTTGCAGAAGGCCGGGCCGCAAGCCAACGTGCAAGTTGCCGTACTCTATGACGGGCCGAGGGTCAACGATACGCGGCGCTACACCCTCGATGCTGCAGGGAACTGGGCGCGCACCGATCTCATCGAGGCGCGGATGGATGAGCCTGGCACCCTGCGCGACTTCCTCACCTGGGGTTTTACCAGTCTACCCGCTACGGACCACTACGCCCTGGCGATCGTCGATCACGCCAACGGCATTGTTGGCATTGCCCAGGACGAGACCAGCAAGGGGGAGACCACACCAACCCCCTTCCTGACCTCGCTCGAGGTGCGGGCCGCCCTGATCGAAGCGACCGATGATGGCGCACGCAAACTCGACCTCCTCTTCTACGACGCCTGCTCGTTCGGGCTCTTCGAGAACGCCGCGATCGCCGCGGGCCTGGCCGACTTCGTCGTCGCGTCGGCGAACACCGCCTGGGGCATCTTTGCGTACGACCACTACCGCCAGATGCTCGGTCAGGCGAGCGACCCGCGTGATGCAGCCGTCAAGATCGCGCAGCACTATGCGACAGCCATCAATGCCGAGGCGCTGCCCTACACCATTGCCGCCTTTGACCTGGGCCATTTTGCCGAACTCGAAGCCGCGCTCAGTGCGCTCGGCCAGAGCCTGTTGAACTACGTGGAAGCTGATCGCGATCCACGCCGCCAGGCGCTGCGTGAGTTGCGCAGCACCGTGCAGAAGTATGACTCAGGGCAGGGTTCGCCCTTCGAGCCCGACAACGAAGACAGCTACGTGGATATAGTGGATCTCGCACAAAAGCTGCGCGATGGCATCCCAGATAGCGCGGTGCAAGCCGCTGCCGAGCGGGTCTTGGCGGTGGCCGAGCCGAGCAACCAGCGCTTTGTGGCCTACAGCTCGCGTGCGAGTCGCTCCTTCCAATATGTGGATGTCTACCAGGGTGGCGAACGCACCTACAACGTGCAACTCGACAACGCCCATGGCCTGGGGCTCTTCTATCCGCCGCGTTCGAGTAGCACGAGCGACAGTGCCTTCATGAACTACGTCGGGCACCGCCTCTTTCACATCACCCGCGACAACGGCTGGACACGCTTTCTTGCGCAGGGGTTGCTCGCGCAGCAAGGCAACGATCCACCGCCGCTGGTGAGCGATGTGCTGATGCCACCGTTCATTCCACCGAACCCTGACGCGAGCGATGGGATGGACGTCACAGTCGAGGTAAGCCTCGAAGGCGAGCCCGGCGTTCCAGATCCGCGTCTGAGCCTGCCGCTCACGGTGAGCCTGCGCACGGCGGGAAGCACCACGCCCGTCTATCGGGCGACCCCGACCCTTGACCAGGCCGGTCGCTTCCGGATCGACAGCCTCGCCCCCGCGACCTACACCCTGAGCGTCAAGCATCCCCAGACGTTGCGGGTGGAGGTGACGCAGGAGTTGACTGGAACCGAAGCGACGATTGCTATCGGGCCACTCCCGTCGGGCGACGCCAACAATGACAATCGGATCTCGTTGCTCGACTTCTCGGTGCTCGCCACCACGTTCGGGCGCAGCAGCGGGAGTGTAGGCTACGATGGGCGGGCGGACTTCAACGGCGATAGCATCATCAACCTGCGTGACTTCTCGCTGCTCGCCAAGCACTTTGGCAAGGTAGGGGCTGAGGCGTCACCACCCGCCGAATTCCGCGCCAGCAGGCCAGCGGTGCGGGCACAGCAGGTCGTGCCGAACCTCACCGCAGGGGCAATCGTGACCCTGAACGTGGCGGTAAACGCGCCAGCGACCGGGTTAGATGGGGCCGCCGCAACGTTGGTCTTCGACCCGAACGTGCTCGAAGTGCTTGCCGTGACGGGCGATACCACGCTCGAACACCCGCTCCAGCAGGTAGTCGATCCCATCGCCGGACGGATCATCCTGGCGCGGGGCACCCTCGCATCGCAACTTCCCACGGGCGAGGTGCAGCTCGCGCAGATCAAGGTGCGGGCGCGCACCGACGCCGCCGCGACCTCGATCACGCTCGTGGATGATGGTGAGCACGGTCAGAGTGTGGTCACGGCGCGTGGGCACGTGGTGCCCCTGGCGGCAACGGAGTGGCGGCTGACGCTGAGCCCGGCGAAGCATACCGTCTACCTGCCGGTGGCGATCCGGGCAGCAACAACACGCTAAGGGGTTTGCAGCTACCTTGCAAATACGCTCACGCGAAGGCGCGAAGGCGCGAAGGGTTCGGTCACCTACACGAAAACCTTTGCGCCTTTGCGTCACACCACCTGCCTTGCAAATACGCTCACGCGCAGGCGCGAAGGGTTCGGTCACCCACGCAAAAACCTTTGCGCCTTTGCGTCTTTGCGTCAAACCAACCGCCTTCTTTGCAAGGTATTGTGTCTAAGACAAGGTTCGTAGATACTTTACAGTTTGACGTTACGCCGCCTGCGCCAGCGGCGCAGCGTGCGGCGTGACCGCCACAGCGGGCGGATAGTCCAAGGCTACCAGCCAGTCCGTCGGCGCGTCAGTCATGCCACTCAGATGGAGCGGACTCAGCCCCTTGTGGATGCCACGGGTGAAGACACGATGATTATGCCACACCGCCAACAACGCGACCATGCTGATCAACGATAATTAGAATTGCCGGTGGTGATCTTGAGAATTGCCGATCCCA
>NZ_SIJK02000053.1 GCF_004762035.2 Candidatus Chloroploca mongolica | reverse complement strand
CTTGCGGGTGCCTTGGCGGGGTGCATACACGGAAGATGCAATCGCCCTGTGTCCTGGATACCAGGCTATTGACAAGGATGGATAGCCCGCGTATAGTGCTATAGCGAATTGCGTGCCGCAGTTTGTTACTATTCTTGGCTTAGCCTGGGGCGCTATGGGAGACAAACTTGTTATCGTCGAGTCGCCGTCGAAGGCGAAGACGATCCAGAAATATCTTGGTCGTGGGTATCGGGTCACTTCGAGTATGGGCCATGTGCGTGATTTGCCCAAGAGTGATCTGGCGATTGATGTCGAGCACAATTTTCAACCCGTCTATGAGGTGACCAAAGAGAAGGTCGTCAGTGAATTGCGCCAGGCGATGCGCAACGCCGATGCGATCTATCTTGCGACTGACCCCGATCGTGAGGGTGAGGCGATTGCGTGGCATATTACCGAGGCCATCAAGCCCGGGCGTACGCCGGTGTATCGCGTTGTGTTCCAGGAGATTACGCGTAATGCGGTGCAACAGGCACTCGATCATCCCCGTGCGATTAATGAGAATCTGGTCAATGCCCAGCAAGCTCGCCGGGTGCTCGATCGACTCGTCGGCTATCAACTGAGTCCCTTGCTCTGGGATAAGGTCAAGCGCGGGCTTTCCGCTGGCCGGGTGCAGTCAGTCGCGGTGCGTCTGATTGTCGAACGTGAGCAAGAGGTCGAGAGCTTTGTGCCCGTTGAGTACTGGACCATCGAGGCTGATCTGCTGAAGACCGGGGGTACGGCCCCGCGCGATGCGTTCCGCGCAACACTGATCGAGCGCGCAGGCAAGAAACTCGATAAGTTCGCGGTGCCCGATCAGGAACAGGCCGATGCGATTGTGACTGACCTCGACCGCGCTTCCTATCGCGTGGTGAAGGTGACCCGCAAAGATAAGCGCCGGAGCCCCGCTCCGCCCTTTACGACGTCGACCCTGCAGCAAGAGGCCGGGCGCAAACTCGGGTTCAGTGCCAAAAAGACGATGATGCTCGCGCAGCGTCTCTATGAGGGGGTCGATCTTGGGGGCGACGAGGGGGTCAGCGGTCTGATCACCTATATGCGTACCGATAGTACCAATGTGGCCAGTGAAGCGCAAGCCGAGGCGCGGCGCTTGATCGAAAGCCGCTTTGGGCGTGACTATTTGCCCGATAAGCCCCCTGTGTATAAAACCAAGGCGAAAGGCGCCCAGGAGGCACACGAGGCGATCCGTCCGACAAGTAGCGAGCGGGCACCCGAGCAGGTCAGTGCGATCCTCGAACGCGATCTCTTCCGGCTCTATGAGTTGATCTGGAAGCGTTTTGTCGCCTCGCAGATGGCACCGGCTATCTTTGATAGTACGACCGTTGATCTTGGGGCCTGGACACCGACAGCGCCAACTGGCAATGCGCCCTATCTCTTCCGGGCAACCGGCTCGGTGCTCAAGTTCCCCGGTTTTCTTGCGGTCTACAATGTCAGCCTTGATGAGGGCGAAGAGGACGAAGATAGCGAGCGCCGACTGCCTCTTCTCGTCGAGCAGGATCCGCTCGATCTGCTGGAACTTCTGCCCATCCAGCATTTCACCGAGCCGCTTCCCCGCTTTACCGAGGCAAGCTTGGTCAAAGAGCTTGAGCGCCTTGGCATTGGGCGGCCTTCGACCTATGCTTCGATCATTTCAACCATCCAGGAACGTGATTATGTGACGGCTGCCGACAAGAAGTTAATCCCAACGACCCTCGGGCGGGTCGTCACCGAGCTCCTTGTGCTCCACTTTCCGAATATTGTTGACTACGATTTTACGTCGGCCCTTGAACAGCAACTTGATGATATTGCCGACGGATCAAAGGCTTGGGTGCCTGTCCTCCACGAATTTTATGCGCCGTTTCAGAAGACCCTCGCTGATGCGAAGGTTGAGATGCGCAATCTCAAGCGCGAAGAGATTGTCACCGATCTCCAGTGTCCCAAGTGTCAACAGGGTCTGCTCGCCATCAAGTTCGGACGCAATGGTGAGTTCCTTGCTTGTACCCGGTACAGCAAAGATGGTGGCCCTGAATCGTGTGACTTCACCAGTGATTTCCATCGCGACAGTGACGGCAAAATCGTTCTCGATAAAGCCAGCGCCCCCGAAACCAGCGATGTGATGTGCAATCTCTGTGGGCGGCCAATGGTGATCAAAAAGAGTCGCTTCGGGCCATTCCTCGGCTGTTCAGGCTATCCCGAGTGCAGCAATACACGGCGCCTCGGCAAAGATGGCAAGCCCGTGCCCCTTCCCGAACCCACCGGTGTGGCCTGTCCCAAGTGTCACGAGGGCGAATTGCTGCGGCGCCGGGGGCGCTTTGGGCGGCCCTTCTTTGGCTGCTCACGCTATCCAAAGTGCGACTATCTGACCAACAGCCTCGAAGAGATGGCCCCGGTCGAAGCAACCCCAGTGCAAGCTGAGAGCAAAGAGAAGGCAACCAAGAAAACGACCGCGACGAAAAAGGCGGCCACCAGCAAAAAGACGCCGACCAACAAAAAGGCGGCCACCAGCAAAAAGACAACCAGCACAAAAAAAGAGCCTCCCCGTAAGAAAAGCGCCTGAACGGGCCTCTTAGCACAAACACCTGCGCAGGGCGAACCCTGCGCAGGTGTTTGTGTTCCTACTCCTCGCCACGGGCAAAACGGTCGGTTAGTTCGCGTGCTTCATAATCGGTATACTGCTTGGGCGGGGTCTTCATAAAATAACTGCTCGGACCATCGAGGGCACCGCCAAGGCCACGATCAAGGGCCAGTTTGGCACAACGGATCGCGTCAATCACCACCCCGGCTGAGTTAGGCGAGTCCCAGACTTCGAGCTTTAATTCGACGTTGAGCGGCACATCCCCAAAGGTCGTGCCCTCCATGCGAATATAGGCCCATTTGCGGTCGCCCAGCCACGGCACATAATCGCTTGGGCCGACATGCACCGAGGCTTCCGGGAGTTCGTAGTTCAACTGACTCGTCACGGCGTTAGTTTTGCTGATCTTCTTGCTCTCGAGGCGCTCCCGTTCGAGCATATTCAAAAAGTCGGTATTGCCGCCAAAATTGAGTTGATAGGTGCGATCCAGGCGCACCCCACGCTCTTTGAAAAGGGTGGTCAAGACACGGTGGGTAATCGTTGCCCCCACCTGGCTCTTGATATCATCGCCAATGATCGGCAACCGCTTCTCTTCAAAACGGCGCCGCCAGTACTCCTGGCTGGCAATAAAGACGGGCACACAATTGATGAACGCACAGCCAGCCTCAAGGATCTGCTCGACATACCATTTCGTTGCCATTTCGCTGCCCACTGGCAGGTACGAGATAACGACATCCGTTTGGGTCTGCTTGAGAATGCCAACAATATCATCGGTATCGCGTGGCGACTTGGTAATGACCTGACTCAAATATTTGCCAATCCCATCGTGGGTCATGCCTCGCGACACGGGCACCCCGAGGTGCGGTACTTTGCTAAAAACATAGGTATTGTTTGGCTCAGCAAAAATCGCTTCTGAGAGATCTTTGTCAACTTTGGTATCCGCAATATCAAAGGCCGCCGAAAATTCGATATCGCTAATGTGATACCCGCCCAGCGTTACATGCATGAGCCCTGGAATATCATCGCCCTCGCGGGCCTCACGGTAATAATGAATGCCTTGCACGAGCGACGAGGCACAGTTTCCAACGCCAATAATCGCGACCCGGATCTTCTTGTTCACAGAGTGCATACCTTTCTCATCAAACCACATACCAGCTATGGTATCTTTATATGGTAACGCAACATGATACAGCGCCTGAACTACCTTGGCAAGTCGGCAAGGTAACAGGCCAGCCTGAGAGCGCGAGCGTCTCGCCTTCGGGATGCCTTCGAGGACGGAACGCCCTCGCTCCCAGGACAAGTGTGAACAGTTCAAGGGAAGCGATCATCATAATGAATCAGAACGAAGTCGAAGTACTCGCCGAGATCCAGGAGTACCTGGTGGTCAATCTCGCCGACGAGCATTATGCCATCCCCGGGATTGCGGTACGCGAAGTTATGCGCTGGCAAACTCCAACAAGTGTCCCCGGAGCCCCCGCGATCATGCCTGGGCTGATTAGTCAGCGTGGCGTCATTTTTCCCGTGATCGATCTGCGCCTGATACTTGGTCTGACGCTGAACCTCGCAACCCGTGCAACCCGCCTGGTGCTGGTAGAGCACGACGTCACGAGGATGGCCCTGCTCGTGGATACCGTCGTTGATCTTGTGCCCCTGACCGCCAAGAGCATCGCGCCTCCACCGGCGGCCCTTGATGCCCAACGGGTACGTTTGCTCGCCGGCGTCACCACCCTTGAAGGAGCAACCCTGGCGGTGCTCAACCTTGGCGCACTGGTCGCAGTCCTCCACGAAACACTCTGAAGTACGCACTGGTGCCTGTTTCGTTCGTTCGCTCAGTATCATAGAAAGTAACAGTGAGGTTACGCGCATGACCCTGGTTGAGTGAGGCGAAAGCTACTATGCTCCTGCTTGAGATCCATATCGCTGACCAGTGCTACCTGGCCCCTCAAACCCACGTCGATCACCTGAGCCAGTTGCTGCCAACGACGGCCCCTGAGCAGGATGATGCCCGGGGTCGTCCGCTGATCTATGCTGAACTTGGAGCGTTGCTTGGTTCTCAAGTGGAGGCCAAGCCCGATCGGTACCATGCTTTGACCATTACCCTGCGTCGCCGCACCGTGGTCTTGCTGGTCGATCGGGTTGAACGCCTGACGCAGCCAGAAGAGGTGCACCCCTTACCCCCGCTGATGCGCAAACACCTCGCTCGTCCGTGGTTTACCGGGGCTGTCATCCTTGAACAGCGACTGCTCCTTGTGCTTGATTTGCAGCGCATTGCGACCGATGTGGCCCTCGGGGTTGTGTGAGATCGTGTCTTGATCGGGAATGAAACCTATGCAAACGACAGCAACTGTGGGAAGGTTTGACCATCAGGAAGAGGACGAGAAGCTTGTCCTGCTGCTCGATCACCAGAGCATGATGCATCTGTTGAACGCGAGCGGCTTTTCGCTTTCGATTATCTTTCTCTTTTCGATGGGTTTTTTGTGGAATTCGGCGAGCATCGGACAACTGACGGTCTGGTTTGTCGCCGTCCTGGTCATTGTCTCGCTGGTGATGTATGTTGCGGCTTTTTTTCTTATCCGGAACCGGAATACCGTCCTGGGACGTCGCATCCTCTTCTATGCAATGATTCTCTGTTCAACGATTGGCGTCATCCTCTTCGGTGGTCCGCTTGGCCCGCTCGCCTTTATGTTTCTGGTGCCCGTGATTAGCGCTGGCTTGCTGGGCAACGGGCGCGATAGTTTTTTTGTCGCCGCAGCAACGATGGTCATCTATATGGGCCTGTTCATCACCCAGACCAGGAACCTCTACACGCCGATGGATCTCTCGCCGGCGGTCAACGCGGTTATTTTCAGTTTGACGGGCTGTTTCATCGCGTATATGTCGGGCATGAGTGGCCGCGATCTGGCGATGGTCGTCGCCCAGTCACAGCAGCGGGCGCAGCAGTTGATCGAGAAGACCGATCAGTTGATGCAAAAGAATATTCAGCAAATCGAACTGGGCAGTGAGCTCGCCGCCGCCGCAGGGCAGTTGCAGGTTGCCTCGCAATCGCAGGCGAGCGGGGCGACCGATCAGGCGAGCGCCGTCTCTGAGGTTTCGACTACGATTGAACAACTCGGCAGCACGGCGCGCCAGATTGCGCAACTGGCTGACCATGTCTCGCAAGCCGCCCAACAGACACTCGAAAATCTGAGCAGTGGGCAGGACGCCGTTGATGAGAGCATTCAAGCCATGGAACGCATCCGTGGCCGGGTGTCGGATGTCTCGAATCGGGTGCTCAGCCTCGGCGAGCGTTCGCAGCAGATTGGCGAGATTATTGACCTGATTGACGACATCTCTGACGAAACCCATCTGCTTGCACTCAATGCGGCGATCGAGGCGGCGGGTGCCGGTGAACACGGGCGACGCTTTGCCGTGGTCGCCGCTGAAGTCAAAAGTCTGGCCAATCGAACGCTCGCGGCCGCACGCGAAGTCAAAGGTGTCATTGCAGAGATCCGCCAGGCGACCTCAGCCTCGGTGCTGGCCTCGGAAGAGGGGAGCAAAGAGGTGGAACGAGGGGTCGAACTTGCCCATCGCGCCGGCCAGACGATGGACAATATCGTGATGGTCGCCGAACGGACGGCCCAGAGCGCCGCCGAGATTGGCCTGGCGACCGCGCAACAGCAGAGTGCCAGCGAGCAGGTGGTCGAAACGATGCGCGAGATCGCTGAGGTGGCCCGCCAGACGGCGCTTGGCTCACGGCAGATGGCTGAAGCGGCTGTTACGCTGACCTCGATTGCCGATCGCCTTCACGGAATTGTGGCGAATGAAAAGCAGTAACCACTATGGATCTGTCGAGTTTCTATCATCAATTTCGTGAAGAGAGCGTCGAGAATGTCCGTGTTCTCGGTGAGGGCTTGTTGAACCTGGAACAAGCCACTGATCCAGGTGAGCAGCAGGCGACGATTGCCCAGATCTTTCGCGCGATGCATACGATTAAGGGTTCGGCCCGTATGCTCGGGTTTGATGAGGTTGGCCGGTTGGCCCACGAGCTCGAGACGGTGCTGGGCGAGATGCGCCAGGGCAAACGTGCGCTGGAACGCCCGCTTGCCAATGTCTTGCTGCGCAGCGGCGATGCCATCCTGGAACTGATCAATGCCACGATCGAGGGTCGCCCCTGTCCCGTGAATGTGGATGAACTGATTGGTGGTCTGGGCGGTGCGCAGGCCAACGCAGCGCCAGCCGCTATGCCAGCAACAGACGTGTCCGAAGCACCACCAGCACCTGAGGCAGCACCTCCCCCTCGTGGAACTTCGGCCAGTGCGGCAGCACCTCCATCGACAACCGTGCCCTTAAGCCGTGTTGTCAACCAGCGTCATCAGAACCAGCCGACGATCAGGGTACGGGTTGATCGCCTGGATCGGATGCTCAACCTTGCCGGCGAACTGGTTATCAGCCAACAGAGCCTGGCAAATCATGGCGAGCAGTGGCAAGAACTGCAAAACAAATGCTCGCAACAACAAGCCGCGATGCTTGCGTTTGAAGAAGCTCTGGAAAGCATGGCTCTGACGGGAGGACAACGCAAACAACTTGATCAGCACCTGGGGAGCTTGCATGCTATCGGCCGCGAAGTCCGTGGGCTGATCCATCAAGAGAGTGATCGCGTCATGCGTCACACCAACCAGCACGCCCAACTGGTCAAAGATCTGGAACAGGAGGTGATGCGCGCCCGACTCTTGCCCATCGCGACGGTCTATGCCGGCTTGCCCCGCGCCGTCCGCGATCTCACGCAGACGACCGGCCACGAGGCCAGGATCGAATTGTACGGCGAAACCGTTGAACTTGATCGCAAAGTCCTGGAATTGATCAACGACCCACTCATGCATATGGTGCGCAACGCGGTTGATCACGGCATCGAACCTCCCGCCGAACGCGAGGCGGCAGGCAAACCACCCTACGGCTTGATCGAAGTGCGCGCCGAAACGCTTGGCGGCAAAGTAAGAATCATCATCAGTGATGATGGTCGTGGCATGGATCCGCAACGCCTGCGTGAGCGCGCCGTGCGGCTCGGTCTGCTCTCGGCCGAGGCGTCCGCATTGATGCCCAATAGCGAAGCCTTCGAACTAATCTTTCAACCCGGGTTTTCGACGGCACAGCAGATCACCGAGATCTCGGGACGTGGCGTTGGCATGGATGTTGTGCGCGCCAATCTGACCGAACTCGGTGGACAGGTCGAAGTCGAGTCTGAACTCGGCCACGGGAGTCGCATTATCCTCACGTTGCCCTTAACCCTCGTCACGACCCGCATTTTATTGGTACGCACAGGGCGATCGATCTTTGCGCTGCCAGCCACAAGCTGTTATGGTACTGTCTGGGCCTATCACAACGAGATCCGCTCGCTTGAAGGCCAGCCAACGATCCTTGTTGAAGAGCGTACGCTTGCCCTGATCGCCCTCGCCGAACTGCTCGGCCTGTCAGAACCGTCGCCATTCAGTCGCCACAGCCGTGTCCCTGCCATTATCACGGGGAGCAACCAGCGCCCCGTGGCGTTGCTGGTGGATGAACTGGTCGACGAGCGTGAAGCCGTGGTCAAACCACTTGGCCCCTTGTTCGAGAAGCACCAACACTTCGGCGGGGCCATCCAGCTTGGCGATGGTACCCTGGTGCTGTTGCTCAATCCGGTGCAGGTCATCCAGAACAAACGGAGCAACATCGTCGTGAGCCAGGCCCCGACAGTCCAGCGTTCACGGTTGCTGGTCGTGGATGACTCGTTTACCACCCGAGAATTGATCTGCAGCATTTTGCAATCGGCAGGGTATGAGGTCACGCCAGCCATCGATGGCGCTGATGCCCTCGGGCGGATGCAGCAGCAGCCATACGATCTTGTCGTTAGTGACATCGAAATGCCACGAGTTGACGGTTTTGGCCTCACCAGCCAGATCCGCGCCAATCCGACCACCAGTCGCATACCGGTCATCCTGATTACGAGCCTGGCCTCAGAAGAACATCGCCGCCGTGGGTTGGAGGCAGGCGCACAGGCCTATATTGTGAAGAGTCAGTTCAATCAAGAGAGCCTGCTTGATGTAGTGCAGCAACTGCTTGGCACAGCGAACTGACCAGACATCCTGACCAGAGGGTTACTATAAGGAGGGGGCATGACACACAAGATTCTTGTCGTTGATGATAGCAAACTCATTACGGATATCGTCAAGATGCGCCTGGAAATGTTTGGGTACGAGGTACGCCTGGCCGGCAGTGGCGAAGAGGCCCTGGCAATGATTGAAGAAGAAGCCCCCGATCTGATGGTGCTTGATGTTCAGATGCCGGGCATTGACGGCTTTGAAGTCTGCCGCCGTGTGCGGAGCAGGCCCGAGCTTGATGAGTTACGCATTATTATGTTAACCTCCAGTGATGAAAAACATGCCGCCTTTGAGGTAGGAGTTGACGATTATCTCAACAAAGATGTCGAGCTCTTCAATCTCCCCAACCGCATCAAGCTGGTGCTTGAGATGTAACCCAGAAATCGGGTTCTTTATGAACAAAACCTTGCGCATTCTGATCGTTGATGACTCGGCCCTGGCGCGCAGGCTGCTTCGTGAACTCCTGGAAAGCGATCCGCTGGTCGAGGTCGTGGGTGAAGCGTGCAATGGACGTGAAGCGATTGAGATGGTTGTGGCGTTACATCCGGATCTCGTCACGATGGATGTGCGGATGCCAATCATGGATGGGGTCGAGACCACCCGCCAGCTCATGGCCTACCATCCGCTCCCCATCCTTGTCCTGACAACCTCACTCAGTAGTTATGATATTGACATTACCTTTCAGATGCTCGGTGCAGGCGCACTTGATGTGATGGAGAAACCGCGGCTTGATCAACCAGGGGCCCTCGAAGAGGCCCGGCGGTCACTCGTACGCAAGGTGCGCATGCTCGCCCGGATCCAGGTTGTGACTCATTTGCGCGGGCGGCGCGGCAAGCAGAGTGACACCTATGTCGTGCCCGCCGAAACATCCCCAGCTGCACCCGAGAAACCCGCTCTGCCCGTGCCCCCCAAACCACCGCCGCAGCCAGGGGCAAGCGGAGCTCCCCTATTCAAGCCCGTGACCCCACTCGCCACAGGCATACCACCGCACACGATGACCCCGATGCGCAGTGCAGCGTGTCGTTTTGATGCCGTGGTGATCGGGGCCTCAACCGGCGGCCCGCGGGTGGTCTGCCAGATCCTGGCGCGCCTGCCAGGTGACTTTGCGGCAACCGTGATTGTGGTGCAACATATCGCACAGGGGTTCAGTACCGGCATGGCTGAATGGCTCAGTGATCAGCTTACGTTGCCAGTTCACCTTGCCACTGAAGGGATGCGCCTGCAAGCAGGCCATGTCTTTCTGGTTCCTGATCAGTTTGATCTGCTCATTCAGCCGAATTGTACCGTTCATCTAAGTGGATTGCCTCTGTTGATGCAACGTCCGGCGGTTGATATCGCGATGCAGTCGGTGGTTGCCGTCTTTGGGGCCGCAACGACCGGCGTGTTGTTGACCGGGATGGGGCGTGATGGTGCCATCGGCATGCGCACGATCCGTCGTGCCGGCGGGTTTACGATTGCCCAAGATGAAGCAACATCGACCATCTTTGGCATGCCACGAGCGGCCATCGAACTTGGGGCAGCCGATCTTGTATTGCCCCCTGAGCGCATTGCAACCACGTTGATCAAGCGCTTTGCCCCAGGACCTCAATGACTATTGGCAAGAGAGTGGAACCTATGTACCTGGCGCTGGCGCGAAACGAACTGCTTAAACAACCTGATCTTGTGATGCTGCGGGACAGGATTGCGACCGCCTATGGTCTCTATCTGGATGATACACGCACCAGAACGCTGGAAGCAGCCATTCAACAACGGAGTAGCGCGCTTGGCATGTCGACTGAGCGTTATACGAACCAACTCACCAATCAACCTGATCAGCAAGAGCTCCAACTCCTCACGGAAGAATTGCTCAATCACGAAACACAGTTTTTTCGCAACCAACCGCATATGCAGGCGCTCCGTGAGGTCATCTTGCGCGAGTTGCATCAACGCCTGCCCCCCGGTCAACCCCTGCGTCTCTGGAGTGCCGGCTGTGCGACGGGCGAAGAAGCCTATTCACTGGCGATTACCGTCCTCGAAACTTTTGGCGAGCCACTTCCCCGCCCCATTCGCATCTGGGCCACTGACCTGAGTAGCGCCGCCCTCACGCGGGCAAAAGCCGGGGTCTATAAAGGGCGGAGTCTGGCAAACCTGACCCCGCAACAACGTGTCCGCTATTTTGACGCCCACGGGGCTGAATTAACGGTTGCCTCGCGGGTACGACGCCTCGTTCAATTTGATCAGTTCAATCTCCTCGACCCGATTCCGGCCCAGGGGCAGGGCGTCGATATCCTGTTTTGTCAAAACGTCACGATCTATTTTCAAATCAATACCTGTCGTTCCCTGATGGAACGTTTTTACCATGCGCTCAATGATGGCGGCTTCCTCTTTCTTGGCTTTTCCGAGACGCTCTGGAACATTTTTAACAAGTTGCGCTGGCGTGAAGTGGGTGACTCTTTTGTGTACTACAAAGACACCGCAAAAATAGACGAGCAACGGTATCGCCGCACGCTAGCCTTGCCTACCGATCCTGGCCCACTGTCACGCGGGGTGCCTGCTCTAGCGCCAGCGTGTCAGCCAGAACTATCCCGCGCAACGCGACGCCCTTCACGCCCGAGCCAGCCGCACATCGATCATCGTGCAACCAGCGCCATCATTGAGCAGATCCAAGGTTTGCTTGATACAGGCCAGACGGAAGAAGCGCTAGCCCGCTTGCAGAGTTTGCCCCTGATCGGCAGCGCTGCACCTCAGATCCTCGCCTTGATGGCCCGGGCGCATGCCAACCGGGGCGACTTTGAACTGGCTGGGGCCGAGGCGCATCGCGCACTTGAGTTAAATCCCTTGACGACCGAAGCCTATTGCTTGATCGGGCTAATCTATGCGCGCCAGCATCGCCATAGTGCGGCCCTGGTTCAGTTCGAACGAGCGCGGTACCTTGATAATCAATCACCCGTGCTCGCCTTTCATCTTGCCGAGTGTTATCGTCAACTGGGACGGCGCGATGATGCCCTCCGCGAATATCGCAACTGTATACGCCAGTTAACTCGCCATCCGCCCGACAAACTGCTTGATGGCGTCGCGGCACGGTGGCTCAGTGAGACATGTCGGCGTTCGATGGAAGGATTACGTCCTGAGCGCAAATACAACCTGTAAGCAGTGATGTGCCAGGACTGATGGAGCGAGATATGTCGGCCAGTGAACAATTGCAATTGATGCCGCTCGATCCAGGGATGTATAGCGGGAGTGAGCGTTTAATGGCCGGAACACGGCTGGGGACGGCGTATAGCCAGGGGCTCCGCGCCTATTTGCGGGCGGCGTACCATGATGCGATTGAACATTTCAAAGCGGCCCTGATTGCGGTCTATGTTGATGGTGAGGAACAAGCGCAAGCCTTTGTCCAGGAACGCGCCATTATCTATGTGTACATTGGCAATGCACTTGCGTTTCAGCACGACTGGGCCGCCGCACTACGCGAATACCACGAAGCGACGGAAAGCGATCCGCACCTCGCCGAAGGACACTACAACCTGGGGGTGGCTTTTACGGTTCTCAAGGAACTTGAAGCAGCCATTGGTGCGTTTCGCGCTGCCCTTGAAGCTAATCCGCAACTCTACGAAGCCCATTTTGCGCTGGCGCGCTGCTATCAGCAAGCTGACGATGCGGGGCGCGCCTATATCCATTATAGTCGTGCCTGTGGACTTCGCCCCAATGCCGCCGAACCCCGCTACCATATGGGCCGGATGCATCAGAGCCGTGGTGCATACGAACTTGCCCAGCGCTATTTTCAAGAAGCACGACGCATCGAACCAACGTTTGTCCCCCCTGATCCTGAAGCCGAAACGAGAGAGCCCGTGGTGCGCAGTGACGAAGAGGTGATTGCATGGTACTATCGCCTGAGCGATGCCTTGAAACACCAACGGTATGAAGAAGAGGCCGAACGTATCTATGGGGCGTTGCTGCAATGGCGGCCTGATGAGTATCTGGCCCACTATCGGCTTGGGAATCTGCTGGCCCGTCAGCACCGCTGGGAAGAGGCCCTGGAACACTATCGCACCGTGCCAGCCGAAGATAGTCGTTTTGTGGCAGCACGCATGCGGATGAGTGCGATCTTGCGCCTTCAACAGAAGACCCGCGAGGCGTATGAAATCCTCTTTGCATGTGCCCGGCTCAATCCAAGTGAGGGGCCACTCTTTCTGCAGATGGGCAAACTCCTCTACGATATGAATCTGCCTCTGCAAGCCGTGCGGGCCTTTGAACGAGCGGTGCAGTTGTTGCCCAATGATCCGCAGGCGCACTATCTGCTCGGTTTTATGTATAACCTGCTCGGTCGTGAAAGTTGGGCGCTCGCGGCGTGGCGGAAGGCCGTCAACCTGGCCCCCGAGGCCCAATCGCTGCGCTATGACCTGGGCTATCTGTATGTACGACGTGGCTACTACGATCTGGCGGTGCGGGAATTTCAGCAAGTGCTGGCGCACTGGCCCGACGATCTTGAAACGAACTTTATCCTTGGGATCTGCCATAAGGAACTGACCGAACCCAATCGTGCGATCCCTTTTTTCGAAAAAGTCTTGCGGCGCAACCCTCATCACGCCCAGGCGCTCTATTATCTGGGGGCTTGTTATCTTCAGATTGGTAATACGTCCCTGGGGAAAGCCTATCTGCATCGGTATGATGCCCTTATTCATGGACAGGATTCACCTGTTACGCCGCTTGCGATGATGCGCCACAAAATGGGCATGCTCCACAATCATGGGTGAAGGTGCTGTGTGTGTGCTCGCGTCTACGCCGCGAGCACACACACACACGCTTTTCGAAACTCGTTAGCTTTGCTACAGAGAATAGTACATTTCTGCATCCTGATTGGCAGGAATATGGTATAGTTTGCAACAGGATCAACTGGGACAAGAGCGAGGCTGATGTGACGAATACGGTGATGGTTGTAGAAGACGAGCCAGCAACTCGTCGGCTCTATCGTTTTCTGCTCGTGAATAGCAACTTCACAGTGCTTGAGGCCGAAGATGGTATCACCGCGCTGGAGATACTGTCAAGCCACCCCTGCGATGTGATTATCACCGATATGAATATGCCGCGCATGGGTGGCATTGAGCTAACCCGAACGCTACGCAACCAGGGTTCCGACGCCTATATTATCATGGTCACCGCGTTTGGCTCACGGGATACCGAAAAGCAGGCCCTGCAGAGCGGGGTCAACGAGTATATGACCAAGCCGATTGATTTTGAGGATCTTGATCGGCGCGTCAAAGCCTATTTTGCCCGTCAGCCGTAACCCTGCGGGGAAAGCTCGGCTATGCATGTTGTGCAGATCTACAAGGATTACCCCCCGGTCACCGGGGGGATCGAGCATCATCTGGCCCTGCTCGCCGAGGGACTCGTGGCGCGTGGTCATCAGGTGACGGTACTCGTCAGCGCACCCGGGTTGCGCTCACGCTCGTATGAAGAGCGAGGCGTGCGCATCATTGCCGTTGGGCGTCTGGCGACGGTCGCGTCGACCCCCCTGAGTCCTGGCCTTCCACAGCAACTGGCCCGCCTGCGCCCCGATCTGATCCATCTGCACCATCCCTATCCTCCTGGCGATCTGGCGATTCTGCTGGCCGGGCGGCGTATACCATTTGTGGTAACTTATCATAGCGATATTATCCGCCAGCGCCGCTTGAAACTGGTGGTAGCACCATTGGTGCGTCGCACATTGCGCACCGCTGCCAGCATTGTGGTTGGTAGCCCAGCGTATATGCACTCATCGCCATGGGTAGCACCGATCGCTACACACTGCCGCGTCGTGCCGTATGGGTTACCTCTCGAACGCTTTGGTCAGGCTGATCAACGCTTGGTCGCCGCGCTCCAGGCCCGCTACCCAGGCCCGCTCGTGCTCTTTGTTGGCCGGTTGCGCTACTATAAAGGGGCCGAGGTGCTGGTGCGGGCGATGGCTGAAGTGCCAGGCCAGGCGATCTTTGTCGGCGCTGATGCGACGGTGCGCCGGGCCGATTTGATCGATCTGGCAAGGCAGATCGGGGTCGCCGAACGCGTGCATTTTGTCGGTGCTCAGGATGACGAGCATCTGCGTGCGTTTTACCACGCGGCAACCGTTTTTGTCCTGCCCTCGCTTGAACGAAGTGAGTCCTTTGGTCTTGTCCAGGTCGAAGCCCAGGCGGCAGGTCTCCCGATAGTCTGCACGGAACTCGGTACCGGGACGAGTTACGTGACCAAGCACGGGACAACGGGCATTGTTGTGCCGCCGGGCGATGCGCAAGCCCTGGCGCGTGCGTTACGCCTCTTGCTAACCAACCCCGCCCTTGCGCAGGCCTACGGCAACGCCGGACGCCTCCGCGCCGCAAGCGAGTTTAGCCTGGTCACGATGCTCGATCGGATCGAAACGATCTATGCCGAGGCGATCAGGCGATGAGGGCATCTTGCCCTCGAAGGTACGACGAGGACAAAGTCATGACCACACTTGATGATCGGTTACGCCATCGTTTGCACGCTGCGGGCATTGCGGCGAGTGATGAGGATCTTGAGGGGATTGCGGCGAAGGGGTTCTTGAGTCGGCTGGCCGATTTTGCGCGCATTGTTGCTGAGGTGCCTGCGGCGACCGTTCCAGATTACCTGGATGCCCAGAGTTTGCCTGTTCCATCTGAGGTTGTTGCGGCAGCGCCTTTACCCCTGGATGGTTCCGTTGATAGTCTCCTTGGCGTCGCCACGCAGATCCGCAGCGGGGCAACGACCCCAACGGCGCTGCTCGAAGAGGCGCTGGCCCGCATTACGGCGTATGATCCAGCGTTGAATGCGGTACAAATGGTGCTGGCTGAACAAGCCTATGAGGCGGCCCAACGGGCTGAAACGGAACTGGCGGCAGGTCATGATCGTGGCTGGCTGCACGGCATCCCCCTGGGGATCAAAGATCTTCTGGATATGGCCGGCTTGCCGACGGCGGCTGGTTCATTGATTTGCGCCGGGCACGTGGCAACTGAGGATGCGACGGCGGTCGCACGCCTGCGTGACGCCGGGGCGGTTCTGGTGGCGCGCACCCGTATGTCCGAGTTCGCCTATTCACCTGGCTCGAACAATGCCCACTATGGGTCAACCGCCAACCCGTTTGACCCGACCCGTGATACCGGCGGATCGAGTAGTGGCTCGGCGGCGGCAACGGCGACAGGCATGACCTATGCTGCCCTGGGAACCGACACGGGTTGCTCGATCCGTATTCCGGCAGCTTTCTGTGGCCTGGTCGGACTCAAACCCACCTGGGGACGCACCAGCCTGGCGGGTGCCGTGACGCTCTCGTGGTCGCTTGATCATCTTGGGCCATTGGCGCGCACCGTCGCTGATGCCGCAGCAATGTTAGAGGTGCTGGCCGGGCCTGATCTACGCGATGGGCGCACGTTGCGAGCGGCACCTCCGTATGTCACAGGCGAGCTTGGGGCAGGGGTACGTGGCCTGCGGATTGGTATGATGATCAGTGATGGCAGTGGCTTGCCGATGGCCGGGGTCGAGCAGTTCGATGCCGTACGTCAGGCCGCCGAGGCCCTTGAAGCCGCCGGCGCGACCGTCATCGCGATGGATATGCCTGAACTCGATGGGCTACGGGTGATTGGCAGTGCGCTGCTCGCCATGGAAGCGGCCTCGTTTCATATGCCCTGGTTGCAGACGCGACTCGGTGACTATGGCGAATTTATGCGCCAGCGCATCCTCTCGGCCTTTGCCTATGAAGCAGACTCTTTTGTGCGTGCGCAGCAGGCGCGGGCTTTCTTGCGCCGGGCGATCAGTGCGCGCACCGCCGACCTTGATCTGTTGCTTGGGCCGATCCATCCAGGGCCAATCCCAGAACGTGGCGTACCGGCAACCAATGGCCTGGCGATCCCCTTCAACTGTCTCGGATGGCCCGCCCTCACCCAACCAACCGGGTTTGGCAGTGACGACTTGCCGCTCAGCGTCCAGCTTGTTGCCCACCCCTGGCGTGAAGCAACCCTGCTCCGCGCCGCCTATGTGGTCGAACAAAGCCTGGGCTATGTGCGATGGGAACCGGGTTCAGGGCTAATAAGTTTCACATAAGCTCACGCGAAGGCGCGAAGGGGTGCTCACCTACGCGAAAAACGTTGCGCCTTTGCGCCTTTGCGTCAAAACAACCGCCTTCTTGGCAAGATATTGGGTTCAGAACGCAGAGCCTGAGATGCTGCGGCAACGAGATGCTTACCGGGCTGCGAGGGTTGGCAAGAAGATGCGATACCGTTCGCCCGGTTGCGCTGGCGTGGCGGCGAGGCCAATGGCAAGCCCACGTGTGTCACTGATCGTGATCGGTTCCAGGCTTACCGCAAGCCCCTGCGGGAGGTTCGCGGCAAGTGGGTAGGTACCTGGGCGGATTTCTCCCAACAGATAGCGCCCGTCGTGATCGGTGACAGTCGTTTGTTCACCGAGCACGATGGGTACGCCAGCGAGCGGCGCTTCCCAGGGTTGGCGCAGACCGTCGCCGTTGCTGTCGAGCCAGGCGGTGCCGCGGACGATGCCCGCCGGGACGGCAGGGAGGCCGATGGCGCTGGTTGTTGTGGGGTTGGCCGCGCCTGGATCGACGGCCCGCCACCAGGGGGTGACGGTGTACGCTCCGTCAGGCACCTCCCAGAAACGGAACATGCCGAGTGCTGTGCGCTGCGCCCCTATGCCGTTGACGGTCACGGTGATCGGTGTGGTGACCAGCGGCTCGTCGGCACCACGCTGGCCGTCGTTGTCCCAGTCGTCGTAGACGGCCCCCGAGAGTTGCGCCAAGGGGCGGAGAGCGATGCTTAGCCCGCCACCGTCTTCGAGGGTGAGCGTCTGGGGTGGGACGGCGGCATACGTGGCCGGAGGCGTAACGGTGACGGTGTAGGTTCCGTCGGGAAGCGTGGGGAGGCTGAAGCGGCCCTGTGCATCGCTGACAACCGTGGCTGTCGTGGGGCCAGTCAGGGCAAGCACCACCCCGACGACGCCGGATTCGCCCTCGCGGAGCCAGGTGTCGCCGTCTTCATCGGCAAAAACGTGCCCCTGCAAGCCTCCGGCAAAGCGGAAGGGCAGCGGCGGCAGCGTTGCATCGGCGCCATTCAGCCAGATCGAGGCCCTGTTGCCCTGCACTGGCAGATACCCGGTCGGCGCTACGACATCCAGGGTCTGGAGCCCGTTGGCGAGACCGGTGATCAGACCGGTCGTATCGCTGCCGACCCGGACACCAGGTACGGATGGTTCGTTGTCGTCCCAGACTCCGTTCAGGTTGTCATCGCGGAAGGCCGACCACGCGAGCGCGGCACTCTCGGTCAGGTTGCGTGGCTGGGCGGCAGCGGGAACAAGCGTGAGGTCGCGCTGCCAGTAGCCCGGATGCCAGATGATCGCGCCGCCCGTGGTCTGATAGCTGAAATTGGTTCCGGTGGCCTGGAAGGTGCTTTGCTGATAGCCGCTGAGTTGACGAGCAGCGATGCAGTAGGCGAGACCGTTGCCCGGCAGCATGTTGGTCAGCAATTTGTACGCGCCGTTGATGTCGCTCGTCGTTTCGAGACCCTGCCATGCCGGGTTGCTCTGCTGGCAACCGCCATCGGGTACCCACTGGTAGTACCCGATGCGCACCCCAGCTACGCCTGCACCATTGGCGGTGATCCGTCCATACACCGTATTGTAGTTGTGCTCGCCGCCGCCCTGGTAGATGCCGATGTTGGCCTGCACTGGCTGCGTCCCCGGCAAAAACCAGCCCGGCGCTTCGGTCAGGCTATCGCTCGCACTGGCCGCCTGGCTGACGTAGAGATCCACCGTGACGAGATACCGTACCCCCGCTTGCACGTTGGTGAAAAGATAGGCTCCGTTGGCATCAGGCACGGCAGTTTGCACCGGCAAGCCGCCGTCGTTCAACAGGGTGACCACGTACCCGGTCGCGGTAGCTTCACCCACATCCCGCTGCGCATTCAGGTTGGCATCAAGATAGACCAGACCGCTCAGGTAGCCAAGCGGGTTGAGCAGCAGGTTTTGCTGGATGCTCTGCCCGGCGGCGGCATAGTTCACGACCGGCTCGCTCGCCAGCAGATGGCCCGGCGGCAGCGTGGGGATGCTCAGACGGTACTGGCCGGTGGGGAGATTGGTGAACTGGTAGAAGGCGTCGCTGCACCAGCCGACACATCCGGTCGCCGCGACGGTCTCGTAGGTCTGATTCGTCGCCACATTCGTCAGGCGCACCGTCGTCCCGGCCATCGCCCCCTCCGGGCCAATGACCGCACCACTGATGCCGCCGGCAACCCGCACCGCCACCTTGCGCGTCGTCACGCCGGCCCCAACGACAACATTGAGTGGCTGCGCCGCGCTGAACGTATACCCCGCCGGAGCGACTACATTCAGACTGTAATTGCCCGTTGCCAGCACAAAGGTCGCCCCGTTTTCGCTGACGCTTCTGGTCTGGCCACCCACGGTAGCCGAGCCGCTGCCAAGCAATGGCTCGTTGCTGTCGTGGGTGCCATCGCCGTCTATGTCCCAGAAGACCTGCACCAGCAGCGTGCCCTGCGCATAGACAGGGAGCATGACGGGCACGCCGCTGTTGCGCGGCATTGTTGCACCATTCAAGTTGGCCGGGGCAACATCTGCGGGTAGCGTGCTGGTGACGATCTTGACACACCCAGGTGGACTGCCGGGCGCGGCGGCCAGAGTGCGCATCTGCGCCGCAAGCGGATTGGTGAAGAGCACCAGTCCGTCGGTATTGGTCGTTCTGGTGTCGATGGGAGCGGCAAGCCCGCCGCAGGGCTGGTTGGTCAGGGCCACATCGACCCCGCCCAAGCGCTGTTCCCCCGGATTGAGTTGCCCATCGTGATTGCTATCGAGAAAAACGATAGCGCGTGGACGAGCATCATTGGGCGGCAGCGGAAATTGCACCCAGGGGATCCCGCCGCTGGCCGGAACAACCGCGATGCGCGTCAGTTGCAGGTCGGGCGTGCTCAGCGTAACCCGGTATTCGCCGCTGGTGATCGAGAGCACCGTGAATGAGCCATCAGACGCGGTTGTGTGGGTGGAGATAGGGGTGTCTGTCAGGCTTGTAACGGTGATCGCCGCCCCGGCATAGGGATCATCAATGCCCACGTCGTAGCTGCCATTGTTGTTGACATCATAAAAAGCATACCCGGTCAGACTGCGGTTTTCGGTACGCGTATAGCCAAAATTGAGCATCTCTGGCGAGCCAAAGCCGGTCAGGTTGCGCCAGGCCGAGGCAGCGGTCTGGGGGACAAAGCCACCGGGGAAGTTGATCGTCACGCGGTAGTTGCCCACCGGCAGGTTGGAAAAGGCATAGTAGCCGGTGTTCCAGCCTGTGCCAACGGTTGTCACCGTCGTGCTGATGACGGTTCCCGTAGCGTTCGCGAGCGTCACTGTGAGGTCGTTATTGCTGGGGATATTGGTCTCGGTGCAATAGTCGGTGTTGCCGCGCACCCCCAGCGGATAACAGCGATCCCAATAGGCATAACCGCTGATCGTCTGGAGATTGGTGGGGTTGAAAGGATAGTCCACTTCGGCGTGGGTCTCGCCATCCAGCGTCACCACGCTGGAACTTTCCGGCCAGCCCGGTTCTGCCGGGATGACAACAACCTCGTAGCTGCCCGGCGGCAGATCCGTAATGACCGTCGCGGGATTGGCGCTGGTCAAATCCACCGTTGCCACCAGGTTGCCATCGGCGTCGTAGATTTCCACCGTACACGGAAAGCCCTGCCCCGCAACTTCGCAACCCACCGCCAGCGCTTGTGCCGGGGTGACGGTGAACGTGGTGTTGGCAAAGGTATTATTGGCGACAACCACGGTGCGCGACGTGGGTGCGACGATCGTCTCGGGGGGCAGATATTCAGGTAGAACGGTAAGCGTGTACGTGCCCGCGTCCAGATCAGCCCAGGCCTGGCCGTTCACACCAGTGACGAGCGTCTGATCTACGCCGTTGCCCTGCAACCGAAAAAAGATGAACCCTGCTGGCAGAGTCTGGCTGCCAATGGTCTGCTGAGTGTGGACGGTGAGGCGGCCGATCCGCTCCGCCAGCCAGTTTTCGGTGACAAAGCTGTTCGGCGGCAGCGGAAAGACCCGGAAACCACTACTGCTGCCGAGGACATAGGGGAACGGCGGATTGATGCCTAAACCTTTGCTCGCGGACGGTTCCTGATTGAGAAAAGCGTAGTCGCCATTGGCGTTCGTAGTGGTCACAGCGAAGGGCTGACCGATGTTCAGGCTCGCATTGGGGATGCCCGCGCCACCGGTCGTCGTCACGCGCCCGCTGACGGTGCCGCCACGATTGAAAGGCGCGTGGTAATTCAGCAGCGGATCGTCCTGATCGAGCCAAATATTGAAGCCCCCTAAGCGACGCTCGGGCGGGAAAAATCCTGGCGCATACATCTGCAGAACGTAGCTCCGCTCGTGGGGCAAGATCAGGCGAAACAGGCCGTCGGCGTCGGTGGTCATAGTCTGTTGCGGAAATTGAAAGCCATAGAAATCGAGTTGCAACCCGGCCAACGGCTCTTCGTCTGGCTCGGGAAAGCCGGATCCGTCCAGGTCTACCCAGGTGCGCCCGGCGATGATGCCAAAACCGGCGGGCGGCGTTTCGTGCAGACCAAAGTTCACGACGGTGCCGCCCTGATCGCCCATCGGAATGGCAAGATCGGTCGCGGTTGTCGGTGACATATTCGCGGCTGAAGCGCTTACGGTATAAAGGCCCGGTTCGGGGATAAAGATCTGGTACCGACCGTCGGCATCGGTGATGGCTTCGATGCTGCCGGTGGAACCAACAGCCGTAACCGTCACCCCTGCCATGCCACCTTCGCCGAGACCCAGGATGCCGTCAAGATCCAGATCCTGCCAGACGCGGCCATTGATGTTGGGGGCCTCGACCAGCGTGACAACCGTGTGCGCCTGCGCACTACTGCTGTTGTTGCTGGCCGTGACGGTAGCAGTATAGACCCCCGGTGCGGCGTAGCTATGTTCGAGCAGCGGCCCGGCGGCCAGATTGCCGTCACCCAGATGCCACACGTAGCTCACGCCCGTCCCGGCACTGATACTGGCGGCAAAGGTGACAGGATCATTGGCATAGCCCGAGGTGGTGTGGGCCGCGTTCAGTCCGACGATTGGTGGATCGAGCACGCCCCCGGCGGGCAGGGCCAGCGAAAACTCCGACGTGCTGCCATCGGCGTGCGTGGCGGTGGCGCTGACGAACTGATTGGGCGGAATGGTCGTGGGCAGAGTCACGTCAAATTCGGCGTCGCCTTCGGCATCGGTGCTTACACTGGCCGCACCTAGGTAGAACTCACCTTCGCCATAGCCACTGGGATCGGCCTCGGTGCTGTAATAGAAATCGAGGGTGAAGGTGATGTTGGCATTGCTGTTCAGCGTGCCTCGAAGCACGGTCGTGCCATTGGCATAGCCCTGGGCAAAGGTGATGACCGGGTAGTTTTGCAGGTTGTTGCCGCCGGTGTCCAGGTCGTCATCATCGTTGATATTCACGCCATCGGGCCAGCGCAGATCGATGCCCAGTTGCGAATTGGCGTAGATGCGGTTGCCGCGAATCGCATTGCGCAGGCCAGTATTGCCCACTCTCACGCCGCTGTAGAATGCCGAGATTGTGCCATTGTGGGCGATAATGTTGGCTTCCCCGGGTTCGGTACCGCCGATCACATTGTCATTGCCCGATAGGAAAAGCCCGTGCTGCCCATTGCCCAGCGGCGTGACGCCATCCGCGCCCACGCCAATCCGATTGCCGGTGATCCGCATATTGGACGAATGGGTACTGATGCCTTCAATAGTGTGGCCGGAGATCACGTTGTCGCGGATGATCGTGGGAGCGTACGAGGTGCTGCCGATGCCGACATTGTTGGGCAGCGCTGCCAGACCGGTGGCGTCTACTCCCATCCAATTCCCGGCGATGATCGTGGGTGGCGCATCAGGGTTGGGCAGGTTGTTGAAGTAGATGGCGTACGTGGACACATTGGTGTTGCCGGAGATCAGGTTGCGTTCCAGGTCGTCGGAGACGCCGTCGCTATTGGTGCCGATGCGGTTGCCGTAGCCGCCCAGCAGGATGCCAGCGCGCGGCGAACTGCCATAACCGTTGCGAAGGGAGAGCATCCCGGTGATGTCCGTGCCAATCTTGTTGCCGGCGACGACGGTGTTGCGTGATCCGGTCTGCTGCAGCATCACGCCAAAATCGATGTTGCCAGAGATGACGTTGCCTTCCAATTCGTCAGAAACGCCGTCGCCATCCGTACCGATGAGGTTGTCATACGCGACGTAGACACGCACGCCTTCCGCCTGGATGCCCACGCTGGCCGTGCCGCTGGCGTTCGTGCCAATCAGATTGCCGGAGATGCGGTTGTGGTGGCTCTCGTTGAGGTTGCTTGTGCCGGTCAGGTTGATGTTGAGGATGCTGCCGCTAATGACGTTGCCTTCCAGCGCATCACCTTGCCCGTCGCCATCGGTGCCGATGACCGTGTAACTGGCTTCCTGCACCAGAATACCGGCGGCAGCGACGGTCTGATTGTTTGTACCCACAGCCGCTGTGCCCGACGCATTCAGGCCGATGTAGTTGCCCATAATCAGGTTGCCCACAGTGGCGGGCTGATAGATCCAGATATTCTGCTCGACGTTGGCAGAGATGACGTTGCGCTCGGCCACATCGTTGACGCCGTCGGCATTGGTGCCAATGCGGTTGTTGCTAGAGCCGCCGTCAATCCAGATGCCGCGCGTATTGGCAACCCGTGTATCCCCGGCGAAGTTTATGCCGATGTAGTTCCCGTAGATCCAGTTGCCGCCGCCCGTTTGCAGGCGAATGCCACCGGCGAAGCCGCCAATCGCAAAGCCATTGATCACCAACCCGCGCACGACGCTGCCGCCGCCGGTGAGGGTGAGGCCGACGGCCTGAGGACCCGCCAACGCACCGTTGAGCTCGATGAGCGGCGGGCCGGTGTAGCTACTGCCGCCCTGACTCCAGCCATCAATGGTGACGGGGCCGGTGATGGTAGGGAGGGCAGTGGTGGGCTGGATCGTCTGCTGGCTGCCACTTGCGCCAATGGCAAAGGTGATGGTGTCCGCGCCGGGGTTGGCATTGGCATCAAGGATGGCCTGGCGCAACGAACCAGGACCACTATCGGCAGTGGTCGTCACGACCAACGTAGATGTCGGAAGCAACGGTTCGGCGCGCACGAGCGTGCCCGCATTGCCCGCCAGCAGCAACCCGCTAAGCAAGAGCATCACGCTCGCCACGTATCGCATCCGTGGAAACATCCCACCAACTAGCCAGCGCATCGTTGACTCCTGTCGCCATATGAGAAAAAATCGGGGATGCAAGCATCATAGCATCCAGGTGTCCACAAATTGTCGCCACGAGCGTTTGAGCCTAGAGCCAAGATCTTGCACATACGGGCTACTCGTATTGACGCAAAGGCGCAAAGGCGCAAAGCTGCGCATGCAAGTCCCTCAAACCTTCGCGCCTCTGCGCCTTTGCGTCAAAAAACCGCCGTATGTGCAAGGTATTGCACCATAAACACTAGTCAAAAGCGTTTACTTTCTATATAATAGAAAAAAACAACGACCCTCCTCGCATGGCTTTATCCCAAGGAAACATAGTATGCGTGCTCGCCGTTTGCTTCCACTGGCCGTTCCGTTACTCGTTATTACTGCTATCATAAGTAGTATTCTCTGGACACAGCATATTGAAGCGCGTCACCCGCGTGCTGATTTTGCGCCCCCGGTGAGCTACCGTGAGGCGCGGGCTGCGGTGGTTGCGGCCCAGGCCAACGAGGTAGCTTTCCGTGCCAGCCAGTTCCAACAGGCGGGCATCGTGAACGCAGAACAATTGCCTCGGATGCAGACCGTCTATTTTGCGCAGACGGGGCATCACGTGAGCAACCGCAGTGGCTTTCTCAACTTCTGGCGGGCGAATGGTCAAATCCACACGTTTGGCTATCCGCTCACCGAAGAGTTTGTCGAAGATGGGCGCATTGTGCAATACTTCGAGCGAGCACGCTTCGAGTACCATCCCGAACTGCCTGCCGACGAACAGGTGCAACTCGGCTTGCTGGGGCGCGATATGCTGGCCTACCAGGGGTTCCCGGCCCCGATCGAAGATCCACAGACAGGCGTGCTCTACTTCCCCGAAACGGGCCACACCCTCTGGGGCGAGTTCCGGAAAGCCTGGGAAAAGCGGGGCGGCATGCGCATCTTCGGCTTCCCATTAAGCGAAACCGTTGACGAAGGGGGGCGGCTCGTCCAGTATTTCGAGCGGGCCAAATTCATCTATTTCCCCGAGGATCTGCCGAGTTTCTTCCAGAGCATGCGCGCTTCGACGGGCTACCGGATCAACTCGCTTCACGAGATTCAACTGAGCGATCTCGGTCGGCAACTGGCCCAAATCCGTGGGGTGAATATTGCCCCGGTCACCCAGATGCCCGGCACGCTGACCTGGCACCCCGCCATTTGGGAACGCCGCATCGAGGTAAGCCTCAGCGAGCAGTGGCTGAGGGCCTATGAAGGGGATCTGCTCGTGTTCCGCGCACCCGTTGCCACCGGACGTGACGGCTTCAACACGCCGGTCGGCGAATATGCGATCTACCTCAAATATCCGATGCAGACGATGGCCGACTGCTTGGGAGGCGAGTGCTGGGAAGTCCCAAATATTCCGTGGGTACAGTATGTTGTTGGTGGCGTAGCCCTGCACGGTAGCTACTGGCACGACAACCACGGCACTGGCATCCGTGCCTCACACGGCTGCATCAACCTGCGCATCGATGATGCCCAGTGGCTCTATGGCTGGGCCGACCTGGGCACGCGCGTCATCATCTCGTACTAACGAACGCTCATCTTGCGCAACAAACAGCAAGGCGTGATGTAGGATTGCCTACATCACGCCTCGCTGTTACCCATACTGGCGGGGAGGGAGGGATTCGAACCCTCGAGGGGATTGCTCCCCTAGCGGTTTAGCAAACCGCCGCACTAGGCCTCTATGCGACCTCCCCGTACGTACACAACAACCTGAACTGGAGGGGGCGGTGGGATTCGAACCCACGGGACGCATTGCTACGCCCTTCGGTTTTCAAGACCGACGCGATAAACCGGGCTCCGCCACACCCCCACTGGTTTTGTCCGGCAGAAGATCTGGCAGGCGGGACAGGAATCGAACCTGCAACCTGCGGATTTGGAGGCCGCTGCTCTGCCAATTGAGCTACCCGCCTTTGCACAGCGAGATAATACCATACTCTGCCTGGCTTTGCAACCGGCCATTAGCGCTGGTATAGGGCGATTGCATCATACGAAACCGGATACAACGGGGCACCCGCAAGGGGTGCCCGTACCGGGGCGGGGGCCGAATCCGGTGTACGGGCACCCCTTGCGGGTGCCCTTGCGGGTGCCTTGGCGGGGTGCCTATACGGAAGATGCAATCGCCCTAAGCGCTGGTATCGCTTGCGTGAGACGAAGGAAACCGCTACTATACCAGCGTGGAAAGAGGTATCTGATGACGTAAGGAGCCACCCAACTCCCAGACGCACGGCCAAGCCCTGTTTTGATGAGGTGTCTATGAGCGTATTCCAGGAACATGACGCCCGAGCAACTGACTATGACCTGATCCACTTCGAGGCGCTTGGCCCCGAGGCCGATCATTTGCGGGAAGCAACCAGCATAGCGATGGAACGTGGCGAACTTCCACCCACGCACACCTCTTTGATGACGCCGCGCAGTGTGCAAGACTACCTGGAGGAGCATCCTGAAACACGGCTTCCGAAGCTCATCACGATCAAAACCCACTCGGTTCTGCCCGCGAACTATCTGGCCGGCGCCAAGAAGAGCGTGATCACACGAAGTGCAGGCTATGATCACCTCGAACATCTAGCCGCCACGGTCAATCTCGCCTCCCTCCGCGAGTACTGCGTCACGGCGGTTGCCCAGACCGTCATGAAATTGCTCTACGCTGCGGCAGGCGAACTGAACCATTATACGCACCAGACGGCGACCTTTGACCGCAAGAATTCACGTGCGTTCGTCGAGCTAGGCCCGCACAAAAGCCTGACGGTCTATGGCGTTGGCAAGATTGGCAAGCGTGTCTATGAACTGGCCGCCGCCAATGGGTTGTCGGTTCAGGGCGTTGATCTCCGTCAAGATTCCCTGCAAAACGTATACGGTGAGGGTTTCACGTTTGTTTCCAAGGACGAAGCAATTATGTCAAGTGATATCATCGTCAACGCGATGAACCTCACCAAAAACCAGGCGAGTCCTTTTTATAATGTTGGCTATTTCACAAAGGAATATCTCGCTCAGGCACGCGATGGACTCATCTTTATCAATGTAACCCGAGGCGAAATCGCGCCCGAAGCGGGTCTGTGGGATCTCTATCGTGCAGGAAAGATCATGGGCCTGGGTCTGGATGTCTTTTCGTCAGAGGCAGAATTTGCGACCCTGGTGAGTAGCGATGAAGAGGTTGGCGATGATCATGCGGCTGCCCGCCACATGGTACGCAAGGCCCTCGATCGCAGTGCCAATATCTACGTGCAACCGCACCAGGGCTTCAATTCGGATCTTGCCGCCAGAACCAAGGCGTTCGAAGCCATCAAACATGTCGTTGCCTGGCATCGCAACCAGGGAACCTGCTTTGATGAACAGTTGCCCTATTATTGAGCACGAAGCACCTGGAGACCTTCTCACCCAGATGTTTGCTTGCCCCTGCGCATTGCGACGCTTCGGGCCCGCTTGCGCGGGCTTCGCTTCCCAGAGCCGAGCGCTTGAGCGCGACGGTACCAACCGGAGCACGCAGATTGCAACCAGCAGTTGTTCTCAGCGCAACATGGTGTATGATCAGAGGCATGACAGGCTATGTTGAGAGCCTGCATATGAGGAGATACACCGTATGGCTAGTGATCAGTTTGTCTATCGCATCCGCGGTGGCGAGCCAGTCGTGGGGCATCTGACGGCACTCGGGGCCAAGAATTTTGCGACCAAGGCGATGGTGGCCGCACTGTTGGCCGATACCCCGACCCAACTCTTGAATTGTCCACCGATTGGTGATGTTGTGATTACCCACAGTATGCTCGAAGCGATTGGCGCGAAGATTCACGCCGATGGCACGACGTTGACGATTGATCCGACGGACATCACGTCGTCGCAGGTGCCTATTCCCGACTCGGGCAGCAATCGGATTCCGATTCTGTTACTCGGTGCGCTGTTGCACCGTTTTGACGAGGTCGCGGTGCCGGTTGTTGGTGGCTGCCGGATCGGGGAACGCCCGGTTGATTTTCACCTGATGGCAATCGAACACTTTGGCGGCACCGTGACAACCACAAAAGAAGGGTATGTGGCCCGTCGCCGTGGGCGGCTCCGCGGCACCCAGATTCGTCTGCCCTACCCAAGCGTCGGTGCCACCGAAACCTGTCTCTTCCTCGGCGTGATGGCCGAGGGGCGCAGTCTGATTGCCAATGCCGCGATTGAACCCGAGATTATCGAGTTGATTACGCTGCTGCGTTCAATGGGAGCGGTCATCTTCACCTCCGCCGGACGCGAGATCGTGATCGAGGGTGTGCCGCAGTTGCTCGGCACGCGCATGCCGATCCTCGGCGACCGGATCGAGGCCGCTTCATGGGCCTGCCTCGCCGGGGCGTCGGACGGCGATATTACGGTGAGCGGCATTGATCCGAACCACCTGGGCAATTTCCTGGCCCATTTTCAACAAGTTGGTGGCGGCTTTGAACTGCTCGAACCGCGCAAGGTGCGTTTCTTTCGCCGCCGGGCCTTGACCCCCACCGTGGTTGAGACCGATGTCTACCCTGGGTTTTCAACCGATTGGCAACAGCCTTTTGCGATCATGCTCACCCAGGCGCACGGTATTTCGATCATCCACGAGACCGTCTACGAGAATCGCTTTGGTTACCTCAAGGCGTTGAACGAACTGGGGGCTAATACCCAGCTAACCACTCACTGTCTTGGTGGGTTGGCTTGTCGTTTTAGCAATCAGAATCACGAACATAGCGCGATCATCGTCGGGCCAACCCCCCTCACTTCAGACGAAACAATGATTACCATCCCCGACCTCCGCGCTGGGCTGGCGTATATCATTGCTGCGGCGATTGCGCGTGGTACCTCGTATATTCGTGGCATCCACCTGCTCGAACGAGGCTACGGCGATGTCGTCCCACGCCTTGCTCAGATGAATCTGCACATCGAACGGGTTTTACGTTAATGTATGCTGGCGCAAACGATCAACTGCGCTGATCGTTTGCGCCAGCATATGCATAGGTTTTTATGTAGTGCCGACTTTAACGCTTGGTGTGAGATCGTTTTTGCCGCACTGGGACGCCGCCGAAAAATGCATATTTCGCCCGATTGCGATGCGGAGGCTACGCGTGTACCGCATCCTGATGCAAAACCGTGTACGAGAACTCACACCAAGCGTTTTAGTCGGCCTCAGCCGACTAAAGTCGGCACTACAACTGTCGCGCTCAAAGGAGAAACTATGGGTTCATGGACTGAACTTGACGCAATCTATCCGCCGGGGCGCCTCTCTCCGGCAGCAGCGCTGGTGACGGCGCTTGGTCATCTCGCCGGGGCACGCAGTGTCTATGTCAACGGGCAGGTCGCCCCGTTCTGGCCCGAGGGGCTGGCGTCTGATCGCGAGTTGCGCGATCGCGTCGAGCGCTATCTCGGCGAGGTCAGTTGCACGCAGTTTCTCGCTGAGGCCCGCCAACTGCTGAGTCTCCATCAAAAACACCTTGTCGCCGCAGCGTTGCGCCAGGCGGCTCAGGCCAACGGAGCGCAAGAGGCACTGGTTGCCCAGTTCATCAGCGGCCTCGGGCTCGATCCGGCGCAGCCTGATCCGTCTCCCGAAGTGCTGCAACGCGGATGGGAAGCTTTTGCCCAATGAAGGTGCCAACCATTGCGATTGATGCCAGTCGGCTCAGTGCGACCCATCGCACTGGTACCGAGCGTTATAGCTATGAGGTGATCGCGGCTCTGGCGCGGCTTGACCAATTTCATCACTATGTGCTCTATACCAATGGCATTCCAGCCGATCTGCCCCCGCTCGGGGCCAATGTTCGCCTGCGCAACATCCCGTTGCGGCGGCTCTGGACCCATGCGCGGCTCGGGCCGACGACGCTCTTCGAGCAACCCGATGTGCTCTTTGTGCCCGCCCATGTGGTGCCGCTCGTCGCCGCCCGCCCGAGCGTTGTGACGATCCACGACCTTGGCTACCTGGCCTTCCCCGAGGCGCATACGGCACGACGACGACTCGAACTCGATCTGACGACGCGCTGGAGTCTGCGGGCCGCCCGGCAGGTGATCGCGATCTCGCAGGCGACCAAGGCCGATCTGGTGCGCACCTATGGGGCCGATCCGTCGCGCATCCAGGTAGTGCATCACGGCCTCAGTACAACGTTTCAGCCGATTGATGATCCGGCGCAGGTGGCGGCGACGTGTGCGCGTTACAATTTGCTGGTGCCAGGCACACACCAGATCCGGCCCTACCTGCTCTATCTTGGCACCATTCAGCCCCGCAAAAACCTGGTGCGCCTGCTCGACGCCTTTGCCCGCGCCTTGCCGCACCTTGAGCAGCCAGGCGTAAGTGGCCCTCCGCTTCTGGTGCTGGCCGGGCAACGCGGCTGGCTCAGCGATGCCATCGAACGGCACGTCGCTGAACATGATCTCGGCGACCTGGTACGCTTCCCTGGCTACGTGCCCGACGGCGACCTAAACGCCCTTTTGACCGGGGCCACGGCGTTTCTCTTCCCGTCGCTCTACGAAGGTTTTGGCATGCCCGTGCTCGAAGCAATGGCCTGCGGAGCGCCGGTGCTCACCTCCACCAGCAGCGCCCTCCCCGAAGTCGCTGGCGACGCCGCGCTGCTGGTCGATCCGACCGCGACCGAAGCAATGGCCGCAGGTATCGTCCAACTTGTGCGGGATGCCGCACTACGGACGAGCCTGCGCGCACGCGGGTTTGCCCGTGCCGCCACCTTCACCTGGGAAGCAACGGCGCAGGCAACGCAGCAGATTCTGCTTGAGTGTATCAAAGAGGGAGGGAAGAGCGGAAACGCAAAAACCGAGGCGATGGCGGGCCGGGAGGGATTCGAACCCCCGACTCGCAGTTCCGAAGACTGCAGCTCTATCCCCTGAGCTACCGGCCCCCGCCGCGTGTAGTCTAGCACAAGGATCGCAGATTTGCAAAAAGCTTCCGGGAAGCCGGGAAGCTTGCGCGGTGGTGGCAGCATGCTCATCGGTGGTTCAGGCACGTCGGTGCGCCATGACATCTTCGCGCAGAGCTTCCCGGAAGCTGGGTCGCACCCCAGTTCACACAAACTTGGCAAAGACCTGGTTGCCGACCATGCGCCCTCGGGCTGTGAGTCTGATGCGCTCAGCATCGCTTTCGAGCACACCCAGATCGATGAGGTGCGCAATGGTGGGGCCGTAGGCCTCGTCAAGCCCAAGGCCGCACCGAGCCATAAAATGCGCCTGGCTGACCCCCTGGTTCAGACGCAAGCCCATCATCATTGTTTCGGCCCGCAGATCTTCGGGCGTCAATGCTGTCACGGTTGCTACCGGCAAGGTGCCCTGCGCAACCGCCTTGATATAGGCGTCAATGCCAAGGATGTTGGCATAACGCCGGGGATAGAGATGCCCATGCGCACCGGCACCCACCGCAAGATAGTCGCTGTTCAGCCAGTAAGCCAGGTTGTGGTTACAGGCATACCGGGGCAGGCGGCCATCCTCGGGGGTGCTGCGTGCCCAGTTGCTAATCTCGTACTGTTGATAGCCCGCCGCCGCAAATTGCATCATCGCCGCTTCATACATCGCGGCTGCCGCATCATCGTCAGGCACCACCACATTGCCGGCTGTGACCTGCGCAAAGAGCGGCGTCTGCTCTTCAAGAATCAGCGAGTAGAGCGAGAAGTGCTCGGCACCCCAGGTGGTGATTGCAGCGAGCGTCGCTTCCCATTGCGCCAGATCTTGCCCTGGCAAACCAAAGATGAAATCGAGATTCAGATTGGTAAAGCCAGCCTCGCGCGCCTCTTCAAAGCTTTGCCGCGCTTCAGCCGCTGTGTGAATCCGCCCGAGCACCCGGAGCGTCGGATCGTGCAGACTCTGCACGCCCATGCTGAGCCGGTTGACCCCGAGGCTGCGTAGCCCGCGCAAATAGTCGCGCCCGAGCACCGTACCCGGATTCGCCTCACTCGTAATCTCGGCCCCCTCCAGCGGCACCAGGGCCGACGCAGCCTCAAGGATGCGTTCAAACTGGCCCAACGAGAGCATCGTCGGGGTACCACCACCAAAAAAGATGGTCGGTGGCAAGGCCGCCGCCTCAGTCGAACGAGGCACCGGAACATGCTCCTGCGCGGCACGCATCCGCAACTCAGCGCAAAGCGCCTCGACATATGCCTCGATCCGGTGCTCCATATTGGCATACGTATTAAAATCGCAATAACTGCACCGACGATGGCAAAAGGGAATATGGAGATAGAGGTGTTGCATCTATTCTTCTGGGGCCCAGGCCAGGCCATTGATAAACATTCGCGCCGTCGGCAGATCGACCGGCGATCCTTCACGTGGCAACCAGCGCAGCACCGGGCGGTTATCCTCGCCCTCGGCCTCGACAAAGGAGCCAAGCGCCACAAGCGCACCTGACCCATCAGGTGCCCAGAGCACCCCATCAAGGCGGCGCGCAAACGAAGGACCAAGCGGCGTCGGGCTTGCCTCGGGGGAATCAAGCCGCACCGGGGTAAAGGTCGCCCCCGTAATCAACCCAGCCAGATCACGTTGAAGCTGCGCCAGGAAAAATTGCACTGCTTGCCCAGGCAAACTCAGCGGCGCACGCGCAAAGATGTCCGGCTGCGTCAACAAAGGCACGGCCATCCCGTCACCTCGTTGTGTGCGCCAGAGGGTCGGGCCATCCTGTCCCTGGTCACCATCCACCCGCACCGCAAGCAAGAATACCGCATCACTCGCGGTTGTCCAGACGGCTTCATCACAAAGCACCTGTACCCCCTCAGGCACGGTGATGCGCGTCACCTCGCCGCCGTCGCTAGCCATCACGCCCAGTGTACAATCTTCATAAAAGAGGGCAAAGACCTCGACTAACAATGCGGTGCGATCAGGCGCAAAGGCCACCGGACGATAGCCACTGACCGTGCGCGCCGGATTGACCGGATCATCAACCGGGTCATCGGGGCGTAACAATTCAAGCGCCCCACCCTCACGCGGCAAACGATAGATGCCACTCGGCAAACTGGGATCAGCAGGCTGCCGATTATTGAGCAGGCGGAAGATGATTGCACTGCTATCAGGCGTAAAGAGCAGGTCACTCAGTTCGTGCTGCGCCTCTTCATAGATGACGCGCAGATCCTCGCCACGAGCATCGGTCAGCACCAGGCGGTCGGCAGTCACATCGCCCACAATATAGGCCAGCGTGCCATCACTCGCAACGGTAAATTCAGCAATCGCTTCGACCCCAGGAAGCTCAACACGTTCAGCCGTCACCACCGCCCGCGTTACCATATCGCGCTCGATACGGGCAATCTGACCACTTTCCAACATATAGAGCGGAGCCGGCAACAACTGCGCGGTAGCAACAGGCTCATCGGGCGGCGGCGGCCCGGGCGCCGGGTCGGTTGGACGAACGGCACTCGTTGGTGACGGTGCAGGCGGGGCTTCGACCTCAGCCTGAGCACAACCAGTCAGCAACAGTGTCAACAGAAGAAACGCAAGAAAAGCTCTCATAGCACATAGTGTACCGTATTCCGGGGATCCTTTTCAAGCAACCGATGTAAGTGTTCAGGCTTGTCCTGGGAGCGAGGGCGTCTCGCCCTCGGAATGCCTTCGAGGGCGGGACGCCCTCGCTCCCAGGGTGGTGCTTTACCCCACATGTGAACACGTACAACCAGAGGGTGCGACGAAACGTCTTGCACGCACGCCTGACAGACAGCTTCCGGGAAGCTCGGCGCGAAGATGTCATTCTGAGTACGCCCCGCTCGAAGAGGCTTGCCACAAGGTTTACGTGGTATCATTGGCGTTGTTCACGCCACGGGGTAGCTCGACAAAAAAGCATCGTTCACCCCGATCCCAGGTGTAGAACAAGAACAAGCTCCATCGTGCGCGAGAACGGAACGGAGTGACAGAGCGCACCTCCTCGCTTACCGACGCAACACTGGCACATAGACCCGTGCATCGCGACCCGTGACCCGCAACGGATCACGGGGGATGGTCGTCTGGCCGTACTGATTATCGCCCCAACAGCGCAGCACCCCCTTCACCGTTAGGGCACAGGTGTGATCCCGACCCGCGCTGACCTGGCTGACTATGCCGAGGTCGTCCGGCACCGTCGCCTGGCCGCTGTAGTTTCCCCCCCAGCAGCGCACTGCCCCGTCCACCGCCACCGCGCACGTGTGTTGATAGCCCGTGCTGACCTGGCTGACCGCGCCAAGGTCGCTCGGCACCGTCGCTTGGTCACCCCAGCAGCGCACCGCCCCGTTCACCGTCACCACACAGGTGTGTTGTTGGCCCGCGCTGACCTGGCTGACTATGCCGAGGTCGTCCGGCACCGTCGCCTGGCCGCTGTAGTTCCACCCCCAGCAGCGCAGCGCCCCGTTCGCCGTCACCACACAGGTGTGTTGTTGGCCCGCGCTGACCTGGCTGACCGCGCCGAGGTCACCCGGCACGGTCGCCTGGTCCCAGTTGTTCCGCCCCCAGCAGCGCAGATTCCCGTCTGTAGTTACCGCACACGTGTGGGCTCCTCCCGCGCTGAACTGGTTGACTACGCCGAGGTCGTTCGGTACGTTCAATTGGCCGTCCCCGTTCCATCCCCAGCAACGCAGCACCCCCTCCACCGTCACGGCACAGCTGTGCGACGCTGTGTCCATAAATTGAGAAATGTATGTGCCCCTGCCAACGCTAACTGCACGCACTGTGCCGAGGTCATTCGGTACGGTCGCATGGCCGTCCAAATTCCATCCCCAGCAGCTCAGCACCCCCTCCACCGTCACGGCACAGGTGTGACCCCATCCCCCCGCGCTGATCGCACTCACGCTGCCGAGATCGGCTGGCACCGTTACCTGGCCGTACCGATTGTTCCCCCAGCAGCGCAGCGCCCCGTTCGCCGTCACCACACAGGTGTGATACCCACCTGCGCTGACCTGGCTAACCGCGCCGAGGTCGCCCGGCACCGTCGCTTGGTCAAAGTTGTTTTCTCCCCAGCAGCGCAACGCCCCACCCGACGTTACCGCACAGGTGTGATTCCCACCCGCGCTGACCTGGCTGACGGTGCCAAGGTCGTTCGGCACCGTCGCCTGGCCGGCCTCGTTC
>NZ_SIJK02000052.1 GCF_004762035.2 Candidatus Chloroploca mongolica | reverse complement strand
CGGTGCCCTTGCCGGTGCCCTTGCCGGTGCCCTTGCCGGTGCCCTTGCCGGTGCCCTTGCCGGTGCCTTGGCGGGGTGCATATACGGAAGATGCAATCGCCCTGCGGGTAAAGCTTCCGGGAAGCTTGATGCTCATCGGTGGTTCAGGCACGTCGGTGCGCCATGACATCTTCGCGCAGAGCTTCCCGGAAGCTATTGCGGACTCAGGCGCTTACGGCACAAGCCGGTGCTGAACCGCAAGCATAGCGGCTTCGGTGCGGCTGCTGGCTCCGAGTTTCGCCAGAATGCTGCTCACATGATATTTGACGGTTGACTGGCTGATCCGTAATTTGGCGGCAATTTCGCCATTGTTTGCGCCATGGGTTACCAGCACCAGAACCTCTTGTTCGCGAGGCGTCAGGTCAAAGTGGATTTCGGCGGGTTTGCGCGCTGCTTCCATAAGGACACGCGTTGCTTCGGGATCGAGCGTTGGGCGCCCACCATGTGCGGCGCGAATGGCGTCGGCAAGTTGATTGGCACTGATATTTTTGAGCAGGTAGCCAATAGCCCCGGCCTGCAAGGCGCCTTGCACCAGTTCATCCTCGCGAAAGCTGGTCAGGGCTACCACCTGAATCTGGGGATAACGCGCTTTGATCGCGCGCGTGGTGGCAGCCCCATCCATCTCAGGCATCACCAGATCCATCAGGATGACGTCAGGCATCTGCTCCTGGCACAACGCAAGCGCTGTATGACCACTATCAGCCTCGGCAACCAGTTCGAGGTCGTCATAGGCGAGTAAAAAAGCGGCCAGGCCACTTCGGACAACCGCATGGTCGTCAACGATCATGACACGAATTGGTTCCATAGGCTCCTCCATCAGGTAAGAACGTCAACCGCGATCCTGGTTCCCCCTCCGATCCGACTCGTCATCTCTAGCCTCGCCCCAATTTTGGCGGCACGCTCGCGCATAATGCCAAGACCAAGTGAATGACTACTCACGGTGGTCGCATCAAAACCACGGCCATTGTCTTGTACCGTGAGCACCACATGCCCAGGCGTAAAGGTGAGCGTCAGAACGGCGTGCGAGGCATTGGCGTGTTTGACCACATTATTCAGCGCTTCCTGGGCAATGCGGTAGAGCGCCACCTGGATCTCGGGCGGCAGTCGCCGCTCTGCTTCACCTACAACTTCAACGGTTATCTGCAAGCGCGACCGTCCGACGAAGGCTGCGGCAAGTTGGTGCAGCAGTTCATCAAGGTTGCTCTCGGTCAGCGTCGCTGGACGCAATTCGAGCAAGAGGGTGCGCATTTCGGCGAGTGCGCCGCGCGTCAATTCGCGCAATTCAGCCAGTTTTGCCTCGCCAACAACAGGGTTGCGTTCCCAGATCCGGGGCAGCACATCGGCAATCAGGCTCGCCGAAAAGAGGGTCTGGGTTACGGCATCATGCAATTCGCGGGCGAGCCGATTCCGTTCAGCCATGACGGCTATCTGTTCGGCTTTATCACGCAGACGCGCATTCTGCAACGCTAGGGCCGCCTGGTCAGCAAAGAGTGAGGCCAGATTGATCTCTTCCTCGGTAAAGGTACGTGGCTCCCGGTAGTAAAAGGCCAACCCGCCATAGGCGACATCCTGGGCAACCAGGGGCAAGGCGAGCACCGCACGAAAGCGTTGCAACAAGGCTTTCAACGCTTCAAGGCGGTCGGGGTCAATCAGGATGCCCTCGGTGGCGGCAAGCGACTCGGCACGTACCGCCTCGACCGTGCGAATGTCCAACTGACGCACATCGGGCACAATCATCATCTGCCGCAAGGCCACCACACGACCAATTGTGCCTACCCCTGATGGCAATGTGACCTGCCGCACTTCGGGGGGCAATTCACCACGCAAGGCCTGGATCGTCAACGTCTGCTGCTCTTCATGTAATAGATAGAGCGCGACGACATCGCTGGCAATCAACTGATCGGCCTGCGCAACAATCGCATCCAGCAACTGCGGTAGGGCATGCTCGGCGTTGAGCCGCACCAGGATCTCACGCAGACCTTCGGCTACCTGCCGCCTCCGCTCGAGTTCCTGATTGCGTTGCTCAAGCTCATAGGTGCGTTCGGCAACCCGCTGCTCGAGCAGGCGATTCGCCTCGTAAAGGGCCGCCCGTGAGCGTTTGTGTTCGAGCGCATTGATCAGCATCTCGCCAACAACATGCAGCACCGAGATATCAAGCTCGGCCCAGGTCTTTTTCTGACGTACCGCATCAAAACCCAAGAGACCAACGACCCGCTCTTGGTAGGTCATCGGCACCGCGAGCAACGACTTGATGCCCTGGCTGGTGAATTCACGCTGTTCAACGGCTGCCTCAGGTGGAAGTTGGTCAACCCAGGGAATATGCAGGATCTGACGTTGCAAGAGCTGCCGGTTTGACCAGGCAAGGTTCGCAGTGGACAGGCCCTGCAAGCGGTAGATCTGCGCTTCGATCCCCTCGGCGCACCATTCCTGGATGCACGAGAGCGACGTTGCATCATCACTGTAGAGAAAAATATAGGCGCGATCAGCCTGGGTAAAGGTGCCAAGTGTCTGGAGAGCCTGTCGAATGCCCTGATCAATCTGATCAGGCGGCATATTGATAAAGCTATTCGAGAGCGTCGTGATAATCTGTTCGAAAGTTACATGATGCCGCAGGCGGTCCAGGGTCTTCTGCAACTCTTGCTCAGCCAGCACACGCTCGGTCACACTCGTCGTGACATGCACAATCCCAACAATCGTCGCCTCATGGTAAAGCGGAGCCGAGACCGAGTCCCAGTATGAGACGCGGCCATTAATTGTCAACGGGAAGGCTTCTTGATACACGGTCTCGCCCGCAAGCGCACGCAAAAAGATGGCACGGGCTGAGGCTTCATTGCCCGGCAGCAGATCGAGAAACGACGTTCCCTGCCCAACCTGTTCCGTTGGCAAGGAACTGTAGCGGCGGACAAATTCGATCAGCGTCGGATTGAACCGGCGTAGGCGCAGGTCGCAATCGAGAAGCGCAATGCCCATTGGCATCTGATCAAAGAAGATTTCAAGCATATGCTGCTGCTCACTCATGCCCCTATGGTACATGTCCTGAGGCAGAAGATCAATGGGGATTCATCCTCTCAGTGAGACCAAAGTCTTGAGCAGATCTTCTGGGGGGGCACCTTTGCTGAGAAAGGCCGTAGCTCCGGCCTGCAAAGCTGGCTGATGGGCCTCGGGGCGACTGCTCATCGCAACGATTTTGAGACCCGGTTGCTCGGCGTATAGCAGCCGCACAAGATGGTTCGGGGGAAGACCGGGCAGTTCCCAATCGAGCAGCACAAGCTCGGCAGCGCACTCGGCAACCAGCAGCAGCAAACCAGTGGCATCGACTGCTTCGCCCACAATCGCAAAGTTGGGTTCTTGCTCAAGACGTAGCCGCAACGCATCACGGACACTGGCCTGGTCGTCGGCGAGGAGAATCTGGCGCATTGGGAGGGCATTCATAGGCTCCACCTCATGCCTGTAGCATACGCCTAACGCTCATCGTGCGCATCAGGCAGATGCAGGGCGTGTGCGTTAGACCAAAGGCGGGGAGCAAGACTAGTCAGTCGACTAGGGTAATTTTACCCATTTGCAATAGTGATACATTACCCTTTTGTTAATTAAGTTGATCGTATTACTATACTTTTACTTTGAAAGCGACGCATGATGCGTCGCTCGGACGTAGCGCTACCTTCAAGGAGTGATCTGTGATGCATACGCCTGTCGTTTCACGTGGCAATGGTCTGATGCTGGTTGTTCTGGTGGCCCTGGTGATCGTGCTGGCGGGATGCTCGACTGCCCAAACACCTGCGGCAGCGCCTGTTGCTGCGGTGCCTGTCCCTGCGCAAGGCACCGAACTGGGCGCACGCGGACCCGAGCAGGCTCTGGTGAGCACCGAGTGGCTGGCCGCAAACCTGGATAATCCGCAGGTGCGGGTGATTGAGGTCAGTGTTGTTCCAGGACTCTACGAGCGGGGCCACATTCCGGGGGCAGTGAACTTTGTCTGGCACACCGATTTTGTCGATACGGTTAATCGGGATATTGTTGCGCCTGACCGCTTCGAGCAACTCGCCCGCACAGCCGGCATTAACCAGGATACGACGGTTGTCCTCTATGGCGATAATAGCAACTGGTTTGCCGCCTGGGGGGCTTGGATCTTTCTGCAGTACGGGGCCAATGATGTGCGCCTGCTCGATGGTAGCCGCGCCAAGTGGGAGGCCGAGGGACGCGAGTTGTCGGTAACCGTGCCGAGCGTCGCGGCTGGCGATTTCACCGTTGCGCACCGCGAGAGTCTGCGTGCCAGATTGCCTGATGTCTTAGCAGTTGTTGAGGGCACAACAACCGCCTCACTGATCGACATCCGATCGGCTGATGAGTTCTCAGGCAAGATCTTTGCCCCCGAGGGCTTTCAAGAGTTGGCAATCCGGGCAGGCCATATTCCAGGTGCGATCAATATCCCCTGGAAGCAAGCCCTCAATGAAGATGGTACCTTCAAGTCGGTTGATGAGTTGCAGAGCCTCTATGCTGGTCTGGGCATCGATGGCAGCCAGCCAATTATCACCTATTGCCGAATTGGCGAGCGCGCCAGCCACACCTGGTTCGTCTTGAGCCAGATCCTCGGCTACGAGGTTGCCGTCTATGATGGCTCGTGGACCGAGTGGGGCAATACGATTGGGGTTCCGATTGCCAATCCGAGTGGCACCGTGTGGGGCGCCCAATAATCGCCGGGCAACCAGGGTCAGCATGGCTGGCCCTGGTGCTCTACCCAGGTGAACACGATCTATGACTGAGCTTCCTTCAACACGGGCTGATCGGCAACCATTCCAGAGGCTCGCACGCACCACTGGCGTACGCCTCGGTCTCGCCGTTGCACTGCTCATCGGGTTGACGAGCACAGCCTACTGGCTCCACGCTACCCCTGGACGCGGCGCAACGGCAGCGCTTTCGTTGCTGCTCGGTGCGAGTCTCGGCTTTGTCTTTCAGCGGGGCCGTTTTTGCTATTTTTGCATCTTGCGGGACTGGATCGAGTTTCGCAACACTGGTCCGGTGTATGCCATCCTTGCCGCCCTGGCCGCCGGTTCAATCGGTTATACGCTGGTCTTCGGGATCTTTTTGCCGAACCCCTTCAGTGGACGCCTACCTCCCGAGGCCCATATTGGCCCAGTTAGCTGGGTTCTCGCGGCGGGTGGCCTGGCCTTTGGGCTTGGCATGGCCCTGTCGGGGGCGTGTGTCAGCGGGCATCTCTATCGGCTTGGTGAGGGTTCAACGCGGGCACCTGTGGCATTGCTTGGTGTGCTTGCCGGCTTTGGGCTAGGCTTCCTGAGCTGGAATCAGCTCTATCTCGCAACGATTGCTGATGCGCCAGTGATCTGGTTGCCCGCACGTCTTGGGTATGGAGGTGCGCTCTTCCTCCAACTCGTTCTTTTGGGAGGCATCGCCTTCTTGTTGCTCCGCAACGTGCCCGAGTTGCCACCCCGCCCGGCGCAACGTTTTGATCTGGCGGGTGTGTGGGCGGTTCTCTTCCACCAGCGCTGGCCTGCCCTCGTCACAGGTGCCCTAGTGGGGTTGCTGGGCACCGTCGCCTACATGCGCATTGAACCACTTGGGGTAACATCGCAACTCGGCAGCCTTGCGCGAACAGGCATGGATCAGGTCGGGCTGCTCCCAACAACGCTCTTTGGGCTAGATCGGCTGGCGGGCTGTGCCACCCAGGTGGTGCAGACCATTACCGCCAATGGCCTGCTCATCTCCGGCTTGGTGCTCGGGTCACTCACCGCCGCCTTGCTCGCCAACCGCTTTCAACCCGACCGGCTTACCATGCGCGGGGCCGGCAGCGCCCTGGTTGGTGGCATTTTGCAGGGATGGGGGGCCATGGTCGCGCTCGGTTGCACCGTCGGCACCCTGCTTTCGGGCATCTCGGCGTTTGCCGTCTCGGGATGGCTCTTTGGCCTCACAATGCTTGCTGGTGTCTGGCTCGGCATCCGAAGCAGCTTGCACCGTCTGGTCTGAATGCGTGACACGACTATCAGCTAGCCATAAGATCGCCCTCACGTCGCAAGTGTTATACTAGACTGATGGAAATCGCCTGATAGCGTGACGGAGCGCCTGGTGAGAGTCAAGCGCCGTTTTTCGTGCGCCGATCCAGGTGGTCTGTTGAGTATAACAACATATGCAGCGAGATCGTTCCTTTCGACGAACCTATAGTGGACGAACTGTCCCTCGTCGCCCGGCTTATCCGGGGTTGATGCGAGGGCGACGTTCCCCCAAACAGCCATCGTATCTTCCCCATATTGCAGGCAACCTGATCGCGTTCATCTTCCTGAGCATCATTGGCGTATCCCTGCTCGTTGGCTCATTAGCCTATAGTGCCTATGCGAGCACGGCGGCGACGCTCATGCCTCGCCTTGATGCCCTCGCCGAACGCGAACTCTTTCAAACGTCACGGATCTTCGATCGCAATGGCGAAGTGCTCTATGAGTTTTTTGATGCCGGACGCCGCACCAACGTCGCGATTGACGAGGTTTCACCGCTGCTCATCAGTGCAACCGTCGCGATTGAAGACAAGACCTTCTTTACCAATCCCGGGGTTGACCTGGGTGGTATTATTCGCACCCTCATTTCTAGCCTGCAAGCAGGTGAAGAGACCGGTGGGGCCTCGACGATCAGTCAGCAGGTGATCAAAAATAGTGTGTTGACCGCCGAAGAGCGCGCCCCTGAACGGCGGTATGAGCGCAAAATGAAAGAGATCATTCTTGCTCAGGAGCTTGATCAGCTCTTCACCAAAGAAGAAGTGCTTGAGCTCTATCTGAACGAGAACTTCTATGGCAACCTCGCCTATGGCATTGAGGCTGCTAGCGAAAGTTTTTTTGGCATACGAGCAGGCGATCTCAACCTCAATCAAGCCTCGTTGCTCGCCGGATTGCCCCAGTTACCCACCGTCTATAACCCCATCAATCACCTCGACCGTGATGGCGAAGGTGGGTATCTGCCTGGGGTTATCCTCGGTGAAAACTGGCTCAGTGCTGACTATCAGTTGCCCGAAAGCCTTAGTCCGCCACGCTGGCGTCAGGTGGCTGTGCTTCGCCGGATGGTCGAGGACGAATATGTCACTGAAGCAGAAGCGCGTGCCGCTATCGCCGAACCCTTGCGCTTTGCCCCCCAGGAAGTGCCCCTCAATGCACCCCATTTTGTCTTCTATGTGCGCGATCTTGTGCAAGAGCGCTATGGACAACAGGCCCTCTTCAATGGTGGGTTGCGCATTACGACAACCCTTGACCTCGATCTGCAGCGCATGGCCCAGCAAAAGGCGTTTGAACGCATCACCGATCTGCGTGAACGCAATATTCACAATGCGTCGGTGGTCGTGATGCAACCCAACACCGGCCAGGTGCTGGCAATGGTCGGGAGTATTGACTATGATGCGGTTATCGCAACAACAACCGTCGGTGAAACGGGCAATGTGATCGATGGACAAGTCAATGTGGCGACGCGTGAGCGCCAACCAGGATCGGCCCTCAAACCCTTTACCTATCTGGCCGCGATGGAACAGGGTATGCATCCCGAGACGGTGATCTGGGATGTGCCAACTGATTTTCCAACTTCGTCGAGCGGGGCGGGAGCATGGTATACGCCATTGAATTATAACGGGCGCTTTAATGGCCCGGTGCGGATCCGCACGGCACTCGCGAATTCACTCAATATTCCCGCTGTCAAAGCCCTCCGCTTTGCAGGTATTCAAGCGACCCTCGATCTGCTCGATCGCGTGGGGATCAAGCAGGGCCTCAAACGCGGCGAGGATTTCTATGGCCTCTCGCTGACCCTGGGTGGCGGCGAGGTGACGCCACTTGAACTGACGACCGCCTACAATACCCTCGCAAGCGGTGGTCGCTACTACGAACCAGTCTCAGTCTTGCGCATTACCGATAGTGCAGGCAATGTGCTCGAAGAGTTCTTGCCTAATCGTGGAACCGAGGTCATTGATCCCAATCTGGTGGCGATCATCTCGGATATGATGAGTGATGACCGGGCACGCCAGGCGGTCTGGGGGCTCAATAGTCCGCTCAAGCTTTCGCTCCCCGCTGCGGTCAAGACCGGAACAACTAACGACTGGCGCGATGCATGGGCGGCAGGCTATACGCCCTTTGTCACGGTCGGAGTCTGGACAGGCAACAATAATAATGAGACGACCGAACGGGTAGAAAGCCTCACCGGCGGTGGCATCATCTGGCGCAATGTGATGGAGGAATTGTTCGACTGGATCGAAGAACAACCCCGTTATCGGGCACTCTTTGCCGCCCCCTATCCGAATGGCGTCATCCCGACAAGCTTTACCTTGCCCGCCAATGGTGTCCTGTCGCGCCCCATTTGTGAACTTCCGGGCCCGTATGGTGGCTACCGCGAAGAACTCTTCACGCGGCAAATGCTGACTGACATCCTGGAAGCACGGCGCAATGCATCAACGGGGAGTGATTCAAGTCAACCACTGCCTGCCAATCAAAGCCTGGAAACCTTGTCAATTCCGTGTGATGCCTTCGAACGAATCACGCTGGTACAAGTTCCCATGGAACAAGACTGGTCAAGTGATGGTCAATTGCTGATCACGGCACCAGCGGAACTGGACACGGCGAATCCAGAGGCCACACCCTCGCTCGACGCAAGAGCCTTCTGTCGCCCCTCTGATGAACTGACCTATCCTGCCGTGTTGCAGCGCGAGATCATCATTTGGAATACCCCTCCGCCCGACCCAAGTATGCGCGTTCGGTATGAGTGGGAAGGTGGGAGCACAGGCATAACCAAACAGGCCGTCGAGGCGTTGCCCGCTTGCAGTGCCGAGATGTTCGAGGCACCTGTCCCGCAACCCCCCGTCGAGGGCGCAGTCTTGATGCCCGATCTGCTCCGTCTGGGCGAAAATCAGGCCAAGAGCGTTCTGGCAAGCCTGGGCATTCCAGCAAGTGTCATCTTTGTTGACTATCAGGATCGCACCTATATTGGCGATCTCTATGACCAGTTCGTGCCCTATGCAGTCGTCAGCACGATCCCCGCCCCCGGTGATTGGATCGTGCCCGGCACAGCCATTATCCTGGGCATCCGCGCACCAGATCCTGAGCCACAGCCAGAACCATCCCCACCCCCAGCGGAACCATCCCCACCCCCAGCGGAACCATCCCCGCCCCCAGCGGAACCACCCCCGCCCCCAGCGGAACCATCCCCGCCCCCAGCGGAGCCACCCCCGCCCCCAGCGGAGCCCCCCCCGCCCCCAGCGGAGCCCCCGCCCCCAGCAGAGCCACCCCCGCCCCCAGCAGAGCCATAGTAGTAGGGGCACGGCGGCGCCGTGCCCCCACCGCCGTGACCCCACCCCGCCGTGCCCCCACCCCGCCTGTACGGGCACGGCACCGCCGCCGTGCCCTGCCCTGCCGCCCCCGCCGTGCCCCGCGCCGGCAAAAGCACACCATCCGTAGGCCTGGTCGCACACCCCAACGAAAGATGCCATCGTCCAGTCTGGTAGTGACGACTTCAACGCTTGGTGTGAGTTCTCGTACACGGTTTTGCATCAGGATGCGGTACACGCGTAGCCTCCGCATCGCAATCGGGCGAAATATGCATTTTTCGGCGGCGTCCCAGTGGGGCAAAAACGATCTCACACCAAGCGTTTCAGTCGGCTGAGCAAGAAGCCGACTGAAGTCGGCACTACGATTTTAATTCTTAAAACCATTAATCGGCTTCCGGTTGAGCCGACTGAAGTCGGCACTACGATGAGTGCAAACTGTACAGGAGCCTGAAACCTTCGCTAAAGAGCGAAACGGCGAAAAAGCATAGATCTGCTATAATGCTCAACTGAGGTTGCACACGCAAACACTCGATGCCTCAAACAACGACAAAGGCAAGGTCATGGCAACGGCAGTACACGACCCGTTGGTAGATGAAGCGGTGGCAAGAGCAAACACGCAAGCTCACTCGCGCGATCAACTCAAGCGTCTGGCAGCTGAGAGGGCCGTCGAGCTGATCTCCCCAGGGATGGTAGTTGGGCTCGGCGTTGGCTCAACCGCAATCCATGCAATCCGCAAGATCGGCGCGTTACTTGCGGATGGTGAACTACACAATATCATTGGGATCCCATGTTCCCATGCCGTAGCCGCCGAAGCCAGTCGCCTCGGCATTTCCCTGAGCGATCTTGACGAGCAGCCTGTGGTCGATCTCACGATTGACGGGGCTGATGAAGTTGATCCGCAACTCAACTTAATCAAGGGTGGGGGTGGTGCGTTGCTGCGGGAGAAAATGGTTGCGCAGGCAAGCCTGCGCGAAGTGATTGTTGTGGACGAGGGCAAACTCTCGCCACAACTTGGAATGCTCTTTGCCCTGCCAGTTGAAGTCATTACCTTTGGATGGAAGAGTCAGGCCCGCTTTCTCGAACAACTGGGGGCAACCGTATGCCTGCGACGACGTTTCGATGGTGGGCCGTATCTAACCGATCAAAACAATTACATTCTTGACTGCACGTTTGGAAGTATCAATGACCCTGAAGCGCTCGCACGTCGCCTTGAGCAACGGGCAGGTATTGTTGAGCACGGGCTGTTTCTCGGCCTTGCCACCGATCTAATTATCGCCGGAACATCGGGGGTTCGGCAGATGAGTGTTGCACGCTAAATGCAACTGGCACCGTCACTTCTGACAGCTAATTTTGCCCGTCTGGGCGCCGAGGTTGAAGCAGCGTTCGAGGCTGGCATCCGCTGGCTGCATCTTGATGTCATGGATGGGCGCTTTGTGCCTAATCTCAGTTTTGGGCCGCTCGTGATCCATGCCCTCCAGCCCATTGCCCGACGCTATGGGGCCATCCTTGATGCCCACTTGATGATCGTCGAGCCAGAACGTTATCTGGCTGATTTTGCTGCGGCAGGCTGTGACTATATTACCATCCACGCCGAGGCTACCCCCCATACCCATCGAGCCGTGCAGACCATCCATGAATTGGGGGCGAAGGCCGGGGTTGCCCTCAATCCAGGCACACCCCTCGGCACACTCGAAGCCTTGTTGCCAGATCTCGACCTTGCCCTGATAATGACGGTCAATCCGGGTTTCGGTGGTCAACGTCTCATTCCTAGCTGCCTCACCAAGGTTGTCCAACTCGATGCCTGGAGAACCCAACAGTCCCGCTCAGACCTCTTGATTCAGGTGGATGGAGGGGTCAATGCTCAGACCATTGCTGACGTCCAGCGTGCCGGGGCTGACCTTGCCGTCGTTGGATCAGCCTTCTATCAGCCGAGCCAGACGGTCACCGAAGCCCTTGCAACGTTGCGCACAGCACTGAATTCAGGGTAACCTCTGACCTTAAAAACTCATGCATGTACTGGCGAAAACAACCAGCTTTGCTGGTTGTTTTCGCCAGTACATGCAAGATTCTTGAGGGCCTGTGGCCCCCAAAACCCCTTCAACCGAGGCTTACATTAATCCGTATAGGCCACAAGCCCCAGGAGTCACCTTATGATCCTTGCCGGTGATATTGGTGGAACAAAGACAATTTGTGCGCTCTTTTCGATAGAAGAAGGCCCTCATGCCCCGCTCGTGGAAGTCACCTTTCCCAGCGGGCGTTATGCAAGCCTTGAAGCAATTGTGCGGGCCTTCCTGGCTGATCATCCAGGCACTATTCAATCAGCCTGCTTTGGCGTCGCCGGCCCCGTTGTTGATGGGCGTGCCACGATGACGAATCTCTCGTGGGTCGTGGAAGAAGAACGACTCCAAGAAGAACTTGGGCAGATCCCGGTGACGCTGATCAACGACTTGAAGGCAATTGCGCAGGCGGTTCCTTATCTGGAACCAGGCGATGTCGCTACCCTCAATCCTGGTGAATGCGTAGGCCAAGGGGCCATTGGGGTGATTGCCCCAGGCACCGGGCTCGGTGAGGCGTTTTTAACCTGGGATAATGGGCGCTACCGAGCCCATCCGTCAGAGGGTGGACATTCTTCCTTTGCCCCTACGACACCAACCGAAGCCGATCTGCTCAAGTATCTGCTCGAGGAGCATCGCCACGTGAGCTACGAACGGGTCTGTTCGGGGATGGGTATTCCCAATATTTATGCCTATTTCCGTGACCGTGTCTTTCGCCAGGAGACGCCGAGTGTCGCGAAGCAACTGGCAACCGCCGATGATCCAACCCCGGTCATTGTGAGTGGCGCACTGAATCCTACCGGTCCTTGCCCAGTTTGTGCGGCAACCCTCGATTGTTTTCTTGGTATTCTGGGCAGTGAGGCCGGCAACCTGGCACTAAAAGTCCTCGCAACAGGTGGCATCTATCTTGGCGGCGGCATCCCACCACGTCTGTTGCCGCAGTTACGCGGCGAACGTTTCCTCAATGCGATGCGTAACAAAGGCCGCTTCCGTAAACTGATGGAACGCATCCCGGTGCATGTCATCCTCAACTCCAAAACAGCCCTCTATGGCGCAGCGGCGTATGCCTTGATGGACTGATCAGGCAACGCATATGGTACAATCCTCGCCATGGATCACCTAGCCCCGGCGCGACAGCGCTTTCTCAATTGCATTAAGCACGCCGACCCCGAGGTGCCCCTCGCAGCAGCGGCGCTGGCATTGGCCTGGGAAGATCAGGGCGGGGTTGACCGTGAACCATGGCTCGCCCACTTCGATACCTTTGCCACAAACGTTGCGCCTATGGTCAACGCAACCAGTAACGCGACCGAACAGATTGCCGCGCTCAACACGTATCTCTTTGACACCATCGGCTTCTATGGTGATCCCTCGTGTTATCGGCATCCTGATCCGGCCCATAGTTACCTCGATCAGGTCATTGAGCGGCGAACTGGTCTGCCGATCATGCTGGCCCTGATTTACCTTGAAACAGGCTGGCGACTCGGCCTCCCAGTGCATGGTCTGGCGTTGCCAGGCCATTTTATGGTACGCTTTCGTGATCCTGCCGGCGATCACTTTGTTGACCCGTTCAGTGGTGGTTCGAGCTGGAGTATGGCCGATTGCGAGCGCCAAATTGCAACTTTTTACGGTGCCGTCGGTGACGAACTGTCGTCGATTATTATGGCCCCACCCGGGCGCGGGGCGATCCTCGCCCGCATTCTGCGCAATCTCAAGCAGACCCATCTCGCACGCGGCGATAGTCGGCGTGCCCTGACCGCCGTTGAACGCCTCTTGCTGCTCGATGCAAGTGACCCCGGCGAACTCCGCGATCGCGGGTTGCTGCGCCTCCGCACCGGTCAGTTGCACGCCGCGATCACCGATCTCGAAGCCTATGTCCAGCGCAACCCCGCCGCTAACGACATCAGCGAGATCAAGCGCATCGCCCGCGAAGTCATCACTCAACTCGTCAAACGCAACTAATTTGTAAGTTTCCTTAGGTTGTGTCACCCTGCGCTCTGCGCAGGGTGACACAACCTAAGTTTCTTGTGATGTAAAGAACACATTATCTTTTAACTAAGATTTAACTTGTTTATCTACTTTACATTAAAGAAAGCTTATGTATAATATGAAGTAGCAGCCTACTTCCCACTTCACTATATCTATAGAGTGCAGCTCAACGTCAGCCATACAGTGCAAGGATGCATGCCTGTCATCTGATAATGCTTGTGATCGGGTGATGTTCCATGCCAGCCCTGCACCCAAGGCAAGGGGAATGGTGTTATGTCAACGGTTTCTGTGCGTGCGTTCTTCAAGCTCCTCGTCGGGTTTCTCCTCGTCAGCCTCCTCCTCTCCTCTCTCTCAGTCCCAAGCCAGCCTGTTGCGGCTCAGCCTGCGGCCCCGCCCAGGCAAAGCTCAGAAGAACCGGGAACCGAGCCTCTCCTTGAGTACGTACGTGGTCAGGTACTCTACGCTGAAGGCGGTTTTGGCGAAGGGTTGACCTTACAAGTATGGCGCGAAGGTGAACTTGTCGCCACAGCACAAACCGGGGATCTAGGCCAGTTCAGCCTCACAGGGCTCGCAACTGGCCTGTATGATCTGCAGCTCTTTGCGGGTGAACAGCCGGTTGAGCTGCTTTCAACGCCCGTGCTGCATGTCAAAACAGGCGATGTGACCCCAGTGCAACTGACGGCTGCACGTCCCCTGCCTCCACCCGATGAGCAAGCATCAGATCCACCACCCCCCCCAGCTAGCGACGAACCTGCCCCCCAGGCTCCCCCAGCTAGCGACGAACCTGCCCCCCAGCCACCCCCCATCAGCGACGAACCTGCTCCCCAGCCACCCCCAGTTGGCGACGAACCTGCCCCCCAGGCGCCCCCAGCAACCACCATACCTCCACAAACGCCACCCCCACCAGATGCTTCGGCAATTGAACAGGCACCAATCAACCCCCAGCAGACAGCGAGCCTTGTTGGGCGCGTCACAGCAGAGGATAGCGGTGATGGTCTGAACAATGCCTTCATCGGCATCTACACTGCAAATGGGATTTTTGTGGACGGTGGCTCGACCGGTTTGACTGGGTACTACACCATCACCAATGTAGCAGCAGGCACATATCGTGTCGGTTTCTTTCCAGAATTTAGCACTGATCCGATCACACGCCTCTATCTCGTCGAATACTATGCTAAGAAGTCCACGTTCGCCACGGCCGATCCGATTACCCTCACCGACTCACTTACCACAACGATCAACGCCGCGTTGGTGCGTGGTGGGCAGATCAGCGGGCGCGTGACCGCCTCAGATACCGGTGACGGCCTCGCTGGCATCACCGTGCGGCTCTACAATGCCAACGGGCAGTTTATTATCAGCCGAACCACTGGCAGCACCGGCTACTACACCTTTACCACCCTCGTCTCAGACACCTATCGCCTGCAATTCAGCCCACCCTTCAACTCGCTCTATGTCGGGGAATACTACGATGATGCGGCGAGTTTGAGTAGCGCCACACCGATCCCGGTTGAGCCACCCGCCGTCGTCACCGCCAATGCGGTGCTGCAACTCGGGGGGCAGATTAACGGGCGAGTCACCGCTGCCGATACTGGTCAAGCCCTCGCCGGGGTCACCGTGCTCATCTACAATGCCAACGGGCAAAATATTACCAGCCGAACCACTGGCAGCACCGGCTACTACACCTTTACCGCCCTCGTCTCAGACACCTATCGCCTGCAATTCATCCTGCTCTTCAGCTCGCCCTATATCGGGGAATTCTATGATGACCAGACGAGTCTCAGTAGCGCCACGCCCATCCCGGTTGAGCCACCTGCCATCGTCACCGCCAATGCCGTGCTGCAAGTCGGTGGGCAGATCAGCGGGCGCGTCACCGCCTCAGATACCGGTGACGGCCTCGCTGGCATCACCGTGCGGCTCTACAATGCCAACGGGCAGTTTATTATCAGCCGAACCACTGGCAGCACCGGCTACTACACCTTTACCACCCTCGTCTCAGACACCTATCGCCTGCAATTCAGCCCACCCTTCAACTCGCTCTATGTCGGGGAATACTACGATGATGCGGCGAGTTTGAGTAGCGCCACACCGATCCCGGTTGAGCCACCCGCCGTCGTCACCGCCAATGCCGTGCTGCAACTCGGGGGGCAGATCAGCGGGCGGGTCACCGCCTCAGATACCGGTGACGGCCTCGCGAATGTAAGGGTTCAGCTCTACAATGCCAGCAGCGAGCAGTCTATTGATACTGCATTTACGGGCAGCACCGGCTACTACACCTTCACAAAGCTCGTCTCAGACACCTATCGTCTGCGCTTCAGCCCGCCCACCAATTCGCTCTATCTTGGAGCATTCTACGATGATGCGGCGACTTTGAGTAGCGCCACACCGATCCCGGTCGAGCCACCCGCCGTCGTCACCACCAATGCGGTGCTGCAACTCGGGGGGCAGATCAGCGGGCGCGTGACCGCCTCAGATACCGGTGACGGTCTCGCTGGCGTCACCGTGCGCCTCTCCAATGCCAACGGGCAGATTACCAGCCGAACCACGGGCAGCACCGGCTACTACACCTTTACCGCGTTATTCTCAGACACCTATCGGTTGGAATTCAGCCCGCCCTTCAACTCGCTCTATCTCGGGGAATACTACGATGATGTCGCGAGTTTGAGTACCGCCACACCGATTCCACTCGCCCCACCCGCCGTCGTCACCGCCAATGCCGTGCTCCAACGTGGTGGGCAGATCACTGGGCGCGTGACCGCCTCGGATACCGGTGACGGCCTCGCCGGGATCACCGTGCGCCTCTCCAATGCCAACGGGCAGAGTACCAGCAGAACCACTGGCAGTACCGGCTACTACACCTTCACCACCCTGGTCTCAGACACCTATCGCCTGCAATTCATCCCGCCCTTCAACTCGCTCTATCTCGGGGAATACTACGATGATGTCGCGAGTTTGAGTACCGCCACACCGATTCCACTCGCCCCACCCGCCGTCGTCACCGCCAATGCCGTGCTCCAACGTGGTGGGCAGATCACTGGGCGCGTGACCGCCTCGGATACTGGTGACGGTTTGTCGAATGTCAGCGTACAACTCTACAATAGGAGCGGGCAATTTGTTACCAGCCAGAATACGAATGCTACTGGCTCCTATACGTTCACCAGACTCGTCAGCGAAACGTATTACCTGCGCTTCAGCCCGCCTTTCAACTCGCTCTATCTCGGGGAATTCTACGATGACCAGGCGAGTCTCAGCGCCGCCACGCCCATCCCAGTCGAGCCACCCGCCAGCGTCACCGCGAATGCGGTGCTGCAACTCGGGGGGCAGATCAGCGGGCGCGTCACCGCCTCGGATACCGGTGACGGCCTCGCCGGTGTCGCCGTGCGCCTCTCCAATGCCAGCGGCAATCCGGTAGCAACAACCGCAACCGATGCGACAGGACAGTATACGATCACGACCTTGGCAACCGGAGTGTATCGGCTTGAATTCAGGACGCAGTCTGCCAACAATGCCACAACCCAACTCTATCTCGGCGAGTTCTATAACGACCGAACAAGCCTGGATACAGCAACCGGAATCAGTCTTACCGCACCTGACCTAACAACGATTGATGCGGTGCTGCAACGGGGGGCCGAACTACGTGGCCGGGTGACTGGCGCTGATACTGGCGATGCTCTGCAAGATGTCACCGTCAGGCTTGTCAATGCCAATGGCAACACGATTGCCACTGTCGGTACCAATGCAACTGGCAACTACACCTTCACTACGCTGACGACGGGTGTCTATCGGGTGGAATTGATCACCCGCAATGCAGCCAATGCAACCACGCGCGCCTATCTTGGTCAGTTCTATAACAACCAGCGCTTTCTCGAGCTTGCAACGGGAATCAATCTGACGGTCGGCGAATTCACGACTGTAAATATACCGCTCGAACGTGGCGGGCAGATCAGTGGGCGCGTCACTGCGACTGATAGTGGTGCTGGATTGGCCGAAGTGGCGGTACGTGTCTATAATGCGACCGACAACGTCGTCGCAACAGTTGAGACAGATGCGACTGGTCAATATACCGTGCCCGGCTTGAGTGATAATGCCTACTGGGTCGAGTTTGATCCACGCGGCTCGGCTGACCAGACAGCCCAGTTGTATGTGCCAGAGTTCCACAATAAGCAAACCAACCTGGTAGCAGCCACCGGGGTCAGTGTGGTTGCGCCTGATACGACGAGCATCAATGCCTCGCTCGAACGTGGGGCGCAACTTACGGGGCGCGTAACCGCAGCAGATAACGGCACTGGCTTAGAGGATGTCACGGTCTTTGTCTATGATGAGACCGGAGCAATGGCCGATTCTGGTGTGACAACTGCTACCGGAAACTACACCATCACTGGCTTGATCAGTGGCACCTACCGGATCGGCTTTGATCCAAGCCAGTCGTTTAGCGTGACAACCCAGCTCTATGCGGGTGAATTCCATGCAAACAAATTGACGCTCGAGGAGGCAACGCCAGTTACACTTACGGCACCTGCCACAACCACGATCAACGCAGCCCTCACCCTTGGGGGTGAACTGAGCGGACGCATAACCGCAGCCGATACCGGGAACGGGTTACGCAGCGTACGCGTACGCCTCTACAACACCGGCGGCAGTGAGATCAATACATTTACCTCAACGGCGACAGGCTATTATACCTTCACCGGGTTGGTGACAGGCACCTATCGCCTCGAGTTCGACACCCAGTGGTTTGGGCAAGCAACCACCCGACTCTATGCGCGTGCGTTCTATGACAACAAGGCCACGCTCGAGGAAGCCACCGCCATTAGTGTGACCGCGCCAACCACAACAACTGTCAACGCAGTCCTGGCACGTGGTGCTCAACTAAGTGGGCGCATCACCGGGGCCGATACGGGCAACGGTCTGGCCAACGTAGGCGTTCAGCTCTACAATGCGAATGGCAATAGCATTGACTATATCAGGACGACCAATAGCGGCTACTATACCTTTACCGGGCTCTTTACCGGAACCTATCGCCTTGAGCTACGACCTCAGGATGGCTTCGACGATACGGTACGCAGCTATCTGCGGCAATTCTATGACAACAAGGCAACGCTGGCGGAAGCCACCGGGATTAGCGTTACCGCGCCAACCACAACAACCGTCAATGCGGCTCTGGTACGTGGTGCGCAACTGAGTGGCCGCGTCACGGCTGCTGATACGGGCGAAGGCTTGCCCAGCGTATTGGTGCGCCTCTACGATACCAATAGTGCCTTCAGCAGATCTGTTGAGACGACACCCAGCGGGTACTATACCTTTACCACGCTGGTGACTGGCACCTATCAACTTGAGTTCAGAACCCGTACCTCGAATAACGCAACCACCCGCGCCTATCTGGGCGAGTTCTACAACAACCAGAACAGCGCAGAGACGGCAACCCCGATCACGCTCAATGCACAAGACGACACAACCATCAACGCCGAACTGGAGCGTGGAGCACAACTGACGGGGCAGGTTACCGCTGAGGACACCAGTGATCCACTTACCGGCGTTCGCGTCTTGGTCTACGATCCTACCAGCACCATCATTGCCGATACCACAACCAATAGCAGTGGCAATTACACCACAACCGCACTTGCGAGTGGTGCCTATCGGGTCGAATTCCAGACCCAATTTGCCAACAATGCGACCACCCGCAGCTATCTCGGCGAGTTCCACGCTAATCAGACAAGCCTGTTCAATGCCACGGTGATCACGTTGACGGCACCTGGGATCACCCCAATCAATGCCGCCCTCGCACGGGGAGCGCAGATTACTGGTCAGGTCACAGCCGGTGAAGCCAGCCCGAGCCTGGCTCAGGGTGCCGACCTCGAGAATGTGCTGGTCGCGGCCTATCCAGGCCTGGACTCCTTCTCATCAGTGGCTTCAGCCCGCACCGATGCAACCGGAACCTATACGCTCACCGGGTTGGCAACCGGAGCATATCTGATCCAATTTGGCTCAACCGGCACCTACCTTGGTGAATGGTATAACGATCAACCCGACCGTGAGATCGCCGATCTCGTCTCAGTCACAGCACCTGCGCTCACCAGCAATATCAATGCTGCCCTGCAACAGGGCGGTCGCATCACTGGGCGCGTGACCGGCAATGATGGCGTCGGCCTGATTGGCGTTAGCGTTAACATCTACGATGACTGCAATGCTTTTGTAGCGTCAACGACGACCAACAACAATGGGGATTATTTGACCCCTGTGCTACCAGCAGGCAGCTACCGTACCTACTTCAATCCAACCACTACGGTAAACAGACGTACACGCGAGTATCTACCCGAGTATTACAACGATAAAGCATCGTTAGAGACCGCTGATCCTATCCCAGTCGCCGCTGGTGGTGTCAGTGCCAATCGCAATGCCCAGTTGACCCAAGGTGGGCAGATCAGTGGCACCGTCACTGGATCAGGCGGGGTGCCACTCAATCTGGTTAATGTCTCTTTCTATGACGAGAGTGGTAACTTTATCAGTGGAACCCAGACCAACGAGGATGGCACCTATACGAGTAGTGGGCTGGCAGCAGGGAGCTATGGTGTCCGGTTCTTCCCCAGCAGTTCCAACAATGCGACCACCCGAGCCCATCTCGGCACTTGGTACAATAACAAAGCAACCCAGGAGACCGCCGATCCGGTCAATGTCACTGCGAATACGGTCACACCTGGCATCAATGCCCAGTTGACGCGGGGCGGACAGATCAGTGGTACCGTCACCGGCGAAGCTGGCATGCCACTTGGAAGCATAAATGTTCGTATTTACAACAGTGAAGACGGAACATATCTCACCCAGACCTTCACTGCTGTTGATGGGACATACACGACCATCGGCTTACCTACCGGCACATATAAGGTTTACTTCACACCCAACACCTTTATCAGCGAATACGTGTCCGAATGGTATAACAATCAAGCCACTGAACAGGCAGCCGATCCGGTTGCGGTCACCAATGGAGCAACAAGCGAAAACATCAATGCTGAGCTCACATACGTTCCGTATGGGCAGATCAGTGGCATCGTAACAGGCGAAGGAGGAGCCGCACTCGAGAATATTGCCGTCCAGGTCTATATCGGCATAGACGGCAGTTTCCTGCGCCAGGTGCGGACTGATGCCGAGGGCAACTATACCGTGCCGAATTTGCCCCCCGGGGCCTATCAGCTACGGTTCAGCGCAGACACACTAGACCTCCAGGCATATCTGACCGAATGGTACAACGATAAAGTGAACCAGGCAGACGCCGATCCGGTTAGCGTCAATCCTGAGGCAACAACCGAGAATATCAATGCCAACCTGACACGCGGCGGACAGATCGCTGGTACGGTCACTGGCCCAGACAGTCAGCCTCTGAACGGCATCAGTGTACAGGTCTGGACAAGTGATGATAATTTCGTAGCCTTGAGCTCCACCGGAAATGACGGAACGTACCTGACCCCAGGCCTACCGGCTGGCAGCTACAAGGTCCGCTTCTCGGGTACCCGCACCTATGTTAGTGAGGTCTACAATAATCGTATCGATCTGGCGGAAGGCGACCCTGTTGCCGTCAGCCTGGGCACAGTAACGCCAGCGATCAATGCCCAGATGGTGGTTGGTGGCACCATTCGTGGGCAGGTGCTTGGCAATAGCTGCCCATTGGGCGGGGTCGATGTGCTCATCTGGACCATTGCTGACCCGGCCCCGCGGCTCAGCGACACGTCGGCGAAACTGGTTGACATTGCATCCACCAGTTCCAGGGGGTACTATGCAAGCTTTGCCTTACCTGCTGGCAACTATCACGTTGAGTTTTCTACTACCAATAGCAACTTCCCGGCGAATACGTTTATTGGTGAGTTCTATAACGGCAAAACGACCCGTGAGACCGCCGATCCCGTAGCGACGACCGCAGGGGTTGCGACACGCGGCATCAATGCCGATCTGCAAACGGGCGGGCAGATCAATGGGCGCGTCACCGATGCAATCAGTGGTGATGGCCTGAGCTCTGTCCAGGTGACGGCGATGGATGGCAATGGCAATCCAGTTGGCTCAACGGCGCGTACCAACGCAACTGGCGACTATACCATCGTTGGCTTGCCAACAGGAAGCTATAAGGTCTTCTTTGAACCTTTTGGTAGTTCCAGTGGGTATCTGCCTGAGTATTACGATGGTAAACCGGATCAAGCCAGTGCCGATCCCGTCAGCGTGACGGCACCAGACACAACAACCGGGATTGACGCCAGCCTCGAGGTGGCCGGGCAGATCGCTGGGCAGGTGACCGATGCAAGCAATGGCGCAGGCCTACCAAGTGTTCAGGTACGTGCCTTCAATAGCGCTGGCGAGCAGGTAGGCTCAATGGCAATGACCGATATCACTGGTGTTTATACGATGACGGATCTCCCCACTGGAACGTATTACATCTTCTTCCAACCCGTCGGTGTTTCAAGCAAATACTTTGCGGAGTATTACGATAACAAACCCGACCTCGCGAGCGCCGATCCCGTCACGGTCACCGCCGCACAAACCACCCCCAACATCAACGCCAGCCTCGCAAGCGGCGGCCAAATCACCGGGCGCGTCACGGCCGCCAGCGGCGGCGCGGGGCTACCGGATGTCCAGGTGCAGGCCTTCGATGCCGACGGCAACCAAGCTGGGGCAACGGCAACCACTGATGCCACTGGCACCTATACCATCACAAGCTTGCGCCCAGGAACGTACCGTGTCTTCTTTGAGCCTGCCGGTGCCTCAAGCGGGTACTTCCCCGAGTACTACAACGACAAACCCGATCTCGCCAGCGCCGATCCCGTCACGGTCACCGCCTCCCAGACTACCCCCAACATCAACGCCAGCCTCGCAAGCGGCGGCCAAATCACCGGGCGGGTTACGGCTGCCAGCGGTGGTGCAGGGCTAGCAGGTGTAAACGTACGTATCTTCGATAGTAGTGGCACCGAAGTCGTCAGCACCACAACCACGGCCACTGGTACCTATACAACGCCAGCACTAAGTAGTGGCGACTACCGCGTCTTCTTTGAACCGCAGGGGGCCACCAGCGCCTACCTGCCGATCTACTACGATAACAAGCCTGACCTCGCCAGTGCCGATGTGGTGACGGTTGCCCAGAGCCCGGTCGAGAATATCAATGCCGCCCTTGTGCGGGGCGTGCAATTCACTGGTCGTGCATTGCGGGCCAGTCCGGCCAGCCTGGCCCAGGTTGGCGTAGCCAATGTGCAGGTCAATGTCCTCAATGAATCAGGAGCCACCGTTGCAGGGGCCACAACGAATGCAAATGGCGAGTTCACTACCTCGCCTGGCCTCACCAGTGGCACCTATCGTGTGGAATTTGTCCCACCCCTTGGCAGCGGCTTGCGATCAAGTGTCACTGACCCCATTACGGTCACGGTCGGCACCCCAGTTGATCCAATCGAGCAGACGTTGGAACCACAAGGGGATGTCTTCCGGGTCTTGTTACCGCTCGTACGACGGTAAAGATGCCTGGGTTGCGGCAGGAGGGGCACCCTCCTGCCGCAACCCAGGTGGTGTTGCCAAGGCACGAGCCCTCAGCCTATTGTCCCTAAGGGGCAACGTGGTATAATCAGACCCAGGCGAAGCAGATTGCGAAGGGAGTAGATCCTATGCCCAAAGTGATTATCAATGATGTGGAGATGGAAGCGAAACCTGGTGAACGCCTGGTGAGTGTCGCACGACGCAATGCCGCCCATATCGGGTTTGTCTGTGGCGGTAATGGCGTTTGCCAGACCTGCCAGTGTCGCGTGCTTGCCGGGGCCGATCAGTTGAACCCGCCTACCGCAGTGGAACTGGCCTGGATGCCCGAACGACGCCTCGCTGAAGGCCATCGTCTGGCGTGCCAAGCTTCAATCCGCGGCCAGGGTCCCATAGAGATCCTAAGCAAGGCCGAAGAATTGCGTCGCCAGGCGGTGCATGTGGTACAACCCCCCGCCAATGAGCAATGGGCCGATCAGCTCAATCCCCTGGTCGACAATGTGCTCAAGCTGTGGGTTGATCAGCTCTCGCGCTATCCCTTTAACTTGATCAATGCCGTACGCCATGCCGGGCCAGTACGTTTTACGAATCCATCTGATGATGTTGCCCAGTGGGTTGATGACACCTTCCGCGTGGGTAGTATGATGCTCACCGGAAGTGCCGCTGCACCCAGGGTTCCCGGACAGGGACGCGCCGAAGCAGCCCTAGACAATGCAGCCCGCGATGTTCGTCGTGCCGAAGCGGAAGTAAAACGTCTTTCATAGTGAGACCAGTAAGATACGCGTATGCAGCTTGGTATCAGGCTTGAGATTCACCCTGGAGACGATCTAAGTCGTCTGGCTGATATGATCGCCTCCAGGGGCTTTGGTGCGTTGCACGCCCATTTCCCCGAAGGTTGTGACCGCTCGCTGGCCCGTCGCCTTGGACGCGCCTGTGCCCATCATGGGCTCTCGGTTGATGCCATCTCGGGGTATGCGAACCCCCTGCGCCCTGACGAGGCCCCTATGGGCAGTACGTTTGAGCAACTCTTGGATCTGATTGACCTCTTGCCCTTGCTTGATGCGCGACGAATTGTGAGTTGGAGTGGTAGTTTTGGGCCGGGGCTGTTTGATGAGCACCCCGATAACCACGGCGAGGTCGGGTGGCAAGCGTTGCAGCAAAGCGTGGAGGATCTCTTTCCCGTGCTTGATGATGCCGAGGCGATCCTCGTGCTTGACCCCTACTATACCCATGTGCTCAGCCATCCCAACGAAGTGGCGCGCTTCTGCGCCGAAATCAATTCGCCCTATGTCCGCGTGATGCTCGATCCGCCCGGCATGCTCCCCCCTGAGAACTGGGATCATCAAGCCGAACTGATCCCGCTAGGCGTCAGGGCGTTGACCCCCTATGTCGGGATGATCCAATTTCGCGATATGCGCCTGAAGCACGGCGCGTTCGAAGATGCCCCCCCAGGCCACGGAGTCCTTGATTATCGCGCTTTTGTCCAGGCTATCCAGGCCAGCGAGTTGAGTGTCCCGATGTTCATCAGTCATACGCCCCTGGATCAGGCCGCGGCAGCCAGACGCTTTGTGCTTGACTACGCTCACGCTGTCCAACTCCGCTAAGCCCGGGCCGATTTCTGTGTTCCCTACCCAGTCGGGTAGGTTAAAACTGTCACCCCTGCCGTCGCTCCGAGGGATGTTTGACCGTATACTGAGACTATGAAATCCCTGCCTGTTCACCAGAGCGATGGATCATGCCGCGAGCATGGTCGACAACAGAACGAGAGAGCTTCAGCCCAGTGCGATGCTACGGTGAGGCTCTCTTCGGCTGTATCGCGCTGCGTGTCTGTGGTGCCATAGACTATGGAACAACCGCCGGTCATTCTGGCAGTCGTGGGCGACAGTGCAGCGGGCAAAACAACCCTGACCACCGGTGTTGCCACCATTCTTGGCCCGAGCCAGGTTGTTACGCTGCGGCTTGATGACTATCATCGGTACAATCGCGCCGAACGCGAACGCTGTGGGCTGACACCGTTGCATCCTGATTGCAACTATCTTGAGATGATGGAAGATCACCTGTTCCAGTTGTCGATGGGCAGGTCGGTTATCAAGCCAGTCTATAACCACAAGACTGGCGATTTTGATGCACGCCAGCGCCTTGAAGCCGCTCCCTTCGTGATGACCGAAGGGTTGCTCGCCCTGGCAACCCCACGCCTGCGTGAGCCTTGCCATATGCGGGTCTTTCTTGATCCACCTGAAGATTTGCGTGAGCGGTGGAAGATCCGCCGTGACTCGGTACGCCGCGGCTATACGCCTGAACAGGTGCGTGAAGAGATGGCCCGGCGACGGGGTGATGCAATTGAATTTATTCAGCCCCAGCGCGGCTGGGCTGATCTTATCGTACGCTTTTTTCCCGCTGAACCGGGTGCCGAACAGTTGAGTGTGCGCCTCATTTTACGCCCTACGCTCAGTTATCCCGATCTCAGTGAGGTCATTGCTTCACAGGGCGATCCGCCAGTCATGCGGTTGCGGGTCGGCCGCGATGATCGGCGGCTAACCGAAATTCTCGAAATTGATGGGCGGCTTAGTACGATGCAGGCCGAAGCCGTTGAAGATGTGATCTGGGAACATTTGCCCGGCCTGAGTCATCTGCGCCCCGAGCAGATCGGCATCTACCTCGATGGCATCGATTGCCTGCAAAGCCATGTGCTCGGCCTGGTTCAATTGCTGATCGCGTATCAACTGCTGCTCAAGGCCGAGACGCTGCAACAATCATAGCGGCTTCGCCGCTCCACGCCCTCCACCGCGATAGGCAGACGTTGCAAAAGCCCGACCAGCTTCCTGGGGTCCGTAGGCACCCAGAAAGCTCTGTGCTATAATCCCCTGGCAAGCTTCAAGCAAGCTTGAAGCATCGACGAATGTCCAGCTGAAAGGAATACATGTGAGTGTCAAGAAGTGGAGCAATCCGCCCACGATGCAGATCGATCCGACGAAGAACTATGTCGTGACCATGGAGACAACAGCGGGTACCATTGAGTTAGAGTTGTATCCGCAGCATGCCCCGGCCACGGTCAATAACTTTGTGTTTCTGGCCTCAGAGGGTTTTTATGATGGTGTGACCTTTCATCGCGTCATTGCCAATTTTATGATCCAGGGCGGCGATCCTACAGGTACCGGCACCGGCGGCCCTGGCTATCGTTTCAAAGATGAGCTCTATGGCAATCCGCTCAAACACGAGCGCGGGGTCATCTCGATGGCCAATGCCGGCCCTAATACGAACGGGAGCCAGTTTTTTATTACGCACGCGCCCCAGCCTCACCTCAATGGCAAGCATACGGTCTTTGGGAAAGTCACCACCGGGCTAGAGGTCGTTGATACGATCCGCCAGGGCGACAAGATGGTCAAGGTCACCGTACAGCAATAGCGCGATTGATCATTAACCAGCGTGTGCGCATCCAGCCTGCCAGTTTTGCTGGCAGGCTGTTTGTGCATACGCACTGAATCGTGTGTGCATTTATGACGCAAAAGCTGTGTTACGAAGTCATTCCTTGACGCGGCCCTTTAACATTCTATAATATGTTCTTAATGAACCTCTTCTTCTTTCACCGCCCAACCCCTCGGGCGGCACGTCGGATATGTCAAGGAGGACTGTGATGCGAGCGTATGGCCCCGAAAGGATTCACAACATCGGCATATTTGGTCACCTCGGCAGCGGCAAGACAACGCTGGCCGAGGCAATGCTACTGACCGCCCACGCTATCCCGCGTATGGGGCGCGTCGAGGACGGGTCGACGGTGAGCGACTACGACCCCGATGAGCACCGACGCGGGATGTCTGTTTCCCTCTCTGTCCTTCCCCTTGAATGGCACGATGATAAGATTAATCTGATTGATACGCCCGGCTCTGCCGATTTTGTGGCTGATGTGGCAGCGGCGATGCGCATCCTTGATGGTGCAGTGCTTGTGCTGGATGCCTCGGCCGGCGTTGAGGTTGGCACGGAACTCGTCTGGGAAATGGCCGTTCAGCATAAGGTGCCACGGATCCTCTTTGTCAATAAACTGGATCGCGAGAATGCAAATTTCTATCGCACCGTTGAGCACGCCCGCGAGGTACTTGATGCGGCGGTGATCCCTATGCAGATCCCAATTGGGTCTGGCAAAGATTTTAAGGGCATTATTTCCCTTCGTCAGCAGCGTGCCTGGCTTGTCTCACCTGACCACGATGGCGGATTCATCGAGAACGATGTCCCTGCCGAACTCAATGAGGTGATGCACGAGTGGCGGACGGCGTTGATTGATAAGATTGCCGCCACGAATGACGATCTGATCGAGCGCTATCTCGAGGGCGGCGAAGATGCGCTGACCCGTGACGAGTTGCTGGTCGGTCTGCGGGCTGGCATTGCCGATGGCTCGATTGTGCCGGTCTTCTGTGGCTCGGCCCTCGAAGTTGCCGGAATTCAACAACTGCTCAATGCAATTGTCGATTCGATCCCCTCGGCTGCGCGCAAGTCGGTCAGTGCGACCGATCTCAATAGCGGTGAGCCGCTTACCCTGCGGGCTGCTAATGATGAGCAGGTCAGTGCGCTGGTCTTCAAAACTGTCTCGGATACCTATGGCAAGGTGAGTCTCTTCCGCGTCTTTTCGGGTGACGTGCATGCCAATAGTAGCCTGCTGAATAGCCGCACCCGCAAAGAAGAACGGATCAACCACGTCTATAGTGTCTTTGGGAAAGAGCAGCGTGATGTGGAACGTGTCGTCGCAGGTGATATCGGGGTGCTGACCAAGCTCGCCGAAACGATGACCAATGATACGCTCTGTGCCGCCGCTAGCCCGGTGCAACTCGATTCGATCAATTTTCCGGCCCCGGCGTTCATCGCGACCGTCAAACCGCATAGCCGCGCGGATCTCGATAAGCTCGGAACGGCCCTCGGACGGATGATTGAAGAAGACCCGAGCCTTCAGACGTCACGCGATATGCAGACTGGCGAAACGTTGCTCGCTGGCCTCAGTGAGAGCCACCTCCAGTTTGTGGGCGAGCGGATGAAACGCAAGTTCGATGTCAGTATTGACGTTGATTTGCCCCGCATTCCTTACCGCGAAGCAATCCGGGGCAAAGCGGAAGCACAGTATCGCCACAAGAAGCAGACCGGCGGCGCTGGGCAGTTTGCCGATGTCACCCTCAGGGTCGAACCACTCGAGCCAGATCCTAGCCGTGAAGATGGCCTTGAGTTTATCAATGCGGTCGTCGGGGGTGTGATTTCGCGTGGGTTTATGCCTGCCATCGAAAAGGGTATCCGTGAAGCGATGACCGAAGGCTTGCTCTCGGGGAGCCCGATCAGTGATGTGCGTGTTGAGGTCTTTGATGGCAAAGAGCATCCGGTCGACTCGAAGGAAATTGCGTTTAAGTCAGCCGGCAAAGAGGCCTTCAAGCTCGCCGCGCATAAGGCGGGTGTGGTGATTATGGAGCCGATCTACACGATGGAGATTGTGGTTCCTGATCAGTTCGCCGGTGATATTATGAGCGATATGAGTACGCGCCGCGGGCGGGTGATGGGCATGTTGCCAACCGGTACCGGCAAGACGGCGATTTCGGCGCAGGCACCGTTGGCCGAGATTCAACGCTATGCGACGGATCTGCGGGCGATGACCCAGGCTCGTGGGCGCTTTGCGATCGCGTTTGCCGCCTATGAAGAAGTGCCGGCCCATCTGGTTGAGACTGTGATTGCGGCCCATAAGAAAGAAGCCGAAGCCAATAACACTCATTAACCCTGGTCTGAACGGGACAAAAAAGCCGGCGACGCCGGCTTTTTTGTCCCGTTCAGATACAAATGAGCGGATAATGGCCCTTACACGTGATGGTTGCTTCGCCACTCTCACGCAGTGAGAAGGGTAAATGTGTGGTTGACGTTGGCGTTTCACTCCTCGCTTTGCTCGTGGTCTTTGGGGCGGCTCTGCTGGGTGGGATCAGCGGGTTTGGGTTCGCCCTAGTCAGTATGCCTTTTTTGCTCGTCCTGGGCTTTCCCCTGGCCCTGCTGGTGCCCCTCAACTTGAGCATTGCGCTGCTCACGCGCATTGCCGTCGCGTATCATCTCCGCGAGCATATTCGCTATCAACGGGTGTTGATCATGGCTGGGGCGAGTGTGCCGGGGATCGGGCTTGGCTTGGTGACCCTGGGGTTAGTTGCTTCATCAACCATCAAACTGGTCACAGGGGTTGTGGTGATCATCGCAACGGCGCTGATCTGGCAAGCTTCACGACGACCACCAGCACGCCTTGTGCCGGGCGCACCAGCCCTTGCCGGGGTGCTCGGGGGGTTCCTGGGGGCTACGACGTCATTGAATGGCATCCCGGCCGTGCTGCTGCTCGCCCGCGAACAGACAGCACCACGTCGCTTTCAGGGCGAACTGGCGCTCTTTTTTGTGCTGACGAATACGGCAACCCTGTTCCTTTTGGCGACGCAGGGGAGGTTGCCAGGCGTAAGTGTGCTGCCGCTGGGGCTGCTGTGGCTCAGTGTCGCCCTCGTTGCCAACCACCTGGGCACACGGTTGGGTGGCAAGCTGCCAGCAGCGCGATTCCGCTATCTCGCGATGAGCCTCGCGTTACTTGCCGGAGTGATGACCATCATTACCGCGTAATGCAAAGCTCGGCAGCGAAAGAATCGAGCATAGTGAGCTTATGGGAGTGTCTCAACACTGAGGTCATCAAAACAAGCTTTTGAGTCGGCATTCCAGGTACGAAAGCCCATGCCGCCACTCATATAGGGACTTTTATCATCCGTGGCCCGTAAGATCTCCTCGCCATCAAGCGAAACAGCAAAGGTATTCCCGACCACTTCGAGCTCAATCTGGCGATCGACGCCACTCCAGACAAACCCTTCCGGTGCCTTCGCACTCGCAAACGGTACGGCTTCATTGCCATTCGTCCATTTGCGAATAATGAATTGACCTGGATAAAGCCCTGGATCATACTGAAACGAGTAGCCATTCACTGTTCCGACAGACCCAGAAGTACCAGAAGTACCTAGCACTTCAAAATTCGTAGCGCGGAAAAAGACCCCATAGCCATTGCCCGATATCAGGGTACTCTGATCAACCTTGATGCGATAATTATCGGCCTCGATTGGCCGGTAAATGCTTCCGGCACGAGGGCCTCCACAGAGTTTGCCATTTTCGAGGTTCCAGTTGCCATATTTCGTCGTCCACGCATTAAGATTATCAAAGGGATCACGAAAGAGCAGATTGCTGATTTCTTCGCACTGCTCGTCGGCCCCCAGACCATTGGCAATCTGGCACATGACGGTGCGAAGGTTCACGCCGATCATACTCAACCCGAGGATCGCGGTGAGTGAAACCAGGGCAAGCAGAGCTCCAATTTCCACGAGCGATTGCCCTGAACGGCGATGGAGAGGCTGCTGATGCATAGGAATGCTCCAATTAGTAGTTCGTAACAAAAGTTTTCTGCTCTCGGTATTGGCTTCGACAAGCTCAGCCAACGGCGGACAATGGGCGTTGCGAACGGACGGATGCTGAGCCTGTCGAAGCTCCCGCTGGGATCAAAAAACGTACGTTACAGACTACTCAATCGAGCGGCTGGATCAAAACATTGTTGAAGCAGGTCTGGGTGGAACCTGTCGGGGTAGGCGAATGAAAGCCGATCCCACCCGTAGTATATGTTGTGTCCTTGACTTGCATAAACTCTTTGCCATCAATCATCACACGAAAGGTATCGCCGCTGACAGTGAGTTCAATGTTATTACTAGCACCATAACCATCCGGGAGCGTCAACGTTTCCAGATCAGGCGTAACCCTATTACCGGCCGTCCATTTGACGATCGCGAGCGATGCTGATGTAGAATTCTTGCCAGTTGTCGTAGGTGGCGTGTAACGCAGCGAGTAGCCATTGAGTGAACCGACACCGTTTGGGCCATCCGAGCCGGTCTTTGTAGCGCGAAAAAAGACATTGTGGCCACTACCAGCGCTTGCTCCGGCACCCTGACTCTTGGTGTCGATCGTTTGCTTAAAGGAGACCGTGTAATCGTTAGCCGCGACTGGCTTAAAGCTTAGATTGCTCTCGACACCTCGGCCCTGGCAAAAATCCTCCATCTTGATGGGTCCACCCGACGCCGGTGGTGCGGCGGGTGGTTCGGCTGATGCAATGATCGGCGCACAGTTCGCACCGGCATCCAGGCCCGTGGCAATCCGGCACAAGACGGCTTTGAGATTGACCCCCACCAGGTTCAGGCCAACCAGGGCCGTGATGGAAACCAGGGCCAGGAGGAGGCTGATTTCGACGATTGACTGTCCTGCTCTTTTGTCCTGAGTTGTTGTATGCATCGTTGGTCTCCCTTGACCAAAGCTAACGCATGTTTCAGAATGGGGTATTCTCGTTCGAAACATGCCTAACGCACAGGTTGAGTCGTTGTTTCAGACTTGACCGTCCCGACATTGATGGTCTGACCATTGCGGACATTGATCGGATACTCAACGGCCACGCCGTCACGGGCGACGACGAGTACCTGGGCACCAGACGGGACACCAGCGATCTGAAAGCGACCATCGGGGGCTGTCTGCACAATCAGATCGGTCTTCTGAATAATCACTTCGGCAGGTTGAGGGCGACCGGCCTGATCGATCACTTGGCCGGCCACAGTGCCACTGCCTGTACCGGCAACCGACGGCACAACATCCATCATCTGCACCAGGCGGATAACGAGCAACAACCCGGTTGTGATGCTCAAGACAATCAGCGCGATCCGCACGGGCTTTTGCCAGCGTGGCGGTGGTGGTGGTGGGGTGGATCCTGGCACAAGATCCTTGAATGAGTCCTGAAACGCCATAGCTTTGTCTTTTCTTTTCATGGCCTATGGAAGTGCGGTAACACTCACGTCATCGAAACAAGCATCAGTCGTGCTTTCGCTGGTATGATTCCAGGTACGAAAACCAATGCCGCCGGAACTATAGGTATCATCGCTGGCACTAAGCACTTGGACACCATCAACATAAGCCGTAAAAGTATTGCCCTTCACCTCGAGTTCGATCTGGCGGTTGGTATTATGCCAAGCATAATTGTCCGGGGCTGGAGCACGAGCTACATGCGGAGGATCATAGACTTCGTTGCCGTTGATCCATTTCCTGATGACAAAGGCCTTCAAGACTTTATCATACTGAAACGTATAGCCATTGACTTTCGTACGCGCATCAAAATTAGTCGCTCGAAAAAAGACCCCGTGACCAGGCCCACTGGTGAGCATCGCTTGATCAATGCGGATCCGATAATTATCCTCCTCAACCGGACGAAAAATACGGCCACTCCCGTTTACACAGAGTTGCCCATCCTTGAGTTGCCAATTGCCATACTCTTTGTACCAGGCATCGAGGTTATCGAAGGAGTCATGAAAGAGCAGATTGCTGATTTCTTCGCACTGCTCATCGTCCCCAAGGGCCTTGGCAATCTGGCACGCGACTGTGTCGAAGACACTGCCGACGTTCACACCGATCATGCTCAACCCGAGGATCGCGGTAAGCGAGACAAGCGCAAGCAGCGCCCCAAGTTCAACGAGCGATTGGCCTGATTGTGAAGATGAAAGCCGTATAGCCATATCCTGAGCTCCGGTAACAGAATGCAATCCTAGTTGTGTGCTTATCTTCATTATATCAAACGCCTCGAACGGGGTTATTACCACTCCGCTATGGCGTGATGGGTGGTGGCGCAACCACCACCCATCACGCCAACGCACGCCTCGCCACATCCGCGCCCCAGCGGTGCCGTTCCTCAAGCCTTGCAACCACAGGCGTTCACCTTGCAGAGCACCGTGATATCGAGTAGAATCAAGCCTACATCTGTCAGAATACACGCAGCGCAGCGGTTTCGTCGATCGGGCGGAATCGCTTATTGTTGGCAAGGAGGAGTTGTGTTGATCGATCATGACCTGATTGAGAGTGATCACGCCCACGTCTTGCACTCGCTCTACCATCCCAGTGCGCACCAGGCGATGAAACTCTGGGTACGGGGCCAGGGTGCCATCGTCACCGATATGCACGGGCAAGAATTTATTGACGGGCTCAGTGGCTTGTGGAACGTCAATGTGGGCCACGGGCGTGAGGAATTGGCCCGCGCTGCGTACGAGCAGATGCAGCAACTCGCCTACTATTCGTCGTATGTTGGTAGTTCCAATCTGCCGACGATCAAACTGGGCGAGAAGTTGGCCGAGTTGATGTACCCCTCGATCAACACCTTCTTCTTTACGAGTGGCGGGGCCGAAAGCACCGAGAGTAGCTTCAAGACGGCCCGTTTCTATTGGAAGGCCGTCGGTAAGCCCGACAAGGTGAAGTTCATTTCACGGATCAAGGGCTACCACGGCGTCACAATGGCCGCTATGAGCGCCACCGGGTTACCGGCCTACTGGCCGATGTTCGAGCCGCGTGTCCCCGGCTTTGTTCATATCGACTCACCCTATCCCTATCGGTTTGTCAATCCAACCCCCGAGGTGAGTGACGGTATTGCGGCGGCAAATCTGCTCGAAGCGGCGATTCTGCGCGAAGGTCCCGAGACGGTCGCCGGGTTCATTGCCGAGCCGATTCAGGGTGCCGGCGGCGTCATTGTGCCCCAGGACGACTATTTCCAGCGGATCCGTGAGATCTGCGATACCTATGAAGTGCTGCTGATCGCCGATGAGGTGATTACTGGCTTTGGCCGCACGGGGCGCTGGTTTGGCCTAGAAGACTACGGCATCGAGCCGGATATTATCCAGTTTGCCAAAGGCATTACCTCGGGCTACGTCCCCCTCGGCGGCATCGGGGTCAATGATACAATCCGTGATGTGATCGAGACGGTGCCGGGTGAGAAGCGCTGGATGCACGCCTTTACCTATTCGGGCCACCCTACGTCGTGTGCAGTTGCCCTGGCCAACATCGACCTGATTGAACGTGAAGGCCTGGTTGCCCGCGCCGCCGAGGTCGGAGCGCATATGAACAACGCCCTCAACGAACTCGGCACGCTCGCAGGTGTCGGCAATGTGCGCGGCAAAGGCATGATGGCCGCCGTTGAACTGGTCGCTGATAAGGCAACCAAAGCCCCCTTCCCGCCAGCCGAGAACGTTGGCGGTCGTGTGCAGAAAGAGATGACGAGCCGCGGGCTCTTTACCCGTGTCGTTGGCGATACGATCTGCATTGCACCACCACTGGTAACGCCCGTTGAAACCATTGATCGCATGGTGGCGATTATCGGCGAGTCGATCACCGCTGTCTGCCAGTAGCGACAACAAGAATTTCCCTTGTGTGAGTGAAAACGGCCAGTTTCACTGGCCGTTTTCGCTCACACAAACCACCGTAGTGCCGTTTATTGAGGCGGTAGGCAAGAGGGTGGGGCTGTGAGCCACGGGGCATAGATGATATTGTTGCCCACCGAGTCGCCGCGGCCCAATGGATTGGTTTCTGGCTCATAGGGGCCCGAGGCTTCTCCCCACCAGTTGTTGCGCATGTCAAGCAGAATCTCGCTCGTCGCACCACGACCCAGGCCATACCGCAGATAGACCGGAATAATCGGCGGGAGATGCTCGTCAATCAGGTTGTTTTCGATCCGCAAGGCCATCGGCGGCACCCCATTGGGATTGACCTGAGGCGTCTGCGTACGAAGACCAAAGCCCTGCGCATCGCCGACCAGCGCATTGCAACCGACTGTTCCCTGCAACGGCCCATTCGTAGTGAGTTGCAGATTAGGTGCGCCCCCACGGATCAAATTGCCTTCAACGGTCAGATTCAGGGTCTCAAAGGTGCTGCGGTTGCTGATACGCACCTGCGGCGCACCCTCGCTCAACCGATTGCCGCCAAAGCGATTATTGGTGAGCGTGATGAAATTGCCACGCCCATACGTCGCCTCCAACGCGGGGCCAAACGGCATATCATTGCCAGTCACTTCGCTATCACGCATCTCGAGGCGTGTATCGTTGAGCAAGATCGCCCCACCATTATCGGTAAAGCGGGTCGAACGCACGATCAACTCGCTACGCTCGCTCGCCAGGAGCGTACCACCAAGCCCGGCTCCACGCACCTCGGCATGTTCCAGCACCACAAAGCTATTGGGACGCATAAAAATCCCGTTCCAACGCGCCCCGGTTGCGCTAACAAAACGGACAGGCTGATCAGGCTGCCCAAGGGCAAGCAACCGGCCACCATCCACAAAGATCGCGACCCCAGGGGCAAGTTGCACCTCAACCCCAGGCTCGATGATCAACTCGCTTCCAGGGGCAAGTTGGACATCACGCTCAATGCGCAGCGGCCCCTGATCGCGGGACCAACGGATATCACCACTGAGCACATCGGCGGGAGGCGGCGGTGGCACCGTCGGTGGCGGCGGCAGAGTTGGGCGTGGCTCAGGCGTTGCCGTTGACGGTGGCGCCGGATCAATGGGCGTGAGCAATGGCGGCGTTGGAGCAACAACCGACGGATCATCGGTTGGCGTTGGTTGCGGCAATGCCGTCGGCAGAGGAAGCGAGGTTGGCTGCACCAGGGTTGGCTGAATTGGCGGAGGAACCGCCGTAGGCGGCACCGTCGTCAAGGCCAGCGTTGGCATTGGCGGTGGAGTACCTTCGCCAATCGGCCCATCAACCGTAGGGGTAGCCGTTGCCGGGCCTTCGAGTGCCGGATCATCAGTAGGTACCCCCGGCTCGGGTTCAGGGAACAGCGTCGCGGTTGGCGTCGCGGTTGGCGTTGGCGTCGGAACCTGCGCCACCGGACGATTAAAGAAGTTGTCGGCAATGCCGCCAATTGACGGGACAATCAGTTCAGCTGGAACACTCGCCACATCATCGAGGGCAAAGAGCCTGACCGTATACTGACGCGTTTCAACTGGCTGAGGCGCATCAGCAGCACGTGGAATTTGAAACTCGAGGCGATTATTCCGCACCCGTGCGGTCGCCAACTCAGTGTCAAACCAGGAAAAAGGGAAGTCATCTTCAAACATCTCAGCGCGGACAACCGTACCATCAGGCAAACCGGTACTTGCGCCAGCAATCGTCACCGTCAGCGGATCAGCACGCGCAACCGAGGCGCTCTGCACGAGCAACGTCACCGGAATAGGGGTGGGCTCGACAATAATCTCAGGCTCTTCAGGGGTCGGCAATAGAAGCAACAGCCCAAACAGCCCGAGCAGCATCAAGAGAGGGGCCAGGATCAAGAGGAGCCTGGACGTGAGCGGCAAATGAGCGAAGCGCTCACGCCAACCCTCGGGTTCTTCCTCGGGCGCAATCGAAGGATACTCGTCACCGTCAGCATCAAAAGAGAGGGAAGGATAGTCATCCGCCTCAAAATCAGGCTGATCCTGAGCAACCAGTGAGGCAAAATCAAGCGTATCATCAAGCGTAGTACTCGCATCAAGGGTCGTAGGATCGATAGCTTCAACTGATGGTCTACGCAGGCGCAGGACAACAAAAACGACGGCAACCACTACAAGAATGATTACAACAAAGGCAAGGCCAAGGAGAAACGGCTGTCCGGCGAGAGCGCTTTGCATCGGTGTCCAACGTCCCTTCATCAACATGACCGCAGTGAAGCGGATCACAGTCATGATATGACAATGGACTCCGTTGTGCAAGTATCAGCTGAGGAACAGCAGGGCTGATGCAAAGTCAGGCCCGGAACAAGAGGCGGTCGATGGCGGCCGC
>NZ_SIJK02000051.1 GCF_004762035.2 Candidatus Chloroploca mongolica | reverse complement strand
GCTCTATGCACGCGCCCTGGACATCAGCGAGCGCGTGCTCGGCCCCGAGCATCCCGCTACCGCCACCAGCCTCAACAATTTGGCGATCAATTATTACGATCAGGGCGATCTGGCAACTGCCGAACGACTGATGCGCCGGGCGCTTCAGATTCGTGAGACCCGTCTTGGCCCTGATCACCCCCATACGCAGGGTTCACGCCAGAGTCTTGCCGTTATGCAGCAACAACGTGGTCGCCCCGCAACGCCGCAACCGAGCGATCCCCTCGAACGCTTTGCCCCCTTGCTCGCCGCGATTGTCACCGTGGCAAACGGCGATACTGGGCCACAGGAAGCCGTAACCCAGGCGTTGGCCCAATTGGAGCAAAACGGCTGGATGTTGCGCGGGCCGGTCGAACGCATCTGGGCGGGGGAGCGGGATCTGGCTGCACTGGTGGCGGGCCTCGACGAGCAAGACGCGGCGCTGATCGAGCGGGTGCTGGCGTTGATCGCGTCGCCCTGATGATCATCGTTGCCCGGCCCGGCGCCGCATGCACGGCGATCTTGCCACGGGAGCGTATCTTTTCCGGTGCGCAGACGGTCTAGCATGGAGGACTCGCTATGTTGGAGGCAAAGGAGGCCCCTACCATGACCACCGATGCGATGCTCACCGCCCTCGCCGCCGCCATGCGGCGCAACGACCGCGAGGCAACCCAGGCCCTCCTGGACAGCCTCGCAGCCCGCGTCCCGCCCGCCCGCCTGGTCGCCCTGCTGGACGGCCTGCTGGACGGCCTGCTGGCCGACCTGCTGGCCGCGACCGTCGAGCCGTCCAGGGGGATCACGGTGCTCGCCGCATGAGCCTCGCGGCTAGGTTGATGCCAAGACGCGGAAAGCGGAAAGCGGAAAGCGGAACGCGGAAAGCGCCGAACCCACAGGATGCGCTGGACGCCTCCGAATATCCCAATGGGCCAACTGTTGGAGGCGTGGCACATCTTCTGGCTGCAGGGTAGAGCGATCGAGGGCGAGACCAACACCACGGCGCTCAATGTCGAGAACGAAGTAGAGGCCGGCGATAAAACGCAGGCGCTCGCGGATGGTGATCGCCCAGCGCTCTGCGCCGACTCCGTGAGCCTCACCGATCAGGTCGGATAGGTATGTGAGCACGAGCCGACATGCCTCGCTGTCGGGGACAAAGCCCTCGATGAGACGCCGCACATCCTCTTCGCCTGCGCGTCGTGCTGGCGGCGGCTGCTCGTTGCTCGCAAGCTCGGGAGCAGTGTCATCCAATCCCTGTAGATCCTGGCTCATGCACGTCCTCGCTTACGATTGAGTGTGCCTCCTGGCACAGAGTGTTTGGCCGTATCCGGGAGACGGGTACGTGATTTCGATCAACCATGTAGATCTGGCGTGCCATTTGGCGTGCCTACTGCGCTTTTTGGAGGATGCCTTCAGCGATCATGCGCTCGAATTGGGCGGCGACGGTCTCCGGCTCGCCGCCGCCGTAGATGAGGGCGCCGAGCTCCATGTTCAGGTTCAGTGCGTACTCCGTCAGGTTGGCGCTTGAGAGAAACAGGAGCCGCCGGTCGGCGACGGCGCATTTGGTGTGGAGGACGCCGGTTCGGCCGCTGGAGTCTGTGAAGCGCTGGTTAGCGGGCCAGATGTAAATCGTCGTCATCGCGCCTACCTCAGTCCCCAGGGCTCGGATGGTGTCGTAAGCCATTTTCTGGCCGCTCGGCTCGGGCGCCTCAACACAGATGCGGATGGCGACACCCCGGGTCGCTGCCCGAACGATTGCCTCCGCGATCACTGGGATCTTATAGACCGCGAAGCTGACGATGAGCAGTTCCTGGCGCGCGCTGTTAATAACCTGGAGCAGGGCCTGGTCGGTGCGGCGCATTGAAACGCCGACGGCAAGCGGCCCGGTCCACACCAACTCGATATGCTGCTGCTCACGCGCACGCCGGGTTGCTGCGACGGCGGCCCGAAGCGCCAGAGCGACCTCCAGCGCGGGAATGTCGGCGGCGCGCTGAAGCCACTCGTCGAGCAGCGTACGGACGTGTGCACGTTGCGAGGGTTGGGGCACCGCCTGGAATACCTGTGCCCGCCGTGCCTCGTGCGAAGCAGCATCGCCCAGGCGCTCTAGCGTGTGCGCGAGGGTGATCACCGCCGAGAGCGGAAGCTCGGCAGCGAGCCGCGCCGCCTCGGTGACCATGACTTGCCGCTGCTCATCCATCGTGCGGCTCATTGAAAGAACGCCAGGTCTTCGCGCTCAACGGTCGATACGAGTACCGATCGGTCGAGGTAGCGGTTCCCCCGCTCGCACGATGTCTCAGGGGCAAAGAGGCAAGCGTGGCAGGCCGCAGCGTGTACGGTGGTTCCGCGCACGCTCGGCTCATGCTCGGCGCACAGGGGGTCTGAGGCGCATTGCATCGCATCACGCAGCGCCGCCTGGAGGTGGCGGCGCAACTGCTCAGGCTCCCCCAGCCCGACCAACCCGCCGAGGGTTCCTTCGCTGTCCGGTGCAGCCGTATAGATCAACACGCCGGCCATGGGCTCGGGCCGCCCATCGATCTCCTTCGGGTTCCGCGCGTAGATACGCTCGCGCAGGCTGGCGGCGTTGTAGCCGCACTCCAGCACCAACTGCCGCATGAGCGCGTGGGTGAACGTGTGCAGCAGGATGTAGCGCATACCGGGGAAGTCGGCCTCCGGCGGCTCAATCCGCCGCGCGCGACGCCAGCTTGTGTGTGACGCTCGGAACTGCTCCTCGCGGCGCTCTGTTACCTCGTGGGACAGCCATTGCTGGATGGCAGCTTCGTCGAACTGGATAAAGATCCCCTCGCCGCGCACCTCGGCCGCCGGGACCCAGGCCGGCGCTTTGCGTGCAAGCGTCATCCGCCGCTGCTCACTGCCCTCGGGGTTCGCCCCGATCTCGCCCGGCGCGTCAATGCGCGTAAAGCCGATGAGCGCACGTACCTCCCGCAGCCGCTCGACGAGCACGACGCGTGCGATGGGCTGCGTAAAGCCGCTTGGCACCGCAACCTCCCGCAGTCGAAAGTCTTTGGAGGGAGTATGGCTCGCGGGGTGAGCAAACTGCTCCCACTCACGCCCTTTCAGATCAACGGGATCATCGCTCTCGCCGCTCTGGGCCTGCGCACGTCGCCGCTCGATCGCTTGCCAGATCTCGTTGTCGCTGTAGCCGATAAACTCGCTGAAGGGGTTTGGCGTCATCCCACGCATCACGGTGATGAACTGCTCGTTGGGCACCTGTTGGAGAGAGGTCCACTTGCTCTCAACCAACTGGGCCAGTTTGACCGACTCAGTCGGGATCGCCAGGGCGATGACTGTGTCGCCGAACCAGAGGTTGGAGGCTCCGAGCAGAATAGCCCGCACCTGCTGAGCGCAGCCTTGCGGGTCAAAGTCGCGCAGGTGCGGCCGGCGCCCACGGCACTTGGGCATGCGTGCCCGTCCCTCCTCGCCGAAGGCGTCCGAGAGCTGCCGACTCCTTTCGCACGTGTCGCACCGCACGACCAGGTCGCGCGCCTCACCGCTTGGGCCGTATTCGATGAGCCGCAACTGTGTCGCGCATGTCGTCGGGCCGCGATGGACAAACTCGACCCATGGGAAGTCATCGAGGTGCCCGTGCTCGCAGGCGACCAGGAAGCGTGCCGGGACAACGATCGGCTGCTTGCCTTCCTCGCAGCCGACGTGAACGTAGCGCGTGCGCTCCGGGTGGAATGCGTCGTCCCTACTACGCGTAAACAGGCCGCTGCTGAGCGGCGACAGGCGCTGGCAGCGCGGGCAGAGCATCCAGCGGGGGAAGAGCGCCACGGGTACGCCGACCCGTGCGAGATCGCTGAACGGGTCCACCGGGCCGTTACCCGGCGGCAGCGCAGGTGGGGCGAGCAGCTTTTGAACTTGACTGCCGAGCTGCGAGCGAACGGCGCGGAGCAGCCGCTCCTCCTCGATGACACGAGCCAGGCCGCCGTCCACCGTCCAGTCGTCGAGGCCCATGACAATGACCGAGAGGTGTGGTAGGTCAACCAGGGCGCCCACGCCGTAGCTGAAGATCACTTGGCTTGGCCGCACCTCGCCGACACGGGGGTTCTTCATCGGTGGCATCGTTTATTCCTCATCTGCCGGCGTTCCGGCATCAGGTGCGCTTTCGAGTTCGTAGTTCCAGCTCTGTCCGCCGCCATCGAGCCCACTATCCTCAAGCACCAGGTTCACCGTCGGCTCGACGTCGCGCAGGGAGTTGAGGATAGCGAAGAGCGACCAGTCGCCCTCACCGGGCGGTGAGAGCAGGCCAACCGTGTCGCCGCCCGCTTTCTGGTAGCCGAGCTTGGCGCTGACGGTTGCGGCAATGCGGGCATGCCAGTGGTCGAGGCGCTCCTTGAGCGCGTCCTGGATCAGCCCGGCCCGCTTCGGGCCGTCCACTGCTTCGGCTCGGCGAATAACGGCTGCCAGCGCGTCCTCGATCGTGGGGTCACTCGAGTTAAGGCGGCCTGCACCTAGATTCGGGTTGTAGGCCGGTTGCCCGATCCGCGTCATCGCGATCAACACCCCGCTCAGCCCGCGGTCGAGCGCTCGCGGCGAGAATGGGGTGACCGACAGCGCCTCGACGTGCTGGTAGAAGGTTGCGTGGTAGTGCTGAAAGCGCTCGTAATGGCTCAGATCGCGCGGCCTGGCCCAGTTGTAGACCGTGGCCACAAGACCGGGGTGCTGACGACCCACGCGGCTTGTGGCCTGAATATACTCGGCGGTTGATTTCGGTTGCCCGGCTACCACCATGAGGCCGAGGCGGCTGACATCAATGCCGACGGAGATCATGTTGGTTGCCAGCAGCACATCGACGGGGAATTGGGCGGGCGACCGTTTGGTGCCCTTCTCGGCTCGCTTGCTGGGGTCGAACGAGGCTTCGAGGCGATCAAGCATCTCGGGAATATCCGAGGCGCTCAGCCGCGAGGTTAGTTCGCGGACGCTCCACGGGTCGAGGAAGCGCCGCGGCAGGCCGCGCTGCTGCATCTTCTTGAGGCGGGTGCTTACGGTGTCGTCGACGGCGCGGCGCATGGCCGCGAGTTCCCGCAGGGCGTTGAAGTAGCCCACCAGAGTCATGTACGGGTCAGCGCGGTGCAGCGCCGACTCGTAGAGTTGCTGGGCGGCCGCGAGGAAGGCCACGTAGGACTGGATGAGCGCCGTCTTGTGCCGAATGCCGGGGGCGCAGATGCCTATGTAGCGCCGGCCGGGGTGTTCGTCGCTTGGCGACCGCTGCAGCGCGAAGAAGTTGTCGCCGGCATCGAGTCCCTGGGGCGGGAAGATCTCGACACGCCGGAGGAACAAACTGTGCACCTGCTGGTCGGCGCGGCGGATGGTAGCGGTGGAGGCGATCACTTTCGGCCGAACCTTCATCCCATCTACGGTCCACGTCGCGAGGTGATCAATGGCGGTCTCGTAGAGGCCGACGAGCGTCCCAAGGGGGCCGCTGATCAGGTGGAGCTCGTCCTGAATGATCAGATCCGGCGGCCGCAGCGGAGCTACGGGGATAACGCGAGCGGCGCTGTGCCGCCCGCCCTTCGTGGCAGGATGGCTCTGGGCCGGGTGGTCGGAGTCCGGGGTCAGGTAGCCGTGCCGCTCACAGTAGCCGGTCACCTGCCCAAAGAGGGCGGCCACGCGCCCGTTCCAGGGCATCTGGGCGAACTTATCGACCGTCGCGATGAGGAGCGAGGGCAAGCGATGATAGATCTCCTCGTCCACCACCATCACCGGTAGCCCTTCGCCGTCCGCCTGCCGCGCGTTGAAAGGGCAGTGGTTCATCAGGCTGCCGCAGTAGATCAGCACGCGGCTGCGACCTTGCTCCGGTGGTTCGGCGGCCAGGTCGCGGCCCGGGTCAATCGGCGTGCCGCACCAGGGGCAGTGCTTGAACTGGTAGGGGGTGCCGCCGCTGGCGTTGCCGCCCTTTTTCATCTGCTTGATCGCTTCATCGGCATCCTCAACCCAGTTTGGTGTCGAGCGCTGACCCACCCACAGGCCGATGCGGAATGGCTCTTCGCCCCAGCGCGCCGGGTCTTCCCGGCGTATCACCTCGCAGGCGCAGATCAGCGTAGCGGCGCGCTGGAACTGCTGGAGCGTCAGCAGGCGGAGCGTGTAGCGCATCAGCACGGCGACGCCGGTCAGTCCGCTGCGCCCGGCGATCTCGCCCTGAAGGCGCCGGATGCCGAGGGTGTAGGCGGTGAGGCCGAGATACGCCTCCGTCTTGCCGCCGCCGGTCGGGAACCAGAGCAGATCGGCGACCGATGCGGCGGGGTTGCTGTCAAGGCTGTCGGCGGGTAGGGCGCGATCGGTGTGGCGAGGGTCGGTGAGCGGGGGTAGATTCAGGAGCAGAAAGCCTAACTGAAATGCGCGCCAGGTATGATCCTCGGGCCGATCAAAGTCAGCCGGCGCCTTCTTCTCGCCGCGACGTACCGAGGCGGCGTAGAGGGAGCGGGTGCGCTGCATGGCCATTGCGCGGTTGGCGAAGCGGAAGGCCGCCGCCGCCTGGGGGTTCGTGTCGAGCAGGTCGATGCCGGCGCGGATGCGTTCAAGCGCCTTGCGGCAGCGGCGCAGTGCCTCTTGCCCAGGGTTGATAAACGCCTGGAGGTCGGGCGTCGGCGCCTCCAGGCGTGCTGCCTGGCGCTCGATCCATTCGGCGTAGGCTTCGGCCAGCGGCGCTAGGTGGGCGGCGAACTGTCCGTCGGGGATAACCGCAAGGGCCGCCATGTCTACCGTTAGGCTTTCCAGGCGTGCGAACCCTGGGTCATCCGGCGTCGGCGGCGTGGTGCGGGGCACCTCATAGGTCGGCACGACGACCGTCCGCACCTCGACCGCGCAGTCGTGGATGCTCCGGCCATCGGCATCACGATCCGTCGTTGCGTCCACAGCCACGCCGTGGCCGACGGCGAACTCAACCTCATTGCGGTAGAGCATCGCCGTGAGTTGGTCTTCGGGATCGAGCTGGTCGCCGGAAAGCGGTCGCCGGCGGAACATCCCTGTGCCGTCGGGCGCGCGAACCACAAGCTCAGGCTGGAAGACCCACGCGCTGTCCTTGCTGCGCTTTGGTTCCTCCTGGCCATTCACGAGAAACAGGGTCACAATCCACTCGCCCAGGCGCTTGCGGATGACGCCCTGGAGGGTGACGCGCTCATGCTCTTTGCTGATCACGAGCGGGCCGACCTTGCCGTGGCGCAGTGAGATCGGCGGGAGGATCACATCGATCGGGGTGCGTTTCCATGGGTGCTGGTAGCTGCCGTCCTTTCGCCGGTAGCGATCCTCCTTGATCTCGACCCGCTCGTAGGAGCCCCAGCGTGCCGTCACCGCAATGGCGTCGGCCTCAAGGGAGACGGCGAAGGTCAGCCCGATTGACGATGGCAGCATCGCGGTCGTAGCCTTCGGGGGCGGCGCATCAGCCGAGCCGTCCTCGCCATCGCTGCCGCCCAGGTCGCCGTCGTCGTACTCCTCGGGGATACCGCTGCTGGCGCGGGGGGCGAGCATCCCAACCAGGTAGCGCCCCCGCACGGTCGCCTCGTCCACGACCTCCTCCGGGCCATCCCAGGGGCCGAGGAGCTGCCGGATGACCAGATCCTCGAGTTGGTCGCGCAGGTTTGGGGATCGGGGTTCGGGGGCCGGGGATCGGGGTTCGGGGGCCGGGGATCGGGGGCCGGGGATCTGGTCACTAACGGGGATAGGTGGGCCGGGCGGCGGTTCCTGATCCCCGATCCCTGCTCCCTGATCCCCGCTCGCCGCCCGCCCATGGCGGCGGTTGAGCCAGTCGATCAGCTGATCACCCAGGGCGGGGCTGAGAGTGGGCGCGTCGATTACTTCACCGAGCTCGGGCGTGTCCCAGCTCGTGGGGATCGCGGAGAGGAGGAACTCGAGTTGCTCCGGGGTGAGCGCAGCGACTCCGCCGCCGTCGAGGACGATCTCGCCGCGGGCCAGTCGCCCGCTCATCTCCATGATGGCAGCCGGCCCGGATTTCAGCACTGTGGAAAGCTTGATGCGGTTCATTGGTTTAGTCCCTGGCCCAGGTGGGCGGCTGTAACGGATCGAGGAAGGCGGAAGGTGTTTCCTGTGAGCCACAGACCAGCAGCGACCGCATCGCGCGCGTGCAGCCGACGAAGAAGAGGCGGCGCTGTTCGTCTTCCATCGCCGCGAGCTCCTCGACCGGGTAATCTTCAATGACTCGAGGGAAGCGACCGCCGTCCAGCCCCACTACGGCGACAAAGGGAAACTCCAGCCCCTTGGCCGAGTGAAGCGTGAGCACCTTGATCTTCTGCGCAGTGATGTCAACATCCTTGCCGGACTGGAATACGGCAGGCAGGCCCAATTCGCTCAGACGTCTTGCCAGCGCTTCGCCGGTATTCTTGCTCATACAGAGCACGGCTCCGCTATGGGCAGGCAAGCGATATCGTCGGGCCGACTCAACAAAGAATGTGTGGACTGCTGCGGCTTCAACGGCGGCATCGTCGACCAACCGGATGAGCGGCGGATCGCCTTGGTGCGCCGAAGGCTCTTGATTGAGGCTTTCATTGTCACCTGCGCCGCTACCGGCGAGGATCGTGCCGCAGGCCGTCATAATCTGGGCAGTGTTGCGATAGTTGCGTTTCAGCAGTAACGTGCGGCCGGCCATGCTGAGGTCGCTGTGAACCTGCTTCCAACTGAAGCCGCGCTGGTAGAGCGACTGTGAGGCGTCGGCGGTGAGGTAGACATGCTCCAGCGACGGCACGAGGTTCAGCAGGAAGCGCAGCGCAACCGGCGATAGATCCTGGGCCTCGTCGATGACGAGCGCCTGGTAGGGCTTGGGATCAAGCGTGGCGGCATACTCGAGCGCCCCGCGCCGGATCTGCTCGTTGAGCACAATGCCCTCTGCGCGCATCAGTTCGCGCCAGTGGGTGTAGACGGCCCAGATCGCCTCGCGCACCGTAAGTTTGATCGGCGTGCGCCGACCGCGCCGCTCGATGCTGGCGTATGCCTCTGCGCTGTCGATGCCCCACGCCTCGATGACGCTCAGAAACTCCTGGAGCAGGTAGTCGGGGCCGAGTCGCTCCAAACCTGCCTGACGCACCTGACGATCAAAGGCGTTGGCAGCGGGAATGTCCGCCTCGCGGAGCGCCACGCCAAGGTGATCCAGCGCCTGGCCCTCGGTGGCGAACTTCGGCCAGCGCGAGCCCTTCGCGAAGGAGTGCGCGGCCAGGCTATCAACCGTTGTGACCTTGACTCCGCACTTCGCCGGCGGTTTGCCGAGGAGGTGGGTGAGCAACTGCTCAGAGTAACCCACGAGGGCGTTGGTATAGGTGGTGAACAGGATCGACGTTACACCCTGGTCAAGCAGGCGCTGGACGCGGTAGAGCGCCAGGGTAGACTTGCCCGTGCCCGGCCCGCCCTTCACCAGCGTGGGCCCGCGGCGCTCCTGGCTCACAAGCTCCTGCTGCTCAGGTGTGAGGCGGAGCAAGAAGCTCCCAAGGTCTTCCTCGGCGAAGCGCTCGATCGCTTCCGGCGTCGGCAGCACAAACTCGGGCTGCGCGGCGATTGCAGCGAGCGGCTGTGGGAAGAGGTTATCGAGGATGCGGCTGATGTAACGCTCGGGGATCGGCAGTTCAAGCAGATCGTCCTCGGTGCGGGCCGTCAGTGCGGCGGGCTGATGCTCGGTCGGTATCTGCCACTGAGCGAGAATCGCTTCAGTGATGGCGAAGGGCAGCGCGGTGGAGGGTTTAGCATTCAGGGGAGCAGTTTCGGCGAGCTGGGGATCGGTGTTGGGTTGGGTTGACGTGTGCCAGGTTGCTGAACCCCAATCCCCGATCCCCGATCTCTGCTGTTGCGGTTCCAGCGCGGCGGGGTCAGGCGCGACTACAGGCGCCACCACCTCCGGCAGATCGTCCTCGTAGGTGCGTTCGTCGCGTTTGCGCACGCTGAGCAACTTCACCCAGCCCTGGCCGATGCTGTAGAACACACGGTAGTCGCCGACGCGGGCGCGGTAAACGTTGTTGTAGCCCTTGAGCTTTTTGGCGTCGCCCTGGGCCGAGAAGGGATCGTCGGCAAGCACCTTCAGTTTCTGGCTGACGAGCCTGCTGACCTGCTTGGGCAGGTTCAGGGACTCGTTGTAGAAGGTTGGGGTGAAGGAGAGTTCGTAGGTAGTCATTATCTATATCTATCCTTTAGGCTGCTCTGCCGCGAACGGATCTTAAATAATGCCTGAGCCGGCGCAGCATTACTGTGAACTGCCCTGGCTGAAACAGCGATGTTAGCGTGCTTTCGGAGAAACGATCCGTGCGAACATAGGAGGTGATCAGCTTGCGGAAAGTTGTGAGGTTAGCAGTGCTTAGTGCTTCGCTCCCGCCCTCAGTGCAGCGCTGCGCCTCAGTGGCCCAACTTCCCCAGTCGAAAAGGGTAATAAACCGCTCGCGGTAGAGCGCCTCGACAAACGCTGTTGCCTCGGGACTCGCGGCCCAGTAGGGGAAGACCCCTCGCGTAATCTGCCGCTCCCCGAATAAGTACCCAGGGCGTTCAAAAATGGGCAGATAGGCGAGGATGGTGTCAAGTTGTGAGAGGCTGAGATCTTTTGGCTCTGTATCCACAATGTTTCCTTTAACTGTCAAAATGAGGGCGCTACAATTTGATGTTGTCAAATACATACGCTATTTAAGCCTGTTCACTATGACTTCATTGCTCGGCCTGCCTCATGCCGGACGGTGTGACTAATATCCTGCATTAACTGGGCAAGCATAGTTGACACTTCGGCTCGAACGATTTGGTCTGTAGACCCGCTTTCACTTATTTTTTTAAGAGCTACAGCAACGCCAGTCCTTACTTCGACACTTGAGGATTTGGCAAGATCAATTAGCCGCTCAATCATATCTTGGGTGTACTCCTTTATTAGACCACGTTCCAATAACCGAGCAACTGCAGCACAGGCCCAACTACAAGATTTTGGATCTTGGTCGTGTAGGAGCGCAACTAGCGTAAAGAGAAGACGACTTGGAAGTTGCTCGTTGTCGAAGCGGTCTAGGGCCATTGATGCGCCCTGACGGAGCAGAGCGTTGGAATGGCGGCTGGCTTTCACTATCTGATGGAGAACACGTGTTTGACGAGGTTCACTGATTTTTCCGTAAACTGTCCCTAGCCCACGGAGGCAATTTCGCTGAACCTCTTCAACTTTGCCTAAATTCATGACAAAATTAGAAAAAATATCTTTCTGTGATGCTAGTGCTGACGAAACATACGATGCTGTCTCAAGATTTTCTTCTAGACAAAATAACAAATAATCCGCGACCTCGTCTTCTCGATTTTTGATAAATGACAAAGGCAACTCACTAAGGGTTATAGCCGCAGAACTGCGAGTCCCAAGGTCATTGTCTTTGTTGATAATTGCCTGCAATAGGCCATCGACAACTTTGCCTTGGGCAGTAAGCGGAATGACAGGAACTAAATGGAGTACAGCTTGTGGAGGAACTCCTCCGAAGTGCCATTCGGTCACTTCTTTGCCATCTTCACTTCTAGTGTGAGGTTTTTTGTTGATTGATTCCAAAATGCTATTCAGTACTAATTTGATGGTTTCTGGTTCTATGTCCGCACCTAGAAACGCAAGATCTATTAGCGAAGTGTACACATCCCGGGCTGAATTGCGAATATTACTTTCTACATCTGCACGAACATCCGCAGGCGCAGTTCTTCCGAGATGCACAATGAGTCGCTTTGCGTCTTGATTAAGTGCATCAGCGCCAATTTGTGTGACTGCAAAATCGAACACACTTTTGTACAAATCAGGTTCTACACGACAAGTGCACTCAGTAAAGCAACTGTTTAACAACTTGATAATGGCGTCCAAAATTGTCCACTGCTGAGGCTCCCTACTCAGTTCGAGAGCAAGGCGGACAATTAAATTCGTCTGAATCTCATTAAGTTGTGGTACAAACTCCGATAAAGACTTTAGTGCTTCCTGACGGGTATAACCATGCTTCGCAACCCGAATTGGATTACGGGTCAACCCGATTAGATAATTTAAGATTTGATCGAGCATTGCCGGAGGTGCAACGTCTGCCAGAGCTCCCAACGCAGCCGCTGTTAATGACAGCTCACGAGGAGTAGGCTGACCTTGAATAAGTTGTGCGATTATTGATTCCACTATTCTGGCATCACCAAAACTGGCAATCTTTTCACTCAGTCTGACTACTGTCTTTTTCTCTCCAGATTGCAATGCGGCAAAGAGGGCATCTGCTGTTTTGCCAGTAGTCTCGTGGAGCGAAGCAAATAATTGATATACTCCGAATATGCTAAATAGCGCACCGTCAGCCCAATAGTGATAAAGCGCAAGGCGTAGATGTCGCATAACGTCACGATACTTGCCTTGCGCAAGACTTTCGGCTGCTTCTTGCTCATGCCTATAGCCTCGGTTAAGGCTCTTAGTTCGGTTAAATAAATCAATACGTGTAGACTCATACTTGTCCATTCCTTTATAGAACGAGCCGGAAGATCGCAGTAATGTGCTCTGCATGTTCTGATACAGAAGGCACAAATCATACTGCTCGGCCACACCGTCTAGATTATGCAAAGCATCGTGATAAGTTGTATATGCTGCTTCTAAGTCGCCACGTCGTGCTAAACTTGCAGCGTATTGCATGCGAAACAATCCAGCACGTCGATGATCAGCATCACCAATCAACTCTAGAGCAGTTGCGTAGACCTTGTCGGCCGTCCCTGAATCATTCCATTCGGTTAATACTGCCAGAAATAGCGCAAGAACTTCAAGTCTAAGCTCTCTTGATAAAGGGGGGTATGCACTGACAACTTCTTCGAGAACTTGACGGGCAGTTGCCCAATCCTCCCATATGCAAGCAAACCGTGCATGCAGTAAAGCAATCTCTTGCGCAAAAAGCGATTGTTCTTCGACATTCGCTAATTCACCCACAAGACGCTTTGCTTCAAGCAGGCAAACCGCCACGTTCTGGTCAGAGAGTGAGGCAAATTCGACTCTTGCCTGTGCAAGAGTTAATTGAATAAGCAGAGGCGCACTTCCTAAATTATTAGCAATACGCATTCCCTCTTGTATTTCTTGCCGAGCCAACTCTGGTGAGAGTGTGTCTTGAAAGTAAACCTTCGCTAGGAGTAAGTATTGCTCGACGGCAGAAGAAAAATCGCCAATATTAGTATAGAGACGAGCCGCTTGTCGGGCAAAGCGTGCAGCTTGGTATGCATCCCGTTCCTGAGCAAGCCAAGCAGTAACTCGCGAAAAAATAGTAGCCGCTTTTAAAGCCTCGCCAGAAGTTTCCATTGCTTCTGCGAGAGCAACATCGGCTTTGATAAGGGTATCGCGTAAACGTTGGCTCTCCCACGCTTGATGATGCAACCGCTCTTCCGACCTTCGGGCGTGGCGCACCTCAATCCAATGCTTTAAATGTTGCCAATCCTCATTTGATATAACAGGAACCATCCCTTCTATAATTGATGGTTGTCGGTATCCTAAGTAAATATTGGCGGAAAACAGGATATAGGAATAGAAGGAAACAAGTTCTTCTATCTCTTGCGCTAAAGGGTCGACTACAATTGGCTTGTATTGGTTCGAGAATTCTTTTGGAAGGACAAAATACACCTGCACCTGCTTTGAGGTAACGGTAAGGCTACGCACATACATTTGACGAAGCCAGAGGATACGTTCTTCGGAATTTAACATGAGGGTCGCAGGGGGCGTCCGCAATGTAACTTGGTCAATATTAAATGTGGAAGCTAAATGAAGTAAGGCGCTTAGAAGTTGAGGGCGTACTACTTCTCCGCGAACAGAGCGTTGTCCGTATTCAATATCATCCACCGCAAACCCTTGGCGACCACGTGTAACGGCAACGAGCTCCATTCCAATTTCGTTGAAGACCTGCTCAAGTTGAGGAGGAGAGTTTGTGTCTAATACAAGTTTTTCAACCAAAGCGCGAAGGTGCGGCCCGTCTATATCTCTCGGCTCGTTTTCGCTTCCTTCGAATAAGTGAGGGATCGCAACTGCAGTTAGAAGAACAAGAGTTTCCACCTCGCTTAACGCCTCTGGGGCGTGATCGAGAATCATGTCAATCTTATGAATGACATCATCGTAGCGCACCCCCAACGGTCCCAGAGGAGCAGCTCGCGCCCGCTGTGCCACAAATAGGACAACTTCTCTCCAATAAGTGTTCTTGATATAGCCAACTATGCTCCGATCCTCCCTCGAAATTCTTTGTGTGATTTGAGCGTGGAGTAGATACAAATCTTGTTGGATTGCCTCGAACCATACTCTTTGTTCTATTGATAACTGAGAAATATCCTGCCGTAGTATAGAGGTTTGCTCCGTTAAAGCCTCGATGAGTTGACGATATAGGCGGCCTTGAATGATATCACTTCGGCGTAGATCACGCTGCAAGCCCTCAATAAGAACCTTTTGCTGTTCCGCTTGGCCCGCGAGGGCATCGATAGCAGCAGGCAAAACTTCCACTACCTCTAGCAGACGCGCAACCTCATCTTGTAACTCCCGATTATTCGATAAATGCTGCTGAAGATCAGTTGCCAGGGTGCGCAGAACTTCCTGTTCATCTCGCTCTTCCCATACGGCCTTTGAACCAGCACGGTTGGCCCAGTCCGCAAGCCATCCAGCTAAGGCATTGCTACCTAACCCAATGAGCCAATTGACAGCGACCGTAGTAGTAAAGCCGCCGACGGCAAATGGGAGTACGCTACCTGCTGCAAGTAGAACGAGCGTTGATACACCAGCTACACCTAGCGCCGTCGTAGTGATGCCTTGCACCCTTCGCCGAAGATTAGCTTGAGCTTGTCTTGTAAGCTCTTCAGACGTCAATGATGTGTGGCTTCCTGAAGATCCCTCACGCGTCATAGCATTCCTCGGTACTTATCCGTTTTCACCCAGACGTGTTTCTAATCCTTTGGTTGCTGTTTGCTCCAGATGGTCTCAAATATTGCGGTCACTGTATTCGGACAACATCTAATTGTGATAGTTGATCAGAACCTCGTTTAAAACGAACTAACCCGTCACGAGGGCCTCTGCTAATACCGAAGATGGAGCCATCTGGCAATACGCTAACTACATTGTCGTCATCGCCTGATATTATGTCGCGGTCGTCGTGAAAGGAATCGGCCTCAAATACGATGCCCTTTTCCACAATGGGTCGAAGTTTTCCTAGATCCACGCCGTGGTGGAACCAAGTATCTTCTGCTGGATCATCCTCTAGCCCAAGTCGCCATTGTACACCTACAGTACTTAACCCACCCCAGTCACGAAATGCACCAGATGCTTCTTCTACAATAATTGTACGAGGTGTAGTATCCGAGGAACCTTGTAGTAAAAGCTTGGCGCGCCGTAGAAGTTCATCGGCGACTGAATAAAGTCCAGCGAAGAGAGCAACGCCTACGTAATGTAGATACTTGTTTGCCAGTACAAGAGCTTCGTTACGAAGGTCAGGTGGCTCGCCAAAAGCTGGATCCACAATATCTATCCGTCCCCTTGCTCTCCTCCTGCTACCTGGTCGTCCTGCAGACACTATTACCCCGAGCATTGCACAGGGCTCAAATTGAGGCGACAAAGTTGATCTTACCTGGACCTTTTTCGCAATAATGTCGCTGCGCGCTGCTGATGGACTACCAGCAACTCCCTTTGCCTCCAGTTGAACGTACCCCTCATTGCCTCCCAAAGGTGCGATGTAATCGAGAACTTTCCGGCCGCGTACGGCAATAGGTACAAAGCTATCCCATGCTACGCCATATGCTTCAGAAATAATCATTGTTGCCAGTGCCACACCAAACTGATGGCTGAAACCTGAAGTGAAATCTCCGAACAAATCTTGATATGCCAGGTCTGGATGATCTTGGTCAAGAGCCATGTATAGCCCGCCAGCTGCCACTAATGTTTGCGAAGGCATGGTTAGTCGCCGCGGTTGCAGCATTTTTAATCCAGCAACGTGCAGCAAACGAAACATCCGGAAAGGATAAGTGCTAGAGTGAGCCTGGGCGAGATGGTGGATTGGTGCATAGATAAGCTCATCAGGCACGGCAGGGGCTGGGCCTCGTGGGACATTTAATTCAATATACCTTCGCCGGCGTAGATGTATCGTATTAAAAGGAAGAACTGCACGGATCATCTCTACCCCCTCCTCACATACCGCGTCCCGCGCCGCTGCCCCTCGACGGTCGCCAGTCCTTCGTCTACCAACCGCTGGAGCAACGCCCGCGCCGTCTCGCCATCTACGCCGAGGGCCGCCTGGACGTCGCCGTTGGCCAGGGAGCCGCGCTGGGAGAGGATGGCCTTGAGCCGCACGTAGGGTTCGGGGATTAGGGATTGGGGATCGGGGGGCTGGCCCTCGTCTCTGTTCGCTTGCAACACGCTCTGCTCGCCCTCGGGTGCCCCGAAAAAGTCTAGGGTGAGCTGAGGATCGGGGGCTAGAGATCGGGGACCAACGTGCATTTCAGAGCCAGCACTATTCGCCATAGCGCCATCGGCCCTCTTGCGCTTCCCCGATCCCCGATCCCCGGCCCCCGATCCCTTCTTCTTCTCATGCAGCCCTGCCGCCACCTCCTCGGCATAACGCGCATGGTTCAGCGCCAGCAGTCGATCCAGCACCGCCCGCCGCGCCGCTTCGCTGATGGTGTAGCGTAGCCCCTGCTTTGTCTCGTGGAAACCGTGGTCTAATTCCAGATCCGACCACCCGTATGCCGCCGCCACGGCGTTGTCCATCTCAACGTGCAAGCGCCGTAGTTCGGCGATGTCCTCGCTCGCCTCTTGGGGGTTGTGGAAGCGGTTGTAGGTTTTGGTTAAGCCTTCATTTCGCTCTAAGGCAACAGAATAGCGGTATTCATAGTACTTTTCGCCGATGCTCTCTAAATAGTTTCTACTTGATGATGAGAGGTTGGTGATTTTTTGCCCACTGTCGTCCTGAAACTCAGGAAAAGCGAATGTTTCAAGACATTGTTTGGTTGAATAGCACATATCGGTTCGCAAAGAGGCGCCACTATAGTGTCTGGCCCACTCCTCGTGAAGTGATGATTGTAGAACTGAAAAATCGGAATAAGCATCCCTAATAAAAACTAAAACTTTATGAGAAAAGACGATATTCGTTGGTTGGAAAGTCATACTGTGTCTATTGCCAACTTGAGAACGAACGAGTACACGGCGCATTCCTGCGATTCGCGCATAGCAGTCCAACCGCTTATCCCAAAACTTCCAGTAATCTGATTCGTGTATCTGCTTTGTTATTGTTTCTCGATAAGGCTTGACTTTCTCAGTTACAATCTGCATGCATCGTTGGTACTGATTTGCACGTTCAAAATCCCAGTTATGAAAATTGATAACCATTCGGCTTGCAGACTGATCTGGCCGAGAGTTCAGATCTTCCCCAGTAAGGTATGGGAATATTACGTCTTTGCTTGACGGTTCCTGCTCAAGTATCGCATGCGCCTCTAATGGGTCGAGCACAAAGCCCAGGCCCTTAATCTCGGTACCTCTAAAGGACAAAAGTTCATTTTGCTTTAAGTACTGTGGCGTCTTTTGAAAGCCTATGTCGTTCGCTATGGTAAGAAAAGGGGTAATGCCAGCCACGTGGCTACCATCCAGTACGAAAGTTCCGCTCCACTGCGCCAGAGAAACCCAAACAAGTGCTACTGTAACACCAGCAGGACCAGGCCATGTCCAATTCGACCAAGCCCGAATTATCTTCCCCTTATTTTTTGTTATATAATCAATACTAACTAATCGATTATCACCCTGCGAAATAGAGTTTGTCATAATCAAACCAAAACCACCCCAAGGGCTTAATAGATTCTTAGCACGTAACATAAAATAAGCACAAAGATCGGCTTTTCCTTTTGCCCCACCAGCTAGTTCTCGAACTATTAGTTCCCGATAGTTCTCTCCTAAAGCCCCCGTTATCTTTGATCCTCCCATAAACGGCGGGTTACCCACCACCGCGCTGAAGCCCGGCGAAGGACTCTCGACGCTCAGCTTGCCAGCCTTTGCCTCGTCAAGCGTCTGCTCGATAGAGCGCTCTTCCAGGATCAGGTCGAAGACCTCAGGAAACTCAACCGGCCAATGAAACGGCCGCCGGCCCTGCAAATAGCGCTCAGCCTCGGCACGCAACTGAGCAAAGGCGCCACGATTGGCGGCATCAGTCTGCCCGCCGATTGTGAACTTGCCGGCACGGGTGTCTTCGGCAGCGCTGAGCAGCAGCGAATAGCGGGCGAGCCAGTCCTTCCGCAGCGTCTCGCGCACACTCTTGTCGGGCACAAGCTCGGCGGCAACAAGGAGATCCGCGCCGAGGCGCACGAGGGCCAGGGCAGACTCGGCAGTGCTCAGCCAACCGGCCTTGAGGTCGGCGTCGCGGGCCTCGCGCACCAGCGTGCCGGCGATCTTGCGCCGCTCGCGTAATGCTACCTCTAGCGCCTCTTCGACCTGGTGGCGGATCAAGGGTATCTGGACGGGCTTTGCCTCGTCGCCCTTGCGGAGCGACCAGTTCATCAACTGTTCCACGTCGCTGATGCCGAGCAGCGAGTCGCCGGCGCGCAGGGCGTGGTCGAGGAACGAGAACGGCCGCCCTTTGGCAAGCGTGATCAGCCAGAGCGAGAGCTTGGCCATCTCCACGGCGAGGGGGTTCTTGTCCACGCCATAGAGGCAACGATCGGCCACGAGGCGGCGGGCGAAGACCAGGCGCTCGGCGGGGTCGGCGGGGATGGCGTCGTCGGGGTTGGTGGTGAGGAAGCCTTCGGGAGTGATCAGCCTTCGGACCCCGGGTCTTGGGTCTCGGGCCTCGGGTCTTTGGGCTGAGTCTTCTTCTCTGAGAGCGAGAGCATCAGACGCCGCAACATCTTCCCGACGTCCTGCATCAGGTTCCAGGCCCGCTTGACCTGCTCGCGATCCAGGTACTGGAGTCGCACGGTAATCTGGAGCTGCGTCTCCGCCTCCTGGAGCGAGCCCTGCGCGATCGAGAGATGATGGATATACTCCTTGCGATGAATCCGTCCGTAGCCCTCGGCGATATTCGCCGGCACCGAGACTACCGCCCGTCGGATCTGGCTCGTCAGCCCGTACAGCTCCTCCCGTGGAAAATTCTGTGTCTGCTGATAGACCTCCTCGGCCAAGTCCATCGCCCGCTGCCACACCTCGAGGTCGCGATACGTCTGAATTGCCATCTGAATTATCCTTACGCAAGCGTCCCGATCCCCGATCCCCGACCCCCGACCCCCGACCCCCGATCCCCGACCCCCGATCCCCGATCCCCGACCCCTCCGCAAACGCCCAGGCCTCCAGCAGTCGCTCACTCAGGTAACGGCACGCCTGTACGAGAAATGCGCCGCTGCCCATCGCCATATCACAAACCGTCAGCTTGAGCAGATCGGCGGCGGGGCGTAGCTTCCACTGCTCTTTGGGCAGACCCTCGGCGGGGCCGACGTAGACCAGGGGCTCCAGCGTGTGCTGGACAATGGGTTCGGTGAGCGAGCGTGGCGTGTAGTGCGTGCCGGTGGCGCGGCGCTCGTTGCCCGTGGTGACGTAGACGCTGCCGGCAGAAATCACCGTCGGGCGACCGTAGTCATCGTCGCGGATGAGGCCGGCGAAGGGCAGCACGCGGGCGTAGAGTGCCTCGTCGTTGCCGCAGGCACCGCGCAAAAGAGCCGCGCGAAAGACGTCGGGCTGGGCTTTCCATGCCTTCTTCAGCGCGCCCTCGGAGCGGCCGGTTTGCTCCTTGAGGAAGGCCAGGAGGGGATCGGGGATCGGGGATACGGGATCGGCCACCGCGCTCTTCCCGATCCCTGATCCCTGATCCCCGATCCCTACGAGCGTCTCCAGGCGCGAAAGCGCCACCTCGGGTTCCTGCTCGCGGGTGCCCGCCAGGCCGAGCACCGGCTCCTTTGCACGCACGGCGGTGTGGTCGAGCAGGCCCTCGTAGACATGGCCGATCTGCTCAATGTCGAGGGCGCGGAACGAGACCCGGCGCGTCTCCTGGGGCGCGCCCTCGCGCACCTTCACGCGCAGCACCTGGAGCGCCTCCAGCAGATGCAGTACGACCCGGTTGGAGATCGGCAGGGGGTGGGCCGGCGTCTCGCGCCAGCTTGTGCCCAGGGGGCGGCCTTCAAGGAACGGATAGCGGTCGGGGCTGAACAGGCTGCCGCCATAGGCGGGCATATCAAGCCGATCGTGGTCGAAGCCGGCATAAACGGCGCGGAAGATCGCCAGGAGGCGGCCCCAGGCGTCGTGGCGGCGCTCCAGCACCTCCTCGCCGTGGCTGTCGGCGTCCGTGCGTAGCGCCTCCAACAGCGTCGAGACGGCGTAGTGCCGATCGTAGATATCGTCGCCCAGGAGGAGCAGGTTCTGCTCTTCGGCGAAGAGCAGGAAGACAAGGCGCATCATCACGGTCAGGGCCGCCTCGTAGAGTTGCTCCTCGGGCACCTCGGTGAGGAGGTCACGGCCGGCGTTCTGGTCGGCCACGTCGATTGCCTGCACGAGTAGTTCGACGGCGCGGCGTACCTGGTAGCCGAGCTGGTCGGTGACCTCCTGGCGGTCGTCGGCGCTGGCGGTGAGCAGGGCCTCAAGGGTGCGGTCGTCGGGTACGCCGAAGAGGCGATGGGCGCCGAGGAGCGAGCGGAAGGCGCGCAGGGTCAGCGGCTCATCGAGCCAGAGGCGGGCGTACCACGAGGTGAAGCCGGTAGTGACGTTCTCGTCGGCGGGGCGGTCGATCAGCATCCACTGCTCGCCGTTGGTGAGCAACCCGAGGCGCACGCCTGCGCCGCGCAGGAGGGTCATCATGCGCGTGGCGGGCGAGGCTTGCCATGCCGTGCGGGCCATGGGCTTTTCCAGGCCCTGCCTGGACGGGACGACGACGACCAGCACTCTGGGGATCGGGGATCGGGAGTCAGGGATCGGGTCGGACGCCGGCTCAGCGATCACGAAGTCGGGGCGCAAGATCTCGCCGTGCTCGGGCACTTGTACCGTTAGCCGTCCTTCCAGGGCCGGATCAATGGCAGGGAAACCCGATCCCCGATCCCCGATCCCCAATCCTCGCACCACCACGTCTGGCATCTCCAGCACACGCCGCAACACCCATTCGACCCAGGTGCGGTGGAGCGCCGGATCGGGTTGCAGGCCACCGGTATTGTCGAGCCACTCATCATAGGCCAGGCGCAGTTCGCGGGCCACGTCGGCGTCGGGCGCATCGAGCCCCTGGGGGAAGACGCGGGCGAGCACCGGCAGCGCGAGGAACGGCCCCGAGATATCGACGAGAGCAAGCCATTCGGTGTGGTGGCGGGCAATGGACATAGGTATATCTCACGCAAAGGCGCAGCGCATCTCGCGCAAAGCCGCGAAGACGCCAAGCCGCTATTCTTGCAGACCGTTCACTAACCTGACGATCCCGTCCTTGATGTAAGCTGCGCCAAAGTTGATCAGCAGCCCAAGCCGTTTATCCGCAAGCTTGAGATAGGTGATAAGCTGCTTCTTGTGCACCGGCAAGAGCGCCTCGACCGACTTTAGCTCAACGATGACGCGCTCTTCCACGATCATATCGGCCCGGAAGCCGATCTCCAGCTCAAGGCCATCATAGAGAAGCGGAACAGGCTGTTCACACGCCACCCGCAAGCCGCGCTTCCGCAGTTCGTACACAAGCATGGCTTGATACGCAGACTCAAGCAGTCCAGGCCCAAAGCGTGCGTGAATGTGGTATGCCGCATCGACAATCTGCTTTGCAATCTCATTCTCAGTCATAGTACCAGGCTCTCCTGCGGCTTTGCGGCTTTGCGGCTTTGCGCGAGATCCCTACGCGAGTCGTTGAGGAACGAGGAACATCACCGCCACCGGGAAGAGGCGGGCCTGGGGCTCGGCGTAGCGCGCGGCGATACCCTTGGTCTCCTGCTCTAGTTCGCGCGGGATCTGGTCAAGGCGCAGGCGCAGGGCGTCGATATTGCGCCGGTACTGCTCACGCTCGGCTGTGCTGAACTCTGCCAGGGGCAGCATGAGTTGCTGGGTCGGTTTCTCGACTTCGGTCAACTCGGCACGGATGGTGCGCTCCAGATCCTCTAGCACGAGGGTGATATCGGCGGTCTCCTTGTCGCGCCGCTCGTCGAGGAGCCGCTGGAGGCTCTCGGCGCGCTCCTTCCCGCGCGCCGCCAGTGCGGTCTGCACGTTGCCCTCGATGCTCGGCCAGAGCGCGGCCAGATCCGCCTGCATCGTCGCGCCGACCTCGCGGCTTGTCATCGCCTCGATCGCGCCCTGCACCTGGCCCACGTTCCAGCGCCGGAAGCGTCCCTGGCTGATCTCGCCGCCCGCCGCGATCAGTTCCTCGTGCAGCCGGTAGCTGTCGCCGCCGATTACCACTAGGCGCCCGTAGACAATCGCCAGGGGATTCGTCGTCAGGTGGTCGGGAACGACGCGGGCGGTGATGCGGTTGAGCTTCTTGCGCCCCTCGCCGCTCCATACCTCGGCGCGCAGCAGCCGCATCGACATCTGCACCAGCCGATGGTTCAGGTGGGCGAGCACCACGTCGTCGCGGCCCCTGGCCAGGTCGTGATCGAAGACAATCGGCCGTACTGCCTGGGTGTGCGGGTGGAGCAACCCCTCGGCGCAGGCCTCCCAGCTCCCGCGCAGCACCGGCAGGCGAAACACCGGGCAGCGCCGCCGTTCGCCGGTGGGGTCGGGCCAGACGCCCGGTAGCTTTGCCTCGATCAGGGGCGACTGCCCGGCCAACTCCAGCGCGATTGTCACCACCGCCTCGACATTCTCGGGGGCCAGGTGGAGCGCGTGGCGGCTCTCTTGGAGCTGCTGATAGAGGCGCTTGATCTGCTCGTTCAGGTTCTGCTCAAACTTGACCATGCGCCGGCCGGGCTCGGCCTTGCGCTCGGCCTCGGTCGTCTCCAGGCGGCGGCGCGTCCCGAGCATCGCCTCAGTCACCTGGTCGGCGATCACCGGCCCGACCTTGCCCAGGTCCTCGCGGATCTGCTCGACCTTCTGCACCGCCCGCATCAGGAACTCCAGGTCGCCCTCCAGCTCGCCGACCGGCACATCACGGCTGATTGGCAGCCGGGAAAAGCCAGCGGGGGCGAAGTGAAAGACCAGCGGGTTCTCGCGCTGGCCGTGGCGGTCGATGCGGCCGTTGCGCTGCTCCATGCGATTGGGGTTCCAGGGGATCTCGTAGTGGACGAGCCGGTGGCAGTGGCGCTGGAGGTCGATGCCCTCGGAGGCCGCGTCGGTGGCGAGCAGGATGCGCACCGGGCTCACGGCGGGGCTGGCCTGGAAGGCGGCCTTCACCTGCTCGCGGTCATCGTCATTCATCCCGCCGAAGAGCAGCATCAGGCGCTCACCCTCGGTGAGCTTCTCGGCGGCGAGCAGGCCCTGGAGCCACCGCTGGGTGTCGCGGTACTCGCTAAAAATGATCACCCGCTGGTCGGTCCACGGGCCGTTCGGGCACACGATGCCCTTTACCCAGTCCAGCAGGGCGCGGGCCTTGCGGTCGGGGCGCCGACGGGCGTCGGTGGCCCAGGCCAGCATGCGGTCGAGGAGCACGCGCTCCTCCGGGGTGGGCGCGTGGAAGAGCGCCGTCGTGGTCGCGATGGCGTCGCTCTCGGCCTCAAGCTGCTCCTGGTCGGTGGCGTAACCCTCCTCGACCTCGGCCAGCATCGCCTTGAGGATGCCGGCCTGGGGGCGACGCGCATGCGCCCTGCGCTCGGGCCGGGTCGCCTCGTTCAGCGATGCGCGGTGCTTCTCGATGGTGGTGGCGAAGGCGGCGGGTGAGGAGAGCAGGCGCTTCTTGAGCAGCTTGAGCACAAACTCGGTGGCCGTGCGCTCGACGCTGTCGCCGGCGTGCTGGCGGCGCAGCCGGGTGTAGGCCTGGAGGTCGCGATGGGCCTGGCGCTCCTCATCGGTGTAGGACACCTCGATCGCCTGCAACTCGCGCCGCGGGAAGCGCGGGCGGTCGTTCCAGTCGTAGGTCAGCTCCGACTTAAGCCGGCGAATCATTACGCTCTGGAGCATTGTGCGGTCGGGCGGGACGCCGCGGGCGAAGCGCTGATTATCGAGCAGCTCCAACAGGGCGGAGAAGCTCTCCGCGTAGCCGTTGTGCGGTGTGGCGGTAAGGAAGAGCTTATGCTCGAAGTGCGGGGTCAGGGTGCGGATGGCGGTGGTGCGCAGCGAATCAATCGCGTAGTTGCCGACACCGGAAGGCGCCACGTTGTGGGCCTCATCGACGATGAGCAGGTCGTAGGTACGCGGGTAAGCCAGTTCGCCGGTAGCGGGGAGCGTCTCGCGGAACAGGCGCATCGGCTGGTCACGCTTGAGGTAATCGATGGAGGTGATGAGGCGCGGGAAGTGCCCCCAGGGATTCACGTGGATGCCGCGAGAGCGGCGCAGTTCGCGCATCAGCTCGCTATCGACAATCCGAAAATCCAGGCCGAACTTCTCGCGCATCTGATCGCGCCACTGGATCTGGAGCGCCGAGGGACAGACGATCAGGATGCGGCGGGCGCGGTGGCGGATGATCAACTCCTGAACGACCAGGCCAGCCTCGATGGTCTTGCCGAGGCCAACGTCATCGGCGATGAGCAGGTTGACGCGCGGCATCTGAATCGCGCGGGCGACCGGATCGAGCTGGTAGTCCTCAATCGTGATGCCGCTGCGAAATGGTGCCTGGAGGCCGCGCACGTCAGCCGAGGAAGCGGCGCCCCAGCGCACCGCGTTGAGGAAGGCATCGAGACGCTCAGGGGCATCGAAGCCTGTGGGAGTGGGGAGCGACCGCTGGTCGTAGACGCGCGCCCCAGGTTCGAGCTCCCAAATGACCCGCAGATCCTCACCGAGCGCGTCATCCTCAACCGAGGTCAACGTGACAAGGTGCTGAGCGCCGAGGAGGCCGGCGTCGAGGAGACTGCGCTGCCGACTGCTCTTCACCACCTCGGCAACGACGTAGCGGCGATTACGAACCTCGACGAGTTGGCCCTGCTCAGGGAGTGACGTTCCAGTGACAACAGGCATCAATGGTCTCGACTCATGTTTTGCAACGATGCGGTTAGGCATCGGCGGATCGCTCTCCATCGAAATAGCGCTCGAGAATACCCGCAACATCGCCTTCTTTGCCTACCAGCGCCTCAGCAATGGCCCGCGCAGACGCATAGCGACACCTCACGATCATGATATGCAAAGTGTAAGCCTGGGGAGCCATTACGTCAATAGCTCTTTGCTGTCATTCTGGTCATAGTACACAGTATCGTTTTTTAGTGTGATTAATTACACAGAAAAGCTCAGGCAAAGCGCACTATGCTTCTCCGTTTCTCTGCTCCATATGGCTATGCACCCGCTGCGTGGTCATCGCGTAGGTGGGGCAGTCGGCGGTAGGGGATGTGCTGCCGCCCCTCGACGGTTCAGATCGACACCGCCCGAATGCGGAAAATGACTTCAGGGCTTGTTTTTATCGATGAATCGCATTAGAATGCCTTGCAAGGTAGTCATTGTCCCCGCGCCTGCGGGGGTGAACCGATACATCTTAGCCCTCCAGGGTGTTGATGCTCATTGTCCCCGCGCCTGCGGGGGTGAACCGATGACGGGGTACGGCTCGCCCGTCTCGTAGTCATTGTCCCCGCGCCTGCGGGGGTGAACCGATGACGGGGTACGGCTCGCCCGTCTCGTAGTCATTGTCCCCGCGCCTGCGGGGGTGAACCGTCGCTGAGCACCTAGGGGAACAGCGTGCCGGTGTTGTCCCCGCGCCTGCGGGGGTGAACCGAACACCGGGGCGGGCAACCTGTTTGTGATCTTGTTGTCCCCGCGCCTGCGGGGGTGAACCGTCGGTAGCATGGGGGCAACGTCAAGACGGCGCGTTGTCCCCTACTTGACTCGCGGCGGCGCAGCAACTACCATGGGCGCACGAAGCAATGCCGTGCGGAGTGCAACGAACGCAATGTCTGGCGACGAAACATCCCCTGGTGACTCCATCGACCCGCTAAAAGTCGGTGAGTTGATTTCCATAGCCGAGGCAGCGGACTACGCTGGTCTGGCGCGGCATTCATTGTTGACCTATGCCCGGCATGGTCGCCTCCGCGCCAAGAAGCTTGGGTCGCAATGGGTGACAACTCATGCGGCGGTTGATGCGTATCTGGCCTCACGTGATACCAAAAGTATCCCCAAGAAATATCGTCCACCCTCTTGACCGTATCCACTTTCTTGGATAATATAGAGCTATGAAATGACGCAACCGCCAGGTGCTGGTAACACCTGACGGCTGCTAACCTCACCACCTGGGATGAGCAGGCGGTGCGGCTGGGCTGCATGGTACCACACTGTGCGGCGTCCTCCAGCAGCACCCCGTTGCCGCGTTGCCCCGCAACGTAGCAGGCGTTGAGGTGCTGTATTCGTTCCAGGGGCTTGTCATTTCTCTCCTGGCTCGCGCCGGAGGTCGCCGTGTTCTCTGCGGTTTGTCCCCGTGGCGCTCGTGCGCGGCCTCCGGCGAGGAGGGCGCCGGGCGTCCGTGGGTTGCGCTGCCTCAGGGCGGGTGCGCTGCGGCCAGCAGCGGCATCCTTGGGCCAGGGTCGCGCCCTGGCTCCCCCACGCTGGCGGCAGCCTGCCGCCCCCGCCCTGGTGCCCCTTACCCGTCGCGGAGGTTCGCCCACCTCCCTGCGGTTGTTCGCTCGTTGCACCCATCCTGTCGCTGGTCAGCCCATGCCTGGGCTGGCCCGGCCTGACCCTCTGGCGGGGCGCTCGCCGCCTGCCCAGGGGGGCGTTGCCATGCCCCACGCCTGGTCGCTCGCTCGTTCCGCCCATCCTGCCGCTGGTCAGCCCTACCCTGGGCACGCCCGACCTGACCACCCCCCTGCCCAGGGGGGCGTTGCCCGATCACTCCCCTGGTCGCTCGCTCGTTCCGCCCATCCTGTCGCTGGTCAGCCCTACCCTGGGCACGCCCGACCTGACCACCCCCCTGCCCAGGGGGGCCTTGCCATACCACACCCTTGGAGGCGCTCCTATGCACCATGATCCCGCCGCCCGTCTGCGTCGCGCCCCGACCGCGACGCGCATCCTTGACCTCGCCGCCTGGGTGGGCCTGCTCGCCGGGCTGCTCTGGTGGATGCATTTCTTCTGGCTCATGATCACCCCCAGCATGCTCACCGAGCTTGTGCTCACCGCGGCCTTTGCGCTGGCCTACGCCGTGGTCTTGCCCATGCTGATCAGCATGCTCTTTCCTGGCACGCCCGCAGGCATGTTGCTCGCCGAAACCCGCTGGCGCACCTTCGGCCACGCGATTGCGCTGGGGGCCGCCGTCTTCATGGTTTATCACGGCTTCGTGGCGGTCTGGGCCTGGTGGCAAACCCGGCCCGTGACCGTCGCGGCGGGCCAAGACCTGCCGCTGGCAATTGGCACGCTCATTGTCTTTGTCGTCGTACCCGCCTTATCGTGGGTGCAAATGGCCCCCGACCAGTGGGTCGCGGAGATCGTCCAGGCCCAGCAGGTCAAGCGCTTACGCGCCGCGCAGCAGGCCAATCTGATGGCGGCCCGCATCCAGTACGCCCGCGCCATGCACCTGCTCAAGCGGGGCTTGGCCAACACCACCGCCGCCGAACGCGCCGAATTAGCGGGAACCTTGATCGCGATGCAACGCGCCGAGAACGAGGCGATCAGCCAGGTCGCCGCCCAGATGCGCTTGCTGACCGGCATTGACACCGGCACGCCGCTGCTCGACGACGACCACCTGCTCGACCAGTACGACCGCCTGACGTACGCGATGGAACAGCTCGTCACGCCGGTCAACGCGGCCTACGCGGAGGCTCCGGATGCGGTGGCACCACCGCCTGCCGCGCCACTGACCACGCCACTGACCGTCCCGAGCGAAACAGCCGCACCAGCCGAACCAGCGGCCCGCCACGAACCGCCCCGGCCCGCGTCCAGCCCGCCCGCGTCCAGCCCGCCCGCGTCCAGCCCGCCCGCGTCCAGCCCGGCTCCCTCCACCGCGACCGCGCTCGCCGTCGCCCAACGCGAACTCAGCGGCGCATGGTCGCGCGCCCAACTCGAAACCGTCTTGTCCGTGCAGAAAACCAAGGCCACCGCCTTGATCCGCACCTGGCGCAGCGAAGGCCACCTGATCGAACTCAGCGACCCCGCCTTCCACTACGCCTGGGCCACCCCCGAAAGGAGCGTCTAACATGGGCTATGTTCCCCCCCGCGGGGCCGATGGCCGCATCATCGTCGGCCCCTTGTTTGGCGACGGCGACCCGCCGCCGCCAGCGGACGCCGCTGCCCCCACCAGTGACCCGCCGCCGAGCGCCCACGCCCCGCCCGCCGCACGAGCGCCCGCGCCCGCCCGCCATGCCGACGCGCCCACGCCCTTCGGCATGCTCCGGCCTGGCGCAACGACCGCCCCGGCTGGCCCGCGCCGCCATGCCCGGCTCATTCTGGCCGTCGCGCTGGCCTGCCTCCTGCTCGGCGGCGGCCTCTGGGCCACCTGGCCGCGCCCGCACCCCGCTGCGCCGCCCGTCGCCACGAACCCGGCCCCGCCGCCCGCCGCGACCACGGCCCGCCACGTCCTGCCCCGCGCCGTCGTCGCCTTCGCCGCCCCCGAGGGTGTCGCTGTGGGGGCCTTGGAACCCGGCCGCCCCTACACCACCCTCGCCACCCAGGACGGCTGGCTGCGCATCGCCGCTGACGGCTCCGGCACCGTCTGGATTCGGGCCTGGGAACTCACCGGCAGCGGGCCACCGACCGCGACGCCGACCGCCACCCCGCTGCCGACCGCGACCCCGCGCCCGGCCCCGCCGCCGCCGCCAGCGGCCCCCGTCGCCCCAGCACTCACCTGTGTGCCGGTCATCGACGGCAACTTCGGCGGCACGCTCGGCCACGCCTGCGGGGCCACCAGTGTTGAACGCCAGCAGCGTGCGCTGGAACTGCTCCGGGCGGCGGATCAGGCCCGGGGCGAGGAGTGAGTTTGTGGCCGCCAAAGAACGGTCGCGCCATGCTGCCCCTCGCTCACAATGCGGGCGAGGGGTGAAGGCATGGCACAGCGTCGGGGCACGGCGCTGCCGTGCCCTCGCTGCATCATGACGCCGATGATCATGCCCCCGCCGCCGTGCGCACCCCATGGCCGTAAGGCCGAAGCACGCGCCTGCGCAGAGGTGGGGTGGCGGCACGGGTGCGGGGCGCGTGCTTCGGCCCTACGATGCTGCCCGTGCCCTGCGCCGCCCCGCCGCTGCGATGCCCCGCCCCCCCACAAAAAAATCGCGGATGTGGCGGGGGCAAACCCTTGACACCTTGGTCGCCCCAGAAGGAAACAGCAACGCAGCAAACAGGTTTCAGAAATCAGAATTCAGGACATCCGTTCGAACAAGGGGGGCCGCCACCACCCGAAAACCCAGGACGTTGAGCGTGCCGCCGGGATGGAGCCAGTTCCGCGCCCCGCAGCGAACATACGTGCTATCCTGACGCCATGACCCACCTCGCCACGGCACATCCCAATTATCAGTTGTAAAGTCTTTCCGCTCCTGCGCGGCCTCGGCTGGGTAGGCGCGGTAGCTGCTGCTGGCCCACTCCCACACATTGCCCGCCATATCAAGGGCACCACACGCCGCCACCCCTGCGGGACAACAGCCGACAGGAGCGGATCGCCCGACCTGGCTGGCGTCATAGATCGCCACGCCTGGCGTGGGCTCCGCTTCGCCCCACGGGTAGGGATGCCGCTGGCCCTGCGCGTCATATGCTGCGGCAACCTCCCACTCCGCCTCGGTCGGCAAACGCAGCGTCCAGCCTGCCGGCAGCGCCTCAGCCAGGCGGTCGCTCAACCAGGCACAAAAGGCCGTCGCCTCATACCAGGTGACCTCGATCACTGGCTGATTGGCCCCGCTGAAGCGAGCATAATCCCACACCCCCGGCTGCTGGCGGTGCCGCTCCTGCTTCCACCGCCAGCCCTGCGGCGTCCACCAGCGTTGCGCTCGGTCGCCATAGCCCTCGGCGACAAACGCAGCGTACTGCGCCACCGTGATCGGATAGCGGGCGATCCAGAAGGCGGGCAAGGGCAGGGTAGCAGCGGCTTGCCCCTTGTCCCACCCGCCAATCTGATAACTGCCCGCTGGCACACAACACCAGTACCCCTGTGGCTGCCCAAACGTCGTGCTCCGCTGGGCCAGTTCCGCTTGCCACGCCGCAACCGTCACGGGCAAGCGCGGATCACCCAAATCACCCAGCAGGAACCCGGCCCGCACCCGCTCGGCCACCGGCAGGGGTTGGTCGCGGTCAGTCAGCAGCGTCACGAAGCCGTCACGCAGATCAGCCTGCAAGCCAGCGACATCCACCTGCTGCTCAGCCAGATACGTCCAGTCGCGATCAACGCCCAACTCCGCCGCCAGGATCAGATCGCGGTACCAACGCGCCACGGGCTTCGCTGCCCCCTGCTCGCGCCGGTCAACCAGCACCCGCAGCACCTTCTCGACCAGAAACGGATTCGTCGCCTGCACCACCCCCACCCCCAGGAAGAGCGGCTCGCGCCAGCGGTCATCATCGCGCCGCGCTAAGACCTGCGCCACCGGATCACGACTGAGCAGCATGTGCCGCCCGGCGCAGTGTTCCTGCAAGGTCAGGTGCGCAAAGACATAGCTTGTCGGCCCGTCCGGGGTCACCAACCCGCTCCGGTGTTCGATATAGTCCAGACAGCGCTCCGCCGCCCCCCAAGGTTCCGGGAGCTTCGCGGCTTCAAAGAACTCGATCAACGCATCGCGGATCTGGCTTTTACCCAGCCGCCCGCGTCCATCTTCCGACGACCCCGCCGCATGCGCGTCGTAGGAGAGCCGGTCGAGCAGCGGGCGCAAGCGGGCGGTTGTCCAGTCCGGGCGCCCCAGCGCATCGGCCAGGTTCTGCCCGTCATGCACTTTGTCCCACTCGCCCAGCAGCAATTCCAGGATCTGCTCGTAGAGCGTCGGACGATCACGCGGCAAGGTACCCCGCCGAAACAGCAGCAAGGCCATCAAGGTCACCAGCAACGGCGAGGCCGCCATCGCCCGTAAGCGGGGACTTGCCGCAATCGTCGCGATCAACTCCGCACTCAACCCCTCCGCTTGGGCCTGCGCCAGATGCCCGTGCGCCACCAGTTCGCCATACCAGGCCGGGACAAACGCCCGTACCTGGCCCAGCGTCAACGGGGCCAGCGTCGCCACCGGCCAGCCGAGCAACGCCTGCAACTCCTTGGTGAACGCCCGCGTACGACAGGTCACCACCAGGCGCACCTTCGGATAGCGCTCCGCGAACGCCTGCACCGCCTGCAACGTCGTGGTCCGATCTGCGGCTTTGTCCGTCCGTTCCAGCAGCACTTCATCCAGCCCATCAAGCAGGAGGATCACCGCCCCGCGCACCAGCGCATCCGTCAGCAGATCGTTGGGTTGAGCGACCCCGTATCCGGCAAGCGTGGCACGCAGCAACGTCATCACGGTCTGCGCTGTAGTCGCCCGCTTCGCCAGCGCTCCGGCCAGCCGACGCAGCGGCAGCAGCAGCGGTAGCACCGGCGGGATCGCGTCCCACCCCGGCAAGGCCGTCGCCGGGTCAGCCTGATCCAACCCGCGCCGCGCCAGCGCCCAGGCCAGATGGCGTACGAAGGTACTCTTGCCGCTGCCCGGATCGCCCAGCACCACCAGGCGTGGCTGATCAGCCAACGCCTCGGTCGCCGCCTGTGCTCTAAGCAGCGTCAGCGGTGCCGCGTCATCCGCACGGGCACTGCCGTCGTCGGCCTCGGCCACCCTGGTTGCCAGCACCGCCGCGACCGGCAGCACACGTTCGGGATCGTACGCGTCGGCAGGCTGGGTCAGGTTGTCATTGGCAAAGTAGGGCCGCAGCGCTTCCCGCGAGCCGGTCGCCAGCGGCAAGAGCGTCGTCGTCGCGAGCAGCACATAGACCCGGGCCAGATCGAGGCCCTGCGCTTCCACCAATTGGGTATCCAGGCCCCGCAGCGGCAGCGTGCGCAGATCATTCGCCAGCGCATCGAGATACCAGATCAGCCGCTGCTGCTCGTCCTCGCTGGGGGCGCGTTGGTAGATGATCGTGCCCAGGTTGAGCCCTACGACTGGGGCATCAACCTGCCCGCCGCTCACCGTCGCCTGGCCCTCGGTCGTCGCCGTGGCCCCTTGGCCGATGGCAGCCGTGCTCTGGGTGAGATTGCCTGCGGTGATCGTATCACCACCGCCCGCTGGCGTCGCTTCACCGAACACCTCGGCTTCAACGAAGGTGCGGTGCGCCGCTGTCAGCGTGGTGTTCGTTGCCAGCGCAGCGCGGGCCGCCGCCGCGCCCCACCGCGCGCGGAGGGCGCGTAGCTCGTCGGCCAACGCGATCAGTTCGTCGTGCGTCATCGCGGCGTGCTCCTTCTCATTCCCTCGTGCGATCAGTCCTCATTTTGGCCGAGCGAAAGCTCCTCTTTCCTCCACGCCGTGCTCACTCAGCAGATCAGGATGCGCCATCCAGGACATCCGTGCGAGCGAGGGGGGCCACCACCACCCGAAAACCCCGGCTGCCGCCCCTGACGTCGGGACGGAACCAGTACCGCGCCCCGCAGCGAACACTTGTACTACCATTCCACCACGACCCACCTCGCAACGGCACATCCCCATTATCAGGTGTAAAGTCTTTCACTTCCTGCGCAGCCTGGCCTGGATAGCCCTGGGAGCTACTGCTGGCCCATTCATCGACATTGCCCACCATGTCCAGCGCCCCGCACGCCGCCGCCCCTGCCGGACAACAGCCCACGGGGGCGGGACGGCCCACATCGCTCTCTTTATAGATCGCCAGATCGGGCGTTGGTGCCACGTCACCCCACGGATACGGACGGCGCTGGCCCTGCCCAGCATACGCCGCCGCCACTTCCCACTCCGCCTCGGTCGGCAGGCGCAACCCATAGCCTGGTGGCAGCACCTCAGCCAGGCGCTCACTCAGCCAGGCGCAAAAGGCCGTGGCCTCGTACCAACGCACCCCGATCACCGGCTGATTGGCCCCGGTAAAGCGAGAATCATTCCAATACCCTGGCTGTCGATGGTTGTTTCGCTGCTTCCACTGCCAGCCCTCGGGCGTCCACCAGCGTTGCGCTGCGTCGTCGTAACCTTCAGCGACAAACAGAGCGTACTGCGCCACCGTGATCGGAGCGTGCGCGATCCAAAAGGCGGGCAAGGGCAGCGTAGCGGCAGGTTGCTCCCCACCCCAACCCCACCCACCAATCTCGTAGCTCCCCGCTGGCACATAGCACCAGTACCCCTGTGGCTGCCCAAAGGCCGTGCTCCGCTGGGCCAGTTCCGCTTGCCAGTCCTCGACCGTCACGGGCATACGCGGATCACCCAAGTCACCCAGCAAGAACCCGGCCCGCACCCGCTCGGCCACCGGCAGGGGTTGGTCGCGGTCGGCCAGCAAGGTCACCAACCCGTCACGCAGGTCAGCCTCTAACCCAACGACATCCACCTGCTGCTCGGCCAGATACGTCCAGTCGCGATCAACGCCCAGTTCCGCCGCCAGGATCAGATCGCGGTACCAACGCGCAAGGGGTTTTGCCGCCCCCTGCTCGCGGCGATCAACCAGCACCCGCAGCACCTTCTCGACGAGAAACGGGTTTGTCGCCTGCACCACCCCCACCCCCAAGAAGAGCGGCTCACGCCAGCGGTCGTCGCCCCGCCGCGCTAAGACCTGCGCCACCGGATCACGACTGAGCAGCATGTGCCGCCCGGCGCAGTGTTCCTGCAAGGTCAGGTGCGCAAAGACATAGCTCGTCGGCCCATCCGGGGTTAATAACCCGCTCCGGTGTTCGATATACTCCAGACAGCGCCCGGCCGCCCCCCAGGGTTCGGGGAGCTTTGCCGCTTCAAAGAACTCGATCAGCGCATCGCGGATCTGGCTTTTACCCAACTGCCCGCGCCCATCTTTCGACGACCCCGCCGCGTGCGCCTCGTAGGAGAGCCGGTCAAGCAACGGGCGCAAGCGGGCCGTTGTCCAGTCCGGCCGGCCCAGCGCATCGGCCAGGTTCCGCCCCTCATGCACTTTGTCCCACTCGCCCAACAGCAATTCCAGGATCTGCTCGTAGAGCGTCGGGCGATCACGCGGCAGCGTCCCCCGCCGAAACAGTAGCAAGGCCATCAAGGTCACCAGCAACGGCGAGGCCGCCATCGCCCGCAGGCGGGGACTTGCCGCAATCGTCGTGATCAGATCGTCACTCAACCCCGCCGCCTGCGCCTGGGCCAGATGCCCGTGCGCCACCAACTCCCCATACCAGGCCGGGACAAACGCCCGTACTTGGCCCAGCGTCAAGGGAGCCAACGTCGTCACTGGCCAGCCGAGGACGGCCTGCAAGTCGTCGGTGAACGCCCGCGTGCGACAGGTGACCACCATGCGTACCTGCGGATAGCGCGCCGCAAACGCCTGCACCGCCTGCAGCGTGGTCGCCCGATCTGCGGCCTGCGCGGTCGGCTCCAGCAGCACTTCATCCAGCCCATCGAGCAACAGGATGACCGCCCCGCGCACCAGGGCATCGGTCAGCAGATCGTTGGACTGAGCCACCCCGTGCTCAGCAAGCGTGGTACGCAGCACCGTCATCACCGCCTGCGCTGGTGCCGCCCGCTTCGCCAGCGCTCCGGCCAGCCGACGCAGCGGCAGCAGTACTGGGAGCAGCGGCGGGGCCGCGTCCCACCCTGGCAAGGCCGTCGCCGGGTCAGCCTGATCTAATGCACGCCGCGCCAGCGCCCAGGCCAGATGGCGCACGAAGGTACTCTTGCCGCTGCCCGGATCGCCCAGCACGACTACCTGCGGATGGGCAGACAGCGCTTCCGTCGCCGCCTGCGCCCGGAGCAACGTCAGAGGCGCGGCGTCACCCTCGCGGCCACGCCCACGGGCACTGCCGTCGGCCTCGTCCACCCTGGTCGCCAGCACCGCTGCAACGGGCAACACATGCTCCGGATCGTACGCTTCGGCAGGTTCCGTCAGTTCATCATCAGCAAAGTAGGGTCGCAGCGCTTCCCGCGAGCCGGTCGCCAGCGGCAGGAGCGTCGTTGTCGCCAGCAACACATAGACCCGCGCCAGATCGAGGCCCTGTACCTGCGGCCTGGACAGGTCGGTGGTATCCAGGCCCCGCAGCGGCAGGGTGCGCAGATCATTCGCCAGCGCATCGAGATACCAGATCAGCCGTCGGCGCTCGTCATCACGCGGATCACGCCCGTAGATGATCGTGCCCAGGTTCAGGCCCACCGTCGGGCCATAGACCGTGCCACTCACCGTGAGGGAGCCTTCCGTCTGCGCCGTGGCCCCTTGCCCGATAGCAGCCGTGCTCTGGGTCAGATCGCCGGTGGTCAGCGTATCACCGCCGCCAGCGGGCACGGCTGGCGCTGCCGCGTCTGCAAGGGCTGCCAACGCAGTTCGTACCCGGTCACGTTTGGCTTCCTGGCGCAGCCGCACGGGGGAACCGGGGGCCAGCGCCGCAATCACGTCGTCAAGCTCAGCCAATTCAGCGTGGAGTTCGTCACGGCGCTGGGTCATCGATGTACTCCTGGAGGGAAGGGTTCCACCACCTGCCGTCATGATACATGCAACAACGCCTTCGGCATACGACCTGCGCTGCCCGCGCCGGGGCCGAGGTGCCGCAGCGCGAGAGACGCAACGACGCCACGGCGCAAAGACGCAAAGATGCAACGCAGATCCCGCAACCCTTTGCGCCTTCGCGCCGTGGCGCCACACAAACCAGTGTCGTATGCGAAACCTACCCCTCCGGCGGCGCAGCGGCGGGCGGGCGGGCATCGTCGACCAGCGCCCGCAGCACAGCAAACAACTCAACCGAGAGCAAGACCGCCGTCGGTTTGCCCTTCTGCGTGATCACCACGGGGCGCTGCTGCTGCGCCGAGCGCCGAATCATCGCCGCCAACGAACTGGCCGCTTGGGAGACCGGCAGCACACCATGCTGCAAGTCAATATCAAACATGTGTCGGGTGGAAGCGGGCATCGGGTTGGTTCCTTTCGTGCGGTTAGGTGGCAAGGGGGCCTGAGAGGACAACGGCATACGGTCATGTGGCGTCATCCTACCACACCCTCGCATCCGTTGCCAAACAAACAGGGGCAAAGGTGCCCACAAACCCACTGCTATGCCTGTGAGCTAATTCAGTGGGGCATCAAGGAACGCCCCGCCTGGCCGCGTTCCCAGCGCCAGCCTGCCTGCGGAGCCGTACGGCATCCGTCAGCCCTTCCCCTCGCCCTCAGATCGCCTATAATAGGGGCATGTGTCCGCAGCCGACCTTTCAGGGGCCATACCATGTCTGATCGCCTCGCCGCCGTCGATCTGACCCTGACCCTCGGTGTCACCCCGCCCGGCTACGTGGCCGAGGCGCGGCTGACCCAGCCGGGCAGCCAGGCCGACGCGGTGCTGGCGAGCACGGTGCCCCTCGCCCTCGCCCCGGTCGCTCTCCTGGCCCACGCTCTCGACCCGGTGGCCTATGGGCAGGCGCTGACGACCCAACTCTTCGCGGCCCCGGCCCTGCGTGACGCCTGGCAGCAGGCGCGGGCGCTGGCCCACGGCACCAACCGGCCCCTCCGCGTGCGCCTCAGCCTTCCCGCCGACGCCGCTGACCTCCACGCCCTGCGCTGGGAAACGCTGCGCGATCCGAGCAGCGACCTGCCCCTGGCGTGTGATGAACGCATCTTCCTGGTACGCACCCTGGTGAGTAGCGAGCTGCGCCCAGTGACGCTCGGGCCACGCCCTGATCTGCGGGCGTTGCTCGTGGTCGCCAACCCGCATGATCTGGCGCGGTACCACCTGGCCGCGCTCGAGGTCGCGGCAGAGGTTCAACGGGTGCGCGACGCGCTGGGGGC
>NZ_SIJK02000050.1 GCF_004762035.2 Candidatus Chloroploca mongolica | reverse complement strand
CCAGGGCGCGGCGGTAGGGGCACGGCGCCCCCGTCCCCGTAGGGGGCGGGGGGGGGGGCACGGCGGGGCGGGCGGGGCACGGGGCGGCGGGCGGGGCACGGCTCGCCCGTGCCCCCGGCTCGCCCGTGCCCCCGGCTCGCCCGTGCCCCCGGCGGCTGTGGTACAATTCAAGGCAACTGGGTTCGCCTCAGCAGGTGACAGATTATGCCTCCAAAACGTGGCTCGACAGGTCCAACGCTCTTTGATGCGCAACGTGCGCAGGCGCTTGAACATCAAGCACCGCTGGCGGCACGGATGCGACCGCGTACCCTTGATGAGTATCTCGGGCAAGAGGCTCTGGTTGGCGAAGGACGCCTCCTGCGGCGGGCGATCATGGCCGATCAGCTCTTTTCGATCATCCTCTGGGGGCCGCCTGGCAGTGGCAAGACAACGCTGGCCCGCATTATGGCGGCGAGTACCAGTGCCCATTTCGAGCCATTGAGCGCGGTGAGTGCCGGCGTCACTGATCTGCGGCGGGTCATCCAGGAAGCGCAGGATCGCCTGGGGATGTTTCAGCAGCGGACGGTGCTTTTCATTGATGAGATCCATCGTTTCAACAAGGCGCAGCAGGATGCAGTGTTGCCCTTTGTGGAAGATGGCACGCTCACGCTCATCGGTGCGACGACCGAGAACCCCTCCTTTGAAGTGAATAACGCCCTGCTTTCGCGGGCGCGGGTCTTTCAGCTTGAAGCCTTGAGCGATGAGGCGATGGGGCAACTGGTTGATCGGGCGCTGGCCGATGAGGTTCGCGGGCTCGGTTCATTCAAAGTCATGCTTGCTGCCGATGCCCGTGGCTATCTGGTCAATATGTCCAATGGCGATGCCCGTACCGCACTCAATGCGCTCGAAGCAGCAGTCATGTCCAAGCCACCGAGTCTTGGCGATAAGCGTTTGATTACGCTCGATGATCTTCGTGATGCCTTGCAGACCCGGGCGACTCGCTATGATAAGCACGGCGAATTGCACTACGATGCAATCTCGGCCCTGCACAAAAGCGTGCGCGATAGCGATCCTGATGGGGCGCTCTACTGGCTTGGGCGGATGTTGGATGGGGGCGAAGACCCGCTCTACATTGCGCGGCGCATCGTCCGCATGGCCCTGGAAGATATTGGCATGGCTGATCCAGCCGCGTTGCCGCAGACCATCGCGGCACAGCAGGCGATCCACTTTATGGGCCAACCCGAGGGTGATCTGGCGCTTGCCCAGGCGGTCGTCTATCTCTGTCAGGCCCCCAAGAGCAATGCCGTCTATCGGGCGTATGGGGCGGCGCTCAAGGATGTCGCCGAAACCCGTAACGAACCGGTGCCCCTGCATCTGCGGAACGCGCCGACCCGCTTGATGAAGGGCCTTGGGTACGGCAAGGGCTACGAATATGCCCACGACCTCGCCGAAGGCCGGAGTGAACAGACTCACCTGCCCCCCAATCTTGAGGGCCGCGTCTATTATGAGCCGACCGACCGCGGTTTCGAGAGCCGTGTACGCGAACGACTGGCGTGGCGTGAGCAACGTCAACCTCCTCGTCCCGCTTCCTCGCCAACGCTCACTGCCCTTGACCCTCAGGCCCTTTCAGGCGAAGAGTCGCAGGAACCGCCCGAAGAAGCCCCCTCACCTGGCGAGCACAACAAAAGAAGAAGGTGAAGAACCTCGTTCTTCACCTTCTTTCTTTTGTATTTGTATGCGAGGTTTTACCGCTACCTATTATGCACTAGCGTCAGGATCTGCTGCGCCTTCAACTGTCTCATTCTCAAGATGAATATCGGCAAGTTCACGTAGGGCAGTAAAGAGATCAACATCAAGAATGACACCAGTTGGATAGCCTTTTTGCGTCACAATAATGGGCTGATGGTTGGCCCGTGAACGCTTGATCAGTGCGGCCAACGATGATGCGGCCTTGGAGATCGGCACGACGCCCTGCTTCAGGTCAACGTCCAGCGTATAATCCTTCAGATCTACCATTCTAATCCTCCGCTACAATCTTCTCACCCTGACGATCCACACAGTCAACACGGTTGTTGACGATACCAACAATACCTCTACCCGCTTACCCGCATTGCTGTCAGTTTGTACAGTGGATGAGACTGTGCGGGGCTACATGGTAGACTAAAACAACATAGTTTGTTAATCCGAATCTTATGCTGTTAGTCATGCAATTATAACACCATTTTTCCTATTTGTTGAAGAAAAATCTAGATCTATTCGTTATGGTAATGATACATATTATGAATTTAAAGACTGAGATTCGCTTCAGAGCACGGTATAGGTACGAGTTATTGCATTTGATGTGGCAGGTGTCTCCGACCGTCCGGATGCCCCCTAACCAAATATTAACTATTATACATGAAGCTGACACATTATACAAGGCGCACATGTGGAAGTTGAGGTACAATGAAAATAGCCTTTGAGATGGTGACTGTTACAAGATGTAGAGATAGAGGTATAACAGAGGATGATTGACCAATCGCGGTTTCGTCAAGTGATGGGGCGGTTTCCTTCCGGAGTTACGGTTGTTACTTCGGTCTATGAAGGTCGTCCAGCCGGGTTGACGGTTAGTTCGTTTACCTCACTTTCACTCAATCCCATGCTCGTGCTCGTTTCGATTGATCATCGTGCCGGTAGTCACGCGGTGATTAGTACCTCGGGTCGCTATGCCGTTAATATTCTGGCAGAAGATCAAGAGTATATCTCGCGCCGCTTTGCTAGTGAAGAGGCCGAGAAGTTTACCAGTGGGACTTTTGATATTTCGCCCAATGGGTTGCCCCTGTTACGTGGCGTGCTCGCCCATATCGAGTGTGACGTTCACAGTACGTTGCCCGGGGGTGATCATACGATTTTTATCGGTGAGGTGATCGCTGCGCAGTGCTACGAGGGTAATCCGTTGCTCTACTATCGCTCAGGCTATCATCGTCTTGGCTAGTTCTTCTTTTGTTCATAGAATGCAAAGTTTGTTCTTTCCGTACATTTCACCGATAATGTACGCTAGATCTTTATACGTTCTGTGCCTGAGAAGCGAGGTAAAGCAATGGCGCATGAGTTTGTGATGGTACTGGGTTTGCAGCGTTACAGCCAGGATCTCTTTACGGCTGCCGAAGCTGAGGTACGTAAAGAGGTACCAAGTTTTCGGCTGCGTGTCTTTGAAGATCGTGATATTCAACAGCGACCCGATGAGGTTGAGGCGGCGATCGCTCGTTGTTCATGTTTCTTTTCTTCGCTGATTACGCTCGCTGAAAGTACCGAGTGGCTGGTTCCTGTGGTTCAGCGTCACGATCCGCCGATTGTCTTTTGTTTCGAGGGTGTCCCTGAGGTCATGCGCCTTACCAAGGTTGGCAATTATGCGATGGGCGGCAAGGGCGGTGGCGGTGGGATGCCCAAACCGGTGCAGAATGTCGCCCGTCTGCTCGTCGGTAACCGCGAAGAAGATGCGTTCTATGGCTATGTCAAGCTCCAGAAGATTACCAGCAAGCTGGTCAATTTTCTGCCAGGCAAGCGCCTGACCGATTTCCGTAACTGGACGAATGTCACCACCTATTGGAATACGCGCAATGTCGCTAATACGGCGAGCATGTTCAAGCTCATTCTCCGTGAGTATTGCAATATGCCCAAATTGCAGGTGCCCCCTCCCGTCCAGGTGCCCGATATGGGTTTTGCTCATCCCGATGCGCCAAAATATTTTGCGAAACCTGATGAGTATGAGAAGTGGGAGCGCGAGCGGCGCAAACGGAGCAATGGCGGCAAGAAGGGGGCCGAACCACTCGGTACCGTGGCCGTGCTCTCGTTCCGTAGCCATATCCTCGGTGGTACCCATTATCACAATGATGTCGTGCGCGCCCTCGAGGCGGCCAATCTCCGTGTGCTGCCCATCTTTGTCCAGGGCATCGAAGGCCACGTTGTTGTCCGTGAGTGGCTCGGGCGGATGCACGTCGATGCGGTGATCAATACGATGGGTTTCCCCCTCGTTGGCGGCCCCGCTGGTTCAACCAAGGCTGGTCTGACTGTCGCCGTGGCCCGTGAGTTGCTGAGCAAGCTTGATGTTCCCTATATCGTCTCTTCGCCACTCTTCGTGCAAGATGAAGAGAATTGGCGTGAGCACGGCGTCGGGCCGATCCAGGCGACGATGATGTATGCGTTGCCCGAGATGGATGGCGCGATTGCGCCGGTGGTGCTCGGTGGGATGCGGGGCAGTGAGATTGGGACGGTGCCCGACCGCCTGAATCGCCTTGGTGAGCAGACCAGTGGTTATGTGCGGCTGCGTAAGACGCCGAATCGTGACAAGAAGGTCGCCCTGGTCGTCTACAATTATCCGCCCGGACAGGGCAATGTGGCAACGGCAGCCCTGCTTGATGTGCCATCTAGCCTGATTGCGCTGCTTGATCGGATGCGTGCCGCTGGCTATACGGTCGGTGATTATCCGCGTGATCCCGTTCAGTTTGCCCGCTGCCTTGAGGCCACCCTGCGGGCTGATATGCCTGAGCTGCCCCCCGGCCATCCGCCCCTCAATCTGCCAACGGTCAATAATGAAGCGTTCTATCGCTGGATCCGCCCCCAGGATCAAGAGCGCATCAATAGTCGCTGGGGGTCGTTCCCCGGTGATATCGCTCCCGCTGGCCGCGACCGTGTGCGCCTCGGTGGGATGCACATCGGCAATGTGTATGTCGGTATCCAGCCGATGATTGGCATGCCCGGTGACCCGATGCGGCTGCTCTTTGACCGCGAGAATACGCCCCACCATCAGTATGCGCTCTTCTATAAGTACCTCAGCGAAGAGTTCGGTGCCCATGCGCTTGTCCATGTTGGGATGCATGGGACGTCTGAGTGGATGCCGGGGGTGCAACTCGGGATGACCGAGCATTGCTGGCCTGATGTGTTGCTTGGTACGTTGCCCAATTTCTATGTCTATCCGATCAATAATCCGGCTGAGGCTAATATCGCCAAGCGTCGCGGGTATGCGACGATCATCGGCCACGCGATCCCGCCCTATGGCCGCGCCGGGCTCTATAAAGAGTTGCAGGCGCTTAAGGATCTGCTTGATGAACAGCGGAGCCGCGGTGAGCGTGGTGAGGTTGAAGCTGAGACCGGTGAGCATCCGGCGATGCTGGCGATCCAGCAGAAGATCGAGTTGCTCAATCTTGACGTCGAGCTGGCGCAACTTCCTGATGAGTCGTTCAGTGCGTTTGTCTCACGTGCGTATGCCTACCTGCGTGAACTCGAGAATACGCTGATTACCGATAGTCTGCACGTGATGGGGAGTGCGCCGCCCCCCGATCAGCAGTTGACCCTGATCGCCGAGGCACTCAAGATTCCGCGTGATGGCAATATGGGCCTTGGTGATCTGGCGCTGACCGCTGTGGGCAATGGGCCAGATAGCAATGGTGTCGTGTCGAGCTTTGGTGATTATACGGGTATGCTGGCATCCGCACGTCGCGGTGATGTCCATGCTCTTGCGCTGCGTGACCGCATTGAGGCAGGTTGCCATGCCTTTGTGCGCCGGGCGATCCTCGATGGCGAAAACCCCGATAGTGCCTGGCGGGCGATCTTTGGGCTCACCGAGGTTGTCCCCTGGTCGATGGCGCTCAATCCGCTGGCTGAACACGGGCGGGCGATGCTCGCGGCCCTGCGTGATAATACGCAAGAGCTTGATTATCTGCTCCACGGGCTTGACGGCAAGTATATTCCCGCTGCTCCTGGTGGCGACTTGATCCGCGATGGTATGGCCGTGTTGCCCACGGGCCGTAATATCCATAGCCTCGACCCCTTCCGTGTGCCTTCGGATAGCGCCTATGAACGCGGTGTCCGGATCGCTGAATCGCTGATCGCAGCGCACGTTGCCGAACAGGGTGAGTACCCCGAGACGATTGCTCAGGTGCTCTGGGGCCTTGATGCGATTAAGACGAAGGGTGAGTCCATCGGGATCGTGCTTGGCCTGATGGGTGCCCGCCCGGTCAAAGATGGTCAGGGCAAGATTGGGCGCTATAGCCTGATTCCCCTGGAAGAACTTGGGCGCCCCCGTATTGATGTCCTGATGACGGCGTCGGGGATTTTTCGTGATACCTTCGCCGGGACGATCGATATCCTTGACCGGCTGGTGCGCGAGGCGGCGGTGGCTGATGAGCCTGAAGATCAGAATTTTATTCGCAAACATGTCAATGCGATGCTGGCTGAGGGCAAGACCCTGGAAGCCGCAACCGCACGGATCTTTACGCAGGCCGAGGGTACCTATGGCACCGATGTTGATGAGGCCATTGACGGCAGTGCCTGGGAAGATCGCCAGGAGCTGGAAGAGCTCTTTATTAAGCGCAACGCTTTTGCTTTTGGTGGCGACAAGGCGGGCGGTGCTCAGCCGGAAGTCCTGCGTTCGTTGCTTGGCACTGTGGGTCGGGTGGCCCAGGAGATTGACAGTGTTGAGTATGGCCTGACTGATATGCAGCACTACTATGGCTATTCCGGTGCGCTCAAGGCAGCCGCTGAACGCGCCACCGGCCAGCACGTGCCGCTTAACTATGTCGAGAGCTATACCGCCGAAACCAAGATACAGAATCTTGACCAGGTGTTGCGCGTCGAGTACCGTACCAAGTTGCTCAACCCCAAATGGTATGAGGGGATGCTCAAGCATGGGCACAACGGGGCTGCCGAGATTGCGCACCGCTTTACCTATATGCTCGGCTGGAGTGCGACGACCGAGGCGGTGGACAATTGGGTCTATGATGAGGCAGCGTCCACCTTTGTGCTCGACGATGCGATGCGGCAGCGCCTCGAGGCGGCGAATCCCGAGGCGACGCGCAATGCCGTCGGGCGCTTGCTCGAGGCCAATACCCGTGGTATGTGGCAGACCGATGACGAAACCCTTGATCGCCTGCGCGAACTCTACGCCGATCTCGAAGATCGGCTGGAAGGGGTTGTGTAAAGCTTCCGGGAAGCTTGAGAGCTTCCCGGAAGCTGATTGGTTGGACTACGCCCGCAGGCCAGCTTTGCTGGCCTGCGGGCGTAGTCCAGGAAAGCAAAGCTCATGCGTTGGCGTACCCATGGCGAACCACTTGCGCTGACGATCCTCGTTCTGCTGGGCATCAGTCTGGTGCCCTTGCTCCTCCTCGGTCTGCTTACGCCGCTTCAGTTGCAACAGTCTGCGATTGTGCTCGCGTGGATGGCTGTTTCGCTGCTTGCCTTGCGCCTCCCTGCCCTGTTGCAGCGTGAGAGTCGTCGGCTTGGCCTACTCGTCGCGATGGTGGCCCTCGCCGGGATCATCGTTGGCGTCACAGCCTTGCCCCCTGCGGCATCTGCGCAGAGCCAGGGGTTGACCTTTCGCGCCGCGCCCCGGATCTCACAGACCAATTTCAGCCGCATCCTGGCGAATGCCGGTTCGCCCGCCGCCCCGTATGGCAACGAACTCTACGATATTATTCGTGGCTATGGGCTTGATCCGGCGGTTGCGCTCGCCTTTTTTCAGCACGAGAGTCAGTATTGCACCACCGGGCGCTGTGCCCGTTCGGGGTTGCAAAACTGGGGCATGCTGCGTCGGCATATCAAACAGGAACGCAACGCAGGCCTTGTTGACGGCTTTGCGCGGTATGCCACCTGGCAAGACAGTGTCCGTGACTGGTCAGAACTGATGCTGGGTTATATCAATCGTGGTATGGATACCGTCGAGAAAGCCGTGCCAGTCTATGCGCCCACATCGGACGGCAATGTGCCGACGGCCTACATCAATGCTATTCGGCGACAAGTCGCCTCGTGGAGTGGCAGTGCGAACGCCGGTGCCGATGTCACGCTCCGCGCCTATACCGGCCCACTCGATCAAGCCCTGATCAGCGAAACCTTCCTGGCCTCATCGGTGGTCTACTACCCCAACTGGGCCTTCCACCAATATATGCTCGCCGAAGCGCGGGCCGGGCGACCCCTGGGCGTCCCGATGGACGAGAGCCGGATCATCACGCTTGACGGGCAACGCTTTGCCGTGCAAGTCTTTGCCCTTGACACCCTCTACACCCCGATTGCCCCCGTTGAAAGCCAGACCAACTGGAGCGACGTGCGCCGCCTGAGCGACCTGCTGGCTCCTCCGCCTGCCCCGGGGCCAACGGCAACACCGCTGGTTGCGCCGGAGAGGTAGGTAATGGGCTGGAAGCCAGCTAAAGCCAATGGATAAAAAGAGCCTCAGCGAGCGTGATATTTGTACGAAATTCATTACGCCTGCCCTGCGTCGGGCGGGTTGGGATGAGTTGGCGCAGATCCGCGAAGAGGTGAGCTTTACGAATGGCCGCATTATTGTGCGTGGCAAGTTGGTGACGCGCGGCAAGGGGAAGCGCGCTGATTATATTCTTTACTATAAGCCCAATCTTCCGGTTGCCATTATTGAGGCGAAGGATAATACCCATAGTGTTGGCGATGGTATGCAACAGGCTCTTGACTATGCTCAGACACTTGATATCCCCTTTGTCTTCGCGTCGAATGGCGATGGTTTTGTGTTCCACGACCGCACTGGCACCGGCGCGCAGCTTGAGGAGACGTTGAGTCTATATGCCTTTCCTTCACCGGCAGAACTCTGGGGCCGCTATCGAGCCTGGAAGGGTCTGACGCCCGAGGCTGAGGCGCTTGTGCTTCAGGATTATTTCGATGACGGCGGCGGCAAGGCTCCGCGTTATTATCAGGTGAGTGCGGTTAATGCGGCTATCGAGGCTATCGCCAGAGGGCAGGAGCGGGTTCTGCTCGTTATGGCGACGGGGACTGGCAAGACCTATACGGCCTTCCAGATTATCTGGCGTCTCTGGAAGGCGGGACGTAAGCAGCGCATTCTTTTCCTTGCTGACCGCAATGTGCTGGTCGATCAGACGATGGTTAATGATTTCCGCCCGTTTGGTGCGGCGATGGCCCGGCTTTCGACGAGCGCGAAGACGATCGAGCGCAGTGATGGTACGACTGAGGATTTGCCCCTCGCGCTTGATAAGAAGCGCCGCATTGATACAGCCTATGAGATTTACCTCGGTCTTTACCAGGCGATTACTGGCCCTGAGGAGCGCCAAAAACTGTTTCGGGAGTTTTCGCCTGGTTTTTTTGACCTGATTGTGATCGATGAGTGCCATCGTGGGAGCGCGGCGGAGGATTCGGCCTGGCGTGAGATCCTCGAGTATTTTGCTGCGGCGACGCAGATTGGTCTCACTGCGACCCCGAAGGAGACCCGCTATGTCTCTAATATCCATTACTTTGGCGAGCCGGTCTACTCCTATTCGCTCAAGCAAGGGATCCGCGATGGCTTCCTCGCGCCCTACAAGGTGGTCAAGGTGCATATTGACCGCGATGTCGCGGGCTATCGCCCTGAGCGCGGTCAGCGCGACCGCGAGGGCGATGAGGTCGAAGACCGGATCTATAATGTCAAGGATTTTGACCGTACGCTTGTGCTTGATGAGCGGACGAAGGTGGTGGCCCGCAAGGTGACGTCTTTCCTGAAGGAGAGTGGCGACCGCTTCCAGAAAACGATCGTCTTCTGTGTTGACCAAGAGCACGCCGCACGCATGCGCCAGGCTTTGATTAATGAGAATGCCGACCTCGTGGCCGCGAATTATCGCTATGTCATGCGGATTACTGGGGCCGACGCCGAGGGCCAGGCGCAACTTGGCAATTTTATCGACCCGGAGGCATCGCATCCGGTCATTGTTACAACCTCGCGTCTGCTTTCGACCGGTGTGGATGCACAGACCTGTCGGTTGATTGTGCTCGACCGCGAGGTTGGCTCGATGACTGAGTTCAAGCAGATCGTTGGGCGCGGTACTCGCGTGCATGAAGATACGCGCAAGTACTATTTTACCCTGATGGACTTCCGTGGCGCGACGAACCACTTTGCTGACCCGGAGTTTGACGGCGAGCCGGTGCAGATCTACGAGCCCGGCGAGAGCGATCCGCTCACTCCGCCTGAAGACGAGGTGCCCGTTGGCGATGATGACGAGCCGCTGGCCCCCGAGCCTGGCGAGGAGGAGACGGTTGTTGTTGGGCCGCCTGACATCAGCTTCCCGCTGGGTGACTACGGGCAACGCAAAGTCTATGTGGACGGGGTCGCGGTCAAGATTATTGCTGAGCGCGTAGAATACCTCGATGAGTATGGCAAGCTCATTACCGAGAGCCTGCACGATTATACCAAGAAGGCGCTCAAGAAGCGGTTTGTCAGCCTCAATGCTTTTTTGAAGCGTTGGGAGTCGATTGAGCGCAAGCAGGCGATTGTCGAAGAGTTGGCAGCCGAGGGGTTGAGCCTTGACCTGCTCGCCGATGAAGTCGGCAAGGATTTCGATCCGTTTGATCTGATCTGCCACCTTGCTTTTGATGCAAAGCCGCTGACGCGCCGCGAACGGGCCGATAAGGTCAAGAAACGCGATGTCTTTGCCCGATACGGCTCTCAGGCTCGTGCCGTACTTGAAGCTCTGTTGGCGAAGTATGAGGATGAGGGCATGCTCAACCTCGACGATCCGCAGGTGCTCAAGATTCCGCCCTTTTCTGCCCTTGGCACCCCGACGCAACTGATCAAAGCCTTTGGTACTCGCGACGACTTCGATCGCGCGGTACACGACTTGCAAGCTGCACTCTACCAGGAGACCGCCTGAACTATGTCTGTTCGTACCCTCGTCAAGTCCATTCAAGATATTATGCGCCAGGATACGGGTGTTGATGGTGACGCCCAGCGCATTAGCCAGCTATGCTGGATGTTCTTTCTCAAGATTATTGATGACCAGGATCAGGAACTGGAGTTGCTGGACGCGACGTATCGCTCACCAATTCCCGTGCGCTTGCAGTGGCGTACCTGGGCGGCAGACCCGGAAGGTCTTACTGGCCAGGCGCTGCTTACCTTCGTCAACGATGAACTCTTCCCCGAGTTGAAGAACCTGCCTTTGACGGGCAAGCCCGACGATCGTCGGCGCGTGGTGCGCGATGTGTTTGAAGACGCCTACAACTATATGAAGTCCGGCCAGTTGATGCGCCAGGTGGTGAACAAGATCAATGGGATCGATTTCAACAACCTGACCGAGCGCCAGCACTTTGGTGATATCTACGAGCAGATCCTCAACGACCTGCAATCGGCTGGCAACGCGGGCGAATACTACACTCCTCGCGCCGTCACTGCCTTTATGGTTGATCGCATCGACCCTAGGCCAGGCGAGCTTCTCTTCGACCCGGCCTGCGGGACAGGCGGCTTTCTTACCTCTGCGATCCGCCATATGCGCGCGCGCTATGTGAAGCTTCCTGAGGACGAACAGCAGATGCAGGCAAGCCTGCGGGCCGTTGAAAAGAAGCAACTGCCGCATATGCTCTGCGTGACCAATATGCTGCTGCACGGCATTGAAGCGCCGAGCTTCGTGCGCCATGACAACACTCTGGCCCGCCCCTACATCAGCTGGGAGCAGAAAGATCGCGTTGATATCGTCCTGACCAATCCGCCCTTTGGGGGGCGCGAAGAGGACGGCATCGAGAGCAACTTCCCGCAGCACTTCCGTACGAAAGAGACGGCGGATCTCTTTCTGGCCCTGATCATCCGCCTGTTGAAGCCAGGTGGCCGCGCTGCTGTCGTGCTACCCGATGGCACACTCTTTGGCGAGGGCGTCAAGACACGCCTCAAAGAGCACTTGATGACCGAGTGCAACCTGCACACGATTGTGCGCCTGCCCAACTCGGTCTTCAAACCCTACGCCTCAATCGGTACCAACCTGCTCTTCTTTGAAAAGGGCCAACCGACCGAGACAATCTGGTACTACGAACACCAGGTGCCAGCGGGGCAAAAGGCCTACTCGATGACGAAGCCGATCAGGCTAGAGCATATGCAACCGTGCATCGCCTGGTGGGGCGGGCCGCAGCGCACAGGGCGTGAAGAGACACCGCAGGCGTGGCAGGTCACCGCCGAGGAGATAAAGGCACGCGGCTATAACCTCGACATCAAGAACCCCCATACCGTCGCGGACAACCACGGCGACCCCGAACAACTGCTCGCCGAACTGACCAGGGCCGAGAGCGAGACAGCCTCTTTGCGCAACCAGCTAAAGGCGATTTTGGCGGAGGCGCTGCTGCGATGAACGCCGACCAACTCTTGACCCACTACGACCGCATCGCCGACGCGCCTGATGCCATCGTCCGACTGCGCCGCTTCATCCTCGACCTCGCCGTGCGCGGCAAACTTGTGCCACAGGATCCAGCGGATGAGCCAGCGACAGAGTTGCTGAAGCGGATCGAGAATGAGAAGGCGCGTAGGGAAAAGAAGGGAGGGGTAAGAAAATTTGATGTTGAACTGGTAGACTCCGAAGAAGCACTGTTCGTTATTCCTGATAGCTGGATATGGACACGTCTCGGGTCGATCGGCGATTGGGGTTCTGGTTCTACGCCACTGCGCGGTAATGCCGATTTCTATGGGGGTGGTATTACGTGGCTGAAGTCCGGTGAACTCAATGACAATCGACAGTTAGCTGGTTCCGAAGAAACAGTTACAGAGTTGGCAATTAAAAAGGGTTCGTTTCGCTTAAACAAGCCGGGTGATGTACTGATCGCGATGTACGGCGCAACTATTGGCAAGGTTGCGGTCTTGGCTGAGCAGGCTGTTACGAATCAGGCAGTATGCGGTTGTAGCTCTTATCTTGGCGTTTTCAGTCACTACTTGTTTTTATTCTTGCTTTCGCAGCGAGAACAGTTTCGCTCAGCGAGTGAAGGGGGGGCTCAACCAAATATTTCTAAAGTAAAGATTATTCGGACACCCTTTCCCCTCCCCCCACTCGCCGAGCAACACCGCATCGTCGCGAAGGTCGACGAACTCATGGCGCTGTGCGACCAGATCGAGGCAACGCGGGCGCGGCGGGAAGCGACCCGCGACCGACTGGCGGCAGCGAGCCTCGCCCGCCTGAGCCAGCCCACCCCCGACCCGCAGACATTCCACGCGCACGCCGCGTTTGCCTTGGAGCATCTCGGCGCAATCACCACCCGCCCCGACCAGATCAAAGCCCTGCGCCAGACCATTCTCAACCTCGCCGTGCGCGGCAAACTCGTGCCGCAAGACCCGGCGGATGAGCCAGCGGCGGAGTTGTTGAGGCGGATAAAGGAGGAGAAGGCGCGGATGATGATAACGGGGAGGATTAAGCGGGAGAAGTTGCTACCATTCCTTTCTGAGGATGAACTCTCATTTGAACTACCCGATGGGTGGGCGTGGACGCGCCTCGGCAATCTGAGCGAATTTGTTACCAGTGGCTCACGCGACTGGGCGAAACACTATTCACCTGAAGGGGCGATCTTTATTCGCATGGGAAACCTTTCAAAAGATCACTATCGTCTTCGCCTTGGCAATGTTCAGCGAGTAAAGCCACCGGTTGATGGTGAAGGCACACGAACTCGCCTCGAATCTGGCGACATCCTCATCTCAATAACTGGCGATGTGGGGATGCTCGGCTTAATCCCTGAGGGATTCGGCGAGGCATACATTAACCAGCACACAGCGATGGTACGGCTAATGCCCGAAATGAAAGGGCACTACTTGCCAGAGCTATTCCGCTCGTCATTCGCGCAAGATCAGTTTAACAAGCCTCAGCGGGGCATCAAGAACAGCTTTCGACTTACCGACCTGACCCAATTTGTTGTTCCCCTCCCCCCACTCGCCGAGCAACACCGCATCGTCGCGAGGGTCGACGAACTGATGGCCTTCTGCGACCAACTCGAGGTAAGCCTAAGCGCAAGCGAAGCGACACGACGACGGCTGCTCGACGCAGTGCTGCATGGAACCCTTGGACGAGGCTAGCAGGCGGTGGCACCTCGTTTTAGATTGCAGGTTTTAGCTTTTGGATTGCAGATTGCCGCGCCGAGCAGTTCAGCGGCTTTGCCTGAACTGATACGGTCACGACGGTACCTCGCAGCCTTGAACTGTGGTTTGACCGGGTTGGTTCTGCGTGTGCTTGGCGGAGGGCTGAGGGAACGCTGGCAAGCCAGGCGTGGGTAGGGAAGCCCGTGCCTGGCTCGGCACTAAGCAGCTTTCCCGATGACGGCATACTCAACTGCAAACGGATTATCAGTACGCTTCGAGGCATCAAGGATTTCGATGCCGACAATATTCCCTGCCTGATCATAGTCGAGGATCAGACCGGGTTTCTCCTCATCACTTTCCTCAATTGGTGCATTACTGAAGATGAGACGCAACACATCTACTTCGGCATCGTAGGTAACTTTCATGGCATTGTCTTCCAGTATTTGCTGATCTTGCTGGTGCGATAAACCGTAACAACGATAGCAGGGTCAATAGTGTCAACCACAATGGCACGGAGCAAGAAGATCTTGCCCCCACCAAAATCAACCTGAGATTGGTAGGCAACTCGTCCATTGCCCTCTGGCACTACCTGCTGAGGGTTTTCGAGGACGGAATCTACGAGGGATTGTGGGATCCTGCGATGCTCCATCTCTTCATGAGCGTGATATGAATAGGTAAAGCGAGGCACGGGTATGGCTTTCCACTGACGTTGCCTGCCACAGAAACGTGCAAACCATTGCTTTTGGCGAGTTGCACGAGTGCCTGAGTATCTGGCTATTCACTCATGGGCAAGCGTTTCGATCTCGGCTTCGAGTTCAGTGACTGAGTAGTCGAGGTAGGGTGTCTTTTCTTCGGCAAGCAGGCGGATGAAGTCGAGGCGCTCGATGCCGAGCAGTTCAGCGGCTTTGCCTGAACTGATACGGTCACGACAGCACCTCGCAGCCTTGAACTGTCATCATTCCCACTACGAGTATACCACGAGCAAACGTTGTGGTGTCGCTTAAGCACATTCTAATGCTTTGCATAACACGAGTCGAGTGCTAAGATAAGCATAGACAACAATAATGCGACTCGTTCCGATGATGGAACGATCCGCGTGTTGTCGTCGACAATGTACTGTTGCAACGAGCAATAGTATAGTTGTTCAACTGCAGGATTTTACTCTCGTTTGCGGCGCATAAAATCGAGCACAAGCGGGTCGATTTTGTGCTCATCGAGACTAGTGAGGCGCATTTCGAGATTCTCGACCCCGCCATAGGTCTCAAGGGCGCTGCGGGTCAGGGTCTCGAACTTGCCATCAGCAGGGCCGGCGTAATAGCCCGCCTCGCTGAGCATCGTCTGGATCTCGCAGGTCAATTCGGGCGTAATGGGCAGCAGCGCCGCCGGATCTGACGTGGTAAGATAGAGACGGTGGAGCCTGAGGAGGCGTTCGAGTTCAACAATCGGCTCTGGGTGATCGTCAACCCGCAAATCGACATAACGATCATGATTGCCACCATAGGCACCGCCGGTGCGTGCGACATAGAGCGCGGCGGCCTGGCGCCCGCGGCGATCGCCGCCGGCTGCTTCGCCGGCTGCCAGCGCAATGACCAGGCGTTCGGCGAGTTCACCCTGGGCCATTTCAAAGGCCTCGGCGATCGCCTCGGCGACCCTGGCCCCGGCGAGGATATTGCCTTGCACGGTATAGCCAGCGCCGAGATAATGCCCCGCCCAGGGCATACAAGCGCTGCCGGTATAGGCGGCAACCCGGCCCTGCGCATCAACGATGCCGAGCTGGCGTTGATCGCGTCCAGGATCATCGGCAATCAACTGATCGCATACCTGTTCGGCGGAGAGCCCCTCGGCCAGCAGTTTCAGCCCGTCGGGGCCGTAGCGAATATTGGCCCATGCCTGGGTGGCAAGGCCACCGACACCAGCTTGCGCCCAGGGGACAACCGAGCCAACGGCAAGAAACTTGGATTGAACCGCCACACCAACATCGCCCTGCTCAGGATCGAAGGCAACGATAGAAAAAGTGGCAACTGGTTGCATATTCGTCCCTTTCTCTGAACTTCTGCGTAGTATAGCATATTGGAACATCCTGATGAGTCTCGAAGCCCGTTATCCTATCCCTGCCGCACGTGCGACAACCGAGTTGATGGTCAGCAATTCACGCTTCATCAGCCGTGCGGGCTACACCCCTGACGTGGATGCTGCCAAAGCATTCATTGCTGCCATCCGTGCCGCCGAGCCCGACGCAACGCACCACTGTTTTGCCTACCTGGTTGGCTATGGTGCCAGTGTCACCGCCGGGATGAGCGACGACGGCGAACCATCGGGCACAGCCGGGCGCCCGATGCTGGCCGTGTTGCGCGGGGCCGATCTGGGCGATGTCACGGTTGTTGTGACGCGCTACTTTGGTGGAACCCTGCTTGGTACCGGAGGACTGGTACGGGCCTACAGCGATGCGGTGCGGGCCGTGCTTGCCGAGTTACCCCGCGGCGAACACGTTGTCTTGCAGCGCCTGCGCATCGAAATAGACTACAGCCTCTATGCAACGGTGCGCCGTATCCTCGAAAACGCTCAGGCGTTGATTGATGACGAAGCCTTTGGGGCGACCGTCGTCATCATAGCGCGTCTGCCAGTAACAGACGTTGATCGCATCAGTGCGCAACTGGCCGAAAGCACTGCGGGTCAGGTACGGCTACGTCTCACATAAGATGGTTTTTTGACGCAAAGGCGCAGAGGCGCGGAGGTTTTGACGCAAAGGCGCAGCGGCGCAAAGGTTTGGTGTATTGCGGCTCTCCTGGGAGTGCAGGTGCCCCTATGTGTGGGTTCCACCTAGCGCACGGGGTACTTCGCCCACATAGGTTATGACCAGACGCTGGCCTGCACGTGTCATCGCCATATAGAGCTTGCGGGTATTATCGCGGATCTGCTCGGCTCGTTCCTCTTCAGACAGCCGCAGGCTCCCTTCGGCTTCAAGCAGACGATGGATGCCGACAAGAAAGACAATCGGACTCTCGAGGCCAGTCGCTGAACCAAGTTGGCAGACGCGGATCTGTTCCGGCTGCACACCCTCTTTGGGATGAGTCACATGCGCGGTACCAAATTCAGCCCCGAGTCGTGTGAGCAGTCGGTTTGCGCCTTGCCAGTCGGCGTGCAAAATCAAGATATGCTCAAGCGGCGTCTCAGCCGCAACCAGTGCCTTGACCTCCTTGACGACCCGCGTGAGTTCATCCTGTTCACTGGTGAGGGCAACGACTTTAGGCGGCAACCCACTCGGCGTCTGCTGCACATTGGCGGCAATGAGTGCCTCTTCATCGTCGGGTAGGCGGTGCTGATAGAACCGGGTCGCAAAGGCCAGAATCTCCCTGGTTGTACGATAGCACCGGTCAAGACGGCGGGTATGACCACGCACATTGAAGCCGCTGGCGAGCCATGATTGGCGTCGTTTGAGGAAGCCCTGGGTGGGATCGGCGACCAGAAAAATCTGTCCCCGCTGCACTGGCAAAACGCGCTTGATAATCGCAAACCAGATCGGGGCAAAAAACTGAGCCTCGTCAATCAAGATAACATCATAGGTTGGCAGGTGGGGGTCTTCTTCGATCAAAGCGCGCCAGATACGGCGCGGCACATCACCGAAATCGAGCCTTCCTTTTGCGTTCAACAGGTGCTGATAGGCCAGAATCGCCTCGTACACGCGGTCACGCATCGATTCTTTGAGCGCAAAGCCGCGGCCACTGCGATCGGCCTCGCGATAACCCTGGCGTGTCGTAATCAAACGATCTTTGAGCCAATCAATTTCACTCTTGAAGAGATCAAGCGAGATCGACGTATCGGCGAGGTGTTGTTCCCAGGCTTGCTGCAGAAGCGCACGTTGTTCATACTCTTTGATCAAACGTGGCCTGGGTGACGTCGGCCAATAGGCGATGCACCACCCAAAAAAGGTTTTCCATTCGACGCCCTGATCGCCCCCGCTCAAGACGTGATACCGATGCTGGAGATCGCGGATAAGGGGACGATTGTGGGTCAAGACGAGCATACGCTTGCGCGGAAAAAACTGACGGAGCAAGCGTGCTCGATACAGCAGGAGCAGTGACTTGCCGCTGCCTGCTACACCATTGACAAGTTGTAGGTGCAACTCGTGGTTTGCTTCTTCAGCCTCTTCGGAGAGTTCAAGATCATATTTGAGCACCCACTCTTGCTGGTAACTGAGTAGGTATTCGGTCAGCACTGGTTCGGTGGCGCGCACTAGTGATTGGCGGATGGTAAGCTGGCAAGGAATAATGATCTCGGGGCTAAAAGCGCGTCGCAAACGCTCAAACTGCTCGGGTGTGCAGCGTGAACCAAGCCGCGACACGAGCCAGGGTAAAAACGCCTCACTGGTCAGATCCTCGCGAGCACCCCAGACAATGCCTGGTGGAGGTTCGGCCAGGGCCGTCTGCAGATCGACGACCGGTATGCCTGGGAAGAGGATGAGGCCAGGAATGCATGCGAGGGCATCGGCAACATCCAGGTGCGTCCGAAACTGATTGAGGGCCTCTGTTTCCGTGGTTCCGGGCGCGGTCGTTGCGCCAAAGAGACCTTGCTGATGCGCCTGACGCATATCGGTGAGGGTGGCAGGCACAACAGTGATCAAGGCGCAGCGTTCATCCTGCGTATAGACCAGGAAGGAAGGCCCGTGATCCTGGATGGTCAGCCGTTGCCAGATAACAAAACTATCAGGGAGTTGTTTGAGGAGCCGAAAGACGCGAATCGTTTCGCGCGGGTACGAGCCAACCGGATGTTCGGGAAGAATCGTTGCCATAACGGTGGGATCAGGTGATGCTCGGGTGGGCGCAACTGGCAAGCAGATCACGCCATAATTCAAGCCCGTGTTGTGAAGTTGCCTCACCAGGGCGAGCCTCAAGCACGTGACGACTGCCCAGGATAATCAATTTGTGACGTGGGCGCGTGATCGTCACATTGAGGCGTTCAGGTTGGAAGAAAAAATCGGCCACTTCACTGACAAACTTGGCATCGGAACTCGTCAGTGACACAATGATCACATCGCGTTCCTGGCCTTGCATGCGTTCAACGGTATCAATCACAAGCGCACGGCGCTCTGCATTATGCTCGGGCAGGGCCTGACGCAACCGATTGCGGATGGCCCGACTCTGGGCGCGGTAGGGTGTCACTACGCCGATTTCGGCAGGAGCCACCCCGCATGCCACCAGGGTAAGGATGAGCTCAACCGCGAGTTGGGCTTCCTGTTCATTGCGCGTGGTGGCGTTCCGATGACCAAGATCAACAAAGACCTTCGGCACGGCTGGATCAAGAATCTCGGCAAAGCGCTCGGGCGGCTGCGCATAGCTGATGCGTCGCGAACCTATGCCTTCGGCGGGCACAAGGCGTCCCGCATAAAAGGCCTTGCTTGGCCAGGCGGCCAGCACATCATTGAGGCGATAGGTCTCTTCGAGCATCGTATCGAAGCCACGGTCAACCAGTACACCAAAGACCGAATCGCGCAGCATCTGGTCGCCATAGCGGGTCGCCAGGACGGGCGGTAGTTGCTGATGGTCGCCCACGAAAATCGTACGCCGCGCCACGAGCATCGCCATAATAGCCAGCGGGAGCGTGATCTGACTCGCTTCATCAACAATCACTGTCTCGAATTCTACCCCGTGCAACCGACGTGTGCGTGTAGCAAATGGCGTTGCGCCAACAATATACGCCCCGGAGAGATCGCAGAGCGGCGACGAGTCAAACGTGGCATAATGCTCAACCTGTAGTCCATCGGCACGGGCCTCATGCCCGATCTTCACCGCCGTCACCGGTGTCGCATCCTCGCGTGAGGCGAGCTCGGCCAGTTTATTCAAGGCATTGGCGATCGCCCGATGGGTAAAGCACGTCACCAGGACACGCTCGCCATCTTCGGCAAAGAGTTGGGCGAGGCGGGCCAGCACCACCGTCTTGCCGGTTCCCGGAGGACCCTGAACCAGATAGGCAAGATCGCTCGCATACGCCGACGCAACCGCATCGGCTTGCTGCGCGTTAAGCCCCCACTGTTCAGCCCGTTCAAGGGCATATTCAAAGCGTTCGAGATCCAGGCTTGGCCGGATCTGCCCGGTGAGCAAGGGCAGCACCCGTTCGCGACCAGCCGCCGTATCGGCGGCTTCGTCAAGTGCCTCCAGGATGTAGTCGCTCACATTGAGATAGCCCTCATCAAGCACCCAGCCATCGGGTTGAGCGACAAAGTCAAAAGCCGTGATCCCAGGTGCATCAGTCGAGACAAGCAGATCCGTCTCTTCATCAAGCTCGAGCGTGACAAGGAAATTTGGCTCAGCGAAAGGGTCGCCGCGGCTCAAACAGAGCATGTCGCCCTCACGAAAACGTGATTCGTTGCGATGACAGCATAGTTCAACCAGACCGTCAGGGTGAACCTTGACGATCGTGATAGCATCAATCGCCCGCCCTGTCGCAACCCGTTTCAACAGCGGTTGTGACCAGAGATGCTCGATCTGCCGTGTTGCTTCATTGGCCTCGGCCCGCACCAGGCGCGCTAATTCGGTAATGAAATCATGCAAAACGGTATCATCGGGAGGCAAGGGAAGGCGGCCTGCGTCGGGCGTCAACATAGCACAACTTTCTCACATGAAGAGGGCACGCAAATGCTCTGCCTGCCTCCGAATATAGCATGCCTTGCGATGAGAAGCAACAATGATATAATCGCATCGCCGTCTTTGCAAAACGCTGTACAATAGGAAACGGTTCACATGTGACGAGGCCTTGGTATGGGTACGATGGAGAGGATAATTATTGATGGAGCAGAAGCCTGACCGTCGTTCGCCACTGGATATGGTTAGTCCAGGGTTGCTTGCTATCGGCATTCGTAGCTGGCTCTATCTTGGAGTCGCTGCATTTGCGATCGCTGTGTTGTTCATTATGAGTGCGATTGGAAGCCTGGTGGTTCCGCTGGTGCTTGCCACGGTTATTGCGATGCTCTTCTATCCGTTGGTTGACTGGCTTGAGGCTCATCGCGTTCCCCGCCTCTTCAGTGCGCTCGGGGTGATGGCTTTGCTTGGGGTGATCCTGGTGGGGGCGCTCTGGCTGGCGGTTCATGGCATTCTTGGTCAGGGTGACCAGATCGGCAAGCTTGTGCTGTCGGGCTTGCAAGCGCTTGAGCAGTGGACATCTGACACAGATCTGCCGGTTGGTTTATTTGACTGGGCGGTGACCAATGCCTTGAATGCCGTGCCCCAGATTGCGGCGGGTGTCGGCTCGTTCTTTACGGCCAGTTTTGCGGGTATGGTCGGACTTTTTATGGGCCTTTTTCTTGGTGTTTTCTTGCTCTACTATTTGCTGATTGATTGGCATGGGATTGTCGGCTGGCTGGCCCGGAATATTGGTCTGGCCCCTGCATTGGGTGAAGTAGTGATCGCGAATACGACGAATGCGGTGCGGCGCTATTTTTATGCGCTGACCCTTTCGAGTATGGTCGTGTCGGTCTCCATTGGCAGTACCATGGCCCTGCTTGGTTTGCCCCTGGCTTTGACGATTGGCCTGGTGACAATGGTTACCTCGTATGTTCCCTATCTCGGGGCGATTGTGTCGGGCGCCTTTGCCTTTCTGGTGGCCCTCGGCGCTGGTGGCGTTGGCTCAGCGATTATGGTGCTTTTTGTCGTGCTGCTGATGCAGAATATTATCCAGACGATTATCCAGAATAAACTGGCGAGCACGCAGCTTCGTCTGCATCCCCTGGTGACGTTCATTGCGACCATTCTCGGTGGCATCCTGGTGGGCATTCTTGGGGCTATGCTCGGTACGCCTGCCGCAGCGGCGATCATCCGTGCCCGCGAGGATATTCTGCGCCTCCGCGATCCGCTGGAAGCTGAGCAGGCGCTTGCTGCCTCTGTTCCAGTTGTGGCGGCTGCTGATCCGGATCCGTCGCGCTGAAGATCATGAGCATGTCCTATGTATGTGTTGCATCCGATCACGGTTCATTTTCCGATCGCGCTCTTGCTCGCCAGCACGCTTTTTACCTTCTTGGCCCTGAGGCAGATGCGTGGCGCATGGGTGACAAGCGCTTATCATTGCCTGCTTGTCGGTTGGTTCGCGGGTGTGGTTGCGGTGTTCACCGGGCTGTTTGATGCGGCACGTCATTTGACCGGGCCTGATGCGTTGTACACGAATGAACTGATTGGTCAGGTGAATGCGCATGCGTTTACCAGTATTGCGGCCCTGGTTGCCTATGGGTTGGCTTTGCTCCGTCATCGTCGCCAACCCGATCTTCTTGATGATACCGAAGCACGTCGAGGCTATATCCGTCTTCATGTGCTGGGTGCGGCGCTCTTGATTGTGGGTGGATGGCTTGGTGGCTACCTTGTTTATGTTGCTGGTCTGGGGGTACGCTAATGTTTGTCCAGTTTGCGTATGGGTTGCTCTATCTCTGGCTTGGTTTTATGCGTCTGATTGGTTGGTTTCGCTGGAGTGTTGAGGGCACCGAGCGGTTGCCTCCACGGGAAGCCAGCGGTATGATCATCGCGATGAACCACGTTCACTGGATTGACATTCCGATTATCGGGGCGATGCTCCCGTTTCGCTATCGTCTCTCGTGGATGGGCAAAGCCGAGCTTTTTGAAAACCCGGCGGCAGGTTTGTTATTGCGTGCGATGGATGTTGTGCCGATCAAGCGCGGACAGCGCGATCTGGCCGCCCTTGATTCGGTGGTTGCCGCCCTGCGTGCAGGCAAGGTTTTGTTGATCTTTCCCGAAGGTACCCGTGGGCGGACAGGCATTCTGCGGGCTGGGCGTGGTGGCACGGTGCGCATTGCCATGCAGGCCCAGGTGCCAATTGTGCCTGTGGCGTTGACTGGCACCGAACTGGGTTTCTGGGGGACAATCAAGCGCCGTCCGGTGCATGTGACGATCGGTGAGCCGTATCGCATTGAGGTGCCAGTGGGGACGAAAATCCCGGCGGATCAGATGGCTCGGTTGACGGATGACTTGATGGGGCGCATTGCAATCCTCTTGCCCGAGGAGCGACGGGGGATCCATGCGCCAAAGTTGGCCGAAGGTGCGCCGCTGGGCGAGCGTGAGTAGTCTGTGAACGCAGTTTGTTGATGGTTTGACGCAAAGGCGCAAAGGCGCAAAGGGAGAGTTAGAGCGCATCTGGATGCTAAACGTGCGACCGATGGCTGTGCCAGAGGTGGGTCAGAGCGTTTCGTTGACATACTCCTGAGGAGTGATGAGGATCAGTTTCGTGGTACGATAGGAGCATGTCGAATCGTGCTCTTTTACGCGATCTGCGGGCAACGCCACGCGTTTCCGCATGGCTGTTCCGTCTCATGCGCCGGTATGCTGCTGCCCTGGCGCTGATGGTGTTGCTGCTGAGTGGGCTCGAGTGGGGCCTCCCTGCGGCTGGTGTGCCTCGCTATCTGCTGCCCACGCCTTCGCAGGTCGTGGCAAGCTTTGGCGATCCGCGGGGTGATCTCTTTGGGCACGCCCGGGCGACTGCGTCGGCGGCGTTGCTTGGCTTGACCTTTGGGGCGGCGATGGGTCTGTTGCTTGCCGTCGCGTTTGTGCATGCCCGCCCGGTCGAGGATGCCTTCTATCCGTGGGTGTTGCTCTCACAGGCGGTGCCTGCGGCGGCACTTGCGCCGCTGTTGACGATCTGGCTGGGCAATGGCCTTGCGCCACGGGCGGCGATGGCGGCCCTGTTTGCCTTCTTTCCGGTGCTGGTCAGTGCGGCGCGTGGGTTGCGTGATCTTTCGCCCGAACAACTTGCTTTGATGCGTTCGTGGGGGGCGCATCGCTGGCAACTCTTGTGGCATCTGCGCATTCCTGTGGCCTTGCCCGCCATCTTTGCCGGGCTTAAGGTTGCGGCGGCGCTGGCGGTTGTCGGGGCAATTGTGAGTGAACTGGCCGGCAGTGGGCGCGGCCTCGGTTTTGTGGTCAGTGTCGCCAGTTATCGCCTTCAGACGGATCGCGTCTTTGCGGCGGTGGTTCTGGCTGCGCTGATTAGCCTGACGCTGCATGGGGCGATTGCGCTTGCCGAGCGCCTGATTGTCTTCTGGCGGCGCCCTGGTTAGGACGATTGATGGTTGGTGTCGGATGGTGAAAGGTTGCTCTATGTCGCGAGCGTTGCGTCGTCTGGTTTTGGTTGTGTTCGTAGGGGTGCTTGTCGTCGGTTGTGGTGCGCCAGCGCAGCCTGCGGCCTCGGTGATGCCTGATGGCCCTGAAAAGCCGGTCGTTAGTATGCGCTTGCAGTGGTTTCCGCAGTGGCAATTTGCTGGTTATATTGTGGCGTTACTCAAGGGCTATTATGAGGAGGCCGGCCTTGAGGTGACGCTGCACCCTGGCAGCCCTGATATGGTGCCGTTGCCGCTGGTGGCGGCTGGTGCTGATGATTTTGGCAGTACCGGGGCCGATACGGTGCTGCTGGCCCGTGAGCAGGGCATCGATATCGTGGCCCTGGCAACCTGGTTCCAGGCCAGTCCGGTCGCGTTTATGGTGCATGCTGACGCAGGGATCGCTGGCCCACAAGATTTTCCAGGGCGCACCATTGGTATGTTCTACGGCGATAATGTCGAGACCGAGTATCTGGCGTTGCTGGCGGCGAGTGGGGTTGACCGTTCGCAGATCACCGAGATCCCGGGCGATTATAATATCGCACCGTTTCTTGAGCGCCGGGTTGATGTCTGGCCGGTCTATGCGACTGATCAGCCTTTTACCGCACGCCGTGAAGGGGCCGAGGTCGATCTGATCCTCGCTCGGGACTATGGTGTCCAGATGATGGGTGATACGCTCTTTACGACGGCGGCTTTTGCGCGGGATAATCCTCGTACGGTGCAGGCCTTTGTTGAAGCGACTCTCCGTGGCTGGCAGGATGCCATTGCCAATCCTGAGGAAGCAGTCGATCTGATTTTAACGTATAATCCTGAACTTGATCGCGATCAACTAATGTTTGAGGCTGCCGAAACGATTGCCCTGTTGCAGCATGGCCCCGGCGAGCGCTGTATTGGCTTTAGTGACCCCGACGTGTGGGCGGCGCAGGCGACCCTGCTCACCGAGCTCGATCTGTTGCGGCAACCAGTGGCTTTGTCTGATGTCTTGCTCAATCAGCCGGTGCTTGATTTCTATGCGGCGCAGGGTATTGCGTGCGAATAAGTTTTCGATGCAGCAAGGCACGGCCAGTTCTGCTGGCCGTGCCTTGCTGCATCGAAGGCGATCCTTAGCGTGTCGGATAGATCTGACCGACAAACCAGGTTCCTGAAGAGACCCAGGCGAGGTTGTCGTCGCTGCCAGCCCAGCCCTGGTTGACAAAGAAGGAGCGCTGGAATTCGGTCTTCCAGCTACAGTTGCGCCCGAAGATGTTGCACGAGCGGACACGGCGGGTGCGTTCGGCATAACCGTAGGCCAGTGGGTAGTGGCTGAGCCAGCCGGTACCGATGATCGCCGGGGTTCCCCGTAGGACGATGGAGTCACGGGCGGCGTTACGGAAACGGTCACGTTTGATGCCCACCGAACTGTAGTCAGTGCGCAGCGGATTGGGGCTGCGATTCTGGAGGTACCGCCGTGCATCGCTCATCCGCCACGGGAACGTGGCCCCGTTGCCGGCTGCGCAGAAGGTGCCGATGCGCCCGCGGATCTCCCAGGTCATCGTCGCAACGCCTTGCTGTTCGGTGGTAAGCGGGTTGTTCATCTGCGGTGGCGCGATAGCCGCTGGCGAGCCGGTCGCAAAGCCTCCGGTACGGTAGATGCCTTCACTGCCGACCCACGGGGCGACGTTATTGTGGGCTTGCTGGTCAACCCAGCCAAAGAGCATGGCCCAGGCGGTGGCCCCACAGCCGCTCACGCAGCGTGACGTATTGGGGCCTTCGTCGCGGCGGAGTTGGCGGTAGATCCGCTGGTCGGCCTTCGTGCCGGCCCACCAGAAGCGCCACGGCCCCCAACTCTGGGCAAGGTGCGCCCCTGACTGGGCAACGAGGTTGCGCGTTGCACTGTTGCCCACCAGGGCGAGCGGGAGATAGAGGCGGTTTGGTAGCGCGCCAATAATGAAGAAGGTGAATTGCTCGCTGGTGTTGTCTGCATAGGTAACGGTCGCGATCAGTTCGACGTCAGTGCCTGGACGGTCCTCGATAACTGTGATGCGATAAAAGGGGAGCGGGCCTTCGTTCTCCACCAGAACGCCTTCAACCAAGGTTTCGCCAGGGCCGCTCAGGACAACGCCTGGTGCGGCGGCAAGCGCGCTCCCCGCACCTGTTTCAGCAATGAGCGGCAGGTGGTAGATATCGCCAACGCGCAGGCCAAGGCCAAACGTGTTGGCCTCGCGTTCAAATGTCCATGCCTCGGCAGCCAGATCGCGCAGATTGGCCATATACGGCGTATAGGCTTCGGTATAGCCCGCCTTGAGCGCTTCCCACGACTCCCATTCGGCCAGGCTAAAGCCGTCGGGTAGGGCCGAACCATTCGGGGTGCCAGGGCCACGCTCGATGGTCGTACCTTCGCCACCTTCGGGATCCGGGGTCCATTCCATCATACTATCTTCTGTGAAAGTCTGGTGAAGATCGGGTGAGGCCCCAACGATGCGCACGAGTTCTGAACCGAGGGTTGCCACGACTTCCCCCTTTGGCCCTTGCGCTGCATAGGCGAGTGTATCAAGTTTGAAGAACCGTTCGGGCGCAGCCTGGCCGTTTGCTTGCGCCTGGGCACGCATCTGCTCGGTCAGCGTTGGGCCTTCGCTATGCCAGTGAGGGATGGGCAGATCGTGCTCGCCAGTGGCGAGGATCACAAAGCCAGCCGGTATGTCTGCTGGAGGTGGGGCCTGGTTGGGTTCAAACTGCTGGCCCAGCGTCGCAGCGCCAAGCACCTCGATCTCATAGTAGGCAGGCGCATCACCAAGATCGGGGCGATAGAGTGGGCGGGCAACGGTGCCCAGGTGGGCCTCGGCCCAGTTTGGCACGAGTGGGCTGCCCCGTAATTCGGCGACAAACGTTGCGGCGCGGCGCAAGAGCGCCGCAGGCACAATGCCTAACCCTGGCTCGACCACGAGTTGCACGTCGGCTTGTTGGGCAAACTCCCCGGTGAAACAGGTGCCATCCGAGAGCGCGGCACAGACCCTGAGGGTTGCTGTGCCTGCTTGGGCGTCGAGGGGCACCTCGAGGGTGCGTGTAAATGAGCCCGCTACTGCTGGGCCAAGATCGGCAATTCTGCTCCCGTTCCACAGGGCCGTGAGATCGATCTGCGGCGTAAACCCGGCGAGCGTCAGCGTCAGGCGCATCCCCGGCGTGACTACGGAACGATTCACCGCCAGACTAGGCGGTTGACTCTGGGCGGCAACTGGGACACTGCCAATCAGCATGGCAACGACAAGCAAACTACTGCCAATCAGTAGGAACAACCGTCCTGGATGATTACACCTGGGCATCACATTCTCCTTAAACCCATAGATGTGCTAGCTATTCTCGCCAGCACAAGCGCGATTCTTGGGTGCTGTCGGCCTTCAGCCATAGGCCCCCAGCCTCCCTGGAGGCTTACCTTCAGGCGGAGGGAACTTTGCCCCACGCTTCCACGAACTGCGGTATGAGAAAAAACGCAGATTGCTTGCGAAAATGACACAAATCGACGCGGAATCAGGGCTGGATTGCTCCTCAGATCTGCATTGCACCTTGCGCTGGTGTGGTAGCATACAGCACAGAAGCAACGACGCTACTGGGTGCGTCGCCGCTGAGTGCAAAGGGGGGGAACGTGGACGTCAACCCGTCAATTTTCAAAGCATATGACATTCGTGGCATCTATCCGACCGACTTGAATGAGGATGCAGCTTATCTCATCGGACGTGCGTTTGCAAGCTTTCTTGGGGTAGAAAAGGTCATTGTCGGGCGTGACATGCGTATCTCAAGCCCGGCCATTTTCGAGGCGGTGACGCGTGGTTTGATGGATCAGGGCGCAGATGTGGTCAACATTGGCATGGTCAGCACCGATCAATACTATTTTGCCTGTGCTACGCTCGGTGGGGCCGGGATGATGGTGACTGCCTCGCATAACCCCAAAGAGTACAGTGGCTTCAAGATGGTGCGCCAGATGCCCTACCTACTCAGCGGCGACGAGGGCATCCAGGATCTCCGTCGTCTCGTCGAGAGCGAGGCCTTCGCGACGACGACCCGCAAAGGCACGATGACCGAGCTTGATTTCCAGGCGCAGTTCATTGAGAAGATGCTCTCGTTGATCGATGTTGATCTTTTGAAAGATCGCAAGCTCAAGGTGATTGCCGATACAGGCAACGGGATGGTGGGGCCTTCGCTGCAAGCGCTCTACGAGCGTTTGCCGATCGAGTTTGCCGGGATGTATCTTGACCCTGACGGCAATCTGCCGAATCACGGCCTTGATCCCTTGCAGCCCGAGAATCGCGCCGAATTGCAGGCGCGGGTGGTGGCCGAAGGCTTTGATATTGGCTTTCTCTTTGATGGCGACGGCGACCGCTTCTTTGCCGTGGATGATCGTGGCGAGTTTATCTCGGGCGACTTCCTGACGGCGATTATGGGTCAATATCTGCTCGAAAAATATCCTGCCGCCAAGATCCTCTACGATGTCCGTGCCTCGTGGGCGGTGCCCGACCTGATCAGCGCCAAGGGTGGCACCCCCCTGATGGAGCGGGTCGGCCATGCGTTCATCAAGCAGCGTATGGCTTTGGAAGACGCGGTCTTTGCTGGTGAAGTGACCGGTCACTACTACTTCAAAGATTTCTTCTATGCCGACTCGGGCCTCTTGCCGTCGCTCTTCTTGATGGAGATGCTGGCGAAACGGGGCATCAAGATGAGCGATCTGTTGCAAGAGCTTGAAGCGAAGTACTTCATCTCGGGCGAGATCAACTCGAAGGTTGCCGATGTTAAAGGCACCCTCGAAAAGCTTGCGACACAGTATCCCGATGCCACCATCGAGCGGATGGACGGCGTTTCGGTTAGTTATCCGACGTGGCACTTCAATGTTCGTGGCTCGAACACCGAGCCGCTGATTCGGCTGAATCTCGAATCGGTTGCCTCACCTGAAGAGATGGTCGAGAAACGTGACGAAGTCCTGGGGTTGATTCGGTCGTAACATGGTTTATACCAATGGTGCTTGAAGGGGCTGCATTGTCATGCTGAGTACTAAATGGCCGGCGGGCCAGTGATGCCGAGATAACATCCTCGGATGTTATCAGGAGCGCAGCAAAGCATCTCTGCCGTTGGCAAGCCTGAGACCCTTCGCTTCGCTCCTAAGACAAGGTTTTAGGGTGCTTTAGAGTTTACGCTCATCGTAGTGCCGACTTATGGTTTTTAAGAATGAAAACAGGGAGTGCCGACTTCAGTCGGCTAAGCCGGAAGCCGACTGAAGTCGGCACTCCGGTTTGCCTGATGTAATGTTTAAAACCATTAGTCGGCCTCAGCCGACTGAAGTCGGCACTACAGCCCTTTCCCAAACTCCCTCCGCCGAGCAGAGGAGCCTGTCTCGCTCTGCTGGCAGGGTTTGAGGGATCCCCGTCAAACCTGCCCGGTGTGCGCCGGGACAGCGCTCTGCTACCCCCAAGATCCTTGCGGCGCACACCTAGCAGGTTTCCCGCATGAGGTTCTGGGTGTTCTGCACCCCCTCGTTTTCTGGAGTTTTGATGACACGCACATTGTCTGCTCACTCGTGGGCGTTTCGCCTGGCTGTCGCAACTGAAGAGGACTTCGCAGACGTTGCGCGTCTTTTTGCGGCCCTGCACACCTTTAACGCTTCACTCGATCCCTGCTTTGCCCTTGCCGAGGGCTGGCAGGCCTTGTTGCACGAGCATTTTGTGCGTACCCACAATGCCCCTGGCTCGCTCTGGCTGCTGGCCTGGGTTGATGCGGCTGCCGATGATCCGCCGCATAGCGAACCGGTTGGTCTGCTCTTGATGGAATCACACCTTGACTCGCCGCTGTTTGCGCAACGCCGCTGGGCCGAACTGGTGGCGCTCTATGTTGATGAGCGTGCGCGTGGAACGGATTTGGCCCAACAACTGGTTAACGCGAGCACAGCCTGGGCGGCTGAGCATGGCTTTGATCGCGTGCAACTCTACGTTACCGCCTCGAACGAGCGGGCCAGGGCCTTCTACACCCGGGCTGGCTTTGCGCTTGCCCAGGAGATTTGGCGGCTTGAGGTACAACCACTGCCGGACGTTACCCCTCCCCCTGAACCGACTGATCACATGCACCCCGAACTTGGGCACCATCACCTCGCCATCGATCTAGACCGGGATTGATGCAGAGCGATCTTTGTTGTGATTGCTTGCCACCGGCACACGCCTTCTTAGCCGCACCTACTGGCCGTATCTCTACACCGTTCCGGCTGATGGCTCAGCGCCAGCCGCGCTGATCGAGACACCGCAGATGATCGCGGGGGACGTCTTTGTTCCGTTGATCGCACGGTGAGGCGGCATGTCGCGCCTCAGAGGTTCCCTTAAGCTCACGCGAAGACGCGAAGACGCGAAGGGCTACGCTCACCTACGCAAAAACCTTTGCGCCTTTGCGCCTTTGCGTCAAAAGAGCCGCCTTCTTTGCAAGGTATTGCGTCTAGCACTGCACTAGGGCGATTGCATCTTCTGTGGGTGTGTGCCGCCATGTTCGCGGATCGCCTCCATCCTCTCCCTCCGTCGGCGTAAACGCCTAGGCTATGCAGGGCAAAGTCGGCCTGCGGCGGCTGGATTAGGCCACGAAGGCGGCCTTCGCTCCCCAGCAACCGAGCCGTTGACGGCTACGGCAAGAAGATGCAAGCGCCCTAGGGCCGCCCAGCGTGGGCTCAAGCTTGATCAGGTCACGATCTCGCTCGGCATGGTATACTAAATGTACACCGATACGTGATAAGAACGAGTCAGACTATGGATCAGGAAACTCGCTGGCAAAAAGGTCAGTCTGTGCCGCGTGCATGGACATTGGGTTGCTTATGCCAAAGACGATGCTGCCGCTTCGTCCAGCTTACATCTCTGGTTTTAGTCATCCTGGCACTTGCTCTCCAGCCTTCGCCTCGACCAATTCAGGCACAGGTTGGCTCACCTGCGACGCCCCTCAATGGCTGGACATTCGTTGATGTGGTGCGCGTTGGGCAGGATGGATTCACCCAACTGAGTGCAGGTCGCGCCGGGCCGGACGGCGTGGTCGTGGTTTCCGGTGTGCGCAATGGACGCATAGGCTTGTTCCGTATCCAGGGCGGCACCGTCACCGAGGTGGCGACCGACGGTACAGCGCTGACCGGTGGGCTTGGAAACCTGGTTCAGCCCGGCACTTCCTTGTCCCAGCATGCCATCCTGCCCGATGGTGATGTTGTCTTCGCGTCGTTTGTGACCGGTGGCTCCTTGAATCCGCAGTTCCGCTACGTCTTTCGCTGGAGCAACGGCGTCATCACGCTGGCTCAACCCTCGACTGACATTGATCCTGTCAACCAGACGCAGGCGTTTGACCATGATCTTTTGCAGGTGACATCGGATGGCCGCTGGCTGGCGAATCTGACCTCGGGAACCTTTCCGAACATCACGACAGACTATGGTTTGACTGACGGTACGACGCGCCAGTCGCTCTTTACGTTTACGCGCACCTCCGCTAACTGTGTCGGCGACCGGATTCTGCGTGCGGCCGTCAACGCTGGCAATGTGGTGGCCTCTTATCGCGAAGTGCAGACCAGAACCGCCGACGGCGACCGGTGTACCGAGCCGGTGACCAACGCCTGGTCGGTCAATCTGGCTGGTGGTGCAACCGGAACCCTCGCCAGTGGCACGTCTTTCATCAATGGCAACACCCACACCGGTACGGAGCTGTCGGACAATAGCCTCTTTCTGGTGAACAACCAGAACCAGGTGGCCGCCGTGCGCGAAATCCACAACGCCCCCGCGACCTTCCGCGTCCGCGAACAGCTGGTCGTTTTCGGCGCCAACGGCGAGGAGACGATCATCCAGGATACGGAAGGGCCGGTCGATGGCATTTTCCTGGCCGACTTCGACCAGGAGGGGCGCGTGCTCTATTCTGTGTCGCTGGATGCCAATCCTATTGCCACTGTGTTGCTGGGCGGCCCCAGCTTGGAGACCGACCGGGTGGTTGGGCCGGGTGACGCACTCTTTGGGCAGACGGTGAGCGGCGTTGGCTGGGTGGCGCGGCCAGCGGCGGTGGCGGGGGAAGGGCGAGCTTTTGCCTTTACCTATGGGCTCGACAACGGGGCCCGGGGCATTGCCCTGGCCACGCAGTCACCGCCGCAGTGGAACAATCCCAACGGCGGCGACTGGGGCGCGGCGGACAACTGGACGCCGGCAGTAGTCCCCGGCGCCAACGACGAGGCGCGCTTCAACTTGTCCGCCGAGTATGCCGTCAACCTGGGCACGCATCAGGTGGGCGATGTAGCGATCCAGAAAGGTGAAGTTACGTTCCGCAACGGCACGCTCGAACTTCGCAACGCAGGCAGCCAACTGGGCATCGGCGCCCGTTCCCCCGACAACCGGGCGCTCCTGACCATCGCCGGTACGGATACCGTGGTTGCCGCACCGGCAGTCGTGGTTGGGGCAAGCGGCCCCGGCGAACTGCGCATCGAGAGTGCCACGCTGAAGCCCCCCGAAGGAATGGAAGATGCAGTGGGTGCAATCATGGGCTTCAGCACCCCGGCCACGGCCACGGTGACAGCAGGTGGCTTCTGGCTCTGGCCGACGCTGGCGATGGGCCTCACCCACGATGCACTGCTGCGGGTGGAGGAGGGCGCAGTGGTCGGGTTTGGCTCGGATCGCCTCTTTGTGGGCGGCAGCGTCCTCGGCTTGCCCGTGCGCAACGCGACAGGCCGGGTCGTCGTGGACAACACCGCCGACGCTGGCGGCAAACTCAACCTGGGCACGCTGCTGGGGCCCGTGCAGGAGTTGGTCATCGGCGAATCTCTGATCGGGCGGCTGGAAGTGACCAACGGCGGCAGCGCCATCGCCGTCACCACGACCGTTGGAACGCGTGATCACGGCGCGACGACCGACGGCTTCCTCACCGTGGAAGGGACGACGCCCACCCGCGTTGCAAACTTCACTTCCGGCAATGTGGGCAGGGGCGGCCTCTTCGTGGCAACGGGGAACGGAACCGACGCGCTAGTCACGGTGAGTGCGGGCGGCACAATGACCTTGACCCAACTCTCCCTGGCTGACGGCGCTCAGAGCAACGCGCTCATGTTCGTGGATGGCATAGAGATCGCCGAGGATGGCGACCGCCGCTCGACGGTGATCGCACCCTTGCCTCCCCCCGCGTCGGCACCGGAAGCCAGCACGGACGCCCAGAACTCGGACGAAGGCAACTGCGTCGTCGGCCGCGCCGGGCGGGGGACGCTCAATGTCTCCAATGGAGCGTTGCTGCGCTGTCGTCAGCTTGCCGTAGGCTTCAACGGGGGCAGTCGGGGGGAGATGAATATCGACGGCCTCTTCCGCGCCGTGGCTGCGCAGGTGGTAGTGGCAGGTTCGCGCGCCGAGGATGGCGCCATGTGCATTGGGCGCGTGCCCCTATGCGGCGGTTCTGGCAACAATGTGCGGGGGGATGTGATCCTGGGTGCGGATGGTCAATTGGAAGCCCGGATCGTGGGGATCGGCAATGGCGGGCGGCTGCGCGGCAGCGGCCTCCTCATCGCCACAGAGGGAGTGGTGACCTTCGACGGCGGCAGCATCGCGCCCGGTGTCGTGCAGATCAGCCGGATGCAGCGCAGCGCCAACGCGACCCATCAGGTCGGTACGCTGACCATCCAGGGCAATGTGACCATCAGCGAAACCGGCGTCATCAGTATGAGCCTGTTGGGGCCTACCTCGGATTTGCAAGATCGGTTGGTGGTGAGCGGAACCCTCAACCTGAACGGCGATCTAGCGTTCAACTTCGGCAACGGCTACGCTCCCAAACAGGGCGACCAACTGGCCCTGATCCAGGCAAATACAGTCAACGGTGCGCCTCAAAATGTGGTGATCACCGGGCTAGAGCCGGGTTTCGAGTTCACACTTGCGGCCCCCAGCGGCGTCTTGACCCTGACTGCGCTGAACGACGGCGTGCCCAGCACTCAGCGCGAGCAATATACCCTCTATCTGCCGATTGTCCAGCGACCAGACCAGTGGTAGCCAGAACGTTTAGCATGCGAGCAATGATCTTAGAGCACACCCACCGCCACAAGCCCCAGAATGAGCACCCCGATGATAATGCGGTAGATGCCAAAGGCGACGAAGTTGTGGCGAGCGATATAATGCAAGAGCCAGCCGATGGTTAGGTAGCCGACAATCATCGAGACAACGGCACCGAGCAAGAGTCGTCCCCAATCGTCGGGTTGCACCTCGTCAAGGCTGCTGATCAGATCAACGAGGGTGGCCCCACCGAGCACGGGCATTGCCAGGTAGAACGAGAAAGCGGTGGCGGTACGGCGATCAAGCCCGGCTAACAAGCCACCAATGATGCACGAACCCGAACGCGACATCCCAGGGATCAGGGCGAGAATCTGCGCAATGCCGACCCCAAGGGCCTGCTTCCACGAAACCTGGCCGAGGTCGGTGGTGAGGGTCTGGCGCTGTGGGATCAGTTCAATCACCAGGAAGATGATGCCACCAAAGATCAGCGCCCCGGCGATCACCTGTGGGGTTTCAAAGAGCACCGCTTTGATGAAATCGCGGGCAAGCAACCCGATGATGCCGGCTGGAACCATCGCGATGACAATGCCAAGCCAGAGCGTCCTGGCAGCGCGGGCCTCCTCGCTCGTGCTCCGCCCGAGCAATGCCTGCGCCTGTTTCAGCAGATCCTGGAAATAGAAAGCCACCACCGCGACGACGGTTCCCACCTGGATAAAGATCTCGAAGGTGCCCCCAATGCTGCCCTGATAGTTGAGCAGCTTTGAGACGATGAGCAGGTGGCCGGTTGACGAAATAGGCAACCACTCGGTGATGCCCTGGACAATGCCGAGCACCACGACTTTCCACCATTCCGGGTCACCAGGAACGACCATGGCGAGGCTCGCGATCAGGGCGATGGCGGCGATAATGATGTATGGAAGTGGCAAGTGAGGTGAAGCCACACGTGCGGTGGCGGGTGATTTTTGCATAACAATCTACTATTTGATCATCCCTGCTGCTTTCAGCATGGCAAGAGCGTCGTCGAGGGCGGCGGCAGTGGCCTGCACATGCTCACTGGTGTGAACGGAACTGACAAACGCGCTGCGCCCGCGCATCAGGTCGATGCCGTTAATCTGGAGGGCCATGCGCAAGGCGTGGGTGATGGTGGCATCACCGCCTCGTTTGAGGGTTGCGAGGGGAACCCCGGTGGGCACATCACCCGGGCTGATCTGGCTCGTCGGGTCGGCAAAGAGATGCACAATGGAGCCATCGCCATAGGCGGTGAAGCCATGGACGTGGCGTGTGCGCAAGACTTCATTCATTGCCTCGGCGAGTTCACGGCCGCGCAGGGCGGCGAGGTGCCCAGGTTCGCCGGTGGCAACGAGTTCGAGGCAGGCTACGCCGGCCGCCGCTGAGAGCGGATTGGCATTGTAGGTCCCCTGATGGCGAATGCGCCCGCGCACGTCGCGCCTATCGGCGCCACTCGCGAGACGATCCATAATCTCGGCTTTGCCCACAACGGCACCACCGGGCAAGCCACCGGCGAGGATCTTGGCGAGGCAGGTAAGATCGGGGGTGACGCCAGCGCGTGCCGCCGCGCCGCCAGGACTCACGCGAAAGCCTGTGACCACCTCGTCACAGATCAGCAGCACATCGTGGTCAGTGGTGAGCGTGCGCACCTGTTGCAAAAAAGCATCGGCGAGCGGCACAATACCATACGCTGCCCCGGTCGGTTCGAGGATCACCGCAGCAATATCGTGGTCGGTTGAGAGCGTCGCGGCGACCAGTTCAAGCCTGGCTGGAAGGGTCAGAATATTGCCGAGCAAATCGGCAGAGAGCCCAGCGTGCGGATCATCGGGATCTGCGCCGGGGGCTGCGCTATCGTGCCAGCCGTGGAAGTGGCCTTCGAAACGAATAATGCGGGAACGTCCGGTCACGGCCCGCGCCAGACGGAGCGCGAGCATCGTCGACTCGGTGCCGGACGCGGTAAACCGCACCCGTTCAGCCCCGGGCACCAATTGCTTGATCAACTCGGCCCAGCGCAGGGCCAGCGCATTTTCGCCCCCGGCGTGGGTACCGCGTTCAATTTGCTCGCGCACCGCCGCCACAATTGCCGGATGCCCGTGACCAAGCAACAACGCTCCGTGGCCACACCAGTAATCAATCAGTTGATTATCATCGGCATCCCACTTATTTGCGCCTAAGGCTCGTTCTATAAAAAGAGGGAACGGTGCCGCGCTGCGCCCATCGTGGGTAACACCACCCGGGAAATGTGAGCGGGCCTTCTCTGCCAGGTAGCCAGAGCGAGCGAAACGGGCCTGATAGAGTTGTTCGAGTTTTTGCATATCCGTTGGTTACATCCCATATTCCAGACGACGGATCAGCGGTCCTGGCAAGCCTGCCTCGACCATATCGCGTTGGGTACGGGTAATTTCATATTCAACGCGGGCAAAGGTGAGCGTACCAGCGCTAGGATCGAAGATAGCATAGGCTGCGCGTGGATCTTGATCCCGTGGCTGACCGACACTGCCAGGGTTAATAAAAAAACGACAGTTGCTACTGAGATCAATCACATTATTGCGCGGAGGCACGCGCAGCAAATCCGGGAAGAAGCGTTCAACCCGGTCAAAGCCGTGACGTTGACGGAACCCGAGTTGCACATGTGAATGCCCAATGAAACAGATTTGCTGTGTAAAGAGCTCGAAATTCGCCGAGGCCGTCTCTGGGGCCAGCAGATATTCCCATACTGGCTCACGGGGGCTGCCGTGGGCCAGCATAATCTCACGATCAACGATCATCATTGGTGCCAACTCTTCGAGCCAGGCGCGATGTTCAGGGAGCAACTGTTGACCGTTCCATTGATTGGCCTTACGTGCCTCGGGGTTGAAATCGCGGAGATCGATCTTGCCGAGGCAGGCAAGATCGTGGTTTCCCGTGATGGTAAGCGTCGCATGTTCACGGATCAACGCGGCACATTCATTGGGGCGTGGTCCATAGCCGATAGTATCACCCAGGCACCAGAACTCATCAAAACTACCGACGGCCTGGAGCACAGCTTCAAGGGCAACAAGATTCGAATGAATATCTGAGACAATCAAAATCCGCATAAAAACCTGCGCTTCGTTGACGCCGTTTACGTGACGGGGCTATAATGGCGAATAGTTGTGTTGTTGTTGGAGTAGATAAGACTTATGGTTGAATCAACCGGCCACTGTCCATACCTTGGACTCAAACAGAATCAGGCGATTCGGTTTGCTTCACCGACTCCTGAACATCGCTGTTACGCTGCTGGTCAGGCCCAGGAGATTCCTCTTGTTCAGCCTGATTATCAGACCGCATTCTGTTTGTCGTCTGATCATATCAAGTGCCCATTATACACGGGCTCTGGTCTCTCTTCAACGTCCGTACCTGGACATAGCCTGACAATGGCTCCGGCAGGGGCTACTTCGGTTGGGATGCGTGGGTGGCTCAACGATCTTCCTGCGCGTGAACGCTTGATCTATGCGTTCCTTGTGACGGCACTTGCTGTCGTTGTTGCCTTTTACGCCTTTGCGAGTGTGGGTCTGATCTGGGGCAACGTGACCCCGGGCAGCGATCCGTCACCCGGCTTGCCTCCGGCGAGTGCAACGGTGCCCATTGAAGTGACTGCGACGGCAACGCCGACGCTAACGCCGACGCCAAGCCCGACTTTGACAGCAACACCTACCAGGACACCGCTGCCTTCAGCGACCCCGACGGAAATCTTGCCGACAATTGAGTCTGTGACGGTGACGCCTGTCCCGACGATCTATGTGCCGCCCGTTATTGTGCCACCGATTATCGTTCCAACACCAACCTTCTTACCTGAGCCTACCCCACCACCTGATCTAGAACCAATCCCGACCGAGGAGGCCCCCGGTTGGCCGGTCGAGCCGACACCCCCGGTCGAGCCGACGATCCCTCCCGAGGAACCGACGGCCCCGGCGGTCGAACCAACCGCACCAGGAGAACCGACGGCCCCCCCAGTTGAGCCGACAGCAGTGCCGGTTGAGCCGACGGCAGTGCCGGTTGAGCCGACGGCAGTGCCGGTTGAGCCGACGGCAGTGCCGGTTGAGCCGACGGCCCCGGCACCATAGTACGGGCACGGGCACGCCGTGCCCGTACGCAGGGGCACGGGCAAGCCGTGCCCGTAGGCGGGGCAGGGGCACCTTTTGGGGGTAGGTTTTTTATTCACGG
>NZ_SIJK02000004.1:146771-205527 GCF_004762035.2 Candidatus Chloroploca mongolica | reverse complement strand
GTGTTCACATGGTGTCGGTTGCCGCTGCTGACTCTGACTTTGCATCAGCCCTGTGAGGAACAGAAGTTACAACACGGCGACAAAGCGTTGGGTCACAAAGCTTTGGCGAGCAGACTCTGCTGTTCGTTGCGCAACCGTTCGACGACGGCACCAACCGTTGCCAGGGCAGTCACATCACCAGCCTGGATAGCCTGGAGAGCCGTTTCGAGATACGTTGCCATGGCCCCCATCGTTGCTGCGGTCGCGGCGATGCGAGCATCGAGGAGCGCCGCGTGAACCGCGAGCGAGACATGACATGTCACAAGTTCGAGGAGATTAAGGTGGGTCGGACTAAAGAGGCGACTCTGCGAAGTTGTCACCGTCAGCACACCAACGGCGTGACTCCCCCAGAGTAACGGAACGGCCATCGCACAACGGGTCGGAGTATCAGTCTGCTGCATAGGCAGACTGAGCCAGCGACGGTCAGTATCAGTCTCATCAATAATGATCGGCAAGCGATCGCGGAGCACCATAGCAACGAGCCCCTGCTCACTCACCTGAACCGCACGTTCGGTTGTCGTCAGGGTACCATCACTCAACACCAGGATCGGTTCATCGCCCGTTTCATCAGGTAACAACAAAAGGGAAGCACGATCGCCACTGACCATGACAGGGATCTGGGAGACAATAAGGATTGCCAACTCAAGGGGAGTGGCCGCACCACGAACGACCTGACGACCAAAATCGAGCAAGCGATCAAGCGTGTCACTATAAGCCCGCGCTTCAAGCGAGTGCGATGCGATCTGGCTTTGCAATGAATGGTGTTCAAGCGCAGCGCCAATCATCTTGCCGAGCGTGGCAAGTAAGGCCCGATCATCCTCATCAAACGGATGCGAACGATAGACTTCAATCGCACCAACAACCTGTCTTCCGATCTGAATCGAACCACATATTTTGTTGCTATCGTTACAGTGGAGGGGAGCCAATCCAGCGGGGATATGGATCACAACTTCTTCTGCATGCATCCAATCGCATGCGAGATCGCGGAGTCTGGGCAAAGGATCAGCATCACGGGCTGCGGCGAGGAAAAGACCATAGCCTTCGAGAGCTTGATGCAGACGGATCGTACGACTCTTGCGCTTTGACATAGGCTTGGTAGTAGGAACCGTCTGCACATACACCTCACTGGGGCTTCATTGCCATAGCAAAACGTAGAAGATATGCGTCAAGTGATTTATAACGATAAGTGTACCGCAAAAAGGCCTTGTTGTCTGCTCTTTTTTATCATTCTAGTACGATTATGACAGATTTGTAATCCATAAAAAAGCGTGAGGGTGCGTACGTAGAAACGGCCAGCTTTGCTGGCCGTTTCTACGTACGCACCCTCACGCATCACGCACCCATCGGTTCCGTCGAGCGTGTCGTCTCGATCGTGAGCACATCGCCGCGATGGAAAACGAGTTGACCATGTTCAAGGTCAACCTCAATCGCGTCACCTTCCTTGAAGATGCCACGCAACAACTCACGCGAGATCGGTGTCTCAACGAGGCGCTGAATCGTCCGGCGCAACGGACGAGCACCATAGACTGGATTAAAGCCCTCGACGACCAGAAACTCCTTGGCATCACTCGTGAGGCTCAGCGCAATCTTCTGTTCACGGAGACGCTCAACGAGTTCGGCAATCTGGAGATCAACGATACAGGTCAGATCCTCCATCGTCAACGGATGGAAGAGAATCGTGTCATCGATACGATTGAGGAACTCGGGCCGGAAGGTCTGGCGCATCGCATCAAAAACCTTCTTGCGAGCCTCGTTCAGATCAACGGTTTTCGACGAACGACTTCCTGCCGAAAATCCGATACTAGCGCCCTGCAGATGCTCGGTGCCGGCATTGCTGGTCATGATGATGACGGTATTGCGGAAATCAACCGTACGTCCCTGCCCATCGGTAAGGCGACCATCATCAAGCACCTGGAGCAAAGCATTGAAGACATCGGGGTGCGCCTTCTCGATCTCATCAAAGAGCACCACCTGATACGGACGCCGCCTGATACTCTCGGTCAACTGCCCACCCTCATCATAGCCAACATAACCAGGAGGGGCCCCGATCAGCCGACTAACCGTGTGGCGCTCCTGGAACTCACTCATATCAACACGAGTCAGGGCATCATCGCTATCAAACAGAAACTCAGCGAGTGCCTTGGCAAGCTCAGTCTTGCCGACGCCAGTAGGTCCAACGAAAATAAAGCTGCCGATAGGGCGACGATGATCACGCAGGCCACTCCGGGCACGACGGATCGCATCAGAGAGGGCAACAATTGCTTCGTGCTGACCAATCACCCGCTCGTGGAGGCGTTCCTCCATATGGACAAGCTTTTCGCGTTCAGTTTCGAGCATCCGACTGACAGGCACCCCTGTCCAACTCGAAACAATCTGAGCCACATCCTCATCATCAACAACTTCATCAAGGTTTGCCGACTTGAGCCAGGCTTCGCGCTCTTGATCAAACTCGTTCTGCAAGGCGAGGAATTGCGCACGCAGCAACGCAGCCTTTTCATACTCACGCCGTGCGCCAGACTCCTCCTCTTCGTGTTGCAAACGGTGCAACTCAGCTTCTTTCTCCTTGAGCGGAGTCGGCATCGCAAAGATATCAATGCGCAACTTGGCACTGGCTTCATCAATCAAATCAATCGCCTTATCGGGCAAAAAGCGATCATTGATATAGCGACTAGAGAGATGAACGGCCGCATTGAGCGCATCATCGCTAATCGTCAACTGATGATGATCTTCATAGCGTTTACGCAAACCCCGCAGCATCAACAGCGTCGTTTCGAGATCCGGTTCTTCGACAAAAACGGGACTGAAGCGGCGCTCGAGGGCGGCTTCTTTTTCGATATGCTTGCGATACTCATCAATCGTCGTCGCCCCGACAACCTGGATCTCACCGCGGCTCAGGGCTGGCTTGAGCATATTGCTGGCATCAATGCTACCGGCGGCGGCACCGGCACCAACAACGGTATGCAATTCATCAATAAAGAGCAGCACTTTGCCCTGCGCACTCCGCACCTCTTCCATCACCGCCTTGAGACGCTCTTCGAACTCACCACGGAACTTCGAGCCAGCCACCATCCCGGCGAGATCGAGCGCGAGCAGCTTGCGATCACGCAGGGTTGGTGGAACATCACCACTGACAAGGCGTTGCGCCAAACCTTCGGCAATGGCCGTCTTGCCAACCCCGGTTTCGCCGACGAGTACAGGATTATTCTTGGTGCGCCGCGAAAGAATGCGGATCACGCGGATAATCTCTGACTCGCGGCCAATGACCGGATCGAGTTTGCCTTCGCGCGCCATCTGGGTAAGGTCGGTACTGTACTTCTCCAGCACCTCATAGCGACTCTCGGCGGTAGGATCATCGGAACGCTGGGAACCTCGGATCTCCATCAGCGCCTGATAGACCCGTTCCTGATCGATATTGAAACTATTAAGAATGCGCGCCGACGCACCTTCACGTTCACCACTGAGCGCAATCAGCAAATGATCAATGCCGACATACTTATCACCAAGGCGAGCGGCCTCTTCTTCGGCACGCTTCACCAGGCGCTGGGTTCGCGGGGTAACATAGACACGATTATCAAAACCATATTGACCATAAACTTTGGGGGATTTCTCAAGTTCACGCTCAACACGCTGCGAAATGACCTCAGGTTCCACCTGCAAACGCACCATGGTACGTTGAGCAAGACCATCCTTCTGGCGCAACATCGCCAGGAAAACGTGTTCGACATCTAGCTGAGTATGGTGCTGCTCTTGCATAATTTCCTGAGCAGTCTGAAATGCATCTTGCGCCTTTTCGGTGAAGCGCTCTAATCGCATAGGATTTTCCTCATCTATCTTCTTTTAGGAGCGGACATTTCTATTGTAGCACAGAGGCTCTTGGATTGGAGGGTTGGGGGGCTGCGGTTCTCAGGAATCTCCACGACACGGTTGCCCAGGCCAGCCTAACGAGCCTGGGCAACCAGCGGAGCAAACCCTAGACAACGAGCATCTCCTGGTAGACGCCGAAGGTCTCGCGGAGCACATCGCACATCTCGCCGACGGTGCAGTAGGCACGCACACAGTTGAGGATGGCCGGCATAGTATTGTCGGTGCCTTCAGCAGCAGCCCGTAGCTCGGCAAGGCGTTGGGCAACCAGCGCCTGATCACGCTCACGGCGCACGCGATTGAGGCGTTCAAGGTGCTTGCGCTCGCCTTCGGGATCCATTTCGAGGATCGGCACCTCGATCGGCGCTTTGACGGTATGCGCATTGACGGCGATCACCTCACGCTCACCATCGTCAATCTCTTGCTGATAGCGGTAAGCCGCATCGGCAATTGCCTGCTGGAAATAGCCATTGCGAATAGCGGCAATCACGCCACCCTGATCATAGATCGCCTTGAAATACTCATTTGTCTCGCGTTCCATCCGGTCGGTCAGCGCCTCAACAAAATAGCTTCCCCCGAGCGGATCAACCGTATTGGTCACGCCGCTCTCGGCGGCAATGACCTGCTGGGTACGCAAGGCAATCGTCACGGCCTTCTCGCTGGGCAACGCCAGGGCTTCATCCATTGAATTCGTGTGGAGACTCTGGGTACCACCGAGGACAGCCGCGAGGGCCTGGACCGCCGTGCGAACGATATTGACCTCGGGTTGCTGCGCCGTCAACGAGCAACCGGCAGTCTGCGTATGGAAACGGAGCCACCAGGAACGTTCTTTTTTGGCCCCATAGGTCTCACGCATCAACCGAGCCCAGATCCGGCGGGCGGCGCGATACTTGGCGATCTCTTCAAAAAAGTCATTATGCGCATTAAAGAAGAACGAGATCCGGGGCGCAAAATCATCAATATCGAGCCCACGCTCAAGGCAGGCCTCGACATAAGCCCGTCCATCAGCCAGCGTAAAAGCAAGTTCTTGCACCGACGTACTGCCGGCCTCACGGATGTGATACCCACTCACACTGACCGGATTCCACTGCGGCACATACGTACTCCCGAACTCAATCGTATCCACCACCAGCCGCATACTGGGTTCAGGCGGAAAGATATACTCATTCTGAGCGATATACTCCTTGAGGATATCATTCTGGGTCGTCCCACGGAGACTCGACCAGGGAATGCCGCGCTGCTCGGCCACGACAAGATACATTGCCCAGATCATTGCGGCAGGTGAATTGATCGTCATCGACGTTGAGACCTGATCAAGGGGCAAGCCATCCAGCAGGAGTTCCATATCGGCGAGTGACGAGATCGCCACCCCACACTTACCAAACTCACCCTCTACTAGCGGATGATCGGTATCGCGGCCATAGAGGGTCGGCATATCAAACGCGATCGACAACCCGGTCTGGCCCTGGCTGAGCAGATACTTGAAACGAGCATTCGTCTCTTCGGCGGTACCAAAGCCAGCGAACATGCGCATCGTCCAGATCTTACCGCGATACCCTGTGGGATGCACCCCACGGGTATAAGGATACTCACCGGGATGGGCAAGATCACGCAGATAGTCATTATCCTGCAGATCGAGTGGCGTATAGAGGCGCTCGATGGGCGCACTACTCGTCGTCATAAACCGCACATCCCGCTCGGGCGTACGTTCGAGCGTCGGCCAGAGCGTCTCTTGTTCCCAGCGCGCCTGTGCTGCCTGCACTGCTTCTTTTTCCTCAACCATGCGTTGATCCTCCAGACTATAGCCAGGCCAAGATGCTTTTTCTTATTGTAACACGTCCAATCGACAGGCGGCTGAGTCGCGCATCTTTTTTGCGAGCCAGGCGGTACAAAGAGCATGAAACAGTGGCTCAACCAGATCTATCAACATCTTTTCGCCCTCTTTTTCCCCGATCATTGTGCTGTGTGCAGAGAGAGGGGCAACTTACTGTGTGGCAACTGTCGAGCGACGTTGCAGGCATACCCAACGATGGCGGTACCAACCGATCTCGTGAGCATCCAGGTCGGCTGGATCTACGACGAAACCGCACGGCGGGCAATTCACTGCCTGAAATACCGAGGCCGACGGCGGATGGGTGGCGTGCTGGCCGAGGCCTTAGCGACCACACTCACCCCACCCGAAGCTGACGCCCTGATCCCGGTTCCCCTGCACCCAGAGCGCCTGAGCGAGCGTGGCTTCAACCAGGCCGAAGAACTCGCAAACAGTCTCGGCCTATGCTGGGGCATACCAGTCTGCAACCGGGGGCTCGAACGCGAACGTGACACAGGGCATCAGGCCCGTCTGAATCGCGAAGCACGTCAGGGCAATGTCGCCGGAGCCTTCTTCTGGCATGGCCCGGGTCGACCACCGGCCCGCGTCATCCTGATTGATGATGTTGTCACCACCGGGGCCACCCTCTCGGCATGCGCCGAAGCATTGCTGGCCGCCGGCGCAGAGCAGGTTCATGCGATTGCGCTAGCACGTTCGCTCGTACGTGGATCGAGTGGATCGGCAGTACGACGGCATTTTGCCCAGCGACGGCATACGCAAGCATGATCATACCTGAACGAACCATAGCGTCCTGGTTGCACGATACCGTATAATTGAGCTAACGGCACATGGAAGCCGGGACGTAGCCCCACTTCCCCTATGACGTGACTCACCACAATGGTGTGGCACGAGACTGGAACCATGCCATGCTCACACAATCTTTCACTTCCGCCTCCACTTCAGCAAGCGATCCAGTGACTCAGGTCTCGGTCGTTATCTGTACACGGAACCGGGCATCGGATTTACTCCGTGCAACCGAGTCAGTTCTAGCCAGCACCCACACCAACTTTGAACTCCTGGTCATTGATCAGAGTGACAGTGATGCCTCGGAACAGATCATGCAGCACCTGAGTAACGACTTGCGCCTGCGCTATGTCCGCACCGCAGGGGTAGGGGTTGGTCTGGCGCGCAACATTGGCATTAATGCAGCGCGAGCCGAGTATCTCGTGATGACCGATGACGACTGTGTCGTCTCGCCCACCTGGGTCAGCGACATGATGCAGGCACTTGAGGCCCATCCCAAGGCCGCCATGGTCTTTTGTGATGTTGTCGCTGCCCCCCACGATAGCGAGCTTGGCTGGATTACCATCAGCCTTGCCGACCGTAATCGCACGATCAACAGCATTCGTGATTGGTGCGCGGCAGGAGGCGGCAATACCGGGATCGGAGCCGGCGTCGCAATGCGACGTTCGATGATGCTTGCGATCGGCGGCATTGATGAACACCTCGGATCAGGCTCGATGTTTCGAAGTGCGTGGGAGACCGATGCAGCGCTGCGCTCACTCCTGCGTGGCTTCACCATCTATCGCACAAAGGATATCTCAGTTGAGCATTACGGCTTTCGGAGTCATGCCGATGGGCGCACCCTGATGAAGCGCTACATCTTTGGTATGGCAGCGATCTATGCCAAGCTGTTGAAATGTGGGCACCCCGCGATGCTGCTCGTCTGCGGATGCGAGCTGTGGCGCGTCATCATCGGTCCAACCCTGAGTTCACTCAGGCGCTTCCAACGGCCACCAGTCTTCAATCGCGCCATCGCCTTTGCACAGGGCTGGCTCAAAGGGTTGAAGACCCCGGTTGATCGTAAAACCTGCACCTTTCGCCCACAATAGATTGATAAAATCCGAAAATTCGTTCTTGACGCAACCCCCTCCCTCTGCTATACTTTAGCACAGAAGAGCGCAAAAGCCAAACACGACCGTTATGGTGCCGTGTCAATTCCTGGAGGAGGGTCTACGATGGCTGTCCAGAGTCGTGAACTACGCCCTGAGCGGCGCTGGCCGCTTAGCATGCCCAGCGGATATGCGGGCAATCTTGCCTATCTGATTACAGGCATTCTCGTTCTGCTTGCAAGTTATGTCTTGCTGAGCAGCATCGTCAGCCGGGTACGCATTGCCATAGACGACGTCCAATATGGTCGTCCACGCACCTATCATCTGACAGCTCATGTTGGACGACCCGAGGAGACCGGGGCACCCACCCACCTGATCGCCCTGAATCTTGATCGGCAAGTGATGATTATCGAGATTCCTGGTGGGGACGTCAACCAGGTACGCACCATGCCCGGGCCATACCTGTTTGGAGCAGGCGAAGACCTGACCCCAGTCACCATGCGCCTGGCAGATATCAATGGTGATGGTGCCAATGATTTGATTGTACGGATCAAGAATGAAGAGATGGTCTATGTCAACCGTGAACAAAGCTTCATGCTGCTCACCGCTGAAGAGCGGCAACACCTGCTCCAGCAACAGGGAGGCCGTTAGCACTCAGACATGAATCATCCAGGGATAAGCAAAGCAGGCAACCTGCGGGCCAGGCGCAGGTTGCCTTTTATCCGCAACGTGCGGCGCAACCAATGCTGCCACGGCGAAGCCTGACCTAGCACGAGCCGGCAAAAGAGATCCGCACTCGCGATCTCCAGCGTAACATCGGTCGTACGTGCGACCCCAATTTTACCCATACCACCTTCTGCACTGATACGGACGAACCAACTTCCACCACCCTGACCAACAATATTGAGCCCAATCGTGGCATACAGCTCGCCCCCCTGATTGATCCGGTAACTGAGCCCTATCAGATGGATCAAACGCGTCAACTGACGACGCATCATGCCAGGTGAAAAATAGAGCCAGGTTGGGCGTGAGCGGGCCAGCGCCAGATGCAATCCGTATAGTACTCCCGCGTTCGCCAGCACAGCCCCAGCAAGCTCGGCTACAGTCGGAACTGACGTCATCCATGGAACAGCTTGCGTACGCCCTAATTCTTCAGGGCCAAGTTGACCAACAATACGTGCGATCTCGCTGAAGGCTGTCTCAAGTGAAGCGATCAGTTCGGCTTCGGTAGCCTCAGCCCGCGCCTCGATCTGTTGGCGGGCAAATGTTGGCAATTCATCAAGGTGGTTGAGGCCTGGGATAATCAACGGAGCACCGCCAAGCGTCGCGAGGATCGCCAGATGATACGTTTGCGTCATCGCCTCGACATATGCCAGGGCTTCACGACGTGTCCAACCCTCTGCGTTTCGTCCCAAACGCCGCAGCCAATCCTCGTCACGGGTACGCTCGAAGGTTCCACGATAAATATCACGTAACTCGAGCAGATCAGCAGCGAGTGTCACTGAGGTAAAGGCACCGCTCCGATCTTCCAGGCGGGCCATGGCAGCCGCTGCTTCAATTTGCTCGGGGGTAAGTTCTGGCTCTGATGACTCTGGTGTTGCGGCTGGTTCAAGTGTATGAGGGGGAGAAGGAATGCTTTGTTCTGGCTTGCGCATAGGTTCTATCGTGTTTCGTCTGTCTCTACAGATTGTATACTATAACCTGGGTAGTATAACACTGTAGGAAGACTCTATGTCAGAAGAACTCTGCTTGATGACGGCAACTGAACTCGCGACGCATATGCGAGCACGACGTCTGAGTTGCACTGAGGTCATGAAAGCGCACATCGAGCGCATTGATCGGCTGAATGCTCAGGTCAATGCGCTTGTGACATGTATCCCTGAACGTGCGTTAACCATTGCTCGCTCGTATGATGAAGCCCTCGCTCACGGGACAGCCCCCTCGTCCCAAGAGGCACCATTGTACGGCCTACCTGTGGCGCACAAGGATCTGACAGAAACACGAGGGCTACGCACAACCTACGGTTCCCCCATCTTTGCCGATTATGTCCCGGTTTTTGATGCCTTGATTGTTGAACGCCTGAAGCGGGCCGGTGCGATTACGGTTGGCAAAACGAATACCCCCGAGTTTGGGGCTGGTTCCCAGACGTTCAATGCCGTCTTTGGCGCCACACGCAACCCCTATGATCTGGATAAAACATGTGGCGGGAGCAGTGGGGGTTCTGCCGTCGCCTTAGCTTGCAGAATGTTACCCCTGGCCGATGGCTCAGATATGGGCGGGAGTCTGCGCAATCCAGCGAGTTTTTGCAATATTGTTGGGTTTCGCACAACCCCAGGACGAGTCCCCGTGTGGCCTGACCTAGCTCCATATATGCCACTGTCGGTGGTTGGGCCGATGGCGCGCACCGTCAGCGATGCCGCCCTGATGCTCTCGGCGATCGCAGGGCCAGATCCACGGGCACCGCTGTCGCTCGATGAACCCGGCGCATCCTTCCGCGAACCGCTGGCAAGCGATCTCCACGGTCTGCGCATCGCATGGGCACCGGATCTCGGTGGGTTGCCAGTGGATCACGAGGTCGCCACGGTCTTTGCGGCCCAACGTTCGATCTTCGAAAGCCTTGGATGTTTTGTTGAAGATGCGCATCCTGACCTGAGCGATGCCGATGAGATCTTTGTGACCCTACGCGCTTTGCACTTTGAATTGAGCCTGGGCAACTTGCTTGAAGAGCATCGTGCCCAGATGAAAGACACGGTGATCTGGAATATCGAGGCTGGTCAGCAGTTGCGAGGGCCAGCGATCGGTCAGGCGATGCGCAAGCATAGTCAACTGCTCGCCCATATGCGGGCTTTCTTCAACCGCTATGATGCGATGGTCTTGCCGGTGAGCCAGGTTCCGCCATTTCCGATCGAACAACCCTATGTGACTGAGATCAATGGGGTGCCAATGCAAAACTATATCGAGTGGATGCGCTCGTGCTACTGGATCAGCGTGACCGGGCAACCCGCCCTGGCCGTACCCGGTGGCTTTACTTCCACCGGCTTGCCTGTAGGCCTGCAAATTGTTGGGCGTCCCCGCGATGAACGCCTCGTGCTCCAACTCGGGTATGCGTTCGAGCAGGCAACTGGCTACTATCGTCACCAACCAGCCATGATCTAACCCCGTTACGGGTATTGGCTTGCGCCGCTCCTCATCACCGTGTAGGATGCCCAGCAACGTACATCCAGCATGGTCAACGGGAATTGGCCTAACTAGGCGGGAAATTTCGTTGACAGACCAATAACTAGGATAGCACACACATGATGCGCGAGGAAGAAGCAATACGTCAGTCAGATGGTATGCCTGTTACGGTTGCCACGCTCTGTGACGATCTGCGTAGACTCGGCCTGCAAGCAGGTATGACCGTGCTGGTGCATGCGAGTTTGAGTCGCTTGGGGTGGGTCTGTGGGGGGCCGGTTGCGGTGATCCTGGCCCTCGAAGAGGTTCTGGGAAGCGGTGGCACCCTGGTGATGCCAACCCATAGCGCCGATCTTTCCGATCCTGCGGCCTGGGTCGCTCCACCCGTCCCCGAACCCTGGTGGCCTGTGATCCGTGACCATATGCCCGCCTATGATCCGGCGCTCACTCCTTCACGCCGGATGGGGACGATCGCCGAAACCTTTCGTCGTCAACCGGGAGTCGTACGGAGTCAGCATCCTCAGGTCTCATTTGCTGCATGGGGTCGCCACGCCGAGTGGATTGTGGCCGATCATACGTATCACGTCAATCTCGGCGAAGGCTCACCACTAGCTCGCTTGTATGATCGCGCTGGTTTTGTGCTGCTGCTCGGTGTCGGCCACGCTAACAATACGTCGCTCCACCTGGCCGAGTACCGCGCCAATTTTCCGCAAAAACAAACGATTATGACGGGAGCACCGGTGATGCTGGATGGGCAACGGCAATGGGTGACATGGACTGATCTTGATTGGAATGACCACGATTTTGCCCAGATCGGGGCTGATTTTGCCGAGGCTACTGGCCTCGAACAACGCGGTACCGTGGGCGTAGGGACGGGTATCCTGGTGCCACAACGTCCCCTCGTTGATTATGCGATAGCCTGGATGGAACGGTTGCGGATTGACGAGAGAGACGGTTTTAACGCAGAGGCGGGGAGGGGGAAATAGATATGGAAGAAGGAGGAGTCAATGACGTTCAAAACGACTGATCTTTCCGACGCCAATCCCGAGGTGCAGGTCGGTGAACCAATGTGGCGCCATTTTGGTGGGGTAACCATCTTTAGTGGGCCAATCGAAACCCTGCAGGTCTTTGAAGATAATGCGCTTGTGCGTACGATCCTCGAAGAACCCGGTGAAGGCCATGTGCTCGTTGTTGATGGCGGCGGGTCGCTACGTTGTGCGTTGCTCGGTGACCAGTTAGCGGCCCTGGGAGTAAAAAATGGATGGGCCGGTGTGGTGATTCACGGTTGTGTCCGTGATACCGAAGACCTTGCACATATGCCCCTGGGGATCCTGGCCCTCGCTCCGCATCCACGGCGCAGTATCAAACGAGGTCAGGGAATACGCGGCGGAACGCTGCACCTCGCCGGTCTTACCCTCAAGCCAGGTGCGCATCTCTATGCTGATGCCGATGGGGTGATTGTCAGCGATCATACGTTATGACACATCAGCTGCGTGCCTGAACAAGACGTACCGCACTCACGATGGCATCAATCGTGAGATGTCCATAGATGGGAAAGGCGACAACAAGAATTTCACGGTTATCCTCGATCCGGCTGGCAAGAACCTCGCCTTCCCCATAAGGATTGCAGAGCACCTGGTCACCTGGGAGAAAACGCGGTTCAATCGGGTCGAACCTCGACGAAGATGGCAGAGATGGTGTCGTTGGATTCTGCTTCTGGGCTTCCTGCTGCTGACGCATACGCCGTAGCCGTTCCACCATCGCGGCAGCGTCAGGCATAACGGGTGGTGGTTCTTGTGGTGGCGCAGGCGGTTCTTGTGGTGGCACAGGTCGCGCAGGTGGGCTCGCTGGAGGATTAGCTTTGGAAGGCTCTCCAGCCTGCGTACGTGGACGCGAAGATTGATCGGCACGGCGACTACGTGGCATGCTCGGAGCCGTGCCTTCTTCTTCTGGCGTAGCCGCATTCGCATCTGACTTTGGCTGTTTACGTGCAGACGAAGACGTCCGAGCTTTTCCTGACGAACGTGTCCGGGGCGGCGGTGGAGACTCACGTTCCTGATCCGGTTTGTCAGCAGGTGTTCCCGGCGCGATGGGCAGCGACGCTTCGCTACCCGGCCCACTTACGCCACCCGGCGGGCCAGGCAACTCCTGGCGCACCGACGCAGGCGGCTCGCCTGACGCCATTCCACCCGGCGGGCCAGGCAACTCCTGGCGCACCGACACAGGCGGCTCGTCTGGCGCCATTCCACCCGGCGGGCCAGGCAACTCCTGGCGCACCGACGCAGGCGGCTCGCCTGACGCCATTCCACCCGGCGGGCCAGGCAACTCCTGGCGCACCGACACAGGCGGCTCGTCTGGCGCCATTCCACCCGGCGGGCCAGGCAACTCCTGGCGCACCGACGCAGGCGGCTCGTCTGACGCCATTCCACCCGGCGGGCCAGGCAACTCCTGGCGCACCGGCGCAGGCGGCTCACCTGACACCCCACGCACCGACGCCACGCCACCCAACGGGCCGGGCAATCCCTCTCGCACTGGCGCAGGCGGGTCACCTGACGCCCCACGCACCGACGCCTCCCCACCCGGCGGGGGCGGGGGTGACACTACAGCACGCCGCACATCGGTCGGAGGGATCGCTGTTGGACGATTCGGCGAACGGGCAGGGGACGAAGACTGGGGAGGTAGCGGTGGCACCGACTGAGGGCGCACGACCGAACGTGGCTGGGGCGGCGCAACTGTCTGCCCACCGGCAAGCAGGGCAAGTAACCAATCCTTATCGGCACGAGCCACCGGCTCGAAGAGCGGATCAAGGCCGCGCTGATTCACAATATCATAGGCAAGTGGCAAGAGCGTTTCAAGCGCCTGATAGAGCCAGTAGGCGACCCCATTGCCACCTGCTTCGGTATCAACAAAATAGAGCCTGCGGGCTTCTTCATCATACGCAGGCACAAGATCGTAGATCGAGGCAAGGGTAGCAAGCGGCAGCGCCATCACGAGCGACCAACCCATCACCTGGCCCTCGGCAATGATCCCGTTTACCAGATCAATCCAGAGCGCCGGGGCGGTCCACTTCCCCATAATTGGCTCGGCCAACGGCACCTGCGTAATCGCATTGCTGGCATTGACTTCGCGCAGGGCATAGATCTCCTCATCAACGGTTACCCGCCCCCAGGCGACGTCGAGGCCACGGATCACACGCTGTTCACGGCGCTCGCGCACATGCACACTACACCGGCGCAGCGGCATCGTACGGCGCGCCTCATAGGCCGTACTCAACGTCAGCACAAGGTTTACGTCATCGCGCTCGAGCACACGATAGCCACGGCCAAAGGGAGGCAAGACCGCATTGACCGCACCCCAGCGATCAAACAGCGTCATCGTGACCGAACCGAGATCCGCACCCTGTGGGCTCACAAGACGGGCGACTTCACCCTCAACGCTCTGCACAGTGAAAGCAGCATAGGGATCTTGCGGCCCAGCAGCAGGTTGCCACATCTGGGCCGATCCTGGCAAGATACGGAGCCGACCCTGCTGTTGCAAATGCTGCACAATAGGCATTGACTGCCACTCTTCCACCACTTCAGCGACTTGCAACGGCTGCTCGCTAGCGGCACACAGCAGATGCTGGGCCTCGATATAGCTATTGCCAGGGGCAACAATCCAGGCAGGAGGTTGACCATCGAGCAAAGGAAACTGATCCTGCATTGCCATACGTACGAGCATATGCTCCGCAGGATCATCACCTAGCATCAAGACAATCAACCGTGTGCGATCCAGCGCTGCACGGAGTGATGCAGCAACACCACTCAGACTAGGAAAGATCTGCACATCGGCAGGTACTGCATACAAGCCGAGACTCACCGCTGGTTCATCCTGACCGACAACCGACTGCACAAGCGCCAATTCAAACGGAGGGCAGGTCACATGAAGCGAGGTTGCAGTACGAGCGAGACCAAGGGTAAGCGCCACGAGATCGCGCATCCGCTCGGCACCCGTGCGCCAGACTGCGAGCGTCACCTCTGGTGAGAGGGTATCGTGGGCGGAAATAACACGCCAGGCGACCCTACTCATCGTAGCGAGCGCCTCTTCTCCCCCGGTAACAGGAGCCATCGTTGCCATATACTGGAGGCTGGCACCTGCGGGGCTCAAGCGGCGCACGCGGAGCAACAGAGCCTCAAGGTGGGCGGCAGCAACACCGGTATAGGCATGAGCGCTGAGTAAAACCACCGTGCGTAACCGCGACCAGAAGGCCATCCAGGCGCGATCATGGTGACGCAAGAGGCGCTGATGCAGCATTGCAGGCGTCGCCACGATCACCTGAGCCGCCATCGCGTTGCGCACACCGGCTCCGGCGGCGATACCCACACGCAACGGCTCGGGTAACGCTGCGGTCAACCGGACGAGATCGGCAGCATAATGGGTTGCGCTTAGATCATCGGGAACCAGCACCAGCGCAGTCGAAGGGGAAGTGTCACGCACATACTCCGTCAGCAGCAGCGAGAGCGTTTGCTCGGCAGAAGCGCCGCCCATAAGAGCCAACGGTTCACCACGACGCAAAGACGCGAGCGCCAGCGCCTGATGCTGATGAAACGGTTCACCAACAACACGGATCCAGGCCTGTTCCAGATGCTGGTGAATCGGCAAGTGGGAAATGCGCACCCCTGCACGTTTCGCAAAGGTTTGCACGGCAAGCAACGGAGATTCGTTGCGCGTGCGTTGGCGGGCAATCTGTTGCAGGGCGGTAACAAGATCGCCCCCACCATGTCGACCACCTGATTGCGAATTGCTATCCATGCATCTACACTATGCCTATAGATCCCCTTTTTGTATTGTAGCACAGAGCAGCAACGTAGGGGCAAAACACCCACCGCGGGTGTGTCGCGAGACTGCACGGCGCTCGCGGACGGGTACTGCGCCCCTACGGACGATCCGACCCAAACCAGCGTTGCTCAAGGGTCGTCAAAACACCTTCCCGGCGGAGGTCAGCGAGGATGCGGTTGATATCGGCTTCAAGCTGAAACGCCGAACGCGGCATCGCCAGCACCAGTGGCTCAAAGCTCAATGCTTCGGCAATGCGAAGCTCAGGATGCGCGTGGATCGCCGCAAGCGCCGTCATATGATCAACCATCACGGCCTCAAGATGGCCTGCCTGCAACGCTGCGACCACATCGGCTGGCTCATCATACGTCGAAACAAGGTGCATCGGCATCCCATCACGCACCATCCGTCGAGCGAGTGCATCAGCATCGCTCCCCAGCGCAACCCCCACCGTGCGCCCAACAAGATCGCGTCGATTGCTCACTGGCACCGCCTCGGGGACAAGGAGCATCTGACCAGCGTCAAAATAGAAGGCGGAAAAGCGTGCGCGAAAACCCTGCTCAGGGGCATAGACGAGCGCCGAAGCAATCAGATCGGCGCGACCACTCGTCAGCGTATCATAGAGGCCATCAAAGCCCGTCGGCACAAACTCGGTGGCAAGCCCCATCCGCGCAGCAACGATCTCGACCAGTTCAATATCGTAGCCGACCAGACGCTCGCCCTGCTGATCGGCAAAGGGTAACACCCCGATATCTACGGCAATGCGGAGCGTCCCACGTTCACGGGCAGCCGCCATGACAGGGTCAAGCGCAACCGACGCCGTTCCCTGCAGGCCCCCAGCAACAAGCCAGACGAGCCCGCCATACCCACACAACACCGCCAGGGCCAAGAGATCAACCATCCAATGACGAACAACGCCCGATCGCATCATCGCATCCTCATCACCTGGCCTCTGGTTAGAAGCCTCAGGCAAAGCTCACCGGCCCCCCTCAGGAGTCATTCACCAGAGGCGGGGCTGCAAATCATTGTCATCAGGCGACGAAAGCGTCTTTTCGGGGAACGGCAAACCGAGGTGTTCAAACGCACGACGGGTCGCAATACGGCCACGGGGCGTGCGCTGGAGGAACCCAAGCTGAAGCAAAAAAGGCTCGTAGACATCCTCAATGGCATCGACCTCTTCGGCAAGAGCAGCGGCGAGCGTCGAGAGGCCGACGGGACCACCGTTAAAGAGTTCAATAATCGCCCGCAGCAAGCGGCGATCATTTTCATCAAGGCCAAGATCATCGACTTCAAGCTGAGCAAGGGCCGCTCGCGCAACCTCGAGATCGATCTGCCCCTCGGCGACAACCTGGGCATAGTCGCGCAAACGGCGCAACAGACGATTGGCAATACGGGGCGTACCACGTGCCCGACGGCCCACTTCCAGCGCCGCCTCAGCCGTGATCGGAACCTCAAGAATGCGCGCCGAACGAACGACGATCTCGCACATCGCCGTATCGGTATAAAACTCAAGGCGATGGGGCGCAACAAAACGATCGCGGAGCGGCGAAGTCAGCAAGGCGAGTCGCGTTGTGGCCCCAATCACGGTGAAACGAGGCAACTTGAGGCGCAAACTACGCGCACTCGGCCCTTTACCGACGATCAGATCGAGGGCAAAATCCTCCATCGCCGGATACAGTACCTCTTCAACAACCCGATTGAGGCGGTGGACCTCATCAATGAAGAGGATATCATTTTTCTGGAGATTGGTGAGCAACGCAGCGAGATCACCAGCCCGTTCAATCGCAGGGCCACTCGTCACCTTGATCTTGACGCCCATCTCGTGCGCAATCACATTCGAGAGCGACGTCTTGCCAAGGCCAGGAGGCCCATAAAAGAGGGTGTGATCCAGGGGCTCGCCACGCGCACGCGCCGCCATAATCGCAATACGCAGTTGCGCAACAACCCTCTCCTGACCAATAAATTCGGCCAGACTGCGCGGGCGCAGACTCTTTTCAACCTGCGGATCGTCCCCATCAGACCTGGGGCTAACGAGTCGATCTTGCTGCTCCATCCGAACCTCGCTGCGATCTGCTATTGACGACTATCATCGCCAGGAGAGTCATAGCATACCACAATCTCTACCGCCAGCGGGGGCATCATACCAATGCCGCTTGAAGGCACCGCAGCACAAGAAGATAGGGCAAGCAAGCTACTGCGAAGCACCAAACGAATTGGCACTCGCAACTACCTGCTTACCCCCTCTTGTTATTTCCCAACAAAGCTATGCTTTAACGCGAGCATCAAGATCAGCGAATGCCCGAAAAATATCACTCTCGGTTAAAATACCAACAATGGTATGCTCAGCATCAGTTACGGGCAAACTCCCAAAGTGATGATTGGCCATCAACAAAGCAGCCTCGGCCAGCGGTGTCTCGGGATGGACAACAACAACGTCGCGTGACATCACTTCTGAGACTTCCATTCCGGCGTGCAGATGACGTGATGCCGCAAGCAGCAGGTCACGCTCGGCCAGGATGCCTACCAGACGACCGGTCGGGTCGACAACGGGCAAATGGCGAAGGTGATGGTACTGCATAATGCCAAGCGCTGACAATGCGCTCGACTCGGGCTCAATCGTAACGGGATGGGCACTCATACGATCGCGGACCAGCATGGTCTCGTTCCTTTCTGGCAGCGGGCACAACGCTACAGATATCACCATCCGAACAGAATCAAACGCGAAGTCTCCGCCTCTTGTTTGCATATCTACATGATTACGCTAGGTCTACTGCATATCGTAGACTGGTATCGGCCATTTCGGTGATAAGAAGCATTAAGGTAGTGTTATCATTAAGCAACTTTCCAAGCAAAGAAGAGAACAGCACAGCCTATGAATGAGCAACAAGAGTATGACGCTGATGCCACGACCCGCTTTGCAGCCATATTTTATCATAGCCCAATTGGCATTGTCATGACCCGCCTTCAGGATAGCGTGATTGTCGAAGTAAATGCTGCCTGGATGAAACTCGTTGGGTATACCCGCGAAGAGGCGCTTGGGCGCACTGCCCTGGCACTCGGTCTCTGGGAAAACCCGCACGATCGCCAGCGCCTCCTAGATCACCTCGATGCACAGGGAAGAATTGATGGTTTTGAGGCAGTGCTATGCCAAAAAGGGGGTGGACGATGTCATACCCTGATCTCTGGCGAGTACCTGGTCTTGAAGCATGAGCGCTTCCTGATTTTACAGCTTGTTGATATCACCGCACGGAAGCATTCGGAACTCTCCTTACGTGAGAGTGAAGAACGTTATCGCCTGCTCTTCGAGACAATGGTGCAAGGAGTTGTCTACCTCCACCCCGATGGCTACATTATTGACGCGAATCCAGCCGCACAGCGCATCCTTGGTCTGACCCTCGACCAACTACGCGGAAGAACCCCACGTGATCTGCGCTGGAAGGCAATCTACGAAAATGGTGCGCCCTTTCCGGGCGAGGTTCACCCGGTGAGCATTGCCTTACGTACCGGCCAACCCGTCTACAATATCGTGATGGGGGTCTGTAATCCTTTCATCGAACAAACAACCTGGATCAGGATCAATGCCATCCCACTCTTCAAACCGGGGATGAGCATACCATATCAGGTGTATGCAACCTTTGAGGATATTACCGAACGCAAAGTGGCCGAGTTCGCGCTACGCGCAAGCGAGGAAGAGCTGCGCAATCTGAATCAAAACCTCGAAGCACTGGTACGCAAGCGAACCGCCGAGGTGCAAGATCTCTATGATCGCGCCTCGAATGGCTACCATTCCCTTGATGCCGAGGGCAACATTCTGATAGTCAATCAGACGGAACTGACCTGGCTCGGCTATACCCATGAAGAACTGATTGGGCAGCATGTGAGCAAAATCATTGCCCCACACAGCGTGCCTACCTTCCAACAGGCGTTTCCGATCTTCAAGGCCCAGGGCTGGATCAAAGATCTCGAATTCGATTTGCTCCGTAAAGATGGAACCACGTTTCCCGTGCTTATGAGTGCCATTGCGATTCCAGATGAGGCCGGTAATTTTGTGATGAGCCGGACAACGATTTTCGATAATACTGATCGCAAAAAGGCCGAGCAGGCTCAGTTGCTCGCCAACGCCGAAATGGCGCGCGCCCTGCGTACCAAAGATGAGTTTCTCGCCACGATGAGTCACGAATTGCGCACGCCGTTGAACGCCATCCTGGCCCTGAGCGAGAGCATGCTCGAAGGGCTACGAGGCGAGCTCAATGACCGCCAGCAAGAGGCGATCCATCATATTGAAGTCAGTGGCAAGCATCTGCTCACGTTGATCAATGATATCCTCGATCTCTCGAAGGTTGAGGCCGGACGACTCGATTTGCAGATCAGCCCTTTCCCAGTCATCGAATTGTGCCAGGCGAGCCTGCAGTTTGTCAAAGAGACGGCCCGCAAGAAGCAACTGACGTTGCACATTGAGGTACGTGAAGAGGACGGCAAGCTTCAACTGGCCGCTGACCCCAAGCGCCTCAAACAGATTCTCGTCAACCTGCTCTCGAATGCGGTGAAATTCACGCCCAGCGGTGGCATGGTTACCCTCGAAGCGGGTATCTCCGCTGACCAGACCGGCTTTTATTTTGCCGTACGCGATACCGGTATAGGCATCCAGCCTGAAGATATGGAACGGCTCTTCCAACCATTTACCCAACTCGATAGCGGACTGAGGCGGCAACACGATGGCACTGGCCTCGGGCTCACCCTGGTGCGCCGTCTGGCGGAATTGCACGGCGGCACCGTCACGGTTGAGAGTGTGTTTGGTCAGGGTAGTTGTTTTACCGTTCTACTGCCGTATCAACCCTGAACACCTACTTCATGACACTGAGCACACTGGCAAAATCGTCGGTCCAGAGCGGAGTCTGCGGCGGGGCAATCGCAAGCCGCCAGCGCGGATCATCACGCAGGTGACCAAGGTCAGCCTCGGAGTCTGCCAGCACGGCCCAACTCGACGGCCAGTGTCCTGATGCATACTGTTCGGGCGTCACCGTCAGATCGTGGCGGATCATGGCGATCATCCCTGCATCGTCAGCAAGCTTGGCCAGTATTGGTTCGAGATCAAAAAAGCGATTGGAGATATGAAAAGCCAGCAAGCCATCGTCGGCAAGCCGGTCACGGTAGAGTTGCAGGGCTTCACGGGTGATCAAATGGATCGGAATCGCATCAGATGAATAGGCATCAAGCACCAGGAGATCATAGATGCGGTCGGTTTGCTGGAGAGAGAGCCGCGCATCACCAGGTACAATCAGAGCATCGGGCAAACATGTGCTAAGAAAGGTGAACAGACCGGTGTCACGGGCAATGGCAATCACTTCCGGATCGATCTCGTAAAAAGTCCAGGACTGCCCGGGCCGCGCATAACAGGCCATCGAGGCGGTTCCCATACCTACCCCGCCAACCCGCAGATCAGACCGATCCTGCCGTTCCGCAAAAATCTGCCCAAGCGGGCCACTCGTTGTATAGTAGCTCAATGGCTCAGCCTGACGTAATGGATCGAGACTCTGCACCCCATGTTTGGTATTGCCATGCACCAGCACATGGTAGTCCCCCCCTGGATCTAACAGCACCCGATGAACCCCAAAGAAGGTACGCTGTGCATAGATCTGGTCGCCGTTGCCAGGATTGAAGAGCGTACCGGCTACAAGCAGAGCAAGCAACCCAAGTCCAAAGCGGAGGGGACGCCGTGAGAAACTGAAACCAATCAACGCGGGAATACCAAGCATTACCATCAACCCGGTTGAACCAACGATGCCAAACCGCTGACCAGCGATGATCAAGACGGACGTAAGCAGACCAAGACCAAGCGGCATCGCGACATCGTTGAGACGTTGCTGGCGCGGAATCATCGACGTAGTAGCCTCATCCGTCATCACGGGCAACAACAGGGCCGCCAGGATCAGCGCCAGCGGGTATTCCAGAATCGTCACAAAAATCGTCGGCGCGATGAGCGCATTGAAGATGCCACCAAGCGCCCCACCAACCGACATCAGGAGATAAAATTCTGTCAGGTAACGCGGGACAGGACGATCTGCAGCCAATTCACCATGACAGACCATGGCAACCACAAAAAAGACCCCGAGGTGCAGCGCCAGCAAGAGCCAAAATGGACGGGATACTTGGGCAACGATCGTAATCAAGAGAACCAGTACAAGCATCGGCATCGCCCGCACCATCAGCCAGTGCGGAAGAGGTGGGCGAGCGGCAAACACCAGCGTAAAGGTCAAGAGATAGAGCGCTAACGGCCAGACCCAGAGCAACGGAATCGCCGCGAGATCGGTCGTCACATAGGTCGTCAGACTCAAAAGCAGACTCGAAGGCACAGTTGCAAGCAAGACCCAGCGTCCACGTTGCCGCCAGGTGGGCGCCTGTTCAACCGGGGGCGTGGCAAGATCACTCGATGAGGGCGCAACAACAGGTAACCGCCAGAGCACCAGAGCACAGGCGAGGGCGAGCAATACGAGCAGGCCATACCCAATCGACCAGAGCAAACTCTGTTGATCGAGGCGTACATATGGCTCAAGCAGTACGGGGTAACTGAGCAAGGCCAGCATACTGCCGAGGTTGCTGGCAGCATAGAGCGTATAAGGACTGCCCACCCGCGGGCCAGCGGCGGCAAACCAGGCCTGCAAGAGGGGGCTGCTCGTCGACACAACAAAATAGGGCAAGCCGACAGCAGCCGTCAGCAGCGCCAGCACCCAAAAGGCCGGATTTGCCTCGGTAGGCGGCAACCAGCCCGCAGGAACGGCAATCGGCAGCGTCAGCAGGGGCAACAACATTACCACCAGATGCACCATTGCCTGGCGGCGTGCCCCGAGCCAACGGATCGTCACATGCGCATAGGCATAGCCAACGAGCAACATGCTCTGATAAAAGACCATCGCGGTATTCCAGACAGCTGGAGTACCGCCGAGCAGCGGCAAAATCATCCGGGCGAACATCGGCTGAAGCAGAAACAGCAGCAGCGCGCTAACAAAAATCGTAATAGTATAGACCACGCGCATCGAGGCTACTCCTCGCTGAAACGGACGTATGCTGGTGCCCTAACAGTCAGGCTGCATGGGGCCTCAGCCCCATGCAGCCTGATAACAAAGTCAAATCACATTGCGTTCAATCCGTGCTGCGCCATCGCGAAAACGATTGATCCGCAACTCATCAATGTTGATCGTCTGTGCTCGCCCATCAAGAATTTCTTCAGCAATCAGCATCCCGGTAGCCGGTGCATGCATAATACCATGCCCGCTAAAGCCACTGGCATCAAGATAGCCTTGCAGATCTGGATGATAGCCGAGGATCGGATTATGGTCAGGAGTGATTTCATAGAGGCCCGCCCAGCACTGGCTTTCAGCAAGGCCAGCTTCTTCAAGAAGAGGGAAACGAGCCAGACCAACTTCGAGCACATGATCAAGCCAGTCCCAATCAACGGTCTGATTAAAACTACTTGGCTCATCGAGATTCGATTTGCCCATCAAGATCCCGGCACCCTCGTGGCGCATATAGAAACCAGAGCCAACGTCAATGGTCAACGGAATAGGCCCAGGAATCTGCGGAAAGGGCGTCGTCATATAGATATTGCGGCGATAGGGGCGCACCGGCACATCGAGGCCGGCGAGCGCAGCTACCTCACCGGCCCAGGGGCCAGCCGCATTGACGACGGTCGCACAGGCGACCGGGCCTTGATTCGTCTGTACCCCGACAACCTGCCCGGCAACACAGTCAAAACCCGTTACCTGAGTCGCACGCTGCAACCGTACCCCCAGACGCTGAGCCGCCCGCAAGTAGCCGAGGGCGATTCCGTATGGATCGCAATAACCATCATCAGGGCCAAACGTCGCCCCGAGCAGATCGTCAGTGCGCATCCGTGGCACAAACCGGGCGGCCTCCTCGGGAGTCAACAGTTCAACGCGGACACCAAGCTCTCGCTGCAGGGCAACATTGCGTTGATACTCTTGCCAGGTAACCGGATCATTGACGAGGAAGAGATACCCAACCTGATGTAACTCGGCATGGCCGCCCACCTCTTCATCAAAAACTCGTAACTTCTCAATACTATGGCGCGAGAGCAAAATATTGGTCGTATTCGAAAACTGATGCCGTACCCCCGCCGCCGAACGGGCAGTACTGCCACTAATTTCCGCTTCCTCTTTCTCCAGGATCAACACATCAGTACAGCCCCGTATTGCCAGATGATAGGCAATGCTCGACCCGATCACCCCGGCACCAATGATCACAACCTGCGCACCTCTTGCCATAGTGTCACACCCCGCCTTTCCCAGGACACATATGCAGGACACACCCGCTGAAATATTATACACGGTGCATGTGGTATACTAGAAAAAGGTTGATTCGTCGTCTAGTATGGAGAAAAGAAACGTGGAGCTTGCGCTCTATTTTTCCATGATTATCGTCAGCGCCGTGCTTATTACGCTGGTCGTGTTGCAGGCACGCTCGCTTGGGATGGCCAATCGCGATACGAGTTCGATCTATCGCACCCGTCGCGGGCTGGAAAAGACCATGCATCAGGCTACGATTGTGTTGAGCGTCGTCTTTTTGATGCTCGCGCTGCTCACCAGCCTACCGATCTTCTAAAGCTATGGCGCGTCGCATTCGCTGGCAACTCGTTATTGCGACCCTGAGCATTCTGCTTGTGACGGGCCTACTCGGGCGGCTTGCCCTCACGACCACCTCGGTGGCAAGCCCACTCGAGGGGGGTGCGCATATCGAGGCAGTGGTAGGCAACCCCCAAGTGCCCATTCCGCTGCTCAATAATCCACTGACTGATCCCGTAGGGCGTGACCTCATTGCGCTGGTTTTTGATAGTCTGGTACGAATCGGGGCCGATGGGCTGCTCGAACCAGGCCTCGCGTCCTATGAGCTTGATCCCACGGGAACAACCTATCTCTTCAAGCTCCAACGCAATGCCACCTGGCACGATGGGCAACCAGTCACGGCTGATGATGTCGTCTTCACCCTGCGTACCCTGCAGATCCTCGAAGAGCCAGGTGAACCAGGTGTGGCTGAGGTGTGGCGTTCATTACTCGTTGATCGCCTTGACGATTATACGGTGCGGGTTACCCTTGTTGAACCGCTAGCCTCGTTTTTGAGTTTTGCCCGCGTGCCTATCCTACCAGCCCACTTGCTCTTTGGCCTACCCCCTGACCAGTGGGCAGACTCTGCTTTTGCTGAACAGCTTGTGGGCACCGGTCCATATCGGCTGATCGAACTCACTGAAGAGCACGCCTTGCTCGAGGCAAATGAGGCCTATGTTACCGGGCGCCCCTACCTCGACCGGATTGAACTACGCTTTCTTGCCGCACCTGCCGCAGCCCAGGCAGCATTGTCGCGCGGGACGGTGAGCGCATACGGCGAACGGATCGACCCTGGGCAGTCAGGCGCTACGTCTGCAAGTAACCTCCGCAGCAATGTCGTTCCGCTTGATGATTATACGGTACTCAGCTTTAATCTTCGTACCTACCCCTTTAATGATATTGGCTTTCGGCAAGCGCTTGCCCATGGCCTCGACAAAGACCTCCTGATTGAAGAGGCCCTCAACAGCAGTGTTGTGCGACTCGACACCCCCATCTTGAACGGATCCTGGGCGGCCGCACCCGAACTCACCTGGTACGACGCCGATCCTGAACGCGCTGCAACGATCCTCGGTGAGCTCGGGTATGATCTCAATGACCAGGGCTTGCTGATAGATAATAACGTTCCTGTGACGGCGAGTCTGCTGGTAGACAGCGAACCGCGCCGAGTTATGGCCGCCAATGAAATCGCACGTCAATGGGCCGAACTGGGGTTGACGATTGAAGTGGTTGAGCTAGAGAGCGCAACCCTCCAACGGCGGCTACGCACGGGCGATTTCACCCTTGCGCTGCATAGCTGGGCACGGCTTGGGACTGATCCCGATCCCTTTCTGCTCTGGCATTCGAGTAGTGAACTGAATGTGACCGGGCTGGATAACCGCGAGATTGATATTCTCCTGCGGCGAGCACGCACCGAGCAGGAGCTAGCCGCTCGCATTGCTGATTATGTAACGTTTCAGCAACGCTGGATCGAGCTTGTGCCTGCCATCACACTCTATCAACCCCTCTATCGTTTTACCACTGAGACTCAGCTAGGTGGATCAGGGCTTGACGACCCTGATAGCGCCGTCAGTCGCCAACTCTTTGGCACCGAGGATCGTTATCGTACCGTGATCCGGTGGTATACCGATAGCTACCGTGAAATCCAGGGCGATCTACGTTAGGCGCATAGCCCTTTAATTGCCAGGTAGATCACGTGGCTGACCAACCGGCACAACGGGCACATCGGCCGATGGCTGAGTTGGGGAAGATTTCGGGCGAAGATCGGGGCGCAACTCGCGCAAAATGACCATAGCTGCCGTAATGATTGGTACGGTCAGCAAGGCCGCAAAAAAACCACCGATTTGACCTCCAATAAAGAGGCCCAGCAAGATCAAAGCGACCGGAACTTCCACCGCTTTCGAGAAGGCATAGGGTGCCACGACGTAGACCGCGATCGCCCCAATGATCACATTCACGATCAAGGTCACAATTGCCAGGGTCGGGCTGACCGTTGCCGCAGCGAGCGCACCAAGGATCATGCCAACAATGCCCCCCAGATAGGGAATAAACTCGAGCAACCCGCTCACTACTGCGATCTGGGCACCATAGGGCACCCCAAGAATCCAGTTGGTGACCATATAGGCAACCGTATAGTAGCCACAAATAGCCAGTTGTGCCACAAACCAGCGTGACAGCCCATGACTGACCGCATGCGTAAGCTGAATCGCCCGCTTGTGATACCGTTGGGGCAAAAAGAGCCGCATCACCCAGGCCGCACTGCTCTTGCTGCCCACCAGCGTGAACACAACGACAAAGAGCACAAAAGCGGCAAAGCCAAAAGCACCCACCTGACCAACTGTGCCGCCAATCTGCCCAAGCCCCCACTGAATTGCCGCAGCAGCATCGCCAATCAATCGCTCGCCAAGCGCCCCAAATTCGGAGAGACCAACCGCAGCTTCAAGTTGGGCAGGCAGATCATTGGCCAGTCCGTTCAACGCCCCCGAAAGCAACCGCAGACTCTCAATCAAGATAGGCAACAGCATCAGCACCAGGGCCGCAAGCAGGGCAATCACCCCACCGAGCGTCGCACCGGCCGTAAACCCTCGTGAAAAGCCCCGACGCTCAAGGCGATCGGCAAGAGGATTGATCAAGAGCGTCAACAGAGCCGCAACAATCATCAGGGTCAGCAGACTCCGTAGGATGGGCAGGATCTGGATCGCGACATAGATGGCTGGGCCCAATGCAACAATGGCAAACCAGGTACGTAGATCCAGTTTGAAGGCCATACCCTGATCCTTGAGCTATGCGCTTATGCGGTTTACGCCAATGGGAAATGAAGTTCATCCGCATTATACCATTGCTCCTATGCCTGTGTAGAACCTGATACATTCTTCAGCGCATGTTCAGGTCTGTGCAAGCCCTTGTAAAACCAACCTTCATTCAGTTTTCGTAGGTCAAGCCCTATACTAAAGACAAGACGCCTGGATACGCACCTGCGGGGAGACTCGGAGGAGACGCGGGCCCCAAACCGACACAAAAGAAGGTTTTCGGGTGAGGATGCGATGGAGGCCCCCAGCGTAAGAGCGCAAGCGCAGCTTGTGCGCATGTAGCTATAAGGAGGAGACCATGAATGCGAGACGATTTCCGCAGCGTATGATGGCCCTGCTGACTGCTCCTTTGATCATTGTGTTGCTCTTCACCGTTGTGCCAGCCCGGGCAGCCCCGTTTGATGGCGGACGGACACGCTTCGCCGATCCACGGTTCGAGCAGGTTTGGACACGAACTGACAGCGAAGCGGTACGTTCAGGGCGAACGTGGTATTGGGGGCCAGGGCCATGGTTCGACTATGCCGAATTCTATCGTCAGGGCGCGAACGGGCTCAGAACCGTGCAGTATTTTGACAAAGCCCGGATGGAACTGAACAACCCCAGTGATTTTGGTGGCCCAGCCCAGGGTGTGACCAATGGCCTGTTGGTCAAAGAACTGGTCAGTGGTCGGTTGCAGCGTGGCGATGACCCGTACGATGTTGATATGCGTGGGCCAAGTGATGTGCCTGCGGCAGGCAACCCGCGCAACGCCAACCCCACCTCACCAGGCTATGGCTCTTTTGCTGGGGTCGCGACGATTGACAATGGCTATCGTGACCCACAGCGAATTGGTGAACGCATCAGCCTAACCATTGATCGGGCGGGCAACCTGGGGCAACGCCCCGACCTGGCCCTCCCCGAAACCGAAATCGTGCAGTATAACAGCGTCACCGGCCACAATATTCCCCGGATCTTCTGGGATTTTATGGGCCAGCAAGGACCGATCGTCATTGATGGTCGCATCGTACGCGGCCCCGTGGTCGACTGGCTCTTTGCGATGGGCTTGCCGATCACCGATGCCTACTGGACACGTGCCCGCATTGGCAATGCTGAACAGGATGTTCTGGTGCAGCTCTTCGAGCGCCGCGTGTTGACCTACGTCCCCTCGAACCCGGCTGGATACAAAGTCGAAATGGGCAATGTTGGGCAGCACTACTTCCAATGGCGCTATCCCCACCTTGGTACGCCCTGGATTTCGCCAGAACCACGCGAAATTCTGGTCTATGCCTCGAATGTTGACACCGGCAGCCACTGGGAAGTCTATCGTTACGATGGCAATGGGCAAAGCCAGCGGATTACCTTTAACGACCACGAAACGGTGGCCTTCTCGTGGCGCCGCAGCTGGGATCCCGGCCAGCAAAGCCTGCTTGGCGACTCGCGGCGTGCGGGCACCGGGTTCCGTCAACTCTATGAATTCGATATCGTGACCGTCTATGACGGCGACCGTGCCTGGAATGCCCGGGTGAAACGGCTCAGCTATAGCGATGGCAACGGCTGGCCCGATCCCGGCCCCTTCCCAGGGTATTTGCCCAACAATACGGCCAACGACTACAACGCCGCAGCGTCACCCGATGGTACCAAGCTGGTCTTTGTCTCGGATCGGATGGGGAACGGCAGTCAAGAGTTGATGATCGCACCAAGCAATGGCAATAATCCGGTGCAATTGACCAGTGATGGGTGTGTCAACGAATCACCCTCGTGGTCACCTGATGGGCGACGGATCTACTGGACGGCCAACTGTGACGGGAGCTTTAACCTCTATCAAGCCGAGCTCAGCTATGGGCACGATGCGCAGGATTACATCTATGCTCGCTTCGTGAACGCCCGACGGCTCACCGACAATGGCACCGACAATCGGTATGTCCGGCTCGCGCCTGATGGTCGTACCCTGGCCTACTCGATCAAGCAAGAAGGCCGTTGGCAACTGGCCCTCTATGAACTTGCGACGGGGCGCACTCGCGTCTTTGCCGAGCCAGGGAACAACGAAGCACCAACCTGGTCAGCCGACAGCCGCACCCTGGCCTTTGCGAGTGACCGCACCGGTAACTATGAAATCTACACCATCGGCGTCGACGGCCAGAACCTGGCACGCCTTACCGCAAATGGGGCGCAAAATCGCTGGCCGCTCTGGGCTCAATAGCTTCATACACAGCTTCTTCCCACGCCAAAACGCCAGCAATGCTGGCGTTTTGGCGTGGGAAGAAGCACATCCTACACACAATATGCTACAATGCAAACACTTTCTTCGCTAATGTAGGAGTGACGTGTGCGTGATATTTTTGCCGGGCCGCCCGATGAAATGAGTATGCACGGGCGCAATGACAACCTTGAGCTCCTCAAAGCCTGGGCTGGCACATCGCTAGCCTTTGCGATCTATTTTATGGGCGGTCAGGTTTTCAATAGTATCTTCTTCTATGCCCTGACAATTGCTGCCCTGACCTGTGGCATTGGCTTTTTGCTGCACGAACTCGCCCATCGCGTGGTGGCACGCAATTTTGGTGCCCAGGCCCATTTTGTTGCGCATAATGGATGGCTCTTGATCTCGATAGGTATTGCCTTTCTCGGCATTTTCATTGCAGCGCCTGGGGCTGTCTGGCATCGCGGCTATCTGACCCCGCGACAGGGCGGCTTGATTGCCCTCGCCGGGCCGGTGACCAACCTCATTCTTGCTGTCGGTTTTTTGCTGATGAGCATGGTCGTTACCCCGAGTGATGCAATCTTTGGCGTGCGCCTCCTCGATCTGGCGCGTATTGGCTATCGCATTAATGCTTGGCTCGGGCTCTTCAATATGATACCTGCCGGTCCCTTTGATGGGGCCAAAGTACTCGCCTGGGATTGGCGCGTCTTTGCGGTCACCGTCGGGATAGCCCTGCTCTTAACCTTCGGGATTCGGGTCTAACGATCGACAGCAATGGGCTGTCGTCGGCAAGTGGACAAAGGATTGGTATGCGTACTCCGATCATTGCTGGTAACTGGAAGATGTTCAAGACGGTGGGCGAGGCCGTAGAACTGGTCAAAGCTCTGCTGGCCGAGGTAAGTAGCCTGGAGGGGCGTGAAGTGGTGATCTGTCCGCCCTTTACGACCCTCTACGCCCTGCGTCCGTTGCTCGTGGGTACCCGCCTTGGCCTTGGCGGGCAAAATGTCTATCATGAAACGCAGGGAGCCTATACCGGCGAAATTGCACCTGGCATGCTAGTTGACGTTGGGTGTCAGTATGTCATCTTGGGGCACAGCGAGCGCCGTCAGTATTTTGGCGAAACTGATGCAAGCGTGAATCGCAAACTGCGGGCCGCGCTGACCGCCGGATTGACGCCAATTGTGTGCGTCGGTGAGACCAAAACGGAACGTGACGCCGGGCAAGCCGAAGCTGTGGTCGGGAGCCAAATTCAGGGCAGCCTGGCGGGACTCACGCCAACTGAAATGGCAAAATGTATCGTCGCCTATGAGCCCGTCTGGGCGATTGGTACCGGTGATACGGCAACCCCCGAGGATGCCCAGGCAATGCATGCTGCGATTCGGGCGATGCTCGCGGATCAGTTTGGCGGTGAGACGGCCAGTGGCGTACGCATTCAGTACGGCGGAAGCGTCAAACCTGATAATATTGACGTGTTGATGTCCCAGGCTGATATTGATGGAGCCCTCGTTGGTGGGGCATCGTTGACCGCAAGCAGTTTTCTGCGGATTGTGAAGTATCAGTAGCGCCCTGAACCGGGTACGTAAACCGTACCTGGCTGTGTTTGGAGAGACAGGTGTCTCTCCAAACGTTCCCCCGGAGGGGAAGGTGGTATGACCGTTGAGGTCGCATTGTTAGTTGGTTTCATTCTTGCTCGCGGGCTCCTGGTCGGTGCAGAATGGGCGATTTTCTCGGTAAGTCGGGCTCGACTTGAGGAACTCGACGAAGATGGCGATGAGGCAGCCAAACTTGTCTTGAAATTGCAAGATGAACCCGAACGGTTTCTCCCAGCTGTACGGGTGGGCATCGCAACCGTGGGGATTCTCATCGGTGCGTTCAGTGCCACCACGATCGCAAACCTCGCCCTGCCCCTGGTCTACACCTGGTCATCACTTGATGAAACAACCATCCCGTTGGTAGCAACCGGGCTTGTCATCGCAAGTGCGCTGCTCTTGACGCTCATTTTTGGGGAGTTGATCCCACAGCGGCTAGCCGAGATCAAGACCGAGCGCTATGCGCTGTTGATGGCACGCCCAATTGCCTTCTTTGCGCGGGTCAGTGCACCTGTCGTGGGTGGCATCAATCTGATCGCACGCATTATCCTCATGATCTTTGGACTCCGCAATGTCCCCGAAGAACGTGTCACCGAGGAAGATATCAAAGCGTTGGTGCGTGAAGGTGCTGAGGACGGCGAAGTTGCATTGCAAGAACAACTCTTTATCGAGAGCATCTTCAAGTTTAGTGACTGCGAAGTACGTCACATTATGACCCCGCGACGCGATGTCGAAATGGTCGAGGCCGATGCGCTGCTCGGTGACGTCCTGGATGAGTTGCTCGAAAGTGGCTACTCACGCTTTCCCGTGTATGAAGAAACACCTGATCAGGTCGTTGGTCTCGTGCATGTCCGTGATCTGCTGATGCTCTATCGTCGGAAGGGCGAAGCATCACAGGTACGTGAAGTCATCGCCCCACCGCTCTACGTCTCGGAAAATAGTCTGGCCTCGATCTTGCTCGCAACCTTTCGCAAAAATCGCCGCCATATGGCTGTCGTCGTGAGTGAACTGGGCGGCATTGAAGGCGTCGTGACCCTCGAAGATGTCCTCGAAGAGATCGTTGGCGAAATCGATGATGAATTCGATGAAGCCTCGGAAGAACCGGTCGTGCGTCGCGAAGATGGTTCGTGGCTCGTTGATGGCGGACTGGCGATTGATGAAGTCAAGAGCTTGCTCGATGTCGAAGAACTGCCTGGCGAAGCGACGTTTCGCTACGATACCCTGGCGGGCCTTGTGATCGCCCTGCTCGGTCAGTTGCCAAAGACGGGCAATTATGTCACGTGGGACGCATGGCGCTTCGAAGTGGTTGACATGGATGGTTTGCGCATTGACAAAGTCTTGATTAGCCAGGAATCCCAAGGCGAGGCCTAACCCTTGTCTGCGCTATATTTCCCGCAATGAACCTGTGCGCCAGCCACAAGTAAGCCCTGTAACAACGCTTGACAGTCACAAGAAGCGTGCTATACTGGAACCAGTTCCAATTATAGAACTGGTTCATTCTGTCATTGACGACACGATTGACCGGGGGTGTCATGGCTGCCACTATTCGCGATGTTGCACGAGTTGCTGGGGTTGGGCTTGGTACAGTTTCACGAGTGATCAACAATAGCCCACTCGTAAGCCAGGCAACCCGCCAGCGTGTGCTTGATGTCATCGCTGAATTGCGTTATAACCCCAGCCAAATTGCGCGTAGCTTCTCCCTTGGCAAAACCCTGACAGTTGCAACCATTGCCCCCTTTTTTACGCGCCCTTCGGTCGTCGAGCGTTTACGTGGCATCGAGGCAGCCCTGGCAAGCGGTGGCTATGCCCTGGTTGTGTTCAATGTCGAGACGCCAACGCGCCGTGATAGCTGCCTACGTGATGTGCCACGCAGCCAGCGCGCCGATGGATTGTTGATTATCTCGCTGGCCCCCCAACCCGACGAGGTTCTTGCCCTCCAGGAAACGGGCCTCCCAGTCGTCTTGATCGACGCTTATGCCGATAGTTTGCCAGGGGTGACCATTGATGATGTGGCGGGGGGAGCACTGGCTACCGAATACCTGATTGCCCTGGGCCATCGGCGCATTGGTTTTATCGGTGATCTGATTGCTGATGAAATGAGTTTTAACTTTACCAGTAGCCGTCATCGGCTGGAGGGTTATCAGCAAGCCCTGGTAGCGGCAGGCATTCCACCTCGTGACGAATATCAACAGCACGGCCTGCACGGACGCTACGAGGCGCGCGTGCTTGCCCGTGACTTGCTGGAACTCCCTGAACCACCCACCGCTATTTTTGCCGCCAGTGATACCCAGGCCATGGGGGTGCTCGAAGCAGCGCGGGATCTCGAACTTGCGGTACCTGACCAGCTTTCCGTCATCGGCTTTGATGACATTGATGTGGCTGAGTATCTCGGGTTGACCACGATTCGTCAGTTACTCTTCGAGAGTGGCGAGCGTGGCGTCGAGTTATTGCTGAAACGGATGGCGAACCCGTCGGCCAAGCTTGAACGCGAATATCTGCCCATTGAATTAATTGCCCGTGGTACCACGCGACGCATCGCCGGATGAAGGCGTTGTATATAGACGGTGAACAAGCAGCGCGCACTATGCGCGATGTTTCAGAAAGGAGGTGGTTCCGATCACCAGATGCACCGATCACGCATGCTCTGTCATGGCAATGTGTGCCATTCGTACCAATGAAGGAAGGAATATATGCTTCGCAAATTCTCGCTTTTTGTGCTCATCGCACTGTTCACGGCAATGATCGCCGCCTGTGGCGGTGGACAGGCTGTTACGCCAACTGTCCCCCCGGCCGAACCCGCTCCGACCGAAGAAGCAGCGCAACCAGCGCCAACTGCAGAGGCTACGGCTGAGCCCGCCCCAACTGCAGAGGCTACGGCTGAGCCCGCCCCGACTGAAGAACCGGCTGCTAGTGGATCAGCGACCGCAGCGCTCGCCGAGCGCGCCGCTGACATCAGCGAAGAACTCGCTGCTGCCTTTGCTGGTGAATACAGTGGTACCTCGGTCACTATGACCGGCCCCTTCACCGATCAGGATGCGGTCAACTTCAACAATGCGATTAGCGAGTTTGAGGAACTGACCGGGATTGATATTCAGTACGAAGGCTCGAAAGAGTTCGAGACCAGCATCTCGATCCGCGTTGACGGTGGCAACCCACCTGACATCGCCGACTTCCCGCAGCCTGGCCTGCTCGCCAACTTTGTGCGTGACGGCAAGGTCATTGACGTTGGGCAATTCGTCAGTGCTGACTGGTTGAGCCAGAACTACAACCAGAGCTGGCTAGACATGGCAACGATGGAGAGCCCCAGCGGGCCGATTACCGCTGGAATCTGGCAGCGTGTGAATGGCAAGAGCCTGGTCTGGTATCCCAAAGCCCAATTTGAGGCTGCCGGGTACACCATTCCGACCACCTGGGACGAGTTGCTGGCGCTGACCGACGAGATCGCGGCTGATGGCGATCCTGCCTGGTGTGTTGGCATCGAGTCAGGCACGGCCACCGGCTGGCCCGCCACCGACTGGATGGAAGAGATCATGCTGCGCACCACCTCGCTGGAAAACTATGATCGCTGGGTTAGTGGCGATCTGCTCTTTGATTCGCCTGAGGTCAAGGGTGCCGCCGAGAAGATGGGCGAGATCTGGTTCAACGACGAGTATGTCTATGGTGGCCGCGCTTCGATTGTCACCACCGGCTTCGGTGATGCCCCGCTGCCCATGTTCCAGAATCCTCCGGGATGCTGGCTGCACAAGCAGGGCAACTTCATCACCAGTTTCTTCCCGAGCACGGCTGAGGCTGGCGTTGACTTCGACTTCTTCTACCTGCCCGGCATTGACCCAGCCTATGGCGAGCCAGTGCTGGTAGCTGGTGACCTGATGGCGATGTTCACCGACCGCCCCGAAGTTCGCGCTGTGATGTCCTACTTCTCGAGTGGGGCCTCGCTGCAGAACTGGCTCCAGAGCGGTGGTGCGATTTCGCCCCACAATGACTCAGACCTGAGCTGGTACGCCAACGACATCGAGCGTGGTGTGGGTGAAATCATCCTCAATGCGACCAGCCTGCGCTTCGATGCCTCTGACCTGATGCCTGGTCAGGTTGGGGCTGGCTCGTTCTGGACCGGCATGACCGACTTCGTTGCTGGCACCGTCGACCTCGACACCGCCATGCGCGAAATCGACGCGGCTTGGCCGCGTTAAGAGGTTGCCGTGGATGGCAGGTTGGTACCTGCCATCCACTTTGAGGGTCAGCCTCTCGGCAGGAGATTGGAGGGCGGCAGCCCTTCACATGTAACGCAATGGAGCGTCGCTCATGCAAAGTACAACTGAGATGACACCGGGACGCGCTACGTCACCGTCCAGCGAGGATTTCAATCCTGGGCGGCTTGTGATCGCGCTCGGCCTGTTCGCCCTGCTCGTCCTCTTCATCTGGGGAGGCTTTGTCTTTCTGCGCGATGCACAGCGCGGTGACACGCTGCCAAAACTACTGACCGCAGCGATAGCCATCATCTGGGGTGTTGGTGGTGCCGCCGGTACCTTTTATACGCTGAACATGATCGTCGAACAGCTGCCCGGCAATGTGCGACGAATCTTGCTCCCCTATGTCTTTGTTGGCCCGGCTGTACTGTTTCTTGGGTGGGCACTCTTCTTTCCCACCATCCGTACCTTCTATCTGAGTTTCCTGGACGCCAGTTCAACCAACTTTGTCGGTATCGACAACTATCTTGCGGTCTTTACCGAACGCTCAATGCAGACGGCCTTTCGGAACAATATCTTCTTCTGGATGATCTTTGGCACCGCTGGTTGTGTGGTCGCAGGCTTGATTATTGCGGTACTCGCCGATCGGAGTAGTTTCGAGACCCTTGCCAAATCGCTGATCTTTATGCCCATGGCAATTTCATTTGTCGGTGCCGGCGTGATCTGGCGTTTTATCTACTACTATTCACCTCCCGGCCAACCACAGATCGGCTTGCTCAACGCGCTTGTCACCGACATGGGCTTTCCACCGCAAGCCTGGACAACGCTCTTACAACCTCAAAATAACTTTTTCCTCGTCATTATTCTTGTCTGGATGCAGACCGGGTTCGCGATGGTGATCTTCTCGGCGGCGATCAAGGGTATCCCCGACGATGTACTTGAAGCCGCACGGGTTGATGGGGCCAACGAGATCCAGATCTTCTGGAGCATTATGCTCCCGGCGATCCAGGGTACGATTGTTACCGTGACCACGACGATTCTGATTGTCACCCTCAAGATTTTTGATATTGTCATCGTGATGACGGGTGGACAGTACGGTACCAATGTGATTGCGGTTGAGTTTTACCGACAGTATTTCTCGAACCGTAACTTTGGTTACGGCTCGGCGGTTGCCATTGTCTTGCTCATCGCGGTCATTCCGGTGATGGTCTACAATCTGCGCCAGATCAGAAAGCAGGAGGTCTTCTAAATGGCTGCTGTTACTGCAAAACCTGTCACGGTCTCGCGCCGCGCCGTGAGCCAGAAGCGCCAGCAATTGATCGGCAAGATTATTGTCAATACCATCCTTGGCCTGATCTGTTTGCTCTGGACGATCCCAACCGTCGGGTTGTTCATCTCCTCGTTCCGCCCCCGTGACGATATTCGTACGACAGGCTGGTGGACAGTTCTGCCCCACCGGGCCTTCGACACGGTTGAGACGGTACAATTACCACCTGATACCAATCTGCGGGCACCGATTACACTGCCTGCCGAATTAGGTGGAGGAACTTATACATCTGAACAACTCAATGCAGGCGTGGTTGTTCCAGGTGGGGAATTTGTCACCTGGGAAAATCGACGCGCCCGTACGCTGGCGATCCAGGAACAGAGTTGGACGGTGAATGCCAACTTCACGCTGGATAATTATCGTGCAGTGACTGGTGGGCGTGAGTTTACGTATATCGACGCAAATGGCAATGAAGTCGTTGAATCGGGTGAAGATCTCTGGGGTGTCTTGATCAATAATATTGCGGTCGTTGTTCCCGCAACGGTCATCCCAATCCTCATTGCCGCCTTCGCTGCCTATGGGTTTGCCTGGATGCGTTTTCCAGGGCGTTTTCTGCTCTTTACGATTGTCGTCGCCCTCCTGGTCGTACCGCTCCAGGTGGCGCTCATCCCGATTTTGCGCGATTTTGTGAGCCTTGATCTCAATGGAACCTATATGGCGGTCTGGTTGGCCCACACAGGCTTTGGGCTGCCGCTGGCAACCTACCTGCTCTATAACTATATCAGTCAGTTGCCACGCGATATCCTTGAGTCAGCCTTCATTGACGGGGCCTCACATTTTACAATCTTTACCCGCCTTATTTTGCCCCTTTCGGTGCCCGCCCTCGCTTCGTTCGCCATCTTCCAGTTCCTCTGGGTCTGGAATGACTACCTGATTGCCCTGGTCTTTATCGGTAGCCAGCCGAATGTCCAGGTGCTCACGATGCGTCTGGCCGACATGGTCGGTTCACGAGGCCAGGATTGGCACGTGCTCACGGCAGGTGCCTTCATTTCGATGTTGATCCCGCTGATCGTCTTCTTCTCGCTCCAGCGCTACTTTGTGCGCGGTCTGCTCGCTGGCTCCGTCAAAGGGTAATTTGTTTGGCACAGAAAAGAGACCAGCTTTGCTGGTCTCTTTTCTGTGCCCGAGGGGTTGCCTGGGCCTGAGGCGAAAGGTGCGTTTTTCATGATACAATACCGCCCGGTATCCAAACGTACCCGTGAGGTTTTTCATGCGCTTTCCGCGAAGTAGTGGTCTTTTACTTCATCCAACGGCTTTGCCGAGTCCATGGGGTGTTGGTGATCTTGGGCCAAGCGCCTATCAGTTTGTTGATTTCCTTGCCGCCGCTGGGCAGAGTCTCTGGCAGATCCTGCCCCTCGGTCCGACCGGCTATGGTGACTCACCGTATCAGTGCTTTTCGGCGTTTGCAGGCAATCCTGGGTTGATTAGCCTCGATCATTTGATCCAGCGCGGGTTGCTCAGCTATGACGAGGTTGTTGAGGCTTCACGTCGCTATGATTTGAATGCTGACCAGGTTCATTATGGCGAGGTGCTGGCCTTCAAGTTGCCTTTGTTACGCCATTGTTACGAGCGCCTGCGTGAGGGTGGGGCACCAGACATGGCAGTTGCTTTTACGCAGTTTTGTCGTGACCAGCGCGCTTGGCTTGATGACTACGCCCTCTTTATGACCCTGAAAGAGGCTCACGACGGTCGTTCATGGCACGATTGGGAAGCCGAGTTGCGTACGCGTGATCCCAAAGCGCTGGCCGAGGCGCGTACCCAGTATGCCGAGGCGTTCACGCTGCAACAGTTTTTCCAGTTCCTCTTTTTCCAGCAGTGGCTGCCCCTCAAGGCCTATGCCAACGAGCATCAGATCCGTATTATTGGCGATGCCCCGATCTTCGTGGCCTATGATAGTGCTGATGTCTGGGCCAATCCTGAGCTCTTTTTCCTCGATGCCGAAGGCAAGCCAACCGTGGTCGCGGGCGTTCCGCCCGATTACTTCAGCGCAACGGGGCAGCTCTGGGGCAACCCGCTCTATAATTGGCAACGCATGGCCGAGGACGGTTATGCCTGGTGGATCAAGCGCTTGCGGGCAGCTTTTACCCAGATGGATATCCTGCGCCTCGACCATTTCCGTGGCTTTGCCGCTTACTGGGAAGTACCGGCTGGCGAAGAGACCGCGATCAATGGGCGCTGGGTCAAGGGTCCAGGGGCCGCGCTCTTCAAACGACTCGAAGAGGAGTTCGGTGCCTTGCCAATCATCGCCGAGGATCTTGGCCTCATTACACCTGATGTGATTGCACTGCGTGATCAGTTTGACCTGCCCGGGATGAAGGTGCTGCAGTTTGCCTTCGGCGGCGGTTCGTCAAATGTCTATCTGCCCCACCATCACGTGCCAAACTGCGTGATCTATAGCGGTACCCATGATAACAATACCACGGTTGGCTGGTTTGAAGATTTGACCGAAGAAGAACGCGAAGTTATTCGTGGCTATCTTGGCCGTAGTGGCAGCGATATCGCCTGGGATTTCTTGCGCTTGGCGATGATGTCAGTCGCTGATATGGCGGTCGTGCCCCTGCAAGATGTGCTTCGCCTCGATGCCAGGGCGCGGATCAATACACCTGGACGCCTTGGGGGCAACTGGGGCTGGCGCTTCCGTGACGATGTGCTCAACGCTGGCCTGGCCCACGGCCTCCATTTCTTTACCGAGATGTATGGGCGCCTGCCGCCACAACCCGAACCCGACGAACCAGCCGAAGATGCCACGACCGAAGATGAACTGATCTACGATCCCGTCGACCTTGCTACCACCGCTTAAAGCCGGCCCCACGGTTCGCGGCGGGGCGATGCCCCGCCGCGAACCTAATAAATACGCCCCTCTTCGACCTTGTTACCACCGCTTAACGCCGACCCCACGGTTCGCGGCGGGGCGATGCCCCGCCGCGAACCTAATAAATACGCCCCTCTTCGACCCGCAGGCGGGTAATCTTGGTCAGAAATTCAGGCCGAAAGTCGGCGAGATCAGTCGCCGTGAGCAGCGTTTGTTGGCCAGGCACACTAACAGCTTCCAGCAGATGCGCCCGACGCTGGGCATCGAGCTCGCTCAGCATATCGTCGAGCAACAGAACCGGCGCATCACCGGCGCGCTGGCGCATCAGCGCGGCCTCCCCGAGTTTGAGGGCCAGCGCCACACTGCGTTGCTGCCCACGCGAACCATACCGCCCCAGGTTGACTGTGCCCACGGTAAAACTCAGATCATCACGATGCGGACCCAGCAACGTCTGGCCACGCGCCAGTTCATCACGACGATTGTTGCGCAATTCCTGCATCAACCGATGGGCAAGGCTGCCCGCATCACGCGCCTCGTGCAAAAGCAAACTCGGCAGATAGTCAATGTTCAGCGGGGTTGTACCACCACTGATCGCCTGAAAGAGCGGGCCAACGAGCGCGTTCAATTCAGCGACAGCCCGCAGACGTTCGGCCAGCAAATAACCCGCCGCCGCCGTCATCTCTTGATCCCAGTAGCCAAGTTCATCGTCAACCGCCCGCGGTGAACGGCGCCGCTCACGCCAGGCCCGCAAAAGGCTATTCCGTTGTTGCACAATCTTCTGATAATGCGCGAGCGTCCGCACATAGTGAGGGTCAAGCTGCGAAAGCGTAATATCAAGGTAGCGCCGTCGCTCAGCAGGAGGACCATCAACCAGCACAAGATCGGCGGGCGTAAAAAGGACGACACGCAACTGACCAACGAGGTCAAGCGCACGCGCCGGGCGGCGATCAATGCGGACGAGCTTGCTCGCCGTATTCGTCAACTGACCCTCTTCATCGGTGCGCCGCTGCACAATCACCTCAAGCCGCATGCGCCCGGTCAACCGGTGGATCTCAGCAAACACCCGCGCAAACGGTGGCACTCCCGCCTCGGCTTCGGCCTCCCAACGCACAAGTTCGCGGTCAGCCCCAACCCGGGGCGACCGCGTCGTCGCAAGATAAAAAAGGGCCTCGAGCACACTGGTTTTGCCAGCAGCATTCGGCCCATAGAGCAAGGTAATCTCAGGGGATAACGGGAGATCGAGGTGTTGATAATTGCGGAAATCGCGCAGGCTCAGCCGGGTAACTTCCATGCGTCATCAGCCACGTAACTCGGTCAGCGTCACCGAGCGCAACGCCTTGAGATCACCACACCCCGCACAGAACATCGCGACCCGCAGTTCACGCATGAACGAGGTGAGACCCTCCACGACAGCCTCGGTACCGCGTTCATCAACGGCACTGACCAGCGCAGGCCGGGCCGTCCCAGCGAGATCAGCGCCCAGCGCAATCGCCTTGGCGACATCAACCCCACTGCGGATGCCCCCTGAAGCAATCAGACCTACCTCGGGCAGCGCAGCACGCACCTGGCGAATACATTCGGTCGTGGCAAGCCCCCAGTCGGCAAAAGCCCCGGCAACCCGACGGCCCTGTTCCGTTGGCTGACGAAACCGTTCGACTTCACTCCAACTCGTACCACCGGCACCAGCCACATCAATCACCTGGACACCACACTCAGCGAGGCGGCGCGCATCGTGTGCCCCAATGCCATTGCCAACCTCTTTGACCACAACTGGCACCTCAAGCGCACGACAGACCTGCTCGATCTTGCCCAGTAAACCGGCAAAATTGGTGTCACCCTCAGGTTGCACTGCCTCTTGCAACGGATTAAGATGCAGAATAAGCGCATCAGCCTCAATCATATCAACAGCTCGCTGGCAATGGTCAATCCCAAAGCCATAATTCAACTGCACGGCACCCAGGTTCGCCAGCAGGGGAATCCGCGGGGCAACCCGGCGCACCTGATAGGTCGAGGCAAGGCGCGCATCAAGTACCGCCGCCCGCTGCGAACCCACCCCCATCGGCAAACCGAGGTGCTCGGCAGCCTCGGCAAGCGCCAGATTGAGCCGCTCAGCCACATTTGCCCCGCCCGTCATCGAACTGATCAGTAAAGGCGCTTGAATCATTTTGCCAAGAAACGTTGTCCGTGTATCAATCTGAGCCAGATCGAGCTCAGGCAAAGCTGTATGAGGCAAGCGATACGCCGCAAACCCGGTCGCAATACCTTTGGCGGCAACATCTTCGCCAAGCACAATCCTGATATGGTCAACCTTCCGCCCTTCGGTCTGGCCTGAATCAGGCATCACCCACTCCTTATTGCTATGAACAAGGCATGTAATATGCTCTCTGCGGATCATACCAGCAAAGAGAAGGAGCGTCAAACCTCTCACCACACAAGCATTTGCCCCATCGGGCAACCTACGCTACACTGAATTGAGCAAAGGCTCACACAAACAAAGGCCCAGCCATGATTCTTGAAATCCTGCGGATCGAGCAGATGCGCACCGAACGCGACCGTCGGGTGATCCTCAGCCTCGTTGCCGAGCAACCAGGCATCCATCACCCCATCGCAAATCTTGCCGACCGTACGCTTCGCTTCGAACGCGATCAACAGGCTAGCCTGGCGCACATAATTGATGCGCTCAACCAGGCAGGGTATGCTCCTGCTGTTCTGGCTTGAAGCAGCAACTCACTTAGTCAGCCGCGACCGGCCAGTGAAACCAGGCGACAAAGTGGTTGTGCGCAAGCACAATGCCAAAATGCCCTTCGGCCAAGCCCTGAGCGACATCCTTGAGCCCATAGGCATTGCAGACAAAATCAGCACAGATCCGCAACCCCAGGCCACTCCCATCAGTCGTAAAGCCCCCATGAAAGAGCCCACCAACTCCCTCAGGGAACCGGTTTTCGAGGATGCGCTGCTGTTCAACCGTCAGAGGATTGGTCACCACAAAACGCAGGTCTGCCGGTTCCGCTCCGAGGGGCAGGATGGTCAACGCGATCTTCTGGGTAGCACTGTGCCTGACCGCATTGTTAATGAGATTGTAGATCACCCGATCAAGCGCCGAGAATTCCAAACAACGCTCGGCAATGGCACCAGTATAGTGCGCCTCAACCGTGATCACGGCTTCGTGCCCCCCATAATACTGGCTACTCGCTTGCCACTTCTCAACCAGTAGTTCAACCGCATGCACGGCCCCGTTCTGATCACGCGCCAACCCGGCAGGATCAATCGCGGGAAGGGCATTGCGCATCATTTTGAGTTGATCGCGTGCAAGAAAAAACATGCGGTGCAGGTTGGCAAGCCCTTCCATCTGAAGGGTGAGTAGTTGCAAATGCATCGCCAGCGCCTGGAACGCGCCACCTCGCAAGTCGTGAATCACCTGATAAACCCGTTGCGAGGTCGTTTCAACAGGTAACGTCTCACCCAAGGCCCGAATATCATACACCAGTGCCGCCCAATCACCCTGATGATAGAGCGTGCGCAGGCGGGGCAGAGCCACGACCGAGTTATGGCGATGGACGCGCAACAGTTCAAAGATATCGGTTAAGGCCTGATAGAGACGCCCCAGCAACCGCTGATCGGCAGGGGAAAACATTGCCAGATCGACACTCATATCCCCGCCATCGTACCGCAAGGTGCGATACGATGGCAGGTGCAGCGGGGCAAGCGCATAATACTGTTCGACAAACGCACGCATCGTCGCTGTCAGCTCGCCAGACAAATCGTGAGCACCTGGCGAAAACGTTCGATCGCTTCGTCAGCCTCGGCATGGGTCAACACGAGTGGCGGACAGAAACGGATGGTTGAGGCTCCACAGGTCAGCACCAGCAAGTTGTTGAGAAAGGCTTCCTGCATAATCGCCTCAGCCAGATCGTGGTCAGGCGCCCCAGAGGTAGGTTCGATAAACTCAACCCCGATCATCAGGCCACGGCCCCGCACGACTCCGATCTGTGGAAATTCAGCCTGCAAGGCTTGAAGACCCGCCAGCAGATGCGCGCCAACCGTCGCCGCATTTGCCATCAACTCCTCTTCAACCAGGCTCAGCACGTCGTGCATGACGGCACAGGTCAGGCCGTTGCCGCCATAGGTATTGCCATGCGCCCCGGGAAGCCAGCGCTGCGCCAGTTCTTCGCGGGCGATCATTGCCCCGATCGGCAAACCACCGCCAAGCCCCTTGGCCGACGCGACGATATCAGGCACAATGCCTTCATGCTCAAAGGCCCACATCTTACCCGTTCGCCCGATGCCACTCTGGACTTCATCACAGATCAAGAGGATGCCATGACGATCACAGATCTCGCGCAGTTTGACCAGCGCCCCCTCCGGCGGCACCAGATAGCCTCCCTCGCCCTGGATCGGCTCAACAACAATCGCGGCTACCTCCGAAGGGGGCGTTGTTGTCCGAAAGAGCGTCTTTTCGATGAGATCGAGGCAGGCAATGCCACACGTAGGATATGTGAGATTGATCGGGCAACGGTAGCAGTTGGGGTAATAGGTGTGAAAGGTTCCCGGCAAGAGCGGAAAGAACCCCTCACGCTGACGCGGCTTCGAGGCCGTCACGGAGAGGCTTCCATATGAACGACCATGAAAAGCACCATAAAAACCAATAATATTTTGACGGCCTGTCACATATCGCGCCAGTTTGATGCTTGCCTCAATCGCCTCGGTACCGCTATTAGTATAAAAAACTTGCCAGCCTGCGCCCCCTGGCATCAATGACACAAGTTTTTCTGCCGCCTTGATCATCGGCTCATTGTAAAAATCCGTCCCCGCCATATGCGTAAAGCGCGTAGCTTGCGCCTGAATCGTCTTGACCAACCGCGGGTGGCAATGCCCTGCGGCAAGCACCGCAATGCCCGACGTCATATCGAGGTAACGATGCCCATCAACATCCCAGACCTCACACCCCAACGCATGATCAATGACCAGCGGATAAACGCGGCCCATCGGGGCCATGACCCGCTGATCACGCTCAACAAAATGACGCGCCTTTGGCCCCGGTAGCTCGGCAGGTCGCTCACTAAGATCAACTGTTTGTGACGTACTCATCTTTCTACTCCTTTATCACTGCAAGCATACCATATGACCATCGGCGCATAGCGCTCTTCAGCACACCAGGTCACTTAATCGCCCCACCCGAGATCGTGTGGTTTGGCCCGCGCAGGGGCGGGTTTTCCTTCACCCTCGTCATCTTCACCTGTGTTGCCTTCACCTGCAAGCTCTTCATCAAGCATCTGCTCAACCATCTCGTCCCAATCTTCGCCAGCCTCCTCACCCAATTCTTTGCCGAGACGTTTGGCCCAGCGTGCAATCGAGCGCGGATCGCTCTCGTCGAGTCCAGCGAGGGTCGAAGGATCGGCCAGGGCTTCCATCCGTGCCTCTTCTGATTTCAAGGTGGCAAACCGCGAAACGGCGCGCTGCACGTCGTGATTGCCACAACGCGGACAGATCAGACCCTCGGGATCTTGAAAACCCCGTACCAGTTTCTGAAAGGTACCGTTGCACGTTGGACAGAGATATTCGTAAATTGGCATAGGTAGCGTATTTCCCTTTCCGAAGTCTAGCGTAAGATGGCTTCAACAAGCGCAGGAGGCGCAACCGGCTGGTCACTGAAACGGTAGGCAGCCAGTAAAGCGGGCGCAACCTGGGCGGCAGCAGACTCGTCGGCAGCATGGATCGTCAACAACGGGTGCCCGGCCTCAACCAGATCGCCCACACGAGCCTGGATCATCAACCCGACCGCCGGATCAATCAGATCCTCTTTGCGTGCGCGACCACCCCCGAGCGCATTCACCGCCAACCCGAGCGCCATCCCATCAATGGTGGCAACATACCCTGTACATGGCGCAACGAGCGGCTGCTGCACCGGCGCCACCGGTAACAAATCCGGTTGCTCTATCACGCGCACGTCGCCACCCTGATGGCTGACCATCGCATGAAACTTCGCCCAGGCTGAACCGTTGGCTAACGTCGCTTGCAGCATCGCCCGCGCCTCATCCGGCTCCTGTGTCAGCCCTGCCAACACAACAAGTTCGCTTCCCAGCACCAGGCAAAGCTCAACGAGGTCAGGCGGCCCACCTCCGCGCAACACGGCAATCGCTTCACGTACCTCCAACGCATTGCCAACTGCTTGGCCAAGCGGTTGTTGCATCGAACTGAGCACTGCCGCAACACGCCGACCCGCGAGTTGCCCGATCTTCACCATGATCTGCGCCAGGTGACGGGCCTCCCCGAGGGTCCGCATAAACGCGCCACTCCCATATTTTACATCAAGCACGATGCAATCTGCGCCAGCAGCCAGTTTCTTGCTCATCACACTCGCGGCGATCAAGGGCATCGACTCAACGGTTGCCGTCACATCGCGTAAGGCATAGAGTCGTTTATCGGCAGGAGCCAGGTCGCCACTTTGGGCGACGACCGCCAGGCCAACCTCGCGTACCAGGCGGCGGAAAGTAGCACCATCAAGGGTCGTCTGAAAACCGGGTATGCTTTCGAGCTTGTCAATCGTGCCGCCACTGAACCCAAGTCCACGTCCACTCATCTTGGCGACAGGTAGACCGAGTGCAGCCACCATTGGCCCAAGCACCAGCGTCGTCTTGTCGCCAATGCCGCCGGTCGAATGTTTGTCCACCGTGATTGGGGCCAGATCGTGGAGATCGAGCATATCGCCACTCTGCGCCATTGCCAGCGTAAGATCGGCTGTCTCGCGATCATCCATGCCACGCAGCAATACAGCCATCGCCCATGCGCTCATCTGGTAATCAGGGATGGTACCATCACTGTAGCCAGCGATCAGCCAGTCGATCTCTTCACGGGTCAAGGGCAGGCCATCGCGCTTCCTGGCAATCAGATCAACCATGCGCATAACGTAGATCCTTGATCGTTCGTGGCAGTTCAGGCAACAGATCGCCAGCCAGTGTCCCCATCTCACCCATATCGTCCCGCACCCGTGCGCCAGCGGCCCCGTGCAGATAGACACCCAGCGCAGCCGCATCATACAGACTCAACCCCTGCGCGAGCAGGCCACCAATCGCCCCCGCCAGCACATCGCCCGTACCTGCCGTTGCGAGGGCAGGGTTGGCCCCGTCATGCACAAGTGTCCGCCCATCTGGGGCCGCAATGAGCGTGGTTGCCCCTTTGAGCACCACGACCTGCCCCCAACGCTCGGCAGCCTCGCGCACTACAGCCAACCGATCTTCGGGCAAGCTCTCTAGCTTCAACAAACGACGGAATTCTCCGGGGTGCGGGGTAAAGACAAAATGCTCTTTCGGCAACCGTTCACTCCAGTCGTCAATCGTCGCCAGCAGATTAAGACCATCGGCATCAAGCACCGTCAAGGGCAAGGACGGTACGGCTGATGAGGTCGAAGGCTGTTCTTCAGCACTACTGGAGAAGAAACCAACTCGTGGTTTTGTTTTTGGTGTATCCAGGCCAAAGGCACGTTCCACAAAGGCCCGGGTCGAGTCAGCCTGACCAAGTCCAGGGCCAAGCACCAGGGCCTTATAGCCCGTTACCTCTTTGCCAAACTCTTCCAGCGCAGCAGGGCCCAATGCCCCCCAATCACCCTCAGCCAGCGGCAACACCGTCACCTCAGGGAGCCGCGCCGCCATCCCCAGCACCGTACGAGCACCGGCAAGGGTCACCAACCCGGCCCCCGCACGCGCCGCTCCGGCACAGGCGAGAAAAGCCGCCCCAGGATACCGAAGTGAACCAGCCACTACCATTACGTTGCCAAAGCTCCCCTTGTGTGCGTCAAGTGGTCGTTCCGGTAACAACGATCGAGCATAGGCTGCGGTCAGCAGATCGCTCATAAGCGCCTCCAAATCATGCGTAGGAATTTCAAGCTCGGCCAGGGCAAGGTGCCCTCGATACATTCGTCCGGGATAAGCGAAAAGCCCTGGTTTGGGCAAGCCGGTCGCCACCGTAAGATCGGCATAGAGTGCCGTTCCGAGCACAGCACCACTATCTGATTGCACGCCCGTGGGCAGATCAACCGCAACAACGAGTGGATGCTGCGGGCCAGTCGTCACGCTGGCCTGGCGGCGCACGGCATTGACTTGCGCAACAATCGCCGCCAGGCTCGGATCCAGGTACCGCGAAGCGCCCATGCCAAGCAGCGCATCAACCACCAGATCGGTACGATCCAGTGCTACCGTGAGCCAATGCAAATCAGGATCGTGCGCAGCCTCGTGCTCAATAATGCCCCGTTGGCGGCACTGCTGCCAGTTGGCATCATGCTCAACTCCCTGGCGCCGCCAGAGATAGAGCGCGACGACAGAACCTGCATCGTGCAAATGACGAGCGACCACCAATCCATCGCCACCATTATTGCCAGGCCCAACCAGTACCAGTACTCGGCGACCAACGGGGTCGCCAAGGTAACGCAAGGCTTCACGGGCCACCCCAAGGCCGGCATGCTCCATCAAACCTTCCCACGTAGCGCCGGCCTCAACCGCAGCCTGTTCCAAGCGCCGCATTTCTGCTGTAGCAACAATTTTCACGGCAAGCCTGCCAATCCAACCACACTCGCCATCGCATACTCCCGCGTATGCGTCAGGCTCAGTGACAACTCGGCCAGGCCAAGGGCCGCCGCAGCCTCTGCGGCCGCACCATGCAACACGAGCTGGGGCCGACCATCATCAGCCCGTCGAACCTCGATCTCGTGCAGATGCAGCAGCGGCACCGTCGCCTCGGCGGCCCCGAGGCCACTCAGGCCACGCCCAAGCGCTTTCACCGTGGCTTCTTTGGCCGCCCAGCGAGCCGCCAGCGAATCAAAGCGTGGTGCTCGCGTCGCAAAGCCACAGTCTTCCAGTTCCCCTGGGGTAAAGATCCGCTGCGTGAAACGCTCGCCCCACTGTTCGACCGCTTCACGTATACGCCCGACTTCTACAAGATCAATGCCATGATAAATCATCAACTATTGCTCGCCAACAAGTGAAACCTCGGTAACCCGTGAATCATAGTCATGGCCCTGTGCAAAGATCTGGATGCTCCGCAAATAACGAAAATCGGGCAGTTTATCTTGCTCACGCAGATCAAAACTGATCAAAGCCCACTCGGCTAATGGCACAGGATAATACGTCACACCTGGCTCACGCACCATCGGCGCAACCGCATCTTCATCAACAAAGATACAATAGTCACGCTGCTCTTCAGGATCAGCCGGGGTCGTTCGTTTCGCGATGAGCCGCACCATCACGGGGCATTCGACACCACGATCACCCGTGTCGGGCAGGGATTGATAGAGCACCCGCACCCAGAGCGATAGGCGCAAACTGGGAAACTCCGAGATGTCCACACCCAACCCCTGCGTCCCCAGTTCCTGCTTGATGCCGGTCGTGAAACTACTTGTCTGCCCACCCGAACGATAAAACCAGGCAGCAACCCGTCGCTCGTTGGGGGCACAGAAATTGTTGACAATCGGGGGCCGACAGGTCTGCGCAAGCCGAAAGAAGCCCTGGTTCTCACGCGGCAGATCTGGCCCTGAATAGACGTGCCAGTACTCGGAACGTGGTCGTGTGGGATCAGCCACCGTGGTATTATTGTATTCTACCTCGGTAAACTGGCTAAACCCACCATCACGCACCAGATCCCAGCGTGCGGGAACCACAAGCCCCGGGGAACCAGCCGCGTCGATCGTCACCCGTTCACGAGAACCGAGGCTTACCGCTTCCCCATCCACCCCGATAACCGTGGCCGAACCACTTCGCACCGCAACGTCAACTTCCTGCGCAAGACCATCATCAACCCGCAACACCGAGCGTGCCGGGGGACGCAACTCGACACTGTAACTGCCACCCGGCGTCAACTCGATCAACGCATCGCCAACATGAACCTGGAATTGTACATGGTCATAGGGCTGAGCTTCCGCCAGATCGTAACGGATGTATCCCTTGTTTTGCCTCATCACCACGCGAAAATGATCCTGGTTCCACCGACTAACCTGCATCGTCTCAAGCGTCAGGTCGGTTCCCGCCCACAGATCAAACTGGCTCCCATCAAAGAGCTTGATCGTCGCTACCTGACCATAACCAGCCGTCGCCGTCGTGCGCACACTATCGCCCTCAGCCAGAATCAACCCATCAGGCGCACCCTGATAGATCGTACGCTGCGCCGGGCGCCAACTCAACGACTCAGCCGGGCCACGCACAATCAGCGTCGCTTCACCGGTGAGCGTTGCTTCTTGATACACATTTCGTACGGTCAATCCTGCCCATGTCACCAACCCGACAAAAAGGGCAAAAAAGAAGAGCAGGCTTGCCCAGGCAATGCTCAGCGTACGCTGTTGAGCCGCCTGGCGTAAGGCAACACCTGAATCAGCTGTTTGCATAATCTATATCTAATCTATGCGCTGCAACGCAAGGGCAGCGGCACCAAGCAAACCAACGTGATCACCTAAGGAAGCCGCAAGAATGGGCACCTCACGATAGAGTGGGACCCGTACATTGGCATACGCCACTTCCCGAGCGGCCTCCAGCAAGGCTGGATTGTGCAGAATGACGCTTCCCCCTACCAGAAGAATTTCAGGACTGAAGAGATGCAGCATCGAAGCAAAACCCATGCCCAGCAGATGGGCTTCACGCTGCATTAACTGCCGGGCCAATCGATCGCCTTGCTGCGCCGCCAGAGATACCTCGGCGGCCGTGACCGTCGCCGGTGTCGCCAGTTTGTGCAGGGCACTATCGGGATAGTGGGGCATCTGCATGGCCGCCTCACGGCCAAGCGCTGTCCCCGAAGCGAGATCTTCCCAGATCGCCCCGGTCGCCTGATCCACAATCAAAAAACCTGGTTCCCCAGCAGCCCCTAGGCGCCCAAGCAGCAAGTGACCATCAACGATAATGCCGCCACCTATCCCTGTACTCACCGTCAGATAAACCAGATGGCGTAGCCCTTGTCCACGCCCAAACCGCCACTCGCCCAAAGCAGCCACATTGGCATCATTCCCAAGGGTGACAGGCAAACCCGTCGCTGCGGCGACCCGATCACGCAACGGGAAGGCATCCCACCCCGGCATGTTCGGCGGCGAATAGATCATCCCGGTGACCGGATCAAGCGGCCCCGGTGCACCAATGCCCAGACCCAACAACCGATCATTGGGCAGAACCACGGCCCGCACCAGTTCAATCAACTTCAGGACACGCCCCAGAACCGCCTCGGCACCTTCATGCACCAGCGTCGCGGTACGCTCAGACAAAACTAGCTCACCCGTGAGCGTCACGAGCGCGGCACGAAGTTGGGTTCCCCCAATGTCAACTGCAATCACGTAGTCCATACCCTCGATTATAGCACGCTGATTGACTCTCTGTGGAGAAAACGCTTGACAGAACAAGTGTTTGCTTGCTATAATACATCCTACATACGTTCTATCGTGTTAAGGTTGACGATTGAACAATGCATCCATACTGCCGTTGGCCCCCTGTCTGGGCTGCGGCCTGAAGAAAGGACAGGGCATATGCGGTCTTCAAATGGGCTTTCCGTACGCCAGGAGAAGATTCTGAACTACATCAGGGACTTTCTCAAAAAGAACAACTATCCGCCAGCCATTCGTGATATTCAGAATGACCTCGGCATCAGTTCAACGTCGGTTGTCGCCTACAATCTGCGCATCCTGGAAGAGAAAGGCAAAATTTCCCGCGATGGCAAAATTTCCCGCGGCATCAGCATTCCAGGCATGACCCTTGATCAGACTGTCGTAACGTCACACGGCTTTACGGTACCAATGCTCGGGATGATTACCGCCGGTTCACCATTGCCCAACCCTGAAGCGATCAATGTCGAGGATGCTGAACAGATCGAGGTTCCCGCTGAACTGGGGTCAGCCGAAAAGTTGCGTGATGTCTATGCCCTGAAGGTACGTGGGTATTCAATGGTTGATGCGCTGATCGGCGACGGCGATATCGTGCTTTTGCGCTATCAAGAGACCGCCGATAATGGGCAGACCGTCGTTGCTCGCCTTGTTGACGAAAATGCAGTCACTCTCAAAAAGTTCTACCACGAGGGTGAACGCATCCGCTTGCAACCAGCCAATGTGACGATGGAGCCGATCTTTACGACGCCTGATAATCTGCATATTCAGGGGCGCGTGGTCGGTGTGATCCGTAGCGTTGAATAGACCACAGAGGCCTGAGGGAGGAAAGAACGCCAGCTAAGCTGGCGTTCTTTCCTCCCTCAGGTCTCTTCATCCCGCTGGCCCCATCACTAGCGGTGGCGGCACAAGATACCACCATGCATGGGTGAAGTACGCAACCGCCCCAAGCCCGATCAGCAGCAAAGCAAAACCAAGATCAGTCCACCGCAGATGCCAACGGCGATGCGGCAAGACAAGATGAGCACTGATCCAGCAGAGCAACACCGTCATCAGGCTATACCCAATCAGGGTCGCCCGATAGATCGGTATGACGACCACGCCAGCCGGGCCGTAAAAGATTACCCCCGAGCTCAAGAGGTGCAAAAAGGGCAGGCCCCCGGTCGAAAAGTCAAAAGCAATAAACGGCATCATCCCTGGATCAAAGCCACCTTCGATCACCCCCGGCTCAATCGTTGTCACCGCAAAGAGCGCACTGAGTGGGTTTAGATAGTAGAGCATTGGGGGCGGTGATTGCCCCGGTGGGTTACTGAACTGGCCCCACACGGCACCGATGAGCAGCGGAACACCAATCAAGAGTACGACTAGCAGATAGGCAACCGTCGTTGCTCGGGCCGTACGCCGAAAAAGGCTCGAACAAAAGAGCCCGATCGCGCCAAAGGCAACCGTCGTTACCAGCAAGAGCACCACTGTCTTGACGAGCGCCCGCGGTTCCACCCCGCCAAAGACGAGTACAATGCTAAAGACTGGAAGCGAAGCAAAAATGAGCAAAAAGAGGTAACTCAAGGCGGCAAGCAACTTGCCCCAGAGGAGTTGCCCGGGGCGCAGCGGGGTAGCCATCAGCATGTCGTAGGTAAGTTGCTCCCGCTCACTGCTGATCGTCGCGCTCGTCAAGGCCGGGGCCAGCATAATAATCAAGAGCAATTCAACAAAACTGAGCCCACGGAAGAGCGCTTGTCCAACCTGCGCACTCAGCACTGCCCCCCCAAAACGAGCTTGCTGCAACATCAGTTGATAGATGCCCAACCCGGTCAGCGCCAGCAACACCAGAAATCCTGTCAAAATCAGATACGGACGCATGCCTCGCATCCGGGTGCGCACCTCTTTGACAATGATCGGGTTCAGTTGAAAATGCAACACTCGCCTCCGCCTCCCTCACCTCTCAAGACCTGCGCTCACGTACCTTACCCTTTGCGTCTTTGCGTCAAATCATCAGAACATGTAATTCACAGCCTACTCACCCGCAGTCAGGCGTAAAAAGAGTTCTTCCAGATTCTCGGCCTGAGCACGGAATTCGCTGATCGCCAGACCCTGACCGATCAAATAGTGCAACAGACGAGTCTGCAACGTCTCATCCGCTTCGTCAAGTTCGATAATCAGGGTTCGTTCTTCGGTTGGCGCAAGCCGCACATTCCGCAGATGTGGCAACGTTTCGCTTGCCGTGCCGACGAGTCCGCGCAAAACAATTTCGGCCTGTTCAACACTGTGCAGCACGCGGATCCGCAACTGCGCACCACCTTGCAACTGTCGCCGAACTTCGTCAACAGGCCCACTGATCACCATTTTGCCACTTTCGATGATCCCAATTTCAGTACAGATTTCGGCCAGTTCGCTGAGAATATGTGAACTCAGCACCACTGTTTTGTCCATTTCACGCAAGGTACGCAACAACTCACGCAGTTCGACGCGCGCCCGCGGATCAAGACCACTGGCTGGCTCGTCTAGCAACAGTACCGGTGGATTATGCACCAGCGCATGTGCCAGGCACAGTCGTTGCTGCATCCCCCGCGAGAGCGTCTGCACATACGCAGTGCGTTTGCTGCTGAGATCAACCAGACTCAACAACTCGTCAACCGTACGACTACGACGATCCGATGGAATACCATAACAACGGGCAAAAAAATCGAGATACTCCCAGACCCGCAGATCATCATAGACGCCAAAAAAATCAGGCATATACCCGACGAGACGCTGACCACTTCCCGGTACTAACCGTTGTCCCGAAAGCCGAATTTCACCACTCGACGGCTCGAGAAGACCGGCAAGCAAGCGCAAGGTCGTCGTTTTACCTGCCCCATTCGGCCCAATAAAGCCATAAATACTGCCACGCTCGACCCGTAAATTGAGCTGGTCAAGCGCGATCATACGCCCATAGCGGCGGCTCAAACTGATCGTCTCAATCGCAGGGGTCACGGCAAGGCTCCTCTGACACTGACTCCGAGGTAAACACAACTAAAAGCGACCTGTGGTAACTCATTGCTCACCTGCATACGTACCGTCCCATTGCTACGCAGAAAGCGCTCAGGTTGTGCCACAGCAAAAGAACGATCACGCATACTCGAACCAACTGGCTGTGCGACCCAATTGCCCGTCCCCCAATCAAAGAGGGCGACATTGGTGCCGTCAGACCACCCCCCATCGCCGCTGGTCAACAACGTCAACGCCGTTGGACGCAACCCATACAGATCACGCGGCAGCCGCAACTGCAAGACCTGCGGCTGCGGTATCAGTGCGAGGCCATTGCCCTGGCCTCCATAGCAGAAATTGGTCGCACTCGGCTCAAACTGAACCTGCATCCATTGCTCGCTCAGGTTCACCTCGCTGACGCTGACTTCGATGCGCGGAAACGCCGTAATCAAGGCTAGTTCCTGGCGATCCACCCGCAATTGCTCGTCACCAAAACGCACCGCCGCCGTATCAGCCCAGGCCACCAGCAACGGCTCGCTCTGATGCTGTCCTGGCCCATAACTAAACCGTGCATCAAGAATCCGTACCCGTTGTTGGAGATCGGGGCTAAGTGGTTGACCACCGGGGAGGCCCTGCTGCTGCTGTTCCTCGCCATACATAAGATAGCTAACCGGAACAAAGACTGTGCCAAACATCTGATCCTGTTGCACCACCTGCAAGACACCGCTCGCTGTCGCACCAGGAGCCAGATCGCCAAGGCGCAAGACCTGGTTGCCCTGCATCAGATGTACCTCGCGCAGGATGAGCGGGGTGTTATTCGTCACTTCACCTTCAAGACGCTCACCATGCAAGATCACCCGTGACTGTAACCCTTCCAGCGGAATCGACGTATCGGTCATCAAGGCGCGCATCGACCACTGCGCAATCGTCAGATCACGTACGGCGCTGACCCTATCATCTTGATGGTAAATCCCGCCGCTCGGCAGGGTCAGATCCCAGGGGCCCTGGATCGAGATCGGGCGCATCAGCGGTGGGACACGCGACGAGACAACCGTCTGAACAGGGAGGGTGTACTGCTCACGCTGGGGCGAAAAAATCCCCAGAAACGAACGGGCGCGCGCAATCCCCCCACTCCCTGCGGCAGGTTCAATCAGGGTCACCTGATTGAAAAGTACCGCATTGCCCCGCTGCCAAAACCCGACCCCATAGGTCAATCCTGCAAAGACCAGGGTAATCAGCGGCACCACGATCCAGCCAAGCGCCTGACGGTCGAGATGGCGCAGCAACAGAAAGGTACCCGGCCCAACCAGCAGAATATAGGTCGCAACCAGCACCATCAACAAACCAAGCGGAGGAAACTCGAGGGCAGGCAAACTGGTCAGACTCGCCGCCATATTGCTCTCGAGAAAACTATCCATGCTCGTCTGTTCCGGCACAAAACCCGGAGGAAGCGGACTGGCCGAGCGCAACAACTCACCCCAGAAGAAACTCCACCCATCCCAGGCGAGCAAGGTTGGGTGGCTGGGCGGCAGGGCAAGGACGGTGAGCAAACCCTGCCCCAGCGTCTGTTCCACAGCAATGGGATCATCAATTCCCGGCAATGTGAGTGGCAAGCGATAGGACAAGCGACCTTCTTGATCTGCAACCGGCTCAAGCCGCGCAAACGGCACATCCGCAACGGCAACCCCTGATGCACCCACCAGGGTCGCTGCCGACAGCGGCCTCACGCCAATGACGTGCGCTGGACGGAGCGAAGCGGGGAGGCTGGCAAGCAAACCCGGAAGCTGATCGCCCCCACCAATCATCAGGCGTCCACCCCGCATAACCCACTCATGCAAAGCCATCTGCTGGTCGTCACGCAACTCGGTAGCCGTGATCTCATCGAGGAGAAGCGTATCAAACATCGTCAGGCCAAGGGGATGGGAAGGGAGATCGGCAGCTATGACCGACATAACCAGCAAAGGTTGACCATCAGGTAACCGCTCGGGCAGGCGCAACGGACGATCATGATCAGAAACAACACCGATCACATGCGCCCGTGCATTCGCTGGCATCAACTGCAATGGCTGCGTTGCCAGTTCGCGCCCATCTTCCAGCACTCGCACAAAAAGACGCCGTGACGAAGGGGTCATATATGCATAGAGCGTCACCGCCTTGCGTGCATCACGCGGCAACTCAAGCAATGCTGCATACTGTGCCCCGTCACGCGTCCCAACCTGCACTTGCACCGTGCGATCAGCACCACGATTTTCGACCTCAACAACCACAGGGAACCAGGTCGCCGTGCGAAAGATATCACCAAACAACGGCCTGGCTTGCAACGACAACCGTTCGGCTTGATCAGCACGAAGCACTGGCATCGGTGCAACGAGCACCACCAATGCCAGCAGCACAGGCAACCAGTGCAGTGAGCGAGACTTCATAGATGCGTGCCTTCAGACAAGCAAACCTACCGGTGCCAACGCAACAAGGCGGGAGTGACCTCACAACCACTACCGCCCACAGTATAATACTGAACAGCCAAGAGCAAACTGAAAAAAGCGTGATAGCAAGCGCTACAACGCAGAGAATCACATGCAAACGAGGCAAACAGTCGCAAGGGCAGACGGGGCAACCAGCCGAAGGTGGCATGAAGAAAGAAGTTGGCAAGGCACGCTCAAGGCCTGACGATATTCGTCAAACATCATCGTACCTTGCCAGGATAGACCTACATATCGCGACGTCGTACATGACGGGGTGAACGCTCAATGGGAAGCAGCACAGGCTCACGCTGCAAAGACGTGAACGAAATAAACATGAGCAGCGCCAGAGTGGCGGCCATCACAACCAGCATGAAGAAAAGAGCCATAGCAGCAATCCTTTCGACTATGACACTACCATCGTCGCCAGGCGACGTGGCTGTCTATATAATAAGTATACCTAAGATTAGGCACCGCGTCCATACCAAAATTGTGAGTTTTTACTCACAATTTTTCCAGACCACAGGTTTGCCAAAGCGATCTAGAGATGTTATACTGTCACCGCGACACGGTTGTGTGCGCAGCATCTTGCTGCCTTGCTGTGCATGGTATTTCGAGAAAACCGTTCGGTCACGCCGCATTAGCCCGTTCAGGAACACTGCGATGAAGTATCGCTGAGTTTGCGTCCAGGCAAAGGTATCGCCCAACCAGAACTGGTTGCGCGTGCCAATCTATTAGTATTGCGGCCTGAGTTGTGAGGTTGTGGAAAAGTGGGTAGCCCCCACTTTTCTTAATTGTAGGCGAGAAGTAAACCAATGAAGAGCGACTTTTATACAGCGATTTCACAGATTGCGGCAGAACGGGGCATTCCCAAAGAGGCAATTTTAGACGTGATGGAAAAAGCACTAATCACAGCCTATAAGCGCACCCTGGGAACAAATCTCCCCCCTATGGAGGTCACTGTTCGCCTTGACCCACAATCCGGGGCGGCTGTGGTCTATGCCGAAAAACAGGTTGTTGATGATGTGCTCGATGAGCGCTTTGAAATAGATATCGCCGATGCCCAGAAAGTCAAGGCAGATGCACAACTCGGCGAAACAATTATGGTGGAGAGTACGCCGCATGACTTCGGGCGCATCGCCGCACAAACGGCGAAACAGGTTGTGCTCCAGGGGATCAAAGAGGTTGAGCGTGAGTATATTTATGGCGAATATATGGATCGTGAGGGTGAACTGATCACTGCGACGGTTCAACGTATGGCCAAAGGCAATGTGATCCTCGAAATGGGCAAAGCCGAGGCCATCCTTCCACCAAAAGAGCAGGTGGATAACGACCGCTATTATCACGGTCAACGCCTGAAAGTCTACTTGATGGAGATCCGACGTGAGGATCGTGGCCCTCGTCTGATTGCTTCACGTACGCACAAACAGTTGATTATGCGCCTCTTTGAGATGGAAGTGCCTGAGATTTACAATGGCACGGTGGAGATTAAGTCAATCGCCCGTGAGCCAGGTTTACGCACCAAGGTGGCCGTGGCAGCCCGTCAAGAGGGCATTGATCCCGTAGGCTCATGCGTTGGAATGCGGGGTATCCGTATTCAGAATATTGTCAATGAGTTGAACGGCGAAAAAATTGATGTGGTGCAATGGTCAGTTGATCCTAAAGATTTCATCGCCAATGCCCTTTCACCAGCTCAGGTGGTTGAAGTTCATCTGAATGAAGATGACCACGCGGCCCTCGTGATTGTCCCCGATAAGCAACTCTCCCTGGCAATTGGCAAAGAGGGCCAGAATGTTCGCCTCGCCGCAAAATTAACCGGCTGGCGCATTGATATCAAGAGCGCAACCGCCCTCTTGGAAGAAGAACGGGCATCCTCAGAAGCGCGCGGCTTTGCCGAGGCTGAACAGATGCAAACCGAGGCTGAGCTTTCACACGCTCGGGTTGAAAATCGCAAGGTGCGGCCTGATGCTACTGTGATGTATCAAAACCATCGCTATGGCCCGCTTGGCAATGAACTGATCGGTGAGACTGTACAACTTCGCACAACATCACAGAAGTTGTATATCTATGACCGTGATCGCTTGATCGCATCCTATATCCTGATTGAAGGTGAGGGTGGCAGCGAAGAAGAAGAATAGCTTGCCCGTGAGGTGAAGATGGCCCATCCGTCAGGATTACGTAAAACTAGGCCCGTTCCTCAACGTACCTGCGTTGCATGTCGGCGTACCGACGCAAAACAAGGTCTTATTCGCGTGGTGCGCAACGCTGAGGGACAGGTAGTGATTGATCCGACGGGTCGCCTCAATGGACGTGGGGCCTATCTTTGCCCTGAAATAACCTGCTGGGAGGTCGCCCTCAAGCGGCATCAACTCGAACGAGCCCTGCGGGTGGCAAGTATTGAACCTGACGTGAGTGCTCTGTTGCTGGCATATGTGCGCGATCTAGAAACAACGAAGATATGAAGCGCTGATGATGTAAGTACAGACAAAGCTTAGCTCCATTGGTCGGTCGCGGTGGCATTCGGCCACCTGAACGGCTCAGGGAAGTGAAAGGATAAGAAGAAATGAAAACTACTACAGGCGTCTCTTCCCGTGATGCCGATCTTTCTGCTACTGGCAGTCGTGACTCGGGTGGGCCAGGTGGTGGCAACCGCGGTTCTGGTAGCGGCGGGGGGCGTGGTCCTGGTGACTCCGGTGGACGTGGTCCCGGTGGCCCGAGTAATCGTGGCCCCGGGGGGCCTGGTGGCTCCGGCGGGCCTGGTGGCTCCGGCGGGCGTGGCCCCGGTGGCGGGAGTAGCCGTGGACCTGGCGGCCCCGGCGGCGGTAGTCGTGGCCCCGGTGGCCCCGGTGGCCCCGGCGGCCCCGGCGGTGGCAGTAATC
>NZ_SIJK02000004.1:111169-146671 GCF_004762035.2 Candidatus Chloroploca mongolica | reverse complement strand
GTGGCCCCGGTGGCCCCGGCGGTGGCAGTAATCGTGGCCCCGGTGGCCCCGGCGGTGGCAGTAATCGTGGCCCCGGTGGCCCCGGCGGCGGTAGTAATCGTGGGCCAGGGGGAAATACAAATCGCAATAGTCGACCAGGAAGCGGCAGTGGCGGGAGCCGCGGTGGTCGCCCGGGTGGCAGTCGCCCTGGCGGTGATGAACGTGATGGTAATTTTGGCGGTGGTCGTGGCCGCCCCTCTGGACGCCCCGGGTCTGGGGGACGTCCGGGGCCTGCCGTGCCAGTGCGCCCGCGTGGCCCCGTTGAATTGCCCAGTGTGATGACAGTACGTGAGCTTTCTGAGGCCACCGGGATCGGAGCATCTGAAATCCTGAAGGCACTGATGAAGGGTGGGGTGCTGGCAACCATTAATCAGCAAATTGATTATGAGACTGCTGCGTTGATCGCGGCAGACTTCACCATCGAAACTACCGAGAAAGTGCCCGAACAGCTGATTGGCATTGTGGATAATATCAAAGATGTGCTCAATGCCCAGGCTCCAAGTGAACTTCGCCCACGGCCACCAGTGGTGACCATTATGGGCCACGTCGATCACGGCAAGACAAAATTGCTTGATGCGATCCGCTCCGCCCGCGTTGCCGAAGGTGAAGCCGGTGGCATCACCCAGCACATTGGTGCGTATCAGATCGAGGTCAATCATCGCAAAATCACGTTTCTCGATACGCCCGGCCACGAAGCCTTTACCGCTATGCGCGCTCGTGGAGCCCAGGCCACAGATATTGTTGTGCTGGTCGTCGCAGCCGATGATGGCGTGATGCCCCAGACGCTTGAAGCTATTAGTCACGTGAAAGCAGCCGGCGTGCCGATGATTGTCGCGATTAATAAGATCGATCTGCCAACCGCAAATGTCGATCGCATCAAGCAACAACTCGCGGCCCACGACGTGGTGGTTGAGGCCTATGGCGGTGAGGTGCCTTCGGTAGAAGTCTCGGCTAAGTCTCGCTTGAATATCGAGGGCCTCCTCGAGATGATTTTGCTCGTGGCTGATATCGAAGAGTTTAAAGCGAATCCTGATGCACCTGCTATCGGAACAATTATTGAAGCCGAACTCGACAAGAATCGAGGGTCAGTCGCAACTGTCTTGATCCAGAATGGCACGCTCCGCCCCGAAGATAATGTACTCGTCGGCGGGGTCTCGGGCAAGATCAAGTCGATGTTTAGCGATAGTGGCAAACGCCTCCGTCACGCTGAGCCTTCCACCCCTGTGGAAATCCTTGGGCTTGAAGGCGTACCCCAGGCCGGCGATATTCTCCAGGTCATTGATGACCTCAGCATCGCCCGCGAGGTAGCCCTCCAACGGACACGCCAGACCCGGATGGAGGCCATTGCCTCCACACGGGGTACGACTCTCGAGGATCTCTTCAGCAAAGTGCAACAGGGACAGGTCAAAGATCTGAATGTGATCTTGAAAGCTGATGTGCAAGGCTCACTCGGGGCTATCGAGCACCAGTTCAAGCAACTCAGTGAGTCGCAAGATGAGGTGCAGATCCGGGTGATCCATCGCGCCACCGGTGCCATCAGTGAGGGCGATGTGAATCTCGCGATGGCGTCGCAAGCGATCATTATTGGTTTTAATGTTCGCCCTGACCCCGCTGCCCGCCGGGCAGCCGAACATCAAGGCATTGATATTCGGTTCTACAATATCATCTATCAACTGACCGATGATATCAAAAAGGCAATGGTGGGTATGCTCGCGCCAACCTTTAAGGAGGTTGTCGAAGGCTTCGCGGAGGTGCGCAATACCTTCCGCTTGCCGTCGCGTGAAGTCGTCGCTGGTCTCTATGTGACTGATGGCAAGATCACACGCACAGGCCAGAAGGTGCGCGTCCTGCGCAATGGCGCGGTCATCCACGATGGGCGAATTAGTAGCCTCAAACGCTTTAAGGACGATGTCCGTGAGGTGACCTCAAGCTACGAGTGCGGCTTGATTGTTGATGGCTTCGGCGATGTTCAGGTCGGCGATAATATGGAGTTCTATCGCGAGGAACGGGTCGAGGCAACGCTCTAGATCCGTTCATGATGAAGTCTGGAGTGGTTTGTACCACTTCAGACTGCACGATAAGTCGGAATATGTATGCCCAAACAGCGCTTACAACAGGTCGCCGATACGATGCAGCAGATCCTCGGTGAGGTGATCCAGTACGAGTTGAAAGACCCACGCGTCGGTTTTGCCACGGTTACGGGTGTCGAGGTGAGTGCCGATCTGCAACGCGCCACGGTGCGTATCTCGGTGATGGGCGAGCCCAATGAACAAGCCGCAACTATGGAAGGCTTGCAACGCGCACGTAGCTTTCTGCGCAAACGCGTCGCCGAAGAGATGAACCATATGCGCTTTGTGCCTGAGTTACGGCTGGTACACGATACATCGCTTGCCTATAGCATGCGCATCGAAGAAGTGCTCCATGAGGTAGAAACTGAACGCAAGGCTAATCCGCCAAAACTTGATGATGAACCCGAAGATCATGGACGGGCCTGACGCTTATTATAAAAAGCGCATTACCTATACCCTCCACCATCAACCTTTTGCGTTTGATGTGGGCCATACGCTCTTTTCGTCGTTTCAGGTTGACGATGGCACCGATTTACTGCTGCGCACGATTGCGATGCCCAACCCGCCCACCCGGATCCTCGATCTGGGCTGTGGTTGTGGGGTGATCGGGATTGCCCTGGCTCAGCGCTTCCCCGATGCCGAGGTGGTGATGGCCGATAAGGATCTGCTCGCGGTACGCTATGCCCGCCATAATCTCACCCTCAATGCAGTGACCAATGCGACCGTGATCGGGAGTGTTGGGCTCGAACAGGTGCCACCTGGGCCCTACGATCTGATCGTCTCGAACATTCCGGCGAAGATCGGTGATGCGGCCATTGAAGAAGAGTTTATCCTCAAACCGCTTACTCTGCTCGCTGCCGATGGTGTCTATTGGTTTGTGGTGGTGAGCGGCTTGAATCATCTGATCCCTCGGCTCGGACCACGCCATCAGTTGCGATTGAAAGAGATGAAAAAGCGCTCTGGTTATACTGTTTATCGCATCTATCCTTCACTATCACTATGATGATTTATTCTGACCCTACCCGTGCCGCGCCAGCCTTTCGCGCACAGATCGATCAGGCGCAGCATATTCTCTTGCTCACGCACGTCAATCCCGATGGCGATGCGATTGGTTCGATGCTCGGAGCCTTTCACGCGCTGCGCGATGTTGGTAAACAGGTGACAGCCCTGGCGTCATCGGCGATCCCTGGCTATACCAGGTGCCTCGCAGGGATCGATGAGGTGAAGATCTATCAGCGGGGCAGCGCCTTCCCCGAGGTCGATCTGATCTGGATGCTCGATACTGCAGCCCTGAGTCGGGTTGGGGCAGTGTTTGATGATCACGAAGCGGCCCTTGCCGCACGACCATTGATCATTACCGATCACCATGTCACCAATGACGGCGGCGGGATCGTGAATTTGATCGATCCTTCCGCGGCTTCAACTGCCGAATTGCTCTTCCAGTTGCTCCAGGCGATGGAGTTGCCCATCCGACCATCCGCTGCTACGAGCATGCTGCTTGGCCTGACGACTGATACGCAGAGTTTCCAGACGAGTAGTACGTCACCTCGTTCGCTGCGCATTGCGGCAGAGATGCTCGAAGCAGGTGCGGATCAACGCACCGTCATCTCGGCGATCTACTTCAGCATCCCTGAGAGTGTGGTGCGCCTCAGTGCTCTGGCGCTCAGTGGGATGCAACGTGAAGGCGGGTTGATCTGGACAACGGTGACGCAACAGCAAATGATGAGCACACGGGCCAGTGACGAAGCTCCCGATGATGCAATCAGGCAGTTGCAACGCGTCGAGGGTATGCAGATTGCGGCCCTTTTCAAAGAACGCTTTGATGGCACGGCCAAGCTCAGTCTTCGTTCGATACCAGGGATTGATGTAGCCGCCATTGCCCGTACCTGGGGTGGAGGTGGACACAAACAGGCTGCCGGGGCCACCTTGCCCATGAAGCTTGAGGAGGCTCAGGCCACGGTATTACCCCTGCTACGGGCAGCCCTTGAGCATGCACAGTGAACGTGCCAATGCATGGTTTTTTGAATCTGGATAAGCCGACAGGGATGACTTCCCATGATGTTGTCGCTAGCGTCCGCCGGATGGTTGGCCGCGGCATCAAGGTGGGCCACGCAGGTACGCTCGATCCAGCAGCAACAGGGGTGTTGCCGATCGCCCTCGGGCAGGCAACCCGGCTGATCGAGTACCTGAGTGATGCACGCAAGGGCTATCGCGGGTTGGTGCGCCTGGGGATAACAACAACAACCGACGATGCTGAGGGCGAAATACGTAGCCAGCAACCCGTGCCACCTCTCACCGATGCACAGATTGAGGCCGCAGTCGCTCCGCTTCGCGGGGCTATTATGCAAGTACCGCCTCACTATTCGGCGCTTCATCATCAGGGGCGTCGCCTCTATGATCTGGCGCGAGCCGGTGAAGCGGTAACATTGCCGCCACGTCCAGTGATGATTCATCACCTGGCCTGGCATCGCTCGGGTGAAGATACCCTCAGTCTGGAGGTGACATGCGGCAAGGGCACCTATATTCGTGCGCTTGCCCGTGATCTTGGGGCGACCCTCGGGTGTGGCGCACATCTCGCAAATCTCGAGCGGACTTTTGTCGGTCATTTCACCCTTGCCAACGCCCTGCCGCTAAGCAAGTTGCGCAACAACCCCGATCTGCTGACCGATGCATTGCTGCCCCCAGAGACAGCAATTGCCGACTGGACAGCCATCATCGTAGAAGATGAACAAGCCCAACGGATCACTCATGGCATGCCAGTCACCTTGCCGCCCATGACTGGTATGTATCTACGTGCTCATTGCTCTGATCAGAGCTTGTTGGCCCTGCTGAAGCGGCAGGAAGCTGATCACCACGTATGGCAGCCGATCAAAGTCTTTCGCCCAGGCCCAGACTAGTTATAGCGCGCCTCGAACTCAACCGTAAGTTCAACGTGCTCTTTCAAGCCCTCAACGGGTAGATCACGAAAGACGATAAAACCCTGATGGTCAAACATACCCCGCAGGATCCGATCAGGCAATCGAAGCAAAACTCCTGCGTCAAGAATCGGTTGCACCTTCACCACTAGCGACCACTCTGGCGGCTCGTGCATAAGATCAACACGGAAGTTATAACCGGCAAAACGATCTTCAGCGATGGTCTGTGCATCAGCATCGCCATAGGCAACCCCGAGGAGATTATACGAGGCAAGAATCTGCCCGATCAGGCTGGCATCAAGATCGATCTGATACGTCGGTAACTCAGACCCATGCGTGGGATCTGGTTGGTCTGATGGCTGCATATCAGGATCTGATTGGTCTGGTTTATGCATAAATTGTTCCATAATCTGTGGTAGCTACTAGCAGCATCCTTATTGTACCATAGACCCCTGAACAACAACCACGGAGTGGTTTGGTATAATAAAACCACGCACGCACCATTTTCCAGTCGCAAACGGTATAAATAGGTGAGTCTAACCCACGCCTGATCTCAGACCCAAGGTTGACTCGCTGAAAGAACGACGACTGAAACTGGAACAATGCCGCATGGATCGTGAATTTTGGTTACGTCAACCACGCCTGATTGCCGCAGTAGTCTGTTTTGCCCTGGGGATCATTGTGGCAGGAGGAGGATTGGTCAGTCGATGGTCACAACCACAACCGGTAGGGTTCACGTCTGGCTTGAGTGAACCATCCGATCTCTTCGCTGATGTTGTCCCGCTTGATCCACCGGTTGAATCACTGGAAACGGCTGAGCCTGCCGAACTCGTGGTCTATATCTCAGGAGCCGTCCTCAGACCTGATGTCTACCGCCTTCCTGCCGAGGCACGGATCAAAGATGTGGTGATGGCTGCCGGCGGCTTTACGCCCGATGCAGCGACCGAAGCCATCAACCTGGCCCAACCCCTGCTCGATGCAGACCATATTCACGTTCCGGCTCAACACGATAGGCAGGCTTCTAGTGCAGATCCAGGTGAGACTACGCATACGGCAGGGGGGACACAACTGATTGACCTGAATCGAGCCACATCTGCCGAACTCGAAACGTTGCCTGGCGTTGGGCCCGTTCTGGCTCAACGCATCGTAGTGCGCCGAACAGAGCAGGGACCATACACCTCCGTTGAACAACTGCGCGATGTGACTGGGATTGGCGACAAACTCTTTGCGCAACTTGAACCACTCATCACAGTGGCACGCTAATTGAGGATAGGAGAGTCAATGCGGCGGACAAAAATTGTCGCTACACTGGGGCCATCAAGCAGTACCCCTGAACGAATTACGGGGCTTATCCGCGCCGGGATGAATGTTGCACGACTCAACTTCTCACACGGAACCCACGAAGAACACGCGGCCCACATTGCGATGGTACGCCAGGCCGCAGCCCAAACCGGGAAGCATATCGCGATTTTACAAGATCTTCAAGGGCCCAAGATCCGTACCGGCAAACTTGAAGGCGGTCGCCCCGTGGAACTTGTTGCAGGTCAGACCTTCACCCTTACCACCGAGCTAATTGAAGGCAATGCGGCACGTGTGTCAACCACGTATGAACTGATGCCGCAGGATGTTCGTCCACGAGATCGCATCTTGCTCTCAGATGGCTTGATCGAACTGATTGTCGTCGATCACAGCACCACCGAGGTCATTACACGCGTTGTGCATGGTGGCCACCTCAAAGAGAAGCAGGGCATCAATCTGCCCAATGTTCGAGTCAGTGCGCCTACCGCAACCGCCAAGGATCTGGAAGACCTCCAGTTTGGGCTTGCTCACGGGGTTGATTATGTCGCCCTCTCCTTTGTGCGTCACGCTGCTGATGTGGTCAAGATCAAAGAGATCATTCAGCAGGCAGGCAAAACCACTCCCGTCATTGCAAAAATCGAGCGTCCTGAAGCCCTCGATGTCCTGCCAGCTATCTTGAGCGTCGCCGATGGCGTGATGGTCGCACGGGGAGACCTGGGCGTTGAGATGCCACCTGAACGGGTTCCCCTAGTGCAGAAACAGATCATTGATGCAGCCAATCGGGCCTTGATTCCCGTCATTACCGCGACCCAGATGCTCGAGTCGATGATTACCAATCCACGTCCCACCCGCGCCGAGGCCAGCGATATTGCGAATGCGATTCTTGACGGCTCGGATGCCGTGATGCTCAGTGGTGAAACAGCGGCAGGGGCCTATCCAATCGAAGCCGTTCAGATGATGGCACTGATCGCTGACTCGATCGAGGGAAGCGACGCCTATCAGGGAAGTGACATTGCCATTCCACGCTGGGCCATTGCGCAGACGCCTTCGATCCCACGCGCCATTGCCGATGCCGCATGCACGATTGCTCGCGGTCAGCCTGTGCGCGGCATTGCCGTCCTGACCCAGACAGGCTCCAGCGCACGCCTGGTCTCCCACTACCGCCCGCACGTGCCAATTATCGCGATTTGCCCTGGTGATGAGACAGCACGGCGCACAGCCCTCTACTGGGGCGTCACCCCCCTGTTTATTCAGGCGGCGGATCGCCTCGATGAACTGGAACAGCGGATCCAACAAGAACTCTACGAGCGCGGGATGGTGCAACACGGCGATGTTTTGATTCTGACCGGCGGCCATCCAATCTACCGCTTTGGACCAACCAATTTTCTGAAGGTGCTGGTGCTACAGTAAAACGGCTTGACACCCCCACCACCTGATGCTACCCTGTAACCGTGGGGGTGATCACACGTATGGAGTCGGCTTATGACCTACCACGAGCCTACAATTGCGAGCATTCTACGTCTCCTCGCTGAAGAGCACCAGGGTTCCGTGGATGAACGTACCCTGCTTGATCAGGTACTAACTCGGCGTCCGAGTAGTGCCAAGAATCCATATGCAACCATTCGTGATCGCCTGCGGTGGGATGGCTTGACGTTGGGATGGGTACGGCTCAGCCGTACCCAGTTGATCCCACTCCGCATTGCCTTGCAGGATCTGACGTTTCGTTGTCAACCCCGTGACTGTGATCTGGCTGACGGATTACTACCAGTTGTGCATCTGCAACCATTTGCCGGTCTGCGCGCCTATGATTGCCTGGTGCAAGATACAGATGGAGCGTTGCTTCCGTTGCTTGGGATTGAACAAGAGGAATTTCGCCATCCCTCTTTGCCTGCCGTTGATCTCCGTGCGTGGTATGAGCGGACGGGTTTCAACCCCGGTGATAGCATCATTGTCACTGTGATCACGGCGCAACCGGTGACGATGCGCCTTGAGCATGAACCCTATACAGCCTTGCGCAATGACGCAGTGAAGGCCCAGGATACTGAATTAATCGATGCGATCGTTGAACGTGTACGACGCTCACAGGTGGCGCTCGTACCTTGTGATGAGATCGTATTGCCCATCTTTGCGGCGGCCTCGTGGCGCACAACGTATCCTGGTACGCCATGGCAGTATCTCGTGCTGAATGACAGACGCCTCCAATTGGTCGATGATATCTTTCTGACAACTCAGCATTTGCCCGTATTGTCGCTCTTTGGACATGATGAGGTCTTTGAAGCCCCTCCCCAAAGCGAACAGGCACTGCACGCAGCGGATGCCGCCTTGCTCGCCGAAATTGACGCACTTCAGAAAGAGTTACGCTACGCACGTCAACACGATGCTGAAGCGGGACTCTGGAGTGGGCAAATCCAGCGCGCTTCGGCCCGTTTCGGACGTTTCGAGCACACCGAACCAGGGCAACATAGCCTCCTTGGGGGTCTCGAAGATGCACTGTATGATGGCATGTGGGAACTGGACGATCCCTGGCTGGGTGAAGAGTATGAGCCAGATCCAACTCGCCTGGTCGACACGCATATCTATACACTCGAAGAAATCCAGGAACGGATCTTTGCCATTCTCCCACCGCGTGACGTCGAACGACTCCGCGAGGCACGCCCAGAAGAGGCCGAGGTTATTGTGGCAAGCCATCTCAATAGGCTGCTCGTGCAAGCACCCGAGCTCTTTCCGCGCATTGATCACATCACACCGGTGGATTATGTCGATCACGCCGTTACAGCGTTTGATGATGATGAAGATTGGCATGAGGCCTGGAATGATGATGAAGCCGATGACGAAGAACTGGATCTTTATGATGATTCAGATGATGACTTTGAAGATCAGACAACGCTTGCGGCTCTCGATCAGAGTGGCGATCTGATTGGTCAATTCTATGACTACCTGCGAGAGATGGGCAAGCGCGATACAACAGCGCGCGTGCGCAGCCGGGCACTCTATGTGTATGCCGAATTTCTGGCTACCTTCTATGGCCGTACGCTGGCCGAAGGCGATTATGCCACCCTGGATGAGTGCCTCTTTTTCTACTATCCTCAATCGAATGCGCATACCTCAGAACGACAGGTACGTGAGCTTTGCACCGCGATCAAGCAATTGTATGCCTTTCTCAAAGAACGCGGTGTTATCTTTGATAATCGTTTCGCGGAAGCACTCTGGCGACGACGTGACCAGGCGGCCAAGGTCATTGCCCTCTATGAACGCATTCCAGATGACTCACCAGGAAGCGAAGTGCTGGTTACGAACCTCTTTTTTCCTTATATCGAGTGAACAATATGCTGGTTGATGGGCATCTCGATCTTGCCTATAACGCACTCACGTTTGAGCGCGATCTGTTGGCAGGTGTTGCGGCGATCCGTACCCACGAACAGCCGCCTTCACAAACTCAGGGAGAGGCAACGGTTGCGTTGCCTGAATTACGCATAGGTGGGGTGGGGTTGGTCTTTGCCACGCTCTTTACGCTGCCTGCCTCAGCAATTGAGACTGACCTCGCCCACGAGGCAAGTTATGCGACGCCTGCCGAGGCCCACGCGCTTGCCCGTGCCCAACTCATGTATTATCAGGAACTCGAAGCGCGTGAACTGGTGCGCATCATACGTACCAGGGCCGATCTCGCCCACCATCAGGCCACCTGGACGCAGGCCTCCAGTCCGCTAGGGCTGGTGCTATTGATGGAGAATGCCGATCCGATTACTGAACCCGCCGAGAGCGTCTGGTGGGCAGAACAGGGTGTGCGCCTCGTCGGACCGGCCTGGCAGGCCACGCGCTATTGCGGTGGGACAAAGCAACCAGGCCCGCTTACCCCCCTCGGACGGGCGCTCTTGCCTGAACTCGCCCGCAACCAGATGGTGTTGGATGTGAGCCATATGGCCGAGGAGAGTTTCTGGCAGGCAATGGATCGCTGGGATGGCCCGGTCATCGCATCACACAGCAACTGTCGCTCGCTCGCCCCTCGGTTCAACGCCGACCGTCACCTCAGCGATGCCATGATCAAAGAGTTGATCACCCACGGTGCCGTGATTGGGACGGTCTTTTTCAATGGCTTTCTTGCCCGTGACTACCAGCGCGGTACGCCAAAAGAACGCTATGGGCTCGATCTCGTCGTGCGCCATATTGACCATGTTTGTCAACTAGCCGGTAATGCCCGCCACACTGGCCTTGGAACCGATCTCGATGGAGGACTGGGCCGTCAGCAGATCCCCCGTGAAATTGACACCATCGCTGATCTCTCGCGTGTCGCCGAAGCCCTCAGTCGTGCGGGTTTTGCCGATGCCGATATTCAGTTGATCATGGGTGATAACTGGCTGCGGATGCTGGCACAGGCGCTCCCGGAGTGATGCCTATGTTGACCTATACCATTGCGATGCCCGCGCCTCATACGCATCTGTTTCATGTATCAGTCGAAGTCGACAATCTAACCGATGATTATGTAGATCTGAAATTACCAGTCTGGACACCCGGATCATATATGATCCGTGAGTATGCCCGCCATGTTCAGTCTTTTTCGGCGTCTACGGATCATGGTCAGCCACTCACCTGGCACAAAGTAGCCAAATCAACCTGGCGCATTGTGACCGAAGCTTCCCCAAAAGTCATTGCCCGCTATCAGGTGTATGCGCATGAGCTCACCGTACGCACCAGTCATCTCGATACGAGCCACGGGTACATCAATGGGGCGACCGTCTTTATGTATCTCCCCGAGCGCACCAATGAACAGGTGCGAGTATTAATTGATGTCCCTAGTGGTTGGCTCGTCACGACAGGGCTGCGCCCCCTGGTTGGTGATGCCCTGATGCCTGATCCTCGCCCCAAAATCAATCTCTATACCGCAAATGACTACGACGAATTAGTTGATTGTCCCATCGAGTGTGGCACGCACCGCCTCCTAAATTTTGACGTGGACGGTATTCCGCATCAGATTGCGCTCTGGGGTCATGGCAACGAACAAGAGATCCGCCTGGTCGAAGATACCCGTCGTATCGTCGAAATTCAGCGTGATTTTTTTGGGCATCTCCCATACACCAGCTATACGTTTATTCTTCACCTGACCGACGGGCGCGGGGGTGGACTCGAACACCGCAATAGTGTGAGCAATCAGGTTGATCGATGGACGTTTCAACCAGAACGCAGCTACGAGCGCTATCTGGCGCTGACCAGCCACGAGTTGTTTCACGTCTGGAATGTGAAGCGTCTGCGACCTGCCGCACTCGGCCAATTTGACTATCAGACCGAAAATTATACGCGCCTGCTCTGGTTTGTTGAAGGTGCAACAAGCTACTATGACCACCTGCTGCTGGTTCGTGCTGGCCTGATGAGACCAGAACGCTACCTTGCTCGCCTCAGCGAAACCATCCTCAATCTCCAGAGCCAGCCGGGGCGTCATGTGCAGAGTCTCGAAGCAAGTAGCTTCGATGCCTGGATCAAGCTCTACCGGCCTGACGAAAACAGCGCCAATTCCAGTATTTCATACTATCTGAAGGGGAGCCTCATCTGCCTCCTGCTCGATCTGGCTATACGTGAGGTAACACACGGACAGGCCTCATTTGATGATGTTATGCGGCTCCTCTTTGCTCGATATCCCATCAATGGAACGGGAATTCCTGAGGATGGAGCGATCCTTGCTGCGGTCGAAGAGGTGGCGGGAGGATGCGATGGACGCTTCCGTGAATTTTTTGCCAACGCTATTGCTGGTACAGCCGAGCTCGACTATCATTCGGCGCTAGCGGTTGTCGGGCTGATGCTGGTGTGGAAGCGGCATGGCCCACGCGCCTGGACAGGCTTAACGCTGCGGTCTGAAGGACAACGCACGATAGTGGCAACCGTACGCAGTGATAGTCCAGGGTATGCAGCCGGAATCTCCCCCGACGATGAGCTACTAGCGATCAACGGTTGGCGGATCAACGAAACAAAACTGAATGCCCGGCTCACCGAGCATCACCCAGGTCAGGTCGTCCGGTTAACCCTTTTTCGTGGGGACCAACTCATCGAAAGGCCGCTCACCCTGGCCGAGGCCCCCCCCGACGGGCTCGAACTAGTGCCACTGAAAGAGCAAAGTGCCGAGCAACAGCAAGCCTACCGCGACTGGCTTGGTCTGAGGGCCTGATTATTCGACCCGTTCAACTTCGATCGTACGAGCCATACGGCGATCAAGGGCATAGACCACCTCCCCCAGGCGTACCGTAATTGGCCCATCGAAGGGAGCACTTGCGGTAATCTCAACCAATGCACCGGGTATCAAGCCCAGGTCGGCAAGATAACGCAGGCGCTCGGCGCTCTGATCGCGCATACGGATCACGCGGGCGCGCTCCTCAATCTTCATATCAGCTAGACGCAGATCGAGACTCGTCGGCAAAGTGCCTTCCAGGCTTGGAATGGGATCACCATGTGGATCGAGGGTGGGATGACCAAGGTGAGCAGCAATCCGCGCCTCAAGCTTCTCGCTGATGTGATGCTCAAGCTTTTCAGCCTCTTCATGTACCTCGTCCCAGCTATAGCCCAGGGCTTCCACGAGATAGAGTTCAAGCAAACGATGATGCCGGATCACCTCAAGCGCAATCCGCTCACCAGCCGGGGTCAACTGCACCCCCTGATAGGGCGTATGCTGCACCAGGTTCATCTCGGCCAGTTTCTTGATCATGCCCGTCACCGAGCCGGGGCGGGAGCCACGCTCTTCACCAAGCAACGACGTCGTAACCACTGGCTGATGCTGTTGCAGATGATAAATAGCCTTCAGATAGTCTTCCACCGCGGGAGTAATACGGGTGTGATCTTCCTGTTCAGCCATTCCTTTCCGCTCCTTTCCCGCAAGGCCAGACATGCACGTACAATGTATCATAAAGCTCGCCCAAACGCCAGTCAGCTGGCGTTGCCAGCAACGCCAGAGCATGCTATCCTGGCAGAAGCAGCGCGATTATGCGCCCCGTAGAGGCATTGTCGTATTGTTGAGGATGGCTATTATGACAATTACTGACCGTATGCTCACTGGTGCCATTGCGAATAATCCGTCCCACTATGACGGTGATGGCGAATGGCGCTACTCTCTTTCCCATCAAACCCTCTATTTTAGCAAGGCGACCGATCCTGATCCACGTGATGCCGAACCGTTTTTTGCCCTGCCATCACTCAATCCCGATGGCTCACACCGCATGGAGCGTGCGTTTCGTGCGTTTATCAAACGCCGCTGGTTGCCGAGTCGCCAGCAAGAACTTGAGCAATTTGCCGCCCGCAAAGGCTGGCATCTGGCGATGGAGTTACGTTACGGAGGGGGAGCCCTCGATGACAAAGAGGCCGAAGAATGGCAATATGTCGTCAATCGCGAACTGGAACGGCTTGCGCGGCAAGTTCGTGCTCAAATCGCTGCGCTCCACCAGGAGTCCTCGGCTTAGGCAAGGTTTCAGAAGGGCCGGATCAGCTTTTCCCATCGTAGTGCCAACTGATGAAAATGAAGCATGAAAACGGGCAGATGGGAGTGGTGACGTATGGTTTTTCAGGATTAAATCGGGTATCTGGGAGTGCCGACTTCAGTCGGCTTCTTACTCAGCCGACTGAAGTCGGCACTCCCAGAGGAACTTGACCTAAAAGCATTGCCTTGAGCCAGTATGATCGTCTATCCTGACGCAGGTCGTCAGCGTATACGCAGGGCCAACGCTACGATAGGTGGCGCTCAAACACACCTCGCAGGTGCCTTCAAGCGGAGTCGCCAGCGGAAGCACTGCCGCGCATACACCATAGCCGACAGTGGCACTGGATCGATCCCCCGAGTGTACCAAGTCAACGATGACACTACGCGGGCGCAAGCCTTCGCTATAGATCCAGCGAAGATGCACGAGCGAGGGGTTGCCGCCGCACAGGTACGCGCAGTCAACCCCGATGATGCGTGCAGGCACCAGACTCTTGCGGGCCAGCACAAGCGCCACCATCCCCCACCAGAGGAACCAGCAGCGCATCACAAGCGCATCAAGGCTCACCCGTCTCATCCTGCGGGCAAGATGATCGTACGCCGCTCGGGGTCAGCCTGCTCACGATAGAGCACCAGCACATAGCCAACCATGCTGATCAGAGTAGCTTCGGTTGCGGCCACTATCGTCTGGGCAAGTTCTTGCTTCTGGTCTTTGCCATCGATCAAACGCACCTTGATCAACTCGTGTGCATTCAACTCCTGGTCAAGCTTGGCGAGCAGTTGTTCTGTCAGCCCTTGCTTGCCAAGCATCACCGTGGGCTTGAGTGGATGTGCCATTTTACGCAGAAAGGCACGTTGAGCATTTGTCAGTTGTGTCATGAGTTTTTTGGAGGAACCGTATCACGCCAACCCTCTTCGGAAGAGTCAAGCGTTGTTGGGGCAGCACGATAGCGCCCACGCAGATCATTAAGCCGAACGGTCACCACATCACGCAAATTACGCCACGAATCACGGAGAGGATTAACTTTCGTCTCGGTACCATAGTGCCAGCGCACGGGAACTTCGGCGATGCGATAGCCCATTTTCCGGGCGAGAAAGAGCAATTCAACATCATACGCAGTCACGGCGGCCCCCTGAAGCACCGGCGCATCATCGCCATAAATACGCATCCGCCGGAACAGATCATGGGCCACGTGACGAGGCATAGCTTTGAAGCCACACTGCGTATCATTAATCCCACGCAGCGCAATCAAGGCAATCAAGCCATTGAAGACGCGCCCCATCACATGGCGATACCAGGGTTCACCATCACGTGTCGCGCCGACACCCTCACGTGAGCCAATGACAACTTCATAGCCATGCTGCAGCATCTGTTCGAGGCGCGCCCACTCTTCAACCGGCACCGCGAGATCGGCATCGGACACAAGAATATAGTGCCCGCGTGCAGCGAGCGCACCGGCACGTACCGCAAACCCCTTGCCACGATGGTCGAGCCGTAAAACCTCTACACCCGGCATCGCGGCAGCAAGATCGGCAGTTGCATCAGCGCTTCCATCGTCAACAACCAGCACTTCACTCGTAAACGACTGGGCCACCAGATAGCGCTGAATCACGGTCAAGGTTTGTGGCAAACGTCCTGCCTCATTATAGGCTGGAATCACAATCGAAAGCCAGGGCATCGTATCGGACACGACTACATCCTCGCTTTCGCGGTAAGACCGAGCTTCAGTGCGGTAGCAAAGCCAGCGAGGGTTGTGTCAATCAAATGTGACTGCTGCCAACGTTTACCAATAAAGAGGGGCAAGGCACGAAGCGCCGCCCACTGCCCCCGGAGGCGGGCGCGGGCGGCAGGCTCGCGGAGATGCCGCAGACTAGCGAAGACAAAGCGCACCTGGGAAACACACAGAGCGACCCAATGGCGGCGAACCAGCGGCAGTGGCATATTTTTGATCCAGACAAGCAAAAAATTACGCCCACAGTAATAACTTGCCAGGACACCACCACCGGTGGCACTGAGCCGATGGTAGACAACTGCGGTAGGCACAAAGAGCGTGCGCACCCCATGATGTCTGGCGCGTAAATTCAGGTCAACATCTTCACAATACATCACAAGATCTTCATCAAAGACCCGGCCCGACTGCGCCAGTGTTTCAAGGATCGCACGACGATAGGCCGCAGCACCGGCACAAGGGCCAAAGACTTCGGTGAGGGCATCATACTGCCCCCGATCACGTTCCCAGACACCGCGACTCCCTGGTTCACCATCAAGTTGATAATAATCACCAGCCGAATGGAGCATCTCGCGGCGATCAAAGAGGCGCAACTTGCTAGCGGCAAAACCATAGGCCGGATAACGTTCAAGCGCGCCAATCAACTCGGCAAGCCAGTGACGATCGGCCTCGGTATCATTGTTCAACAGCACCACATACGGAGCGCTGGTTGCCGCGAGCCCGGCATTGACTGCGGCGGCGAGGCCGCGATTACGTTCAAGCACAACGACGCGCACCTCGGGGTAGGCTGTGGCAAGCAAGGCCAGCGAATGATCAGTACTGCCATCATCAACGACCGTCACAAGCCAATCATGCCGGGTCTGGGCACGCAGCGCATCAAGGCACGTCGGCAGAAGATCAGCGCCATTATAATTAGGAATAATAATATCAATCATCGTCTAGCGTTGCAAAAAAGCGGCCACGGCATCTTCCCAGGGGCGCAAGGACAAACCCAACGCGGCACCGGCCAGATTGGACAGCGGCGTATAAGGGGGAGGGGTACTATCACGCACAAAATCAGCCAGTTTGATCGGCGTCACCGCCACATCTTCGTAACCGGCAAGACGCAGGATCGTCGTTGCAAAGCTGTAGCGTGAAGCAACCCCACGATTGACCAAGTGATATGTGCCATACTGCTCACTCGTGATAAGCTCACGCAGCGCGAGTGCCACATCAAAGGTATAGGTCGGGCTACCAAACTCATCATCAACCATCCGCAAGCCCCCAGAAGGTGGCTGCTCAGCCAAACGGAGGACGGTACGTACAAAATTGCGTGTACCGCCAAAGAGCCACGCCACCCGCACAATATAGAAAGCATCAAGCAACTCACGCACCGCCAGTTCCCCGGCCAGCTTCGAGCGACCATAAGCATTGACCGGGCGAGGCTGATCGTACTCGTAGTACGGGGTCAACGCATCACCGGCAAAGACCTCATTGGTACTGATATAGACGAGTGGCACCTTGAGCTTGCGACAGGCAAGGGCGACAGAGCGGGTGCCTAGCCCATTGATCCGATAGGCCAGTTCGGGATCACGGGCACAGGCATCAACATTGGTAAAAGCCGCCGGATGCACCACCAGATCGGCCCTCGTAGCGACAATCTGCGCGACAGCCTCGGGCGAGCCAAGTTCGAGGTTGCTATGGTCGAGCGGGATAATCGTATGTTCAGCACCCAGCACCGCACACAACTCACTGCCGAGTTGCCCATGTGCCCCAGTAATCGCTACCTTCATGCAAGCCTTCCCGTGCGTACGAAGCAATCTTCACCCCGGGTGGATGGTAGCAGAAGCCGCTAGCAACGTCAACTCGCAGCAAGTGGAAGCGTGAGCGTCACGATTGTCCCATGGCTATCAGTGCGATTGGCAAGCGCACAGCGGCCACCGACGGCATGGACAATGCGGGCAACCAGCGCCAACCCAAGCCCCATACCCTCAACCTGACCAGTGAAATTACGTTCACCCTGATAGTACGGGTACCACGCCCGCTGACGTTGCTCATTACTCATACCAGGGCCATCATCAATAATCTCCAGCCGCAGCATCTTAGGTTCCAGCAGTGAGAGCTTGATCTGAACCTCGGGGGCACGATGAGGATGGAATTTGACACAATTTTCCAGCACTTCACGTAGCAGCACTTCAAGGCTATGCTGGGTCAACGCAATGCGCCCATTGGCTGACTCGGGCGACGGAGCTTCGATCGTCACATGCTTGAGCTCGAGGTCACGGGCAACCTGATCGAGCAACAGCGAAACTTCCGAGACAATAATGCTATCGAGCCCATAGACATCAGATGGTGAGCGCAGATAATGCAGGATATCCTCGATTTCCGAGCGCAAACGTCGTGCGCCGGCAAGGGCCACCTCAGCAATACGAACGATACTCTCGCGATCCATCGTCGCGCCGCCACCGCTCAAAATATTCAACCCACCGAGAATGCCTACCAGCGGCGTACGGAGCTTGTGCGCCAGCATGGTATGAAACGTCCACATCTCGCGCTGGGTCACCATCTGTTCGGTCACATCACGCATCCGCAAGACGCGGGTCGCATCATTCTCAGCGGGGGGCAACAAATCAACGCGGATCCAGCGTTCGATACTGCTCGCACGTTCCGGGCTGACCAGGAAACGAGATTGATCATCCTGAGCGGGTACATGGGGCCAAGCATCCCATGCTTCAGGAGGGGTCAAACGATACTGCTGGGTAGCGAGGGGCAAAAACATGTGCTCGAGAGGAGCATCGGGGGCCAGTCCAAGAATCGTGCGAGCACAGGGATTGGCATAGTGAACCTGATCAGACTCGTCGAGGAGCAAAATACCGTCATCACTATGTTCCACTGCCCAGACAAAACGCGCTCGTTCCGTTGCCGTACGGCGTTGCTGTTCAACAAGGGTTCGATAGCGATTCAGGCGCAGGATCGTCGTCACACGAGCCCGCAACTCGACATAGTCAAACGGCTTGGTTACAAACTCATCAGCGCCGGCCTCAAAGCCTTCAACCCGTGACTCGCGATCATCAAGCGCCGTCACGAGCACAACGGGCACATGAGCCAGCGCAGGATGAGCGCGCATATGGCGACAGACCTCAAACCCGTCCATCCCAGGCATCATCACATCAAGCAACACCAGATCGGGCGGGTTAGCCATCGCCACAACCAGCGCATCAGGCCCATTGGTGGCACACACCACCGTATGGCCGAGCGGATGCAAAAGATCCGCCAGGATGCTCAACATCTGTGGATTATCGTCAATCGCAAGAATTGTCCCGTTTTCCATAACCCCCTGATCATAACAGATATGGGCCGAACCTGTAAAGGGTGAAACAGCGGCACCGCGGCATCAGACAGGCCCGAGACCCCCGCGGGCTAACTGGACAATCTTGATCAACTCATCGTCGGTCGGGCCCCCACCATTCTGTTCCCACCACCGACGATACCAGCGTAAATTCTCGACAAAGGCCGTCATCACTTCCTCACGGGTCAGCGGAGGCACCTTCTGACGAAGCGCATCGAGAGCTTCTTCACGGTCAACTTCACCCAATTCCTCAATCGAGAGGAGGATGCGTTCAGCACGAAGGAGAAACAACTCGCGCTCAATCATAGGAAACTCGTCACCAATCTGACGAATGTTGCCCAGATAGCAGATGGTGCGCTGGCGCGGGACACCCCGCTCGTCACGATAACTAGCAACGAGATAAGCATCATAAAAGCTGGTATCCGCGATCGTGGCGTTTTTGTGGCGCCTGACCACCCAGCGTACATACATGGTCGTAACCTCAAATAATTTATTGTTATTCTAGTATAGCACAACAAGTCAAATTTTTGAATAAATGTCACAAACAAAATGTCTAGGTTTTGCCATAATTTTGCACATATTGCAACCTTTTTGAGCATATGCTATACTTCCGCTCATTAAGAATGTGCGCTCTAGGCATCTTTTGGCCCCGTCCTCTCAACAACTGATCTAGCTGAACTGGATTAGGAGAGTAGCCACAACCAAGCATATCAGCGGGATCACGCCTCTTCACTACCCCAATATGTAGAGGTTTGTATCATAATCCTGCATCCCCCCCTAATTATGTAGTTCTAAGTCTGTAGTACGGCAGAAGGTGTTCGCTATTTTAGATCAGGAAAGGGGCAAGTCGCATGGGTTTCCTGCGTCTCGTCATTAAAACACTCCGCCTGGCGACAATGCGGCTGGGCATTGGTTGGATGTTCGCCCTCGTGACGTTTAACTTCAACCGGGTTGCAATTGCCGATCTCGGGGCCATCGCCGTCATTGTCACCTCGCTAATCGGGATGCACCATTTCATCTCGTTCTTCCAGATCTACTGGGGGCGCTTTGCTGATCGTTATCCTCTTTTCGGCTATCGTCGCACCCCCTATATCTTCATTAGCGGTGTTGGAGCCTCACTGATTTTTCTGTTTCTGCCCTATATTGCGATCGGGCTTGGTTCGCGGGATCTGGTTGCAACCGTTGAAGCATTCCTCTTGATGGCTGTGTTTGGTGTCTTTATGGCTATGAACGGGAGCGCTTCAAACTCACTGGTTGCAGAAGTCACCACCCCGAAAGAGCGTGGCGGCGTTGTAGCCGTGATCTGGGCTGCGATCATCATCAGTGGCATTGTCTCGGCAGGTGTTTCGCGGGTGATTATGCCCGAATACTCACATGAGGCTATGCGGCAACTCTACAATATGACGCCAATCATTGCCGTCGTGACAATTCTGCTCGGCGTGGTCGGGATGGAGCGCCGCATCACCAAAGAAGAGCATGCTGCCCTGCTGGCCGCCCAGCCGCAAGAGAGCGCTTCGCCGCTGGGAACCTTCCGCGTGGCCCGTCAACTGATGGGAACCAATATCCACGTACGTGCCTTCTTCTTCTTTGTCCTGCTGGCCATTATGGGCATCTTCCTACAAGATGCTATCCTTGAACCATTTGGTGCTCAGGTCTTCGGAAAGACTCAGGCCGAGACAGCCGCCTATCAGCAGGCCTGGGGAGCCGGAGCACTGCTCGGGATGTTTTCGATTGGTGTGATCTCATCGATCTTCCCCATCTCCAAGAAATTGATCGCCAGCCTGGGTGGGCTCGGCATTGCCGCTGCGTTGGCAACAATTGCGATGTCTTCGATTACCTATCAGCCTGGCCTGGTCTATCCGGCTCTGCTGGTCATGGGTGTCGGCATCGGCTTCTTCAACGTCGGTGCCCTCTCGATGATGATGGAAATGACGATCGAAGGACAGACGGGCCTCTATATGGGCATCTGGGGCATGGCTCAGGGTCTGGGCAATGGGTTTGCCAATGTCTTTAGTGGCGGTCTCGTCACGGCGATGATTGGCACGGGCTTGTTCAGCCCAACCCTCGGGTACACGCTCATCTTTGGCTTCGAGGCCATCGTGATGGTCGTCGCCATTGGCATCCTGCGCAGTGTCAGTGTGCAAGAATTCAAGGGCCTGACCAAGCAGGATATCGGAACGGTGCTGGCGATGGATACCGCGAGCTAGTCCGTTGAACTAGAGGAAATGCCGCAGCGAGCAGATGCAGATAGACGCTCGCTGCGGAGAAGATTGTTATGGCGCTTGCGTTTAGTTTTGAGAATATAGCTTCGGTCTATGATGCGCAACGAGCCCATCCACCCGAGGCAGCAGCGCAGATCGGTCAGGCGATTGTGGGTCTGATCGGTTCGTGTGCTTCGCTGCTCGAACTGGGAGTAGGCACGGGGCGCATTGCGGTGCCGACGGCTCAGGCCGGTGGGTTGGTGGCCGGAGTGGATATTTCAGCCGAGATGTTGGCTCTGGCAGCGCAACGAGCCAAAGCTACCGAGGTAGAGCTTGCGCTAATTTGTGGTGACGCCCAGCAATTACCCTTTCCGGATCAGAGCTTTGAGGCCGTGCTTGCAGTACATGTGTTGCACCTCTTGCCCGATTGGCGCTCAGCCCTGAGCGAGATCGTGCGTGTCCTCAAACCGGGTGGAATCTTTGTGCAAGGCAGTGATTGGCGAGACCCTGATTCGTGTGTCGGACGTCTGCGGACGCAACTGCGCCTGGCCGCCATCGAATTCATGCCTGGAAGCCGCCCACCGGGGGCGGGAGCAGCGCTTGCGCAAGCCCTGGCTCGCTCTGGTGGTACGACGAGCGAACCTTTCATCGCAGCTACGTGGGTAACCTCGGTCAGCCCAGCCGACGTCCTGGCTGGCATGGCGGCACGCTTTGATGCCGAGACATGGGTGCTCAGCGATGCGATGCTGGCTACCGTTATGGAGCGCGTGCATGCCTGGGCTGAAGCAACGTGGTCAGATCTGACCAAACCCGAAATGGTAGAACACCGGTTTATGTTGAGTGTTACGCGCATTGGCACCGCTGAACCGGAAGTGATGCATAGCTAACCTGGTGATTGTTATGATGTATACTGAAGACCAACTACGCCGTCGTGAACGCTCACGCTGGACAAAAGTACAAATTATTCTGGCCCCGATCCAGTTTGTGGTCTTTTTGATCAGTTTTGCCCTGGTACTACGGTATCTTGCCACTGGCGAAGGGTACTTGATTGCAACGATCAGTATCTGGATCAAAATTGCCCTGATCTGGGCGCTCACGATTACCGGAATGCTCTGGGAATATGATATGTTTGATCACTATTTCATGGCAAAAGAGTTTTTCTGGGAAGATGTCGGCAATCTGATTGCGATTATCACGCATAACCTCTACTTTGTAGCGCAATGGATGGGTGCCGACTCGCGCACCGTGATGTGGGTGATGGTCTTTGCCTATGTCACCTACCTCTTTAACGCGGTTCAATTTGTCGTACGAGGGATAAATTCAGCTCGCCAGCGCCGTTCGCTCCGCCAGGCAGCCTCACAAATGTAGTGTGCCTGGAGGCTTGATGATCTGCACCAGTTGCAGATACCTTTTTTCGACATTCGCTAGAAAGCGATGGCCCACATGCCGATCAAATCTCGCGCCGTAGTTATCCCTCGCCGCAATACCGTTGAATTGCGCACGGTTCAAGTACTTGAACCACAAGCGGGTGATGTGCTACTCCGCACTGCCTTTACCTCGATTAGCGCTGGAACAGAACGGATGCTGCTTGATGGCCGTATGCCTCATCCCGCACTGCTCTTTCCGGTAGTACCCGGCTATGAAACGGTAGGCCAGGTCGTGAAGGTGGGGGCCAAAGCCCCTCAGGAATTGCTGGGGCAATGGGTGTATGTTGGTGGCGCACGCTGTTTCCGTGGCGTCAACCCGGCCTGGGGTGGGCAGAGCGAGTATATCAGTGCCGAGGCTGACCGCGTCGTACCGCTCGGTTCGATTGACCCGGCAACCGGGGTGGTGCTCGCCCTTGCCGCAACCGCACTGCATGGGCTCAATATCGCCCAGATCCGTAAGACTGACCGCGTACTAGTGCTTGGTCAGGGGATCGTTGGGCAACTGGCCGCCCGCCTCGCTCGTATTCAGGGGGCACAGCATGTGGCGGTCGCCGACCGGGTGGGCGTACGACTGGCCGTGGCCGAGGCGGATCAGGTCATTGATATTACCCGCGAGTCACTAGACGAAGCACTCGGCGAAGCCAATATCAATGTCATCATTGAGGCAACTGGCTCGATGCCTGCGCTTGTCGGAGCGCTGCCGCTGCTTGCCAATCATGGGCGCGTTTTGCTGCTCGGCTATTATGACCATATCAATATTCCGTATGCCCCGGTCTTTATGCGTGAAGCGCAGATCCTGGTGGCCCGCGAATGGAAATTCGGGGCCGATGGCGACCTGCCCCGCGTGCGCGATATGCTCGCCTCGGGCGATCTGAATGTCAATGGCCTGCTAACCCACCGGGTGCCCCTTGATCGTATTCAGGCGGCCTATCGGCTCGCCCTTGAGGATCCGAGTTGTCTCAAAGTCGTCGTGGAATGGCCGCAGGACGAAGCAACGAGCGAGGTCTGACTCAAGGTCAGACGTGCAAAGAGAGGCGTTCATGCCTGCGAAGATGCGACAAAATGGAACGAACCATGCCCGGATGCTGGCCGTCTATGGCAAAGGTGGCATGGGCAAGTCCTTTTTTACGACAAATCTGGTGAGCAAACTGGCCCTGCTGGGCAATCGAGTCATGCAACTCGGCTGCGATCCCAAACACGACAGCTGCAATGCCCTCTTTGGAGGGGTCAGCCTGCCGACACTCGGTGATGTCTGGCGTGAGTTGAAAGAGGCTGGCCGTGAAGACCAGCTGCGCGCCGAGGATGTCATCTTCAAGACACGGGTAATGGAACAGGCAACCGTCTATGGCTGCGAGATTGGTGGCCCCGAGGTCGGGCGCGGTTGTGGAGGACGTGGCATTACCTTCGGCTTTGATCTGCTCGAAAAGTTCGGGATGAGCCAGTGGGCACTTGATTATATTGTGATGGATTTCCTGGGTGATGTAGTCTGTGGCGGCTTTGCCACGCCGCTCTCACGTTCACTGGCCGAAGAGGTCATCATCCTCTGTGGCAATGACCGCCAGAGCCTCTATGCGGCCAATAATATTGCGAGTGCGGCCCGCTATTTTGCCCAGATGGGTGGGCGCACACGCCTGATCGGGTTGATTGTCAATCGGGATGATGGGAGTGGTGTCGCCGAGCGCTTTGCCGAGCGGATCAATCTGCCGGTACTGGCAAGTATTCCGCTTGACCGTGGCGTTCGCGAACTCGCCGACGCATGCCAACTGGCGCTCACCGAACCACGTTTTGAGGTTATCTTTGACCGCCTGGCACGCCAGATTATGACCCGGAGTATCCCCGAAGTCGCCATGGAAGATGTGCATCCCCTTGAGTATGCCGAGTTTTTGAAGGTCTTCGGGGCCATCGAGCCTGATCTGGTGCCCGAAGGGGCAGGGGTCGAAGAACTGATGGGAGGTCGTCAGGCCAGGACTGTTCCGACCTTCGAACTGGGCTTGATGCAACAGGCGGTTGGCGATCAACCTGAACTTGATCCAGCGACACGCCGGGTCGTCGGCAGATTGCTCACCGACCTTGGCATGTATGTGACCGAAGCCAACCACGATCCGAAAAAGGGCATGACCCTCACAATTGATGGCAATACAACCATTTGCTTTGGCAACGAGGATGAACTTGAGAGCAAACTGGCGATCCTGATCGCTTTGCAACGCTCAGGGGAACCCTACCGTTATGTTGACCTGAGAAGACCGGCAAGCCCGTTGTATCGTTAAGCGAAGGATGGCACGATGAAGCTAGAAACCCCTTCGAAAGTAGCCTTGACCGAGTATGTGCTGGCACCCTGGCATTTGCGCCTGCGCTGGTGGGCATGTGGGTTCTTTTGGAGCTGGTGCCAGAGTTTTGAAGCCCACCATGTGACATCGCCAGAACAGGCGAATCCTCTGTGGCGTCGGTAAGATAGCTCATCATAACGGGTTATATGGCACCCTGGTGATGAAGCATACTTGCAGCAATATGGTACAATAGGACAAGAAGGAAGCTCATTAGCTACAGTTCCATGGTGCCATTCTTCGCGTCAAACCGTACGCGACAAATGATAGGAGTAGGGGTATGCCAGCAGGTCTTGGTGAGGCCACGCAGATGATTGGCCCGATCACCCCGGCGCTCATGTGCTGGGCAAGTTTGATTATTACGGTGCTTGCACTCGGTTTGACCTTTTTCTGGACCAATATCACGGCGTTTGCGCGGCGTGCGCGCAATGGTCAGCGTGTTCCTACGGCCGGTTCGGTGGTGAAACGCTCCGAACGGTGATGTCATTTTGGTAACGTGTGTGATGCGAAGTGCAAGGTGTGCTCGCTGCATGTTGCACTTCGCATTTCAATGAGGTGAAAACTGTGCCCACGGCTACTGAGCCTGAGCTTCCTCAGACGCTGTCTAATGGTGCTGTCCCCCCATCTTCTGCACCTGTTCCTCCGTACCCGTTCGCTGCAATTGTTGGTCAGGCCGAGCTCAAACTTGCTCTGCTGCTTTGTGTTGTGAATCCAACGATTGGCGGGGTGATGGTGATGGGCCATCGCGGTACCGCCAAATCAACTGCTGTCCGTGCGCTGGCGGCGATGTTGCCACCAATCAAGGCTGTGCCTGGTTGTCCGTATTCATGTTCGCCTGATCGTACGGCTGGGCTATGTGAGCGCTGTACGACGCATAATGAGCCTGGGGGAAGGAAAGCCGCGCGCCATCCATCAGCAGTGACCATTGCAGTACCAGTGGTCGATCTCCCATTGGGCGCGACTGAAGACCGCGTCTGTGGTACGCTTGATATTGAACGCGCCCTGACGCAGGGTGTGCAGGCGTTTGCCCCAGGGTTGCTGGCCCGCGCCAATCGTGGCTTCCTCTACATTGACGAAGTGAACCTGCTTGAGGATCACCTCGTCGATGTGTTGCTCGATGTGGCCGCCAGTGGCACCAATGTGGTTGAGCGTGAAGGCATCAGTATCCGTCACCCGGCACGTTTTGTTCTGGTGGGTAGTGGCAATCCGGAAGAAGGCGATCTGCGACCGCAGTTGCTCGACCGCTTTGGCTTGCACGCCCGGATCACGACGATCACGAGTGTCGACGAGCGCGTCGAAATTGTGAAGCGCCGTCGCGCCTATGATACCGATCCGTTTACGTTTGTCGACGAGTGGGCAAAAGAGACGGCCAAGTTGCAACGCAAGATCAAAAGTGCCCAGAAACGGTTGCCTGAGGTCACGTTGCCTGACCCGACGCTCTACAAGATCGCTGAACTCTGTGTCAAGCTCGAAATTGATGGGCATCGCGGTGAGTTGACGTTGAGCCGGGCAGCCAGTTCACTGGCGGCATTTGAGGGTCATAACGAAGTGCGCATGGAGGATGTCCGACGCATTGCGAATCTTGCGCTGCGCCATCGCCTCCGCAAAGACCCCCTCGAAACCCAGGACGACTCGGTTCGCATTGAACGTGCGGTCGAAGAGGTGCTGACGTAGTTGACGCTTGCAGCAGACAGACCAGCGGCAGCGCCGGCACAGGCGCTGCCCGTTGGGTATGGGCCTGAACGCTCGTCTGTTCCTGCTCTAGGTGCGTAAGGTAAACGCTATGCCTCTGGTTACGGTTGCCCAACGTGGGATGCCCTTCTCGGCTCTCGTCGGGCTTGATGCTGCGCGCCAAGCGCTGCTCCTCCTCGCAGTCGATCCTGGTCTTGGTGGGGCGGTGATTGCCGCCGGGGTTGGCACGGGCAAAAGCACGCTGGTACGTGCGTTTGCGCAACTGATTGATGAGCAGATTTTTGTAGAACTGCCCGTCGGGGTGACGGAAGATCGCTTGCTGGGTGGACTCGATCTCGAGGCAACGCTTGCCCGGGGTGAACGGGTGCATCGTAGTGGGGTGCTTGCCCGTGCTCACGGTGGTCTACTCTATGCCGATGGGGTGAATCTGCTTGACGATAGCACGATTAACCATCTGCTCGCTGCACTCGATAGCGGGGTGGTGCGCGTGGAACGCGAAGGGTTGAGTGTGGTTGAACCTTCACGATTTGCGTTGCTTGCGACCTATGATCCCGATGAAGGCCCGCCCCGGCGTCACCTGATGGATCGCGTTGGCTTGATTGCCGCCCCGATCTCCCAGGCCCCGGCACCCGCCCGCGCCGAGGTCGTGCGCCGTAATCTCACACTTGACCGTGAACGTCTGGTGAGCCTGAAACGGTCAAAAAAGGCTTCGTTGCGCCCCGAAGGCCTGAGCGATGATTTCGAAGATGAAGATGCGCTCTTGCAGGCCATGGTGCTGGCAGCACGCGAAGCGCTGAAAGAAGTCACGATCGAGGATGCTCAAGTTACGCAACTGATTCAGGCCGCTCTGGCGCTCGGCGTCGAAGGCCATCGGGCTGATATTTTTGCGACCCGTGTGGCGCTGGCCTCGGCAGCACTCGCTGGACGCGAAAAGGTCGCTGATGAGGATCTAGAGCGCGCCGTGCGTTTTGTGCTGTTGCCACGCGCAACCCGTACCCCACAGATGGAGGCACCACCGCCGCCACCCGAAGAACCCCCACCGCCCGAGGAGCCGCCACCGCCCTCGCAGAGCGAAGAGAATAACGAAGACGAAGAAGAGAAGCCCCCGCCCCCGCCTGAAGAATTGACGGTGGAAGATCTGATCCTGGCGGCCCTTGATAGCGAAATCCCCCCTGATGTGTTGGAGACACCCTTTACGGTGCGCCGCAACGGGCGTAGTGGGTCACGCGGGACAACCTCTGGCTTGCGTGGGCGGCATATTCGCTCTATCCCCGGTCTTCCCTCACAGGGGCGGCTGGATGTTGTGGCGACGCTGCGCGCTGCGGCACCGTGGCAACGAGTGCGTCACGAAGAAGCGATTCAACGACCACGCGCCGAGGTACACAAACGCCATATTCGGCTCAAAGCCGACGATCTCCATATCAAGAAATATCGCAGCAAAGCGGGGACGCTCTTCTGCTTTCTGGTGGATGCCAGTGGATCGATGGCACTGCACCGAATGCGCCAGGCGAAGGGGGCCGTCAATGCGCTGTTGCAACAGGCGTATGTGCATCGTGACCAGGTCGCACTGCTGGCGTTTCGTGGCGAAGAGGCTGAAGTGCTCTTGCCACCATCGCAGAGTGTCGAACTGGCGAAACGCGCCCTTGATGTGCTGCCCACAGGCGGCGGAACACCCCTGGCGGCGGCGTTGCTCGCGGCCTATCAGGTCGCCGAGCAGGCCCGGGCACGGGGCATTCATCGCACCACTATGGTGATTATTACCGATGGGCGGCCCAATGTGCCATTACGCCCTGACCCGAGCCACGATAAGCAGACCCGTCTGGAAGTTGCTCGCCGGGAAGTCCAGACCCTGAGTGCGCGTTTGCACGCAGCCGGGATTGGTGCCGTTGTGATTGATACCCAACGAAGCTTTGTCAGTCGAGGCGAAGCGCAACAACTGGCGGCCTGGCTAGGTGGACGTTATGTCTATCTGCCGCAAGGTCGTGGTGAACAGATCGCCCAGGCTGTGCTCGATGCCAGCACGGAAAGTTGAGCGGTGGTGTACATCTATGCTGGTCTACATTGCTTACCCCACCAGTCTGACGTTGCAGTCGGCCAATGCGTTGCAAACGTATACCACGCTGCGTGAACTTCGGGTTCGTCGACCTGATACATTGGCATTGATCCCGCGCTGGGGGCGCGAGGAGAGTCGGTTTGAGGAAGTAGGGGCCGTGCATCTGCCCCGTCCGGCGATTGGGAAGCTCTCACGCCTCTACAAATCAACGTTGCTCTACTACCTTGAGCACACAGCCTTTGCGTTTATGACAGCGGCACTGATCGCGCCACGACGCCACGAGGTTGAAGCTGTCTATGTACGGCAGGTGATCTGTGCCGCCTGGTGGGCGGGCGTGCTTGGGCCTCGCCTGGGGATACCAGTGATCTACGAGGCGCACGACCTAGAGACGCGGAATCCGTCGCGGGCACGAGAGCCGTGGGCCGAGGGACTTTTGCACCTGATTGATCGCATCGCACTGACGCGGTCTTCGGCGGTTGTGTCGCTGACCGACGATTTTCGGCAGTTGCTGGCAACGCTTGGCTGGCGCAACCTAGACGATGTGTTTGTCGTTCCCGACGCCTATGACGAGCAGATTTTTGCGCAAGGGAATCGGCAGGAAGCCCGGCAAACCCTGGGGCTCCCTGCCGAAGCACCGATCATTGCTTATGCAGGCATGACATTCGCCCATCGGTGGCTTGATGGGCTGCTGGCCGCGTGCGCGGAACTGCGCCAACAATGCCCGAACCTGATTGTAATTCTGGCAGGCGGGCGGGATCACGAACGCGAGGCTTTGCGCAAGCAGGCCTACGACCTTGGTTTTGGTGATGGTGGGCAACAGCAAGGAGAGGGCATCTGTATGCTCATCCCACCACGGCCTCAGGCCGAAATTGTCACCTACCTGCAGGCCGCCGATGTCCTAGCGATCCCAGACACGGTAACGGACATTACCGCCTCGCCGCTGAAACTCTTTGAATATCTTGCCCTGGGGCAACCGATTGTGCTGCCCATCTTGCCTGCATTGCAAGAGATTGTGCCGCTGCACCTGAGTCACACCTTTGCGCGACGCGATCTGGCAGGTCTGACGAGTGGCCTGGGGGACGCTCTGGCACGGGCACCGGACATGAGGCGGGCAATGGCACGCCGGGTGATCGCGACCGAACACACCTATGGCAAACGCGCCGAACGCATTCTCGCGGTGGTGAACCGTATCAAGCATAACGAGCGCTGATTTGACGCAATGTGCTAAAAGCGTGTACCATACGTCATGTAGAGGCAGAATTGGTCGCCGCTACATGCAGACGTTTGCGAGTTTGCAGGAGAGCATGTACCTGCAAGCCACCAGGAGTCACGTATGATCACCATTATCATCTGGGCGGGCGTCGGTCTGGTTGTCCTCGGTGTGGGGGGAGGCATTGCCACCACTGCCACAACCGCCTTTATTCCGGCCCTCTTCGGGCTAGTTCTGATCGTTTTAGGCTGGCTGGCACGCAATCCAGCGCGTACCAGGCTAATGACGCTCATCGCGTTGGGGATCGCAGCGCTAGGTACCATTGCGGCGCTCGCCAATGTCGGGCGTCTAGCTGGGGCAGGCGGGGTCGGGCTAAATGCTGCGACCTTCTCGAACCTCATCATGGCCTTCTTCAGCGTACTACCACTTGGCTTTTGGGCCGTGGAGCGGCTGACGGGCATGAAGTTGTTAGAGGATTAGCGAGAAACCGATGAAGGCTTGAAAAAAGGCCAGCGTCGCTGGCCTTTTTTCAAGCCTTCAAACGCCACCTAGACTACCCCGAGACGATAGTTACGGCGGGCCAACAAAGCGAGGATCGCGCCCGTCACGGCAATCAGAGCGAGCAGGACACCGAGTAAACCGGCAATATCAGCGAGACGCGCATTGTGCTGAACGATCTCGATGACAGGTTGCACGAGATAGTAGGTTGGGAAGATACGTGCGATCCACTGCGGAATGTCGGGAAAGAGCGCAATCAAGGCGGGCGCATACAACAGCAAACCGATGGCCTTGATCGTGGCAAAGAGAGAATTGACATCCTTGACGAGCGTCCCCATAACGATCCCCAGTTCGGCGGAGAAGATCGCCCCCAGCAGCAAGACCCCCGCGACAAGCCCGGTGCGCTCGTTCAGAGCACCATTCAGCGCGAGCACAACCAGCGCCATCACAGTACTCAAGCCGACGCCAAGCAAGCCCTTGGCAAGGTAGACATCAGCGGTGGTCGCAGGCGTAATCGCCAGCGCCGTCAGCGTCCGGTGCTGTTTTTCGCTGACCAGCGATGAAGCAGGGAGCATCATCGCCCCAAAGACGACACTCATCAGGATGAGCAGCGGCAAGAGGCGATCCTGCCAGGGCAGGGCAACTGTATCACCAAGCATCGTGGTCGTCAAAGTTACCGGTAGTTCCTGTCCCGCGATCTGACGGGTCCAGGCGACGAGGGCGGTACCGAGCAGAGCGCGATCCTTCAGCAGGCTCTCGCCCCAGACATAGGCAATTATCGTTGTTGGTTGGCCTGCGGCAAGTTGCGCATCAAAATCTGCCGGTACGACCACGCCCATATCAATGGCCCCCCGACGAGTTGCCGCCTCGAGGCCAACCTGAGTATCAAAGATCGTCAGCCGGATCGAGGTCATCGCGGCGGCTGATTGGCTCAACTGCGAGGAACCCTCATCAACGATACCAAGGCGGGGCTTGCCACTAAAGAGCGTCCCAAAGAGCAGCGCAAGGACAAAGCTGAGGACAAGGGGAACCACCACAGCAAAGATAAAAATGATATTCTTGGGGCCCTGCACCAATTCACGATAGAGCAAAACCCCCACACGATAGAGACTCATCGGAATCTCCTTTGCAGCGTCAGCGTACCAATGGTCATCAGCACCGCCGCATACGCCAGCAAGACCAGCAGATTGGCACCAACTTCACGCCAGCCGGCCTCAAAATTAAGGGTACGAAAGAGCGTATCAACGAGATAGTGCGACGGGATCAGTCGCATCCAGTTCGAAGTCAGACCGGGGATCAGGAGACTCAGCGTCGGCAACGCGAGCAAGAGCATTGCGAGGATGCCCCAACCCATCACCGACATCAAATCGCGCCCGACCGAAGCAATCAGGAACGCCACCCCGGTCACCATGGTCGCGCCAGCGAGGAGGGCGAGCAAATTCAACAGGGGTTGGGTCGCAAGGCCCCCGGTAAGCAGCAAGAGCAAGGCAGCCTGCGCAAAAGCAAAGAGCGACCCAAAGATCCCTTTCGCAAGAAAAAGTCCGCGCATCGTCAAGGGTGTCACCAACAACGCTCGGATGGTACCACCCTCAACTTCACTGGCAATCAGACTGGCGAGACCGAGGCACTCAACCATCAAAATAAACACCACCAGGAGCGGCAGCATGCGCTGGCGAGGGGCAATCTGCGCCCCGGCCATATCAGGCCCAAGCACCGTCTCGGTGACCTCAATTGGCAATTCCTGCCCAAGGATGAGAAAGACGAACTCTTGCAACGCCACCTCGTAGATAGACACAAACTCGGGTGGAACATCGGGCGCAAGGAAGAGGGCAACCTGAGGTTGCGTACCAGCCTGCAACTGAGCGGCGAGATCATCAGGAAAAACAAAGCCAACGGGAAGATCGCCGGCAAGGATAGCAGCCTGTAACTCTTCTGAGGTAGCAAAACGCGCGATGCGCACCTCATCAGCATTGCTCAACTCAGCCTCCAGCGCAGGAGGAGCCCCGGCGAGCACCAACCCGAGCGCAAGCGTCTCATCAACCGTTTTGGGGAGAAGAAAGTAGAGGCCTGTAAAGGCTACCAGCGACAAGACGGTCACAAGGGCAAAGAAGCGATTGGCAAAATAGCCCTTGAAATCCTTGGCAATGAGCGCGGTCAGCATCATCGTGGTCATGACGCAAGCCCCCGACCAGTAATACGAATGAAGATATCTTCGAGGGTCGCCTCGGCGCTATGCAAGGTAACCACCTGTTCACCCTGGAGCAAGGCAGCGACCTCGGCGGGTGTATCAGCGCGATCGAGCATAATCTCACGGCGCTGCAGAGTGCCATCGGGGGCGAGCACTTCGACATACACCATACGCTGCCCATACTGCTGCTTGAGCGTATGCGGCGTATCGAGGGCGACGATAGTACCGCGGTCAAGAAAGGCAACCCGATCACAGAGCAGATCGGCCTCGTGCATATCATGGGTGGTCAAAAAAATCGTCGCCCCGCGCATCTGCTCCTCGCGGATCACATGACGGATCGCCTGCGCCGACGTCGGATCGAGGCCCTCGGTTGGTTCATCGAGAAAGAGCACATCGGGTTGATTGACGAGGGCGCGTGCAATCATCAGACGCTGCTTCATCCCCTTGGAATAGCCTTCAACCTTATCTTTGCCGCGGCCATCGAGGCCAACCCGGCGCAACAGCGCATCGGCATCAAAACTGCGCACCCCGAAGAGACGGGCAAAGAGGTGCAGATTTTCGGCACCGCTCATCGTCTCGTAGAGATTCGTCAACTCGAAACAGACCCCGATCCGTGCTTGCATCCGTTTGGGATGACGGGCAACATCGATGCCCAGGATCGTGATCTGGCCAGCCTGCGGACGCAACTGGCCGGTGAGCATCTTCACCGTTGTCGATTTGCCAGCACCATTGGGACCGAGGAAACCAAAGATCTCACCGGAAGCAACCTGGAAACTGATTTGATCAACAGCGAGCAACGAGCCATAACGATAGACCAACTGCTCGGCAATAATTGAAGGAATAGGCATCAGAAGCCTCGTAGGGAAAGATGAAAGATGAAAGATGAAAGCGGAAAGGAGGGTGAGAACATCAAGGATGCAATGTGTGTCGGTGTGCGGTTCAGTCACTGGGAGCCTTATCCGATTACCTTTGATTGTACGTCGGGAGTCAATACTTTTCAAGTACGCCGCTTGTGGGGAGAGGGCGATGGCAGCTTCTGTTCGTATGTGCCGTCAGAGCATCAGAACACCCCCATGCGCCCGTGCCGTGGGCGTAAGTAGTCTGTAACGTACGTTTACGGGGGCTTCGGCAGGCTCAGCCTCCGTCCGTTCGCAACGCCCATCGCCCGCAGTTGGCTGAGCTTGTCGAAGCCAAGCCCGAGAGCAGAAAACTTTTGTTACAGACCAGTAAACGCCTCGGTGAGCGAATGCGAAGCCGGTCTGCGCCGGCTGGATCAGGCCACGAAGGTAGCCTTGGCTTCCCAGGAGTCGAGCCGTTTACGGCCACGGCAGAAGATGCAATTGCCCTAAGGGCTCATAAAAGAATTACTTGACCCACCCCACAGGCACTTGGGTGGCAGACCGTGGGGAAATCGTATAGTTCCATTGCGGGCATACACTATGTGGCTGAATGTTCAACAAGGCCATCTCAGTATCACTGACTTTGACCCCCGTAGCATAGGGCGTGGTCACCAGATAGGCCCGCACCTGCAAGCCGGTGTGGGTCGTCGTGTCTGCGATATACTGCTGGACGGCAGCAAACGAGCGCAAGGGGCATCCCGCCCATGTCTTGCTAATCTCGCTGAACAGCCGATGTTCAATCGGATTCCATTTCGACGTACCCGTCGGATAGTGACACACCGTCACGGTCAGGCCCAAGGCGTCAGCGATTTGCACCTGGAGTTGCTGCTTCCAGACCCGCGAACGGGCACCGTTACTGCCGCCGCTATCGGCTTCAATCAAGATCTGGGTTGCATGCGGATAGCGTTCGCGCAGTTCGGTGCGGCACCAATCGGCCAAATTGTCCACGGCAAACGTCGGCGTATCGGCCGACTGGCCAATGTAGACCGTGCCCCGGTTGGCTCGCAGATCGTAAATCCCATACGGCACGGCCCGTCCAACCGCATCCTGGGGGAAATCGTGGACATCCACCTCTTCCGCCTGCACACACCAGATCTGCCCAGCGTTTTTGAAGTTGCCCACCAATTCCTTCTTCTTGGTATCGACACTAATAACCGGCTGATCAGCCGCCGCATGCTGGGTTCGCTGGGTCTGGATGTACCGAAATTGTTGATCGCGCTCCGGGTGCTGCTGCCCTGCCGCCTGTTTCACGTTGGCGCGCAGACTGTAGTTATGCGCGCGCAGAATACGACTAATCACCGGCTTACTGACCCGATGGCCCTGTGCATCCAGCCGTTGCCGAATATCACTCAGGCGACAGTTGAGCCACTTCTCCACGCTCATGGGATCACCTGCCGTGTGCGGGGCAACCAGCGCCAAGATCAGGGCTTCCAGAACCGGGTCTTTTTTTCGGCGGCAGGCCGCCCCGCGCCCGTCCGCCGCTGGCGCACCGCTGGTACGTCAGCAAGGCCTGCGGCCAGTTCCTGCTGGCCCCGCCGGATGGTGTTCCGCGCCAAGCCGGTGATGAGCACCCACTGGCGCAGCCCCGGGCTCGCGGGTTCTTGCGCGAGAAATCCGACATACCAGCGCCGTTGGGGTTCGGTCAGTCGGCTTAAGAGCACATTGATCTGGTGATGCCGACTGACCACCGCTGGGTCGCTGGCCGCTTGGCAAATCGGACATGCACAGGCATGGATCGCAGGCTCCTCCAGAGCGGTCATCTTCGTTCCTCCACATCAGGAGCCTGAAGTATAGCATGGTGGGTCAACTAATTTCTTTATGAACCCTAAGTACTGGCACTAGCATAGATCTCAGATCTCAGGGAGGCAAGGTGGCAGAAAGGTTTAATGGCGGATGAGAGGCAGGTAGACGCGCGACAACGGCATAAGTGGTGTAACGGTCGGTGTCATACTGGGCATAGTCGTTACGGTAGCAGTACCCGTCGCTGTCGCCGTACCGGTGCGCGTCGCCGTGGGCGTCGCCGTGGTAGTGCCCGTCGCCGTGCCCGTCGCCGTGCCGGTGGGCGTTGACGTGGTGGTGCCCGTCGCCGTGCCGGTGGGCGTTGACGTGGTGGTGCCCGTCGCCGTGCCGGTGGGCGTTGACGTCGCCGTGCCCGTCGCCGTGGCGGTGCCCGTCGCCGT
>NZ_SIJK02000004.1:0-111069 GCF_004762035.2 Candidatus Chloroploca mongolica | reverse complement strand
GCGGTGCCCGTCGCCGTGGCGGTGCGTGTTGGTGAAGCGGTTGGCGGAGCAGGGGTAGCCGTAGCCGTTGGGTTGTTGGTGCTCAGTGCAGTCAGGGCCGCATCAAGTTGAATACGCGGCTTGATGATGGTCGGAAAACCAGAGCGTTGAGCAGCAATCGGCTTACCGGTGGTTTGAAGCGTATCCAACAGCGAGGCAACACTTGCGGCGGGGGCGGCCTGCTTCAACACTGCCCAGGCCCCAGCGACATGAGGTGCCGCCATTGAGGTGCCCGAATACCAGGCATAGGTAGTAGCTGGGACGGACGAGAGGGTAAAATGACCTGGAGCAAGTAAACTCAGAAACGAGGCACTATTCGAGAAACTTGCCACCTGATCAACGGGCAGGCCCGAGGAACTGGTCGTCGTTGCACCAACGCTAATTGCCGTCGAGATACAGGCCGGAAACGAGATCGCGTCACTATAACTGGTATTGCCTGAAGCAACGACGGTCGCGATGCCAGCACTGCGCAACGAGTCGATAATTTGCTTCATCGGATCATTATCACACGTCGTCTCGGAGCGGCCACCGCCGAGACTCATATTCACAGCGGCCAGCGCATAGGTCGTGCGTAGGCCATAGACATGTTCAAGCGCCGCCATAAGATCGCTTGACCAGGCCGTGACACAATATGAAGAGTCACACGCAACACGGGAAAAGACCTGAATGGCAATCAGACCTGCCTCAGGGGCGACCCCGGCGACCGTCTGGGGCACGCCACCGATCGTGAGGCTGATCGGCTTACCAGCAACAATGCCAGCCACGTGCGTACCATGTCCACACCCCGTAATGGAAGAAGCGCACGCCTGACCTGAGCCAGGTTGCGTTGAGGAACTGACCCCACCCGGACAGAGGCTCGTCGTTGTGGAGTTCGTGGAAGAGAAACACGCTTCGGCCACAACCTGGTCGGCCAGGAAAGGATGCGTTGTCTGGACACCCGTGTCGAGCACGGCGACAACTTGTCCAGCACCAGTGGCCCCATTCGCCCAGGCCGTCGTCGCACCAATCAGCGCAGTACTCTCATAGAGCGTAGATTGGAGCATCAAATCGGACTGGAGGCGCACAACCTCGGGGGAAGCAGCGAGCACCTGGAGCGCAGCGGCATCAACTTCAAGCGCCATGGCCGGAGTCAAAACATAGCGATGGCGGACGGTAGCAGCGTGCGCGGCAAGCCGGGACTGGACAGCGTCCTGCATCTGTTCAATGCGGCGGCGCTGGTCAGCGACGTCAGCCGCAGTCGTCAACGAGCCTTCGGGAACCGTGGGAACACCAAGCGTCACGATAACCTGCACACTGCCATCAGCCTGGGCGGCTCTGCTCAATTCAGCGAGACGCTTGACAAAGTCAGGATCGCGCTGCGGGGCAACATGGGCGGCATGTGAACCAAACTGCTCAACCAAGCGAGCCTGGGCAGCATCACCAGCGGGAAACTGAACAAGCGTGAGCAGCAGAAGCACAAAGAGAACCAGCGCAAGCAAGGCGTAGCGGCGACGGCGCGGCGAATGCGGTTCCGATGAAATAGCTGGCATCAAGCCCCCCAGGTACGCGGCACAAAGATCCGCTTAAAGATTTCGAGGGCATAGCGATCAGTCATGCCCGCGATATAATCGACGACGGCCCGTTCGATCGGTTCATCGCGTTCCCGATTAATGCGTAGCAAATCAGGGGGAAGTTGTTCAGGATATTTGACAAAGTAGGCATAGAGCGTCTCGATCACAAAGCGAACCTTCTCATCATCAGCCTTCGCCTTCCGGTTCAAATAGACCTCGCGATACATAAACTCGCGCAGCCGGTTGGTGGCCTCGAGAATAGGAGCGCTCATCGCAATCAAGGGAGGATCGGGGGGCGTTCCTTCACCGGTGGCCCACCAATTATGGGCAATCAGGTCACCAACCATCGTATTGAGGCGTTCGCCGTGAGTATGACCAAGGATCTCGAGTAGATCGGCGGGCAAATCCTCTTTATGTAAAACACCAGCGCGAAGAGCATCGTCAATATCGTGGTTGATATAGGCGACGCTATCACAGATCTTAATAATCTGCCCCTCCAGGGTATGGGCGGTACCCCAGGCTGTCATCATGATATCACGGCGCGCTTTGGAGTGGAGATAAATGCCCTCGCGAACATCATAGGTGAGATTGAGGCCACGGCCATCGCGTTCGAGCACCTCGATGATCCGACGCGACTGTTCATTATGGCGGAAGTGGTCGGGGAAGATGCGGGTCAGGGCCGTCTCACCGGCGTGACCAAACGGAGCATGGCCGAGATCGTGGCCCAAACCAATCGCCTCGGTCAGATCCTCATTGAGATGCAAGGCCCGCGCCACCGTCCGCGAGACCTGCGTCACCTCGAGGGTATGAGTCAGGCGGGTACGGTAGTGGTCACCAAGGGGAGCAATGAAGACCTGGGTTTTATGTTTCAAGCGGCGGAACGGCTTCGAATGCAAGATACGATCGCGATCACGTTGAAAAGCCGGACGAATTGGGCATGGAGGTTCAGAATGTTCACGCACCGCCTCGGCGCTGAAAGCCGCCAGAGGCGAAAGCGTCCGGCGTTCAAGTTCTTCTTGATACTCACGTACACGTACAGAGACCATACGCCTTCCATTCTTGGTGGCACGCGATGCCAGTTACGCTGGCACCCCGTGCCAGCAGACCAGGCCTTGCGATAAGGGTAGTTTTTCGTGCAGTCCTTCCGTTATTATTTTACCTCACTACGCAAACGAATCTTTTCTCAATAATGATCATTCCGGTGCTAGAATGATGGTGCAGGCGGAGCAGCCGCCACATCTGATACCTCTCACACACATCCTCTATGGTCAAAGCGGCCTGTGCTGTCCCCCAGCACAGGCCGCTTTCGTTAGCACCAGAGCGCAGCTTTGGGGCCTACGGCCCCGAAGAAACTCGCGTGTGCTGACGCAAACGACCAGCAACGCGGGCCATTTGCGTCAGCACACGCATGGATTTTTCGACGGATCATGTTTCGACAACAACGGTATGCAGGCCAATAAGCTGACCTGTCGATGAGATCCCGATGAGAAAGACATCGGCTTGAAAGCCACCGATGCGACAGGCAACCGGATTAGCAAGACGCTGCCGAAAGACCTCATGCAACGTCGCAAAGCGGGCTGCCTGGGCAAGTTGCTCCGGCGACATCCAGGGTTCGGCACGAGCAGGGGCCGCCAGGAAGGCATCGGCGTCAAGCAAGCGGAGCGGGGCACCATCGGCAAGGATCTGGCACGACTGAGCAGGAGTCAGACCGGAGTGAGCAGGGGGGACAAAAGGGACGAGAGGCGCATCAATCTCACTGGGATAGAGCAAGCCTTCGGCGGCCTGGGCAAGCGCAGCAAGATCAGGATTCGGATAGGGACTGCGGATCAACGGGAGGAAGACCTGGCTGGGAGCAGAACTGGGGCGAGCACCGACTGGTGGATGCGCGAAAGCAAGCGTACAGGTTACCACAACAACCATCCATACAAGAACACGCATAACAACCTCTCTGTGGTGTAGCGCCTGGGCGAACCTGAAGGAGGAACCAGGCAGATGTGAGGCAATGAGGCCGCCAAAGTGAAGGGAAGCTGCACACACTGCATCTACAAGATAGACCGTCGAGAGGGCGGGAAAGGATACGCTGTGCAGGTGCTTGTGAGTGATTTCGTTCTGTGGTATGCTGGCGTTTCCAAACTTCTGGACTGAGGGTCGCCTCGGTTGCGGCTGACACTAGGGTATCCTTGTCATCGATGTAGTTGCTGTTTGAGACAACCCCGATCATCCCTATGCAGATTCCAATTGATGATGCTGAAGCGTTATTAGCGTTGCTGCGCTTACTGCACGAGCAGATTCGTGATGCAGTGGTGGTGGCCTGCGAAGAGTCGGCGGTGGAAGAACTGGCTGGCGTGGCCGAAGATGAGCAGGCCGGCGATACGATCTATGCGATCGACCGGGTGAGTGAGGCGCTGCTCGTGGATTTTTTTGGCGCGTATGTGGCCCCGCGCTGGCCACTGGTCTTGCTCGCCGAGGGCTTGCCGCCCGAGGGCATCACCCTGCCGGTCGGGATATCACCTGACAAGGCCGTGATCCGTGTGCTCGTTGATCCGATTGATGGCACCCGAGGCCTGATGTACCAGAAACGCCCGGCCTGGGTCCTGACTGGCGTGGCCCCCAATCGTGGCCCGGCAACGCGCCTGCGTGACATTGTGCTGGCTGTGCAGACCGAGATCCCCCTGGTCAAGCAGCATCTCTGCGATACACTCTGGGCAACAGCTGGCGGGCCGCTGCACGCGGAACGGTTCAATCGGCTGAGTGGTGAGCGGTGGCCGATCACACTGCGGCCATCACGGGCGACCACGATTGCCCACGGCTTTGCGATGATCAGCCGCTTCTTTCCGGGGGCACGGGAAGAACTTGCGGCGATTGATGAAGCGATGGTACGGGCGGTGCTCGGCCCACCCCAGGCGGGCAAAGCCCAGTGTTTTGAAGATCAGTATATCTGCTCGGGAGGCCAACTCTACGAGTTGATCGCTGGGCACGACCGGTTTGTCGCTGACCTGCGCCCGCTGCTTGACCGATATATGGCTGCCCGCGGCGAGGCCCTGGGCATCTGTTGTCATCCGTACGATCTCTGTACGGCACTGCTTGCCGAACGAGCGGGAGTGCTGCTCACCGATGAGTATGGCAACCCGTTCGATGCCCCTTTCACGCTTGATGCTGACGTGGGCTGGATTGGTTATGCGAATACGGCCATTCGCAGCCAGATCGAACCCGTTCTGCTAGCTGAGTTACATCGACGGCTGAAATCAGGGAGTGCCGACTTCAGTCGGCTTCCGGCTTAGCCGACTGAAGTCGGCACTCCGGTACGCCCAATTCAATGTTTAATAACCGTCAGCCCTCAATGTTCTGGTGAGCGATGCCAACGAAATTGGCATCGCTCACCAGAGGAGTTACCACGTGCCACATGAGTTCGAGCGTTTTCTGCAGGTTATCCGGGCGGAACGAGGTTTTTTTCCCCATGCCGAGCATTCTGTGTATGCGAGCCGTGGCCCCGGGTGGGTTGATCTGATTGGCGGGGCAGCCTTTGATGGCGGAACACTCGCCCTGGGTTGGCCGCTTGGTACGGGCACATTTGTGGCCGTCCAACCACAGAGCGAGCCCGTTATCGAGGTACGGATCCTGCCTGACCCGCACGCAACTGGGGAGGTTCAGACTCGCTCGCGACAACGCAGAAGAGACAAAGATCCCGATCCTTTTGCCGATGTTGCGTCATACAGGGTGCTGTGCCGTCAGTTGGCGACCCTCGATGGTACACCATACAGTTATGGCGAGGGGATAAAGGTTCTAAGCGAATTCCCGGCGATGGTGCAGATCATCGGTGGGATCTGGCTTGCCCTAATGCGTGAAGAGTTTGTGCGTTTTCCTGGCGGGATGCGGGTGCTGGTGCAGCCGCATCCCGGCCCTGGCGCAACGATGGGCCTCGGGGCGGCCATCGCGCAGGCACTTGTCGTGGCGTATCAGGTCCAGCTTCCGCCACGTGAACTGGGTCTGCTGGTTCAGACGGCACTGCATCGGATCAGTGGCGTGAATCCGGGCGTGCTTGGGCCCCTCGTCAGTGTCTGTAGCCACGCTGGGTCACTGCTGCTCGTGCATCAACAACCAGCATGGCTCTGGGGCGACTTGCACCTCCCACCGGGCACAGCACTGTGGGCGGTGGTGATCGAGGATGAACCACCGATGGAACCCCAGCATCAGTTGCAGGCGGCAACGGCGATGGCGTACCATCTCGTCGCTGAGGTGACCGCGACAGCGCCAAGCGACGCGAACAGCTACTGGCGCGGGTATCTGAGCAACCTGGGAACAGCCCGCTATGAAGCACGGGTACGTGCTGCATTGCCGGTGAGTCTGAGTGGAGCCGCGTTTCTGGAACGTGCAGAAGTACCTGCGGGCATATTCATCGATCCAGCAGTCTTCTATCCAGTGCGCGCAGCCGCAGCGCTAGCCGTTGAAGAGCATCTACGCGCACGCATGATCGCTGCGCTGCTACGGGCGGCGGCCAGCAAAACGCAGCGCGACGAGGATCTGCATCTAGCCGGTGAATTGTTGGCACGCTCACACGGCGGCCAGCGTGCAGCAGGCTTGGGCGATCCGCGGGCCGACCGGCTCGTCGAAGCAATTGCGCTCGACGGGGCTAGCCTCGGTCTCTATGGGGCACGGGCAACCGCAGCGGCGTCGGGCGCAAGCCTGGTCGTGCTGGGCCACAGCGATGCTGAGGCTGCACTACAAACCCTGGTTGAGAACGTTGCCGAGGAGTCGGGATTGCAGATGCGCGTGACTGGCGGCACATCATCGGGGGCGCACGCAGCCGGCGTACGCGAGGTATGAGGCGAACAGAGAGCAACCACAAAGCGAGAAGAGCAATGCACACCTACCTACCTGGAGCCAGAACAGACTGGAGGATCAGGCTGCACGTGATATTCATCCTGCTGATGAGTCTACTAACCACTGGATGCAGCAACAATGGGGCGGCTCAGCAGAATATCACAGCGCTGCCTACCGTCGAGGCAACGCTGACACCGACGCGCCTGGTGATGACACCAACGATCGTCGAGACACCAACGCCAACAGCACGTGAACTGATGGCAACCATCCAGGCTGAAGAAGCCCACATGACAGCAACCAACATTGCAGCGCAGCGGCAAGAAGTTGCCCAACAGGTCTTTCGTGACGAATTTGCTGATAATCGCAACGCCTGGTTTACCGGCGTTTTCAATGAAATTGAAACGAACACCATCGAGGATGGTTTTTTCAAAATAGCCTGGACAGCCTCAGGGGCATCGTACGAACTCTTTGAGGTACGCGAGCTGAATAATTTCATTGCCGAACTCGACTGTCGCATTCACGAGGGGCATCGCAAGGGAAGCTGCAGCCTCATTTTTGGTCATCAGGGTGAATTGGGGTTTTACAAATACGAGCTCTTTGAGGATTACTACCGGCTCTTTATCATTCAGAGCAATGCTGAACCAGGGATCCTGGCCGAAGGCGATCCGTCATCGGTCATCAACCCACCTGGGGAACTCAACCAGCTACGCATCATCCGTGAAGGCAACCTCATCCAAATTGAACTGAACAACGTCATGCTCGCCAGGGTCAATGACAACACCTACCCTGGCGGTAAAGTTGGCGTCTCGACCAACTCGTACAGCGACGTTGATAAGGTCGAAGTCTGGTTGGATCGCTTTGCAATCTGGAGCTTGCCGGAGTAAGTGTAGGTTCCTTCGCTAGAAGACCAGCGTAACTGGCCTTGCGGCGAAGGAACGATGCGCAACCTTACAACACCACGCCAATTGCCCGCTGAATATCTTCTTCCTCCTCGATCTTCGCCAACACCTCGGCTGAGGCTGGCTCGTCAAGGGTCAAAACCATCATCGCCTGCTCGCGGGGCGCAAGGCGACCAACATACATACCCGAGATATTGACATCACTGGTGCCAAGCAAGGTACCAACACGGCCGATCATGCCAGGGCGATCGCGGTGATAGGTAAAGAGCAGCGGACCGTGGGGCACAAAATCAACAAAATAGCCGTCAGCCTGAATGATATGTGATTCACCACGTAAGACACTGCCACTGAAACAATGGAGATTATCTGCCGTCTGGACATTGACAACAAGCAGGCCAGTATAACTCTGCGCATCGGGATCAGTGCGCTCGGTGAGGCGCACACCACGCTCGCGGGCAATGAGCGGCGCATTGACGGGCGTAATGCGCATGGGGCTATTGGCTTCGAGCAGACCTTGCAGCACCGCGAGGCGAACCGGGTGGGTATCTACTTCGGCCAATTCACCGCGAAATTCAAGGTCATAGCTGCGCACCGGATCAACAATCATCTGGGAGATCAGGCACCCGAGTTGACGACCGAGGGTCATGTAGGGCTGCAGGACACCCCAAGACTCAGGGGCTACAAACGGTGCATTGACAGCGTAGCGTGGCGTTTCGCCGCCGAGCGCAGCCGCAACACCCTCGGCGACCTCGCTTCCGGCAGAGATCTGGGCTTCGGCGGTTGACGCACCAATATGGGGCACCGTAATGATCTTGGGGTGATGGGTCACCAACGCATCAGGCGCGGGCGGCTCTTGACTAAACACATCAAGCGCAGCGGCGGTCAACTGACCGCTATCAAGCGCTTCCATCAAAGCTGCCTCATCAACAATGCCACCACGGCTAGCATTGATCAAACACGCCCCACGCTTCATGCGCGCAATGCGGCTGGCATCAAAGAGATTGCGGGTAGCATCAACAAGAGGCACATGCAACGAAACAACATCACTTCGAGCCAGCAGATCGTCCATTGAGACTAGTTCGACCCCGATCTGTTCGGCGCGATCGAGCGAGACCACCGGATCATAGGCGAGGATCGTCATCTCGAGGGCACGGGCACGGATGGCGACTTCGGAACCGATCCGCCCGAGGCCAACGAGGCCAAGCGTCTTGCCCCGAACTTCCCAACCAACGAACTTCGTCCGCTCCCACTTGCCACTCTGGAGTGAAGCGTGAGCCTGAGGGATCGAACGGGCAAGGCTGATGAGCAAGCCTATCGCAAGTTCGGCCACGGCGACATTATTGGAAGCAGGCGCATTGACGACAATAATGCCATTGCGGGTCGCCGCCTCAACATCAATATTATCTACACCGGTTCCAGCGCGCCCAATCACCTTCAACTGCTTGCCTGCCGCAATGACCTCGGCGGTCACTTTGGTGGCCGAACGCACGACCAGGGCATCATACTCGGCAACCTGCGCAAGTAGCGCTGCCTTATCAAGATCGAGCTTAACATCAACCTCGCCCGCCCGCCTGAGAACGTCGAGGCCCTCAGCCGCAATCTTCTCTGTGACAAGAATCCGATCCATGAAAGCATTCTCCAGCTATAGACATCAGCCAACACGAAAGAGGCCGATGCGCAAATCAGCCCACACTTTATCATACCAGGGCGAGTTTCAAGCAGATCAACCCGCCTGGTGTGCCTCCAAATAAGGTTAGCCCTGGGCGCGTTGCAACCGCTGCTCAAGCTCTTCACAGATCGCGTGAAGGAGCAGACCGTGGACTTCCTGGATGCGGGCGCTGTTATCACTCGGCACCACGAGGCTATGATCGGCGAGGTTGCGTGCCGAACCGCCATCTTTGCCGAGCAGGGCAAGCGTGATGAGTCCAGACTCGCGGGCCGCACGGAGCGCGGCCAGCAGATTGGGCGAGCCACCAGAGGTACTGAAGATAACCAGCAGATCGCCGGGCCGCCCAAGCGCCTGGATCTGACGGGCAAAGACCTGTTCGTAGCCAAAATCATTGGCGATGCAGGTCAGCGCCCCAACATCAGTATTGAGGCAAATCCCGGCCAGGGGACGCCGATCGCTCCGATAGCGCCCGACCAGTTCTTCGGCGAGGTGAATCGCATCAGCAGCGCTGCCGCCATTACCACATGTAAAGAGCGTCTGCCCGGCCAGCACCGCCTCGGCAATGCGATCAACAAGCGCATCGACCGCCGCTGACTGCGCCGCAAAACGCTGAAGCACGGCAACGAGTTCATCGCATTGATCAGTAAAAGAGCTATGCATCACAAGAGTAACCATACTATACGGCGGTAAGCTCTCCGGCATTGTAGCATAGGTTCAAGCCAGCCACGATGGTAGTGACGACTTCAGCCGGCTGAGCAGGAAGCCGACTGAAGTCGGCACTACCCGTGGTAGTGCCGACTTCAGCCGGCCGCAGCAAGCGCCAACCCCGAAGCTACGCCCGTAAAGACATCCATCTCCTGGAGGCGGTCGGCCCCGAATTTGGTGGTGAGCATTTTGACAAAGCGCGGCACACGTGACGAGCCACCGGTGCGCAAGACGACATCAATATCGTGGGGAAAGAGATCGGCGGCGGCAAGCGCCCGATCAATGCACTGCTCAACGGCCCGCACATCAGGGCCAATCAAGCGGTCAAAATCCCAGCGTGGAATCACTTCATCAAAAGCAATCTCGCCCATATGCATACTGAGCACCGTCTCACGGGCATCACTGAGCCGCACCTTGGCAGATTCGACGGCCTCATAGAGGGGCAAACCATAATTCTGGCGCACAAGAGAGCGTAGCGCACGCAATTCGCGGGGGCGGTCGCCAATCGCAATGGCCTCATCAATAATCTCAAGATAGTGGGGTTGGGTGAGATCGATAATCTGCTGCCACTCGCAGAGATGATCGAGCACGTGGGTAGGGAAGGGCAAGCGACGGGAACCGAGGGTGGCACCTTCGCCAAAATGGGGCAAGAGCCGCCCCATCACCAGGCGCTGATCAAGCAGATCGCCGCCCACAGGCACCCCATCGATCGCCAGAATCTGCCGACTACCGGAACCATCGAGGCGCATCACAGTGACATCGAGCGTCCCGCCGCCAAAGTCAAAGACAAGCACATGCTCGGCACGCCGCACCGTCTGGGCATAAGCAAGCGCCGCGGCCGTCGGTTCTTCGAGGAAGGTCACCTCGGGCAAACCTGCGAGCTTGCAGGCAGCCTGCATACGTTGAAACGCGAGTTCATTGCTAGCCGGATCGAGGCTATAGAAGACCGGACGCCCAATCACCATGCTGGTCACCTGGGTATCCAGCACTGCCTCGGCCCGTTCAAGGATCATGCGCAAGACAATCGCGATCAATTCTTCGAGCGTATACAAGGTACCGAACACATTGGTACGCGAAAAACTGCGGTCGCGTAGCCCTGTCTTGAGCGATTGAAAGAGCCGCCCAGGCGCATTAGCATCAACTTTCACATACAGGGCCTGTTGAATCGTACCAAAATCAGCGAAGGTCACCTCGGCATCGCCAATATACTTCCATTCATACTCAACTTCGCGCCCAACATTGCCCTCGGTAAACCGATTAAGCGCCTCACGACCAAGATAGGCGGCCCCTTCGCGAGTCATAAAGAGCGTCGAGCGCAAAATCCCCGGATTCACATTGACCGGATCAAGCGGCAAGAGCCGTACCTGACTGCCATCATAGATCGCCGCACTCGAATTTGTCGTCCCAAAATCCAGCCCGATACGCATCGCATTCTCCTCATCGAGCGAGGTGTCCAAACGAAGGATACCCGACAGGAAAGGGAGTGTCAATGCGACAATCGACTGAAGTACGAGTGCATATCCTGCAACAGACTGATGCAGACAAACGTCAGATCAGGCATAATGGATAAAGGTTTGCCCATAGCAACCGCTACAAGATTCATGTGGGTGGGTAGGGCAAGGCTCTACAACGCAAGGAGTTATCAGCGATGGCTGCAACAGCCACACCTCGGAAACGGAACCGCAATGGACGGCGCTGGATTATTGCGCTCGTCGTCATCGTGCTGGGCATCGCTGCGCTAACTGGCGTCGTGATGACCTTCCTGAATCAAGGGGCCACACCCGGCACCTTGCCTGCGGGTTGGCAAGAAGTCGAAGTTACCAGCGGAAGCATCACATCGTCGGTACGCGCCACAGGAAATGTCGAGCCACAGGCCGAGGCGCGGGTACGGTTTGAAACCAGTGGCACAGTCGCCGAAATCATGGTGCAACCTGGTGACGTCATTGAAGCCGGTCAGCCACTCGCCCGCATTGACACGACTACGCTTGAGTTGCGCGTGCAACAGGCCCAGGCGGATCTTACGCAGGCCCAGGCCGATCTTGAAGCCCTGCTGACGGGTTCGACTGAAGAAGAGCTTGCCGAGGCGAACGCACGCGTCGAACAGGCTCGGCGCCAGTATGCCCAGGCGGCAGGAAGTGTCAGTGCGGCTGACGTGAGCGCAGCCCGTGCCGAGCTTGAGAGTGCCCAGGCGCGGCTGGCCCGCCTTGAAGCAGGGCCCGCGACCGACGAACTGGCAAGCGCCAACGAACGTGTGCAGAGTGCCCAGACGAATCTCGCCAACGCACGCACAAATCTGAGCGCGGCGAAAGAACGCGCCCGCAACGATCTGGAAACACGCGCCAACGCCTTGCGCAACGTCCAGGATGAGTATAGCCGGATTTACTGGGAAAACCGTGAACTTGAGCGCTTGCCAACGGATCTCCCGCAAGAGCGGCGCGATCGCGAAGAGCAAGCGGCACGCAATGTGACTGATGCAGAAACGGCCTTGCGCAATGCCCAGACGGCCTACGAACAGGCGCAACAAGAAGAGATCAACAGTCTCGCCGCCCGCGAAGCCGAGTTGAACAGTGCCATCGCGGCGCGTGATCGCCTGCTCCGTGGCACTGAAACCGAGACCATCGCCGAAGCCCGCGCCGCCGTGCAACGGGCCCGCGCCCGTGTTGATCAATTGACCGGGGCACAGCGCCGGAGTGAGCTCGCCACACAACAATCGGGCATCGAAATTGCCCAGGCTTCGCTTGATCGACTGCTCGCCGAGCCAAGCAGTGCCGCCCTCGCCGCCCGCGAAGCAGGGCTGATCCGGGCTGAAGTGGCGCTCAAGAGTGCGCAACGTGATCTGGCACAGGGCACCCTGGCAGCCCCCTTTGCCGCAACGGTTGCCCGCATTGATATGCGCGTGGGAGAACCAGCCGACGCATCAGCCGTGATTGCGCTGGCCGATCTGAGCAGCTTTCACGTCGATTTGCCCGTCGATGAACTCGACATTGCCGAAGTACGGCTTGAGCAACGGGCGACGATCGAACTTGATGCCCTTCCTGGTGTACAGCTCGGCGGCGTCGTAACGGCGATTGCACCACTCGCGACACGCAGCGAAACGGGAACCACGACCTACGAAGTCACGGTCACCTTTGACGAGGACAGCCCAGGCGTACGGTCAGGGATGACGACGGTCGTCGCGATCATTACCGAGGAAAAAGAGGACGTTGTCCTTGTTCCACGACGTGCTGTGCGCGCCGAGGGCGGGCAGAGCTTTGTCCTGGTGCCCAATCCTGAGCTTGAGCCGCAACCGACCATTCCGGGGCAACCTGCTGCACTGCCTGGTGATCGCCGACCAGTGACCATTGGCTTGAGCAGCAGTGAATTTGTCGAAATCGTTGAGGGTCTTGCTGCGGGAGAGCGCGTCCTGGTGCAGGATGTTGTGAGCACCTTCAATCCGGCTGGCCCGCCGAATTAAGTCGCTGAGCGCGCGGGCGGGCCGCCCGTGCGCTCAGGAAGGCAACAAACTTCGTTCACAGCCTACGAATTATCCTCACTCTTGTGGTCGCTGGCAACAAGGGTCAACAGGAAGCGATGCCATGACTGATTTGATTGTCGTCAAGAACCTCACCAAAGTGTACCGCATGGGCGACGTCGAGGTTCACGCCCTGCGTGGGGTTTCACTGACCATTCGTGAGGGTGAGATGGTCGCAATTATGGGGCCATCGGGCAGTGGCAAAAGTACCCTAATGAATATCATTGGTTGCCTTGATCAGCCGAGCGATGGCGCATACAACCTCGACGGGGTCAGCGTGGCAGATCTCAACGACAACCAGTTAGCCGAGATACGCAACCAGAAGATCGGCTTTGTCTTTCAGCAGTATATGCTACTCCAACGTACAACCGCGCTGCGCAACGTTGAACTGCCGATGCTCTATGGCGGCAAGGGGGGCAGCCGCCACGAGCGCGCTATGGCGGCACTGGCAGCCGTCGGCATGGACGAACGCATGCACCACAAACCCAACGAGCTTTCGGGTGGGCAACAGCAGCGTGTGGCGATTGCCCGTGCCCTCGTCAACGAACCGCGCATTATCATGGCCGACGAACCCACAGGGGCCCTCGACACCCGCACCGGCGAAGAGATTATGGGCATTTTTCAAAAACTCAACCGCGAACAAGGCATTACGGTGATCCTCGTTACCCATGAACACGATGTTGCCCAACACGCGGAACGCATTATTAGTGTGCGCGACGGGATCATTGCTGGCGACGAACCCGTACAAGGCCGAATTCTCGCGGGGGCAACGGTCGCTGCGGTTGCAACCGAGGCTGAAGCAATGGATGAGGTCGCATCGTGAATCTGATCGAGTCCTTTCGCATCGCTCTGCAGGCTCTGCTCAGCAACAAACTCCGGGCTTTGTTGACGATGCTCGGCATCATTATTGGCGTTGGAGCTGTCATTGGCATGCTGGCGATGGGCAACGGGTTTCAGGGTTTCCTGAATAGTCAGTTTGCACAACTTGGGGCGGGCAACTTCTATGTGGCCCCCTTTATTGATAGCAACCGGATTGATGTGCTCACATCGGCACGTTTGATGGCGAGTGATGCGCAGGCCATCATGCAACCAGGCCGCGCCCCGGCGGTCAGTCAGGTTTCAATCGAGTTCAGTGGCAACGCCCAGGTGAGTGCCGGCGGAGAGCGGCGCACCTACAGCGTACGCGCGGTCAACCCCGAGTGGTTCGAGGTGACCCCTCAGGATCTCGGGCCGGGCCGCCTCTTCACGAGCGGCGAGAACCAGGATCGCGCACGGGTCGCCGTGCTTGGCAGCATTGTGGCTGAACGCATGTTTGGTGATATCAATAGTGCAGTCGGTCAGCGGCTCGATCTCAATGGCGTCGGCTTCGATGTCATCGGAGTCTTGACGACCCCTGAAGGCACCTTCAGTATCGGGGCCGATCCTGCCGAGGCGATCTTCATTCCCTACCATACCGGGGTCGCCCGACTCTATCGGAATCAGGTCAATGATCGTATTGACGTTTCAATTATCACGATCAAAGCCCAGAGTGTGAATGAGGTTGATGAGGCGATTCGTCAGGTGACCGCAGTTCTGCGCGATCAACATCGCCTGACCTATCAGGATAACGATTTTTCGATCATCAACCCCGAACAGATCGCCGCCCAACTCAATAGCGTGATCGGAGCCTTCAACTCTTTTCTCGGGCTCGTGGCCGGTATTTCGCTCGTCGTTGGGGGTATTGGGATTATGAATATCATGCTCGTCAGTGTGACTGAACGCACCCGTGAGATTGGTCTTCGTCGTGCTGTTGGAGCGAAACAGCGTGATATCCTCCTACAATTTTTGATCGAAGCGTTGGTGCTTTGTCTGATCGGAGCAGCAATAGGCACGTTATTAGGCTATGGGTTCTCGTTGGTTGGAACCTTTGTCCTGGTTAGTCTGTTCAATGCCGAAGGCGCTGAAGCTACGGTCAATATGAGCAATATCATGCTGGCAAGCGGCATTGCAGCCATCATCGGCATTATCTTTGGCTTCTTTCCGGCATTACAGGCGTCACGTCTGAACCCGATTGAAGCCCTTCGTACCGAATAGAGACTATGGCGCTTTTAGAATCCTTTCGCATTGCCTGGGGCGCAATGCTTACCCACAAACTACGTTCGTTGTTGACGATGCTTGGCATCATTATCGGTGTCGGGGCGGTGGTCGGCATGCTTGCGATTGGCGAAGGCTACTCACGCTATATTGATGCCGAGTTCAATTCGCTTGGGGTTGGCACATTTTATGTCAATCCATCAGTTGACCGCGACGCCGACGACGAGACCTTGCGGCCACAGTTGACCGCCGCCAACGCGGCTACGCTGATGGAACCGGGGCGAGCGCCAGCGATCGATCTGGTGGTGATCGAACTGAACCGGAACGGGGTTGTGAGTGCGGGAGGCGAACGCTTCCTCTTTGGGGTCAAAGGGGTGACACCCGGTTTCTTTACCATCGGTGCCCAAGAACTTGGTGATGGACGCTACTTTACCGACGAGGAAGATCTCGCGAGCGCACGGGTTGCCGTCATCGGGCAAAATGTCGCTGAAACCCTCTTTGGGGGCATTGAGGGGTCGGTCGGGCAACGCATCACTGTCAACGGGGTACAATTCGAGGTCATCGGGGTCTCGGTCGCGCAACAGAGCCAGATTTCCGGCGCGTTCGGGCGGTTCAGTGACCCAGGCGAACAGGTCTATCTGCCGTATCGCACCGCCCGTGACCGGCTCTTCCGCAACGACGTAACAACACGGGTTGATGTTTCGAGCCTGACGGTACGCGCACGCGATGTCGATCTGATTGATGAGGCGATCCGGCAGGTGACCGAGGTGTTGCGCGAAGAGCATCGGCTGACCTACCAGGCCAACGATTTTCGGATCACTAATCCCGCGCAACTCTCGGCGCAGTTTCAAGCGATCACCGTCGGCTTCAGTGCTTTTCTGGGAACCATCGGGGGGATCTCGCTGCTTGTTGGAGGCATTGGCATCATGAATATTATGCTCGTCAGTGTCGCCCAGCGTACCCGCGAAATTGGCCTGCGCAAGGCAGTCGGGGCCAAACGACGTGATATCCTGCTCCAATTCTTGATCGAAGCGCTGGTACTCTGCCTCGCCGGTGGCGCAATAGGGATCGGCCTGGGGTATCTGCTCTCGTTCGGGGGAACTTTTGTGCTCTACACGATTTCGCAAGACCCCAATATCCGTGCCAGTGTCTCGCTCTTCTCGATCATCCTGGCGACTTCTATCTCGGCGAGCATCGGGATCTTCTTCGGGCTCTTCCCGGCGATCCGTGCGGCGCGGCTTGACCCGATCCGCGCCCTGCGCAATGAGTGAAGAAGATGCCATCGCCCTCTTCCAAGGCCCCTCCAGAGTTGACTCGGCAAGAGCATGTATGCTACCATCGCATATATGAGAATGTGACCTCCATGTCACCCAAAGAAATTGTCATCGGTTTATCCACTCTCAGATAAGCCGACAAAGTAGGCACCATGCTCAGCCCATTGCCCGCTTGGCCCGATGTTTTGCTCTACCCACTGCTCGCGGCGATGCTGCTCTGGGTTGGCTTGACAGTGATCGTGGGCAGTTTGAACCGCCACAGCCCATGGCCGGGGCGGGTTGCGCTCGTTGCGGTGCTGCCATTGCTGGCAATGGCACACCACGAGCTCTGGGTCGTGGCACACGATGCAAGCATTGCCGGAGCCTACCGAGCCTTTGTGGCGGGGACGTTTATCTGGGCCTGGCACGAACTGGCTTTTTATAGCGGGGTCTTAACTGGCCCCTGGCGCAAGCCCTGCCCACCCGAGGCACGCGGCGTCAAACGCTTTGGCTATGCGCTTGGAACTCATCTTTATCACGAACTGGCCGTCCTCGCCGAAGTGGTGTTGATGCTCTGGCTTCTAGGTGGCGGAACAAATACCCTTGGCCTCCTGGTCTTTGGTTTAAGCTGGGCAATGCAACATAGCGCCAAACTCAATGTCTTGCTCGGGGTACCGCGGTTGAATGTCGAACTCTTTCCGCAACATCTGCGTTACCTGGGGAGCTACTGGACACCCCGGGTTCCAAGCGGATTCTTCATTCCCTCGGTCTCGATTGCGACCATGCTTGCCATCATGCTGTGGCTGGCAACATGGGCACACCGCCTCGAACCATCAGGCGTTCGGCTCGCCTTGCTCGCCTCACTGGTGACACTCGGCGCCATCGAGCACTGGATGCTCGCCTTGCCCGCACGACGAACCGTAGCCGTTGCCTCCAGCGTTGATTAACTGGTGATCCCAGATCGCTCACACCTCACCACAAGCGGCTGTAACCGGGCTTGCTATGCTAGCCTGGCTTTCGCTTTTTGCGTATACAGGCGCATTAGAGTATGATGAAAGGCGCAGCGCAAGGAGGGAGGGATGTTCGAGGCGATCTTTACGCCAGAGTCAGTCGCAGTGATCGGGGCGTCGCCCAATCCTGATCGTGTAGGCTATGCCGTCCTCAAGAATATCCTGGATAATGGATATCCTGGTGCGGTCTACCCGATCAATCCACATATCCCCGAGATTCTGGGGTGTCAAGCATATGCAAGCGTGCTGGATGTTCCTGATCCCATTGAACTGGCGGTGCTCGTTGTCCCAACCAGTCAGGTCTTGCCTGTGGTTGATCAATGTGGGCAGAAAGGCGTGCGCGGTCTGGTTGTCATCACCGCTGGCTTCAAAGAGGCCGGCAGTGAAGGCAACGAGCTTGAACGTAAATTGTTGGCCCTGGTGCGTAGCTATGACATGCGCATGATCGGGCCAAATAGCCTCGGCGTGATTGACACGTTCAGCAAACTTAATGCTTCGTTTGCCGGCGTCATGCCCAATCAGGGTAATATTGCCCTGATGTCGCAATCGGGGGCTATCTGCGCGGCGATTCTTGACTGGAGCAAGAATCGCGGTATTGGCTTTTCACGGTTTGTGTCACTCGGCAATAAGACCGATATTAATGAGGTCACGTTGCTGCGAGCGTGGAGTCACGATCCCGAAAGCAAGGTCATTCTGGCCTATCTCGAAGATATTAGCGATGGTGCGTCATTTATCGCGACGGCACGCGAAGTGACCCGTCAGGTGCCCGTGATTGCGATTAAGAGTGGCACAACGGCAGCAGGTTCACGAGCTGCATCATCACATACAGGTTCCCTGGCAGGCTCGGAATACGCCTACGAGGCAGCCTTCGCGCAGAGTGGCATTCTGCGTGCCCGCACGGTGAGCGAGCTCTTTGATCTGGCGTTGATCTTTTCGTATCAGCCCTTGATCCAGGGTAATCGCGTCGCTGTGGTGACCAATTCAGGCGGGATGGGCATTATTGCCGCTGATGCGGTTGAACGCAGTGGCCTGGCGATGGCCCTCTTTGCCCCGGCAACGATCGAGCGGCTGAATCACGATCTGCCCCCTTCGGCAAGTGTCTATAATCCTGTTGATATTCTCGGCGATGCGCGGAGCAATCGCTACCAGACGGCCATCACCGCCGTGCTTGAAGATCCGGGGGTTGATGGCCTAATCATTATGTTAACTCCACAAGCACAGAGTGCGCTCGTTGAGATTGCCGAGACAATTGGTGAGACGGTTGCACGGTACAAGAAGCCAGTTGTGACAAGTTTTATGGGTGGGTATAGCCTCGGGCCAGCGCTCGATGCACTGAGTCGCGCCCATATTCCCAACTATACGTTCCCCGAACGAGCAGTGCAATCCCTTGCCGGCATGCACCACTATTATGAGCGCCGCCGCCGTCCCCAGCGGATCTATCGGACATTCGAGGTCGATCAGGATCAGGTGCGCCAAATTTTTGCCGATGCACGCGAGACGGGGCGCGTTGAATTGAGTGAAGGTGAAGTCCGTGCGGTTCTCTCTGCCTATGGCCTGCGCCTCCCCGAGAGCCACCTCGCAATGTCACCCGAAGAAGCAGTTCAACAGGCTGCCATGCTCGGGTTTCCGGTGGTAATGAAGATCGCCAGCCCCGATATTCTGCTCAAGACCGAGATCGGTGGGGTGAAACTGGGCATTACCGGTGAAGAGGCTGCCCGCGATAGCTTCGAGTTGATCGAGTACCGCACCCGCAAATACTGGCCCGAAGCGCGCGTGCATGGGGTCTTTGTCCAGGAGATGGTTAAACCCGGTCAAGAGTTTTTGATCACCGTCCATCGCGATCCGCAATTTGGCCCCCTCGTTGCCATTGGGCTCGGCGGGATGTATGTCGAAGTGATGAAGGATGTCGCCTATCGGCTCGCCCCGATCAGCGAACAAGATGTTCGTGACCAGATCCGTTCGCTACGCGCCTATCCGCTGCTACGCGGGGCCGGTGGCAATCTGCCGGTTGATGTGCTCGCCGTCGAAGATTGTGTGCTCAGGGTTAGTCAGCTCGTGACCGATTTTACCGAAATTGTTGAACTCGATATTAATCCGCTCGTGATCCATCACGAAGGCGAAGGCGCCGTGGTGCTTGATGCACGGATCTTGATCCAATAAGCGCCCCATTTGCTACTCCCGAAAAGTGAAAAGAGGGTCTATAATAGCAGGAGGAACGACATCTCTCCTGCGGAGGTTTGTATGGCAACGCTCTATGTCGCCTCAACAGAGACGTTTGTGGGCAAAAGCGCTGTCTGTATCGGGTTACTGCGCCGGATGCAGCAGGATGGCTTCAGAATTGGGTATATGAAGCCGGTCAGTGTGTCGGTAGCGCATACCCGCGAGGCAGCCATCGATGAGGATGCAGCCTTTATTCGCGGAACCCTCGGGCTGGAAGCCTCCCTGGAACATATCGCGCCGGTCTTGATTACACCGGGTGTGGTCGAGTCGATTTTGCGTGGGCAGTCGGCAACCTATGCGCGAACGCTCCGTGATGCGTATCTGTCTATTGCACGCGATAAAGATATCGTGGTGCTTGAAGGCACCAATACCTGGTCTGAAGGCGCCCTGGTTGATTTGACCTCTGACCAGGTGACCGATCTGTTGCAGGCCCCAACCCTCCTGGTGACGCGCTATCGCTCGACCCTCAATGTTGATACGATCCTGTCGGTGCAACGGTATGTCGGTGATCGCTTGCTCGGTGTGTTGATCAATCAGATCGAAGAGCCGCATCTCGACTTTGTGCAGAGTCGCGTGATGCCCTTTCTCGAACGACGCGGCATCCCTGTCTTTGGCTTGATGCCACGCGATCCAACCCTCGGCGGTGTGACGGTCAATGAACTGCTCGAACATCTCGGGGGGCAGTTGATTGGGCAACCAGCATGGTGTACCCGAACCGTCGAGGCGTTGATGATCGGGGCGATGGGCGCGGATGCGAGTATTTCGTTTTTCCGCCGCCGCGCCAATAAGGCTGTGATTACCGGCGGTGATCGCAGTGACCTGCAACTCGCTGCACTTGAGACAAGTACGACGGCCCTCGTGTTGACAGGGAATTTCCGCCCCAGTCCCCAGGTGCTCGACCGCGCCAACGAGCGTCAGGTGCCTATTGTGCTTGTCCCTGACGATACCCTGACAACCGTCGACCGGGCTGAGCGGCTCTTTGGGCGCGTGCGCTTTCATCAGGCCGCCAAACTGCAACGTTTTGCCGAATTGCTTGAGGCAAGTTTTGATTTTGACCGTTTGTATGATGCGATGGGAATGAGATTGCGCTGAGGCAAGCCTGGTCACACGGGCTTCTGCGCAGCGTTCTATACGAGTTGCGGGGTCTTTGAGCGTATGGAAGAACAGATTGGGCCGCTGGTCTTTGTGGAAAATCTTGAGTATCCTTATCCTTTTGCGGTGGAACAGCCACCCCGTTTCTGGATGGAGGAGACAACCGGGGCACTGGCAGCGGCGATTGAGGTCTATATGCGCGGTGAGAAACTCGCACCAGCGCAACTTGAGTTGATCCAGATCTATCTGCGTCAGTATCTCGAACGGGCGGTCATCGCTGAAGATGCGATGCGCTCACGCCTGCTTGAGCGTATTGGGCGCGTACGTACTATCGGCGACCTCGAACGCCTGGCTGATAGTCTCTCAGAGGCTGGCGTTGAGCCTTTCTGACGTTATGTATCAGTATGTGTTACGACCGGTGCTCTTTCGTTTGCATCGCGGTGATGCCGAAGGCGCACACGAACGGACGCTTGCGTTGCTCGCAATGGTTGCGCGTCGGCGGATGCTTTTGCACCTGATGCAGCGTTTGTATGCCGATCACCTCCCATCACTGGCACGTACGATTTTCGGGGTGCCTTTTCCCAACCCTGTCGGCCTCGCCGCCGGTATGGATAAAGATGGGGTTGCGTTGCCTGCCTGGGCCGCGCTCGGTTTTGGTTTTGTTGAGGTCGGAACAGTCACTCACCATGCCCAACCCGGTAATCCACGTCCGCGGCTCTTCCGTCTCATCAAAGATGAAGCCATTATCAATCGGATGGGCTTCAATAATCACGGGGCCGATGCGCTTGCCCTACGCCTCAAGCAACTCGGGACGCTCTCTATTCCGCTTGGCATCAGCATTGGCAAGTCGAAACAGACCCCGCTTGAGCACGCAATTGAAGATTATGTCGCCTCTTTCACGGCGCTCTTTCCCTATGCAAGCTATGTTGCGGTCAACGTCAGTTCACCCAATACACCCGGACTACGGAGCCTGCAGGATCGCGCCCAGTTGGATGCGTTGCTCGCCACGCTCACGCACGAGAATCGCCAACTGGCCGCACATGAGGCCAGCCAACCCCGGCCAATCCTGGTCAAGATCGCACCAGATCTGAGTGAGTCGGCCCTTGGTGAAGTGCTAGACGTCTGCGCAACCCACGCGATCAGCGGCGTCATTGCCACGAATACCACCCTGAGCCGCGAGGGCCTGTCTGAGCAAAATGCAGCGCTGCGAGGTGAAACCGGTGGCCTAAGTGGGCGACCACTCGCCGCCAAGGCGCTCGCTGTCGTTCGCTTTATAGCCCGTGAAACCGGGGGTGCTCTGCCGATCATTGGGGTTGGGGGCATTGCCTGTGGCGAGGATGCCCTCCGCATGGTTGAGGCCGGAGCAAGCCTCGTCCAGATCTATACGGGGCTCGTCTATCAGGGTCCGGGATTGCCCCGCCAGATCAAACAGACCCTCGCGAGGAGAGTACGATGAGTGCGCGCAGCATTGAACAACCCATCCTTGTAGCGCTGGATGTAGCGACGATCGAAACGGCCCTCAATCTAGTCGGCCTGCTTCAACCATATGTTGGCGGTTTCAAGGTGGGGCTCGAACTCTGCACTGCGCTAGGCACCCCACAGGTTGTCGAAGCTGTGGGCAAGGCGGGGGGCGCACTCTTTCTTGATCTGAAACTCCACGATATCCCAAACACCGTGGCAGCAAGTGTGCGCGCCGTCTGTGAACTGGGCTCAGCCGTGCGCATGCTCACCTTGCACTGCCAGGGCGGGGCCGCTATGCTGCGAGCCGCCGTCGCTGCGGCCCACGCCGCGCCCCAACGCCCGCTCTTGCTTGGCGTCACGGTGCTGACGAGCATTGATGGAGAGGCACTGCACAATGAACTCGGCGTTGGGGCCGACCTCGAAACCCATGTTGTCCATCTCGCACGCCTCGCGCAAGCGTGTGGGCTCGACGGAGTCGTCGCTTCACCGCACGAAGTCGCAGCAATTCGTGCAGCCTGTGGCCCCGAGTTACTGATTGTGACCCCAGGCGTACGCCCGACCTGGGCTGCACGCGATGACCAACGTCGCGTGATGACGCCTACCGAGGCCATTGCAGCCGGAGCTGACTATCTCGTGGTGGGACGACCAATCACGGCAGCAGATGATCCTGTCGCCGCTGCCGCCCGTATCGTCACTGAACTCGCCCGTTGAACAAAGAAACGATAGCTTATGGAACAGGATCTTCTCGTCACCCTCGCCGAGGTCGGTGCTTTGATCACCAATGACCACCTGGTCTATACCTCGGGCCGCCACGGCAGCAGTTATGTCAACAAAGACGCGCTCTATCCGCATACGGGGGCAACGAGCGCCGTGTGTGCGCGGCTGGCGCACCATTTTGCGGGCGCAGCGATTGATGTGGTAGCCGGGCCAACCGTCGGTGGCGTCATTATGGCCCAGTGGACGGCGCATCATCTGAGCAGGCTAAACAACCGCGATATCCTGGCGGTCTATGCCGAGGAAGAAGTGAGCGGAGCAAGCAAACAACGGAGTTTTCGTCGGGGGTACGATGATCTCATTCGCGCTCAGCGGATACTGGTCGTCGAAGATATCCTGACGACCGGTGGCTCGGTACGCATGGTGATCGAGGCGGTCAGGGCCGTCGGTGGCACCGTCGTAGGCGTCGGAGCACTCTGCAATCGCGGGGGCATCACTGCCGCCGCCATTGATGCACCCGACCTCTTTTGCCTAACGAGCGTACCACTTGAGAGTTTTGACGCTGAGGCATGCCCGCTCTGCGCAGCAGGCCAACCCATCAATACACGCCTCGGCAAAGGTGCCGCGTTCCTTGCCAACCAGCACGTAGCGCACGTGGAGCAACCAGAAAGTTTTAAGGTTGAATAACACAGGCACATATGGATAAAAGCTATGGCGGGTAAAAGAGAAAAGCCAACCCAGGAAGCACATGAACATCATCGCTTCGATCAAGACCGGGGGCCGCCACTCTGGCATCAAGCTCTCTGGATAGGAGGCATCTACTTTGTGGTCTCCTTTGCCTGGATCATACTCTCAGACTGGATCCTGCTCCGTTTGGTGCTGAACGAACAGACCCTGATTCAGGTCAGCATGCTCAAAGGGCTCGGCTTCATTAGCATCACGACCATTCTGATCACCTTCCTCGCCCTACGCCTTACCAGAACGATCAAACAGACCACACGTCTCTACGAACTGCTCTTTGCGGTCAATCGGGCGATCATCTACGAACGCAATCCGACCACGATTGCACAACAAGCATGTCGCATTGCCGCCGAACGGGGCGGCTTTCAACTGGCGTGGGTTGCACTGATCGATGGTGAAACCAGCCGCATCTACCCACTCGCGGCCTGGGGGCGAACAGCGTTTCTCGATCAACTCGTCCTTGACACAACCGATGATGCGCATATGACAAGCCCCCTTGGGATGGCGTTACGCAGTGGTGAACCTCGCATTTGTGTTGATGTCCAGACAGCCGACTACATGGCGCTCTGGCGAACGCGGTACGAAGCCCATGGCCTGCGGTCATCAGCAGCCTTTCCGTTATGGGTCGAGGAGAAGATCGTCGGGGCCTTCTGCTGTTATGTCGACCAGCCACGTACCTTTAGCCCGGAGGAACTAAGCCTGCTCACGGTCTTTGCCGATGACCTGGCCTTTGCCATCGAGTCAGCCTACCGCGAGCGCGAGCGACGCAATGCCGTCGAAGCCCTGGAAAGGAGTGAGCGGCGCTTCCGCACCCTGGCCGAATATGCACCTGACGCCATCTATCGTCTTAGTCTGCATCCTCACCGCTTCACCGAATATATCAGCCCTGCCATCAGTAGCATCACCGGCTATACACCGGAAGACTATTACCGCGACCCTAACCTCTGCATAGACATTGTGCATCCCGACGACCGCCCCCACTTCGAGGCAATGCTGAATAGTCAGGCGCGCACAGATGGCCCGCTGACCTTGCGCTGGTTACACAAAAATGGCGCGATCATCTGGATCGAACAGCATCATACACGGATCTACGATAAGCAAGGACATTTCGCGGCGCTTGAAGGCGTCGCCCGCGACATCACCGCCCGCATCGAGGCCCAGGCGATCCTCGAGCGCTATCGGTTGCTCTCGGAAAACATGCACGATATTGTGCTCTTTGTGCGCAAAGCCGATCGACGAATCATCGAAGCCAACGCAGCCGCAGAAGAAGTGTATGGCTACAGTCGCACCAGGTTGCTGCAATGCACCCTCGACGACCTGCGTGCTCCGAGTACGCGTCCAACCCTTGGAGGCCAGTTGGCCGCCGCCGCCTCAGCTGGGCTCATCTTTGAAACAGAGCATCAGCGCTCTGATGGTTCAACCTTTCCCGTTGAGGTGAGCACCACGAGCATGAGGTACGGAGGCGAATCGGTGCTGCTCAGCGTCATTCGTGACCTGAGTCAACGTCGCGCCGCTGAAGCCCAGATCCGGCTTCAGGGCGAAGTGCTGGCGGCGGTCGCCAACGCGATTGTGATTACCGATACGAAGGGAACCATCCAATGGGTGAACCCTGCCTTTACAACGCTGACCGGCTACCCCGCCGAAGAAGTGTTGGGCCAGAATCCCAGAATTTTCTCGTCAGGGCATCAAGATGCCTCATTCTATGCTCAGCTCTGGGCAACGATTCTCGACGGCACGGTCTGGCAGGGTGAAACCATCAATCGGCGGCGTGACGGCACGATTTATGCCGAAGAGCAGGTCATTACCCCAGTACAGATGCATGGCAATGGCATCACCCATTTTGTGGCGATCAAGCAGGATATCACCGAACGCAAAGAAGCAGAAGCGGCGTTACGTACCGCTCACGATGCCTTGATCGCATCATACGATAGCACGCTGGCAGGCTGGTCACAGGCGCTCGACCTCCGTGACCGCGAGACCGAAGGCCATAGCAGTCGCGTGACCCTGCTGACCCTCCAACTCGCCCAGGCACTCGGGTTCAATGAAGAAGAGTTGGAGCATGTGCGCCGCGGGGCGCTCTTGCACGATATTGGCAAGATTGGCATTCCCGATGCTATCCTGCACAAACCCGGGCCACTGACCGACCACGAATGGCAGATCATGCGCCGCCATCCTGAATATGCCTATCAACTCTTGCAACCAATCGCTTTTCTGAGGCCCGCCCTCGCGATCCCCTACTGCCATCACGAACACTGGGACGGCAGCGGCTATCCACGAGGACTGAAGGGTGACGAGATTCCCCTGGCGGCACGCATCTTTACCATTGTTGATGTCTGGGATGCCCTCACGTCAGATCGACCCTATCGCGCAGCCTTGAGCCACCAGGCAGTCCGTGAGTATATTGAGGCTCAGGCAGGCAGCATGTTTGATCCGTGGGTCGTCAAGACCTTCCTGGCGATGCTTGATCAAGCCGGGGCACCAGTTATGGTACACTAAGATGGTTGTAAGTCGTTCCTGGCCGGGAGCATCGCTGTGGAAGTTGTCGGTACGCTCAAACCTGGACACACCAGGCGTTCAACAATTCTTACGATGGGCAAGTTTGACGGGTTGCATCTGGGCCACCAGCAACTGATCAAAACCACGGTCGAACGAGCTAGAACCCTCGATTTCTGTAGTGCCGTGTTGACCTGGGAACCTCATCCAAACACGGTGCTTCGCCCGGATCAACCGGTTCGTTTGCTTACCACCCTTGATGAAAAGATCGCACTGATTGAACAGTATGCGCCCGATCTGCTCATTATCGCCCCTTTTACTGAAGAGACCCGGCGTACCAGTGCCGAGATCTATATGGGAACCATTGCCGAAGCGGTGCAACTGCGTGAACTCTGGGTGGGCGAAGGTTTTGCCATGGGTCGCGGGCGCAGTGGTGACGTAGCCAGTCTGATGCAGATCGGGGCCAACCTGGGGTTTGCCGTGGGCACTGTTCGTCAACTTGTGATCGAAGGAACCCCGGTCAGTGCCTCACGCGTACGTGAACTGCTGGATCAGGGCGAGGTAGGCATAGCTGGGCAATTGCTAGGGCGGCCCTTTGCCCTCCAGGGTACCGTCATCAAGGGGGATCAACGTGGCCGCACCATCGGTTTTCCCACGGCCAACCTGCAGCTTGCCGAAGGTCGGTTGCTGCCTGCCGATGGGGTCTATGCCTGCCACGTCATCATTGAGCAGATGCGATGGCCGGCCGTAACCAATATCGGGCTGCGTCCAACCTTTGATGGTGTGCGACGCACCGTCGAGTCCCACCTGCTCGCCTGGAGTGGGGATCTCTATGGGCAAACGATACGCCTTGAATTTCTCCATTATCTGCGCGGCGAACAGAAGTTCAGTGGCATTGAGGCCCTGGTAAGCCAGATTGCCCAGGATGTAGCACGCACTCGCGCCCTCCTTGGGTAACCAGGGGGCCGCATGGCACACCGCAGATTACCAGATGGCGATCGCGCTATCTTTCTGAACTATGCTTTCACGACTCGCGTTTTTGTTCTGTGGGCTACTACTTCTGTTACCTGCCTGCAGCAGAGAGCCCACACCGGCCCCAACGATGCTGCCAGCGCCAACGGTGCCAGTCGTTGGTGAAATCCTGGCCGAGCCGCAACCAGGGGTGATCGAGACCATTGGCTTGCTTGTGCTGAGCGCTGAAGGGGCACTGCTCACCGACGGGCTGAGTGTCAGTGGGGCAATGCCGCAGCCAGTTGGCACCGCACTAATCTGGCTTGATCAGGTGCCCCCGCTGCCCCCCGAACCAGCGCCAGTCCGCCTGGGAGAACTCAGCTATCTTGTCGTTGAAGCTCGCGGCATCCTTGAAGGCCCGGGCACCTTCGGGCCTGCGGGGGCGTATGCGTACCGCCTGAACTCACCAACCCTAACCCCACGTTCATCACGTGATTTGACTATCGATCTGCTCTTGCGCAACAGTGCGCTCTATAGTGGGCAACCAGTACGCCTCAGTGGCGAACTGCTCGCCTCACCGCAAAGCGCCCTGCTGGTCGAGCGGCTCGGATCAGGCGGCGTTCCTGCCGACAATGCACGCCAGATCAAGCTCAGCGACCCCTTGCGCGACGAAGCCGTACGACAGCAACTCACCACCAGTAACGACGGACGCATCGTCTTTGGCCCAGTCGAAATCCTCGGCATCTGGCGCAACACAACCCTCTACCCGCTCATCATCGAAGTGCGGTAGCAGACCTCAATGCAGAATACGTGACAAAAAGAGTTGGGTGCGATCGTGTTGCGGCGTGCCAAAGATCTTGTCGGGCGGGCCCTGTTCCACAATCCGGCCCTGATCCATAAAAGCGACCCGGTGCGCCGCATTGCGCGCAAACCCCATCTCGTGCGAGACCACGACCATCGTCATCCCTTCGTGGGCGAGTGCGAGCATCACATCAAGCACCTCTTTGATCATCTCGGGATCAAGGGCCGACGTCGGCTCATCAAAGAGCATAATCTTGGGTTGCATCGCCAGCGCCCTGGCAATCGCTACCCGCTGCTGTTGACCACCCGAGAGTTGCTCGGGATACTTCTGCGCCTGTTCGGGAATGCCAACTTTCTCGAGCAAAGCACGCGCAATCGTTTGACTCTCGGCCCGCGAGCGACGGCGCACCTTCTGCTGAGCCAGACAAATATTGTCGATAACAGTCAGGTGGGGAAAGAGTTCGAAGCGCTGAAAAACCATGCCCACCTCGGCGCGCACCGCATTGATATGCTTCTCATCATTATCGACCAGAATGCCATCAACAACAATACGCCCGGCGTCGGGCACTTCAAGGTGATTGATACAGCGCAACAACGTTGATTTACCTGACCCCGACGGGCCAACAATCATCAACACCTCACCCGCCTGCACATCAAGACTGACCTGGTCAAGCGCCCGAAAATGACCATAAAACTTCGAGACGTTCTCGATCCTGATCATCGGGTCGACTGAAGTTGCTACCATCACACTACCTTTTGATTTTGGCGCGACGCTGGATCCATTGGAGCAGCAACGAGAGGATGAGCGTCATGCTCAGATAAAAGAGCGTCAGAATGAAATAGGTCTCTTCATAGCGAAACGACGTACTGACCGACAGCCGCGAGACCTGCGTAATTTCGCGTACACCAAGCACCGATACCAGTGATGTATCTTTGAGCAAGGCAATCAGATCATTGCCAAGTGCCGGCAGCATATTGCGGGTAGCCTGGGGCAAAATAACATAGAGCATCGTCTGCCAGCGCGACATCCCAAGCGAACGACCGGCCTCCATCTGCCCACGCCCAATCGCCTCGATCCCAGCCCGAAAGACCTCGGCAATATAGGCTCCATAGATCAAGACCAGCGCAATAATCGCCCGTGATGTCAACGAGATGGCATTATTGGGCAAACCAAAGGTACGTGCGAGGAGCGGCACAACCGCATACGAGATCGTAAAGATCAGCACGAGCATTGGCACGCCACGAATGAACTCAATATAGGTAATCGAGAGATTGCGCAGGATAACACTGTTCGAGACACGACCAAGCCCAAGGAACAGGCCGAAAATAAGCGCAAAGACAAACGAGATTGCCGTTACATAGAGGGTAGTAGAGAGGCCCTGGAGGATCGTATTGAAAATATTACGATAGATCGGATCAACAATAATCTGAACTACCATGTACCCAATGACCGACAGAATGATCAGCAGCCACCAGGGAAACTCATCCAAATGGGCACGAAGGTCACGCGGACGGGGCTGGATCTCGGGACGCTCGTGGTCAACCGTCATACAGCATTTCCTCTGGCTCAGAAGCATGTCTTGCCGGTAGATTCTACCGTCAGCGTCGGAGACCGTGCAGGTTTCCGACGCTGACTGACCATCTACCACATGCTGCGCGTCACCAAAAAGACCCTACTCGGGCAATTTGAAGTCATCGCTAAAGTAGCGCGCCGCCAACTCATCGAGTTTGCCACTGCTGCGCATCTCGGCGAGGGCCAAATTGACTGGCTCAACGAGATCGCTGCCCCTGGGGAAGATGAAACCGAGTTCATCACTCGAGATCGACGGGCCGATCAACTCGAGGCGGTCGGCATTCGTGCCAACATAGCCCTGCCCGGCGGTTTCATCCATAATAACGGCGGCGACATCGCCATTGAGCAGCGCGGCAACGGCAAAGGGGAACTGCTCAAAGGCCTGGATGCGGTTCTCGGGCAACAGGTTCCGCGCCGTCTCATAGTTGGTCGTACCAGTCTGCGTCCCAAGCAACAGACTCTCATTGGCAATGAAATCATCCATGCTCGCAAAGCGATCCTCGCCAACCAGGGCAAGCAAGCGCTGGCTGATCTGAATGTAGCCATCCGAGAAATCGACCTGCTGGGCACGCTCTTCGGTGATCGTAATGCCATCGGCAGCCGCATCAAACTGCCCGTTGCTGACCGCCTGGATCATCCCCTCCCATGAAGCCTCTTGATAGACTGGCGTGCAGTTCAAAAGGCGGCAAATCTCATTCCAGGCATCGTAATCCCACCCTTCACCCTGCCCCGTCTGGGGATTGATATAGTTGAAGGGAGGATACGCATTTTCGACTGCAATCGTCACACTGCGACCCCCGAGATCGGGCAAGCCACCTTCCGTCTGGGTAGAAGAATCTGTGCCTGGCACACTTGTCGGTGCCGGAGCAACGGCGGGTTGCCCCCCACACGCCGCAACCAGCACGAGCAACAGGCCCACAAGAGTCACCATCGCCAACCGTCGCATAGGTCATTCTCCTTACACTAAGCTGAAACGTACCAACGAACCCTGCCACGGGCTATGGTTCGCTGGCATGTGCATAGGATAACATATTTGATCTTGGTTGATGAGGAGATTTGTTGCGACCTTGCTGGGGCCTACGGCCCCAGCAAGGTCAATTGCAGGAAGTTGAGTACAGGTTTTAGAGGCGACCAACAACGTGGCCGATAGAGTACATTACGCTTCAAATGAACGCGAACGACCAACGTGAGCCATGAACTCGCCGCGAGTCTTGGAGTCATCGCGGAAGACGCCACGCATCGCCGAAGTGACCATGCTCGCGTTGGCCTTCTTGACACCACGCATCACCGAACACATATGCACCCCTTCGGCGACCACCGCGACACCCTGCGGCTCGAGGTGCTCGTTGATGAAGTCGGCGATCTGCACGGTCATACGCTCTTGCACCTGCAAGCGCCGGGCAAACATCTCGACAATGCGCGGAATTTTGCTCAGGCCAACCACTTTGCCATTGGGAATGTAGGCCACATGCACCTGACCCATAAACGGCAGCATGTGGTGCTCACACAGGCTGTAGAAATCAATATTCTTGACCACCACCATCTCATCATAGCCAACCGTAAAGATGGCGTCGTTGATCAACGCTGCGGGATCGATATGATAGCCAGCGGTCAACTCGGCATACATCTTGGCGACCCGCGAAGGCGTCTTGAGCAAACCCTCACGATCCGGCTGCTCACCGATCCCGTCGAGGATCTCGCGCACTGCCCCCTCGATCTGCGGGTCAGAGGTGTAGGTCACACCCTCAAGCTTGCCACGCCCCGGCACAATCAACAAATCGTAGTCGTGTCCATCAAGTTCATCGACACTTCGATGATGGTGCCCATTGCCATTGTGTCCGTTCCCGTTGTGTCCGTTCCCGTTATGCATACCCATTAGGTTTGTTTCCTCTTCAATCTTCTCGACGATATCCTGGCAACCATTGCCAGCAATTACTTCAGTCATTTACGCGACAGCGTACTCAAAGATATTCTTGCGCGTCTCCCACAGTTTCAGGTGGCGCAAACGGCCTTCGAAAGGGGGGCGAACTCCTCATGCCCATACGGACTCGTGGAAGCCCCAAAGACACACTGATTCTCTTCGGCACTCCCATCAGTATACCAGTACCGATGCGCGGCGGAAAACTCAAAACGACGCGTCGCCTGAACCATAGTCGCTTCTTTCTCTACAGGATCTTTGCGTCAGTCGGGGCGCTAAAATGCGCTGCCACAAATCATTCTTTATATCACAGCGCCGTTATTAACGATACCACTTGCACAGAATTTGTCAAGTACTTGCACAGGATTAAATAGGACGCTTGCATCTCTTTAGCGCAACGTGCGTCCTGCCAACCCTGCCCCCCAGAGATCATCGTCAGGCAGGTCGTCTTCATCCGGGTGATAGAGTTCACGCAGATCGCTGGCCCGGCGTAGTTGCCCAAAGGTGGTCGCAATAAAAACGACCCGCCGCAGGCGCGCCGATGGTATGGGCAAGGGCAGTTCGCGCAAAGGCCCCAGGGTGACGCGATAGTAGCGCTCGTTGGCCCGCGGATGATCCGGTTCGTCGGGCAATAATTCGCGCCGCGTCTGGATTGTGTAGCGCAAGACTTCGGCATACAAGCGAATTGACCAGCGCTCGTCGCCAAAGGCCGCCGTCTGATAAAAGGCCAGGTAGTCAGCGGCAAACTGCGCCGGTGTATGGGCCAGGGGCACGCGATACCAGCCATCGTCACGAGCAAGGGCCAGATCACGTGGCTGTGGCACAATGACAACAAGCACACGCGCCTGATCTTCAGGTTGGTCGTCAAGCATAACAAAATCCAGGTACAATGAATAGGTCGATACACCATATACCGCTAGAAGAGCGTGAAAGATATGCCCTATTGGCTCATTTTCATTGGTATCCTGTTGATCACAGGCTGCACCGCTCCGCCACCCTCAATTACGGCGCGCCTCGATGCGGTTGAGGCCATCAACCGTGGAAGTGACAGTGGGTTTGCCCGGGTGCTCGAACCACGTCCCTTTGTCTTCCCACAGGATCACGGCCCTCACCCTGAGTATGCGATTGAATGGTGGTACTATACAGGCAACCTTGACGCCGGTGAGCGCCGTTTCGGTTATCAGTTGACTTTTTTTCGTAGTGCGCTGACGCCTGAGCCGCCCGAACGGGCTTCGCCCTGGGGAACCAGTGCGATCTATATGGCTCATCTGGCGCTCAGTGATGTGGCGAATGGGCGCTTTTATGCCTTCGAACGCTTCAGCCGCGATGCAGTCGGCCTCGCCGGGGCGTCGGGTGAGCCGTTTCGGGTCTTCCTCGAAGATTGGTCAGCCGAGGGAAGTGGCCCCGAGGGGATGACAATGCGCCTCCGCGCCGCCGAAGCGGATGTTGCCCTCGATCTGACCCTCGTGAGCCGCAAAGCTCCGGCGCTTCAGGGCGACCAAGGCTTGAGCCAGAAGGGTTCGACCCTCGGCAATGCCTCGTTCTACTATTCGCTGACCCGGATGGCGACAAACGGCACCGTGCGCATCGGCGACGCACAGTATGCGGTTACCGGATTCAGTTGGATGGATCACGAATGGGGCACCAGTGCCCTTGAAGATGGGGCCGTCGGGTGGGACTGGTTCAGCATTCAGCTTGATGATGGACGCGAAATAATGTACGCACAGGTGCGAACCGCCGATGCAATTAGCTATCGCCTCGGCTCACTCGTCGAGGCGGACGGCACGATACGCATCCTGGATCAAGCTCCAGTGACCATCGACGTGCTCGACACCTGGCGTAGCCCGCGTAGCGGGGCTGTCTACCCATCGGGCTGGCGGATGACCATTCCCGAGCTTGCCCTCGAACTCACCATCCAACCCGTGTTGCGTGACCAGGAGTTACCCGTCACGCTTATCTACTGGGAAGGCGCGGTGGATGTCCGCGGTTCACAGGGCGGGCAACCCCTTAGTGGGCGCGGCTATGTCGAATTGACCGGCTATGCAGGCGACGATTGTCGTTCGGTTGATTGTCGCTGGTAGGTTGAACTATGCAAACACCGTTGACACTCGTGACAGGCTTTCTGGGCAGTGGCAAAACAACGCTCGTGCGCAGACTGGTGGCAGAGGGAAGCCCGCGTCGGCGGCTGGGCGTAATTGTCAACGAATTTGGGCAGATCGGCCTGGATGGCGCAACGCTCGCCCGCAGCGGTCACGCCCCGATCGTTGAACTCGCCGGAGGCTGCGTCTGTTGCGAAGCAGGCTCGGATTTCCTGCTGGCCGTCGAAGAATTGCTTGACTACCATCCCGAGCAAATCCTGGTCGAAACCAGTGGCCTCGCTGAGCCAGGGGGCCTGGTGCGCCGCATCCGAGCCGCCGAACTGCCCCTCGATGCCATTGTGACGGTGGTTGATGCCGCCAATCTCGCAGCAGCCCTCGCCGCCTCGCCAGTCACTGCCTGGCAACTGCGGGCAGCCGATCTGATTATTCTCAACAAAACTGATCTTATTTCTGCAAAAGAACGCGAACAGGTCAGCGAAGAGGTGCAACGCATCAATGCCCGTGCCGCGCTTGTCCCAACTGTCCAGGGCCACGTTCCTGCTGAGTTGCTCTTTAGCCTTCGGATGGAAGGGGAAGACCCGCCCGCGTACACCGGGCACCGCACGCAAGACGGGTTTACTTCGCTCACGTGGAGCAACGACACGCCCCTGATACGCAGTGCGTTTGAGCAAACCCTGGCGAGCCTGCCAGATCGGATCTACCGGGCCAAGGGCCTCGTTCACTGCACTGATGCCCCGTGGCCCAACGAAGTCCACCACGTCTTTGGACGGCACAGCCTCACCAGCATACGACCTCAACGGCACCAGCAACCGCTCAACCGACTCATCCTAATTGGGCCTGAACTCGAACCGCTGGCCGCGCAGATCTTTGCCAACCTGGACACCTGTGCCGACGCGACCGAGCGGGCTATTCATTGGCGCCAGCGGTACGACGAACTGCTAGATCAATAACGCAACATAGGCAATCGTCACAAAGAGAGCCCCACCCAGCACGCCGTACTCCAGCAACATCCGGCGCTGCAGGCGACCGGCAGCCTGATGTTGCAACAGACTGACCACCACATAAAAGAGCACCAGCAGCACTGTTCCGGCGATCAAAAAAGAGGTAGCCCAGTAATTCAGCGCCCACGTCGCCTCAGCAAGCACGAGACCAACAAGCAGCGCTAAGAGCACCGTGCTGGTACGCGGATGAAACGCCAGCAACGCATAGGCAAGCAGCGCACCAGTCAACCCAATCATCGAGGCTGAATAGAGCGTACGATAGCCCGTATAACTCACCGCACTAAAGATACCAAACGCCAGCAGATAGCCCACCGCTTGCAAGACCACCTGCGCAAGTTGACTGACCCTGGGCGTACGATCAAGCACATAATGCTGGGCAAGCAACACGATCAAAAGCGAACTGCCAGCAGCAACCAGGGCCAGCACAAAAGCCAGGCCCTCGAAGGCATTGCTAAAGAGGCGAAAGAACGCAAACGAGCCAACCACACTCAGCGAGGGCAACACCCAGAAGTTGGGCACTACCTCAAAACGCACAAAGCCAAGGTTGACCTCGGGCAACGTACGTGTCTGCAACTGTGGATGCGCCCGGGCCAACAGATCGGCAGCGGCACTCGTAATGACGGTCAGCAACGCAACCAGAAACCACGACAGGGTAATCGTTGGCAGATCGCCTCCCGGCACAATCCGCAGGGTGTCAGGATTCCCATCAATAAGAAAAATCACCCCCAGACCGATCAAGATCACAAAGATCAGCGAAACAATGCGATCAAAACGCGGCACTGGTGAACTCGCCGAGAGCATACACGTCCTCCTCACCCCAGAAAGGTTTCATGCTTGTCCAACATTCTGCACAGATTTACTGTGCAAAGCATGTATGACTTATTGACATTGTGCGGTAAAACATGTTATAGTTTGAACTATCAAAAGAGTGTTCCTCAAATTGTCTCATTCGAAACAGTATACGAAAGTCACGTTATGAGTCTGCCTTCTGAGCTACCCTCACCAGAACTGCTCACTCCTGAACTTGAGGCGTACACTCTGATCCGCCAGATTAGTTCGATGATGGAGACCTACAATCGGTACGATTTACGTAGCGAGGCGCTGACGGTACCTCAGTTTATGATTTTGACCTATGCCAACGCCCAGGGGGTTCCACTGAGCGAAATCAGCAGTCGCATGCTCTGTGACAACAGCAATTTGACCGGCATCGTCGACCGCCTGATCAGCAAAGGGTTTGTCGAACGTCGTCCCGACCCGCAGGATCGTCGGGTGAGCCTGATCTGTCTCACCGAAGCCGGGGCGGAAAAACTCCGCCAGATCCGACCACGCCATCATGCGGGTGTCCATCGCCGCATGCGAACCCTCTCGCAGCCGCAGGTTCATGAATTGCGTGATCTGTTGCAACAACTCTTCACCGGTCTCCAGGAAGTGCCTCCTGATACCGAGCAAAGATGTGATACTGTCTGACCTGCTGACCCGCCAAAACGCTGCTGGACGGAAATCCTCGCAGCGTTTTGACGGGTCAGTTATTCTCCTGGCGCTGCAACTGTTCGGCGCGCTGAAGTTGCACATAGAGTGGGGGCACAGCAAAAAGGGCACGCTCGAGGTCACTAATGTCAGGATCAACGACACCGAGTGACCAGCGTCCGTGCTGTTTAATAATTTGGGTACCAAAGCGTTGTGGTTTTCCTCCGGCTACCAGCCAGCGATCCCACGCCATCGCCCACAACGTCCAAGCCCGATCTTCACCAAGTTCAGCCGACCGGCGCGCAAAGAGTTGCGCCAGGCTAAAATGGCCCTGACTTTCACCACAAATCATCACCCATGCGGCATGAAAATTGTCACGCTCATTCTGAACCCAGCCACCAGCATAGAGATCAATGACACGCTGGCACCGTTGGCGGGTCGCAATAGGATCATTCGTCTCTGCTTGTGCCTCCAGTGCTTCACGAGCAAGCCGCTCTAATTCACCACTGGGATCTTCCTGCTGGGAATCCAGCGGATCAAGGAATTCATCCATCCTGGCCTCCCTTCTCCATTGCTTGATCTTCAGTGTACCACAGAACCCTTCCAGCGACGATCAAGGATCAAATGCAGGGTCACCCCCAGGGCCACCGGGCGCAAGGCAGGATACCGCCAGGCGAGACCCCAGCAGAGGGGCAGGCTCAAGAGGGGCCGATGCAACCACGAGCGCAAAAAACCATAACGCGGGCGATGATCACCTGGCTGCAACGGCAGGTGACGATAGCGATCATACCGCAGCGCCCCAACGATGCTCCAGTCACCAGTACGCATCGCATAGATCACCAGATGATCAAGATCAATCAACGTACCACCGACCACGACAGACGCAAACTGGACAGGCTGCCGGGGATAGCAGACCGCGCCGAGAAGCAACGAGGTGATCAGGTGGGTACGAAACCGCATGTCAGGCTCCCTCGGCGTGCAGGGCAAGCAACGGGGCAAAGGTACGCCGATGCAACCCACATGCGCCGTGTTGATCCAGCATGCGTTGATGGCGAGCCGTGCCATAGCCTTTGTGCGCGGCAAAACCGTACACCGGAAAGGCCCGATCCGCAGTCTGCATCAGGCGATCGCGGGTCACTTTGGCGACCAGCGAGGCAGCAGCAATCGAGAGTGAGCGGGCGTCACCTTTGATCAACGGCTGCTGTGGCAAGCGGAGCGTTGGCAAGACCAGGGCATCAAGCAAGAGTGCGTGAGGTTGACAGGGCAACTGCAACAGCGCAACCGTCATTGCCAGCCTCGTCGCAGCAATGATGCCATAGGCATCAATCAGGTAGGCCGGGACAATACCGACACCAACACCTGTTGCCCATCGCCTCACCTGAGCATAGCCCTGCTCACGCGCAAGCGAAGAGAGTCGCTTGGAGTCGTCAATGCCGTGCAGAGTCTCCGAGGCCATCAACAGATCACGCGGAAAGACGACCGCAGCCGCCACGACCGGCCCGGCCCAGCACCCACGACCGGCCTCGTCAAGACCAGCAATCACCTGATAGCCCTGCGCCACAAGCTCACGTTCGTATTCACAGGTCGGTGCCATATGCCTCCTGACCGTGAGTACCAACCATCACCATCACCCGACTCGCCCCGACCCTCACCCAGCGTCCGTAGAGCACCATCCCGGCCAGTTCGAGGCGCTCGGGCGTCCCAGCGGGCGATCCGGTCAAGGAGACACCCTGGTCAGATGGGTGATCGGCACGTGGGCGGAACTGAAGCGTCAGGCGATACGCCAGCGCCATCAACCGCTGATACCAACCGGCATCGAGTTCGGCAAACGGCACCAGCACCAACCGGCCGCCGGGCATCAACACGCGGCGAATTTCAGCCTGCGTTGCGGGATCAACGATATATTCCGAGGGAAAGGTAGCAAAAACCGTCGCACAAGCCGCCGAGCAGACAGGCAGCGCGGCGGCATCAGCACGCATCAAACGGGGAGTTGCCCCTGCCCGGCGCACACGTCGGGCAGCAAGGGCAAGCATCGTGGGCGAGCGATCCAACCCAAACGTTGCGGCACGGTTCGCAAGGGCCAGTTGCATGTGGCCTGGCCCCGCGCCAAGCTCAAGGGTCACACCCTGCAACTCAGGCAGCGCTGCTGCTGTCCAGCGCTGCCAATACCCACGTGACACCAGCGCCGCTACAAAATCATAACTCCACGCAAACTCGTGGTAGAGCACGTGAAAAGCCCACCGCACCACCTGGCGATAGAGCAACACCAGATTAGCGACGCACCGTATCGCGACGCTCTTTGATCCGAGCCGCTTTGCCCGAACGCCCACGCAGATAGTAGAGCTTGGCCCGACGCACCTTACCGCGCCGAATCACCTTGATCGAATCAACGCGAGGAGCATGCACCAAAAAGGTACGCTCAACACCGATCCCGTGGGAAGCAATGCGGCGCACCGTAAAATTCTCATTCAAGCCACCACTGCGGCGGCGAATCACCACACCCTCAAAATCCTGCACACGCTCACGAGTTCCTTCAACCACCTTCACCCCAACGCGAACCGTATCACCAACCTGAAACTCAGGAAGAGCAGGCTTGAGATAGCGTTGTGCCAAATCGTCCATGGTTTGCTGCGACATGACGATGTCGTTCCTTTCAGCATCAACCTCCACCAGGCGCCCGCACCAACGCGGGACTGATGAGGCCACAGAATAAGCAAGCAGAGCAGCATAAAGCGCTGCCAGTGCAGTTCACAAGCATTCAGTATACCATAGGGTTTCATCCAAGACAACTTTTTAGCCCTAGGGCTGTCGCCCTAAAAACCCGTGCTTGTGCTGGGGCAAACGGCCAGCTTCGCTGGCCGTTTGCCCCAGCACAAGCACGGGTTGCATTCTGGTACACCCCTGGTTCTTCCAGGTACGTATAATAGAACAAGGCAAAGAGAGAAAAGACCTGGAAGGAAATGGGATATGGCGAACAAAACCGCAACGGTCAATGAGACTGTCACGAGGAGACCAACATCACCAGGCCCTGAAGTCCCGCTCGCCTTTGCACCTATTCCGACTGATGATCCCGAAGCGGCCCTCCACTTTTGCCGCACCCTGGCGGCTTTGACAGGGGCCAACAACTCGAGCATAGGGCTGGCGCAAACGAGTATTCTTGCCCCACAATTGCCCCCGCGACGACCGCCAACCGTTGAACTCTCGCTGGTGATCCCGGCCTTCAACGAAGCACAGAATCTGCCAACGCTCTATCAACGGATCATCGCAGCCCTTGACCCACTGGGCCTGAGCTACGAAATCATCTTTGTCAACGATGGCAGCCGCGACCAGACGCTCGCACTGTTGCAAGAAATGGCCCGCCAAGATGAGCGTGTATTAGTCGTTGATCTGGCGCGTAACTTTGGGCATCAGGTCGCCATCAGTGCCGGGATGGACTATAGTCATGGGCAGGCGGTCGCCATTATGGACGCTGATCTGCAAGATCCACCCGAGATATTGCCTGCTTTTATCGCCAAATGGCGTGAAGGCTACGAGGTGGTCTATGCCATCCGCGAACAACGCAAAGAATGCATGCTCAAGCAACTCGCCTACCTGAGTTTTTACCGCATCCTGAAGCGCATCGCCCAAATTGACATCCCCCTTGATGCGGGCGACTTCTGCGTGATGGATCGCCGGGTCGTTGACATCCTCAACGGGATGCCCGAACGCAACCGGTTTGTTCGCGGCATCCGGAGCTGGGTTGGCTTTCGGCAAACCGGACTCGCCTATGAACGGCACGCTCGTTATGCTGGCAAGCCCAAATATACGATCAGCAAACTGATCTACCTCGCCCTCGATGGCCTCGTCTCATTCAGCTACATTCCGTTGCGCATGATCTCAATCGCCGGCCTCATCGTCTCGCTGCTCTCGATCCTCATCGCCATTGGCTACGCCATCCAGCGTCTCACCATCGGCCTCTCGCCGCCCGGCTTTGCCACGCTCGTCGTCGCCGTCTTCTTCTTTGCCGGCATCCAACTCATCACCATCGGCGTCATTGGCGAATACGTCGGACGTATCTTTGAAGAGGTCAAGCACCGGCCACTCTACGTTGTCAGACAGATTTATCGAAACTATGCATATTCTCATGCTCAATAACGAGTTCCCTCCGTTGGGTGGGGGGACGGGGACGGTGAACCGAGCGATTCTGGCGCGCCTGGCGGATGTGCCAGGGTTGCAGATTGACTTGGTGACGTCGGCGCTCGGGCGAGCGGTTGAGCATGAGCAGTTTGCCGAACGCGTGCGGATCTATAAGGTGCCAGTGAGAAACCGGAATTTGCACCATTCCAGTAACCGCGAGTTGCTGACGTATGCGGCACGTGCGCTGCCCCTGGCGTTGCGTTTGCAGCGCAGGCATCCCTACGATGCCGTTTTTGCGTGGAGTGCCGTGCCTGCCGGGGGGGTCGCGCTGGCCCTGCGTAAACTTACGGGTTTACCGTACCTGGTGCGGGTCTGTGGCCCCGATATTCCTGGTTTCGAACGACGGTATGGGGCGCTCTATCCGGTGCTGACGCCGGTGATCAAGGCGATCTGGCATGGGGCGTCGCATCTGGTGGCTAAATGTCAGGGTGAGGCTGAAATGATGCTGGCGGTTGCGCCTGGGCTGACGATTGATCTGATTCCCAATGGGGTTGATCTGGCCCAGTTCCCCCAGGCACCTATCCGTGATGATGGCCCAATGCGCCTGCTAAGCGTGGCGCGTCTCATTGAGCGCAAAGGCCAGCACCATCTCATTGAAGCCATGCGCCGCCTGGTCGCCGAAGGGTACGATGTTGTCCTGGAACTCGTTGGTACCGGCGATGCCGAGCCAGCGCTACGCGAGCAGGCACAGCAAGCCGGGGTGAGTCAGCGCGTTCAATTTGCTGGTTATGTGCCGCGTGAAGCGATTCCTGGGCGCTATGCTGCTGCGCATGTCTTTGTGCTTGCGTCGTTCAACGAGGGAATGAGCGTTGCGACGCTTGAGTCGATGGCAGCTGGATTGCCCGCCGTGGTGACAAAGACGAGTGGGACTGACGAATTGATTGCCGACGGCGTTTCGGGTTTCCGGTTCGCCTGGGCGGATCTTGAAGCCCTGACCGAGTACCTGCGCCGTTTTGCGAAGGACCGCACCCTGGCGCGCCAGATGGGAGACGCTGCCCGTACACGTGCGCGCGCTTTTACCTGGGAACATGCCGCAGCACGCTATCTGGCGATCTTTGAGCGAGGACTGTCACGCTAAGCCAAGGTTGCAGAAAGAGCCTTTGAGCGTGACCTTTGTAGTGCCGACTTCAGTCGGCTGAGGCCGACTAAAGTCGGCACTACGTAGGGCAGCAAAATGTCAAGTGCCTACGAAGCTTATCTGGGGTGGAGAAACGCATGTGTGGAATTTGCGGCGTGCTCTATCGTGATCCTGAACGCCCTGTCGAGCCTGCATTGCTCGAGCGGCTCAATGGGACGCTGATCCATCGTGGCCCTGATAGCGCTGGTTTCCTGGTGCAAGGGGCGCTGGGCATGGCGATGCGGCGCCTGGCGATCATTGATATAAGCGGTGGGCAACAGCCGATGTTCAATGAAGATGGAACGATTGCCCTGGTCTTTAACGGCGAAATCTACAATTTTCAAGAGTTACGTAAAGAATTGCGCACTTGTGGGCATCGTTTTGCGAGCGACAGCGATACCGAGGTGATCGTGCATGCCTATGAAGAGTGGGGCGACGCGATGCTGCTGCGACTCAAGGGCATGTTTGCGGTTGCGCTCTGGGATGGGCGGCGGCGCAGATTACTGCTGGCACGTGACCGTATGGGCGAAAAGCCGCTCTACTGGCACGACAGCGACCACGGCCTCGTCTGGGGTTCTGAGGCCAAGGCGGTGCTGGCGGCGCCCTGGGTGGAACGGCGCATTGACCCGGTGGCGCTGCACCACTATTTGAGCTTGCAGTATACCCCTGACCCGCTAACGATTTACGCCGATATCAAGCAATTGCCGGCAGCACACAAATTAGTGGTAGAAGATGGCAAACCGCCGCGAATCGAGCGCTGGTGGCAACTCCAGTTTGAGCCAAAAGAGGAACTGAGCGACGCCGACGCGATTGAGCAGGCGCGGACATTGTTAACTGCGGCAGTCGAGCGTCAATTAATCAGCGAAGTACCGCTCGGGGCGTTTCTCAGTGGCGGGATCGACTCGTCGATCATTGTCGCACTCATGGCCGAACGCACCCGCGAGCCGGTGCGCACCTTTTCAATTGGCTTTGTCGAACGTCACTTTTCCGAGGTCGGCTATGCGCGCCAATTGGCCGAACGGTACGGCACCCAGCACTACGAATTTATCTTTCGTCCCGAGGATCTCGTGCGCGTGATTGAAGGCGTCGCCGCTGCCGCCGACGAGCCTTTTGCCGACCCGGCCGCGCTACCGCTCTACGAGTTGGCCCGTCAGACCAGGCAGCATGTCACGGTCGCCCTGAGTGGCGACGGCGGCGACGAAACCCTTGCCGGGTACCGGCGCTACCTGCTTGACGGATGGCTGCGGCCCTATGCCGCCCTCCCAAACTGGATTACCCAGCAGGCAATACCTGGAATGGCCGCAATGATCCCAGAACCCGCGTGGCTCCCAGAAGATCGCAACCCGATCACAGGCTTGAAGCGTCTTGGTCATTTCGCTTCTGTCACCCACAAAGCCTCGCTGGTACGCTGGGGCTCGTACTTCAACCACGCCGAAAAGCTAGCCTTGTACCATGACCGCTGGCGGGAAGAGCCGGGCGCACACGACAGCGCGGCATGGCTGGCGGCAGCGTATGATGCGGCGCAGGCACACAGCCAACTCGACCGCACCCTGGCCGCAGATCATGCCACCTATCTCGCGGGCGACCTTCTCCCCAAAACTGACCGCATGACGATGGCGCACTCGATCGAAGCACGCGCACCCTTTCTCGATGTGGACTGGGTCACCTGGACTGCGCAGTTACCGAGGCGCTACAAAATCCGTGGAGGCACCACCAAATGGTTGCTCAAAGCCGCTTTTGGCGCTACACTACCACCGGCAATTGCTGCACGCGGCAAACAGGGCTTTGGCGTACCAATCAGTCACTGGCTACGCAACGATCTCCGCACCTGGGCCAGCGAACGGCTGCTTGGCAATCCAGCGCTTGACGAATGGTTTCAACCGGCCGCCGTCCAGACCCTCTTTGAAGACCACTGCGCAGGACGGGCCAACCACGGCAAAAAGCTCTGGGCGCTTTTGATGTTCGGACTCTGGGCCGAACAACGCATGCAGGGAGGTGTCCATGCCTAAAAACTTCGCCATGACGGGCGTGGCGGGCTACATTGCCCCACGTCACCTCAAGGCCATCAAAGAGACAGGCAACCGTCTGGTGGCGGCGATCGACCCGAATGATGCCGTTGGCATTCTTGATCAATATGCTTTTGATGTCAGATTCTTTACTGAATTTGAGCGCTTTGATCGTCACCTCGAAAAACTGCGGCGCGGCCCAGAAGAACAACGGATCCACTACCTAAGCATCTGCGCACCAAACTACCTGCACGACGCGCACTGCCGGGCGGCGCTGCGCATTGGCGCCGACGCCATCTGTGAAAAACCGCTGGTGATCAACCCGTGGAACCTTGACCCCCTGCAAGAACTCGAGCAAGAGAGTGGGCGGCGAATCTACACGATCCTGCAACTTCGGCTCCATCCACGGCTGATCGCCCTGCGCGAACAACTCCAGCAAGCGCCGAGCGGCCACCGTCACGACGTTGTGCTCACCTACATTACCGCCCGCGGTTTCTGGTACCACATCTCATGGAAAGGGATCAGCGAAAAATCGGGAGGGATCGCCACCAACATTGGCATTCACTTCTTTGACCTGCTGATCTGGCTTTTTGGCGATGTGCTTGAGCAGCGAGTTCATCACAACGATCCACAGCGGATGGGGGGCATCCTCGAACTCGAACGCGCCCGCGTGCGCTGGTTTCTCTCGGTGGATCATCACGACCTGCCCTTTGCGGCCCAGGCCGGAAGCAAAACAACCTACCGCTCAATCACCATTGACGAACAAGAAGTTGAATTCACCGCAGGATTTACCGACCTGCACACCCGCGTCTACGAAGACATCCTGGCGGGCGGGGGCTTTGGCATTGACGAGGTGCGACCATCGATTGAACTGGTGCATCAACTGCGTAACGCCCCCATCGTCACCAACGAACCACCGCTGCGGCATCCATTGTTACCGTGACGGAGGGTTGGGGCCTGCGGCCCCAGGAGTCTTTTCTTTGCTGGAAAAAACCAGCTACGCTGGTTTTTTCCAGCAAAGAAGAAAAAAATGACCCCATATTTCGCCCACGCAAGTGCCTACATCGATCAACCCTGTACCATCGGGGAAGGCACCAAAATTTGGCATTTCTGTCACATCATGCCCCACGCAAGCATCGGCGCACACTGCACCCTGGGGCAAAATGTCATGGTGGCGTCACACGTACAGATTGGCAACAACGTCAAAATCCAGAACAACGTCAGCGTCTACACCGGCATCGAACTAGAAGACGACGTCTTTTGCGGGCCATCGTGCGTCTTCACCAACGTGATCAACCCACGTTCACAGATCAACCGCCAGAGCGAGTACCAGCAAACGCTCGTCCGACGCGGGGCGACCATCGGAGCCAACGCCACCATCGTCTGCGGGGCCACCATCGGGCGCTATGCTTTCATTGGGGCAGGAGCGGTCATACGGGGCAATGTTCCCGACTATGCCCTGATCGTCGGCGTCCCTGGCAAACAACGAGGTTGGATGAGTCGCCACGGGCAACGCTTGCCACCGCCAGACGAGAATGGTATCATGATGTGCGAGATAAGCGGGTGGCGCTACCGCGAAGCGCAACCGGGCCTCGTGCGTTGCCTCGACTGGCCCGAAGAGCAAACGCTAGACATATGATTTCATGTGCCAAATAAACGGTTGGCGCACCCCTCAACTTCTGCTGAAAGCAGGAACAAGCCTATGACGACGGTATCAAATCCAGAGCCAATCCCGTTGCTCGACCTGAAGGCCCAGTATGCAGCGCTGCGTGAGGAGATCGGGGCTGCAATAGAACGGGTCGTTGCGAGTCAACAGTTCATCCTGGGTCCAGAGGTTGAGGCCTTCGAGCAGGAAGTCGCTGCGTACAGCCAGTGTACCTATGGCATTGGGGTCTCATCGGGCACCGACGCGCTGCTGGTTGCCCTGATGGCGATCGACCTACAGCCGGGTGACGAAGTCATCACGACGCCGTACACCTTCTTTGCCACAGCCGGCTCGATCGCACGTCTCGGCGGGCACCCGGTCTTTGTTGACATTGATCCACTGACCTACAACATCGACCCGGCGGGCATCGAGGCAGCGATCACCCCGCGCACCCGAGCGATCATGCCAGTGCATCTCTTTGGGCAAATGGCCGACATGGAACCAATCATGGGCCTCGCAGAATATCACGGCCTCTATGTCATCGAGGATGCAGCGCAGGCGATCGGCGCGGAATATCGAGGGCGGCGAGCCGGCTCGATTGGACACATGGGCTGTTTCAGCTTCTTCCCCTCGAAAAACCTGGGCGGCTTTGGGGACGGGGGCATGGTAACAACGAACGACCCCAAACTTGCCGAGCGGATCAGACTGCTACGCGGCCATGGTGCGCACCCAAAATACTATCACCGCATCATCGGCGGCAACTTCCGGCTCGACGCGCTGCAAGCAGCCGTCCTGCGGGTCAAGCTCACGTATCTCGACGAATGGACGGCTAGCCGCCAGCGCAACGCCGAGCGCTACCGTCAACTCTTCAGCGCAGCCGGAGCGAACATCGAGATCCCCCAGGATGCGGGCTACGGACGCCACATCTACAACCAATTTGTCATCCGCAGTACGCGGCGTGACGACCTCATGGCACACCTGAAAACACACCAGATTGGCTGTGAAATTTACTACCCAGTACCGATCCACCTACAAGAATGTTTTGCCAGCCTTGGCTACGAAGTAGGCAACTTCCCGGCAAGCGAAGACGCGGCCGAGGAGACCCTAGCGATCCCGGTGTATCCGGAGCTGGGGGAGGAGCAGCAAGCCAGGATTGTCGATACCATTCATACCTGGATCTAAAGATCATGTTGATTTCTGAAGAAGCGCACAAGTACCTTCGTGGAGAGCATTTTTCAAACGGATGGTCACTTCCGATACCCAGGCAACAGCGCATCGTTTCGCGCAACAAGCGTCTGATTGAACTTGCACAAAACAAATCAGTTCTTCACATCGGATGTGCTGATCATACCATTTTAATTCAGCGCAAAATCAAAGAGGGTACGTATTTACATGAGTTATTAGAGCATAGCAGCAGCAAACTCGTAGGAGTAGATATAAATCCTGAAGGCATAGAGGTGATGCAAAAGCTAGGTTTTCCACATATTTACCATCCCTCAATGGTACCAGAAGGAAAATACGATCTTCTCATTGCTGCTGATGTCATTGAACATGTATCAAATGTCAATGTGTTTTTGACCGATCTGAAACGATACAACTTTGACAGACTGGTTATTACAACCCCGAATGCATACCGAAGAATAAACCGAAGACAATACAAAGCAGAAATCATCAACACCGATCATCGGTACTGGTTTTCGCCTTTTACGTTAGCAAAAGCAGTAACAGACGCACAATACCAAGTCGAAGCGATCGAATTCACCGATTACCCATCAAAATTTAGATTATACCGCAATGTACTCCTCAAAAAATATCCTTTACTTCAAGATGGCCTGCTCATCATTGCAACGAAACAGGCTTAACGACCTATGAAAGAAATCTGGATTCTAACGAGTGCATTTCCTTATGGATCCGGAGAACAATTCTTAGAGACTGAAATTAAATATTGGTGTCAATTAGAGGGAGTTAAAGTCACTTATCTTCCAATACTTGCGAAAGGGGAGATGCGACCGGTTCCAACAAATATGTCAATCGATCGCTGCATTGCTCACAACAATCCCTCAAGAAAATTCTTTTCGCTTGTTCAAGCACTATTTTCTGTAATCTTCCTGCGTGAGGTTATCTGGTTACAACAAAACAGAGCTTGCTCTCTCCATAGTATCTTGCTTGCCTGGCGCATGACAGGAACCGTTCTCCGTATATATACAAGCTTAAAGCACAAACGCAAAAAAACAGAAGCTGAGTCCGTAGTTTGTTATAGCTACTGGTTTGATATTGGAACGTATGGGGCCGCGTTATTAAAAGAGAAAAATCTATTGCACAAGGTCATTACACGAGCACATAGTTCAGATGTGTATCAAGAACGTCAAAAAGAACATTATATGCCCATTAAAAGACAGTTCAGAGATAAAGTTGATAAAATTTTTACCATTTCACAAGCAAGTTATGCTTATCTAAACAAAGAATATGCCATCCCTCACGATCGCCTTGCCATTGCGCGGCTTGGTGTCAACATCGCTCAGGACGTAACACCACCATCACCAGATGGCAAGATAGAGGTTGTATCTATTGCGTTCTGCATACCTATAAAGCGAATTGATCGCATCATTGATGCTCTGGCGCTTGCATCAACGCAGATCGGACAAGAAGTAGGCATAGACTGGGTTCATATAGGGGCAGGAGATCTTCAAGACGAACTGATCGCATATGCCAAAGAGATGCTTGGCAAACTTAGCAATGTCAACTTCACATTTGTAGGCCAGCTTGCGAATCAAGAAGTATTACATTATCTCAAAACACATTCTATTGATGTACTGATCAATACAAGCGCGTCTGAGGGCATACCTGTTTCGATTATGGAAGCCATGGCCCATGGCATTCCAAGCATTGCACCAACTGTCGGTGGTATTCCAGAACTGGTACGACCAGAACATGGATGTTTATTATCAACCGAACCCTCGATAGAAGAAATAGCCTGTGCCTTATGTGCCTATGATCACTATAAAGATAACCAGACACGTCAAGCAGCAAGACAATGGATCATCAAACACTTCAACGCCGAGAGCAATTACACATCCTTCGTGCATCAGGTCATTGATGATATGACACCTGTGCAGATGAAAGCATAACATGGTTTCCCAAGAAGACAAGCCACCACGTCAACTGGGTCTAGGCAAAATCGCTGGCAATATTGGACAGACCCTTGGGCGGCAATTGCTTGGCTTTCTGTTTGGTCTTGGCACAGTTGTCATCATAGCCCGTGTACTTGGTCCTGAAGGCAATGGACAGTATGCGATTGCTCTGCTCCTCCCAACATTTCTCTTGACCCTATTAGAGTTAGGTATTGGTGCAGCCAATGTGTATTATGTAGGACGTCAAGAAGTCACACCAGATACTGCTTTTAAGGCTAGTCTCTATATATGGATAAGCCTTTCAGGTATTGGCATGCTTATCGGGGGCGTGTTAATCTTCTTTTATGATGATATTCTCTTTCCGGGAATACCGGCATTGCTCCTTTGGTTAGCGCTACTCTCCTTTCCACCAGGGTTATTGCAATTTTATCTAGGGAGTCTGCTTCAGGCAGTACAAGATTTTCGTCGTTATAATCTGGCAACCATTTCCTCACCTGTCATGATGTTTGGATTCGTATCGCTACTCCTTGTATTTAAAGGAGGAATTACTGCTGTCATCGTAGCTATAGTTGTTGTTCAGGTTATCAACGTCATAATCCATTATCTATTAGTTCAACACCATCTGAGATCAGATGTAGATGAGGTGGCAACGACACAACAAGATATCAATTACAAACAATATGTAATTCAAGCCGCAAAATATGGCATAAAAGCCCACGGAAGCGGGATTTTGACTTTTATCAATTACCGAGCAGATTTATTCTTTGTTAATTTAATGCTGAATCCAGCAATGACAGGGGTTTATGTTATTGCTCTATCACTCAGTGAAAAATTATGGTTTCTATCACAGTCAATCAGCGCTGTACTGCTCCCGCGCCTGGCAGAACTCCATAATGATGATGAGGTTCGCAAGCAACTAACCCCCTTGATTGCGCGTTGGACGCTCATCTTCACAACCGCAGGAGCTATTGCGCTTGCCATTATCGCCCCATTTTTGATTAAGATCCTATTTGGCTCCGCCTATAGAGAAACGCTCAACCCTCTTCTCTTTTTACTACCTGGCATTGTAAGCTGGAGTCTTGTACGAATCTTAGCGAATGATCTGGCATCACGTGGACGCCCTGAATTAAATATGTACAATATGGCTATCGTTGTGGTGATTAATATCGTAGGGAACATTGTTTTAATACCACGCATGGGCATCACAGGGGCCGCCCTTGCGACAACTATTGCATACCTTGTAGCTTGCGTTACTCAGGTCTGGATGTATGCACGGTTGAGTAAAAATGCTTGGCATGAAGTTTTTCTTTTCAATGCATATGATGCACAGATCTTTCATCAATTACAGCTTGTCTTATCTAAAATCACCGGACTGAAATCAGTGAATCCATGATTATGCAGATCCTCACCGTCCTCGGTGCTCGCCCCCAATTCATCAAAGCCGCGCCGGTCAGCAAGGCGCTGCGCGAGGCCGGTCACCACGAGTATCTGGTTCATACGGGTCAGCACTACGACCACGCGATGTCGCAGATCTTCTTTGATGAGCTCGGCATTCCGCAGCCGGACGTCAACCTGGGGGTTGGTTCAGGGGGGCATGGCAAACAGACCGGCGCGATGCTGATGCGGTTGGAAGAGGTAATGCTTCCTGCGTCCGACGATAGCGTGGATGGAGATGGTGAAGGTAGGGTGGAATATTGTAAAATGGTCTCTATCCCGATGGATGAAGACAACCGCAAAGTCCAGACGAACCGTGCGGGCTTCTGAACGATCACGAGGAGCATGCATTGATGGCTGCATCCACTGAGCCACCTGTACCAAACACACTTCATGAACAACACGTCCGATGGTTGCGTCGGGCAGCGACCCAACAGCGCCCCCGCTTGAGTACGCGCATCGAGCGAGCATGGGAAGTCGCCCACGAGGCTGCACACCTGTTACGACAAAAATATGGCGTCACACGCGTGCGCGTCTTTGGGTCGCTTCTCGCCCCCGATCAGTTTCATCGTCAGTCGGACGTTGATCTGGCTGTGGAAGGATTGGCGGTTGAGCATTACTGGGATGCGCTGGCAGACGTTTTGTTCCTCGACAATCAGATCGTCGTCGATCTGGTTGATCCCGAGTTATGTCCACCCGCTATTTGGACAATCGTTGAACGGGAAGGGGTTGATCTTGAGCGTCAACCTGCACGCACTTCATGACCGCATCATGCGTGAGCGCAAGGATGTTGAATACACGGTGCAGATTGCTACTGCGGCGTGGGAGGGTGCCTGTGATTTCCCCGATCAGCAGACACATTTCTTGAACTCGCTTGCGCTTAGTTTGCACAACTTTTACAACGGATTGGAACGCATCTTTGAAACCATTGCCCGCCAACTCGATCCAACCTTCCCCGTTGGCGAGCGCTGGCATCGTGATCTTTTGATGCAAATGGGGCGAGAAATCCCTGGTGTGCGACCAGCGCTGCTTTCCGCTGGCTCCGTCGAAATGCTGGATGAATTTCTGGCCTTTCGTCACCGCGTACGCAACATCTATACATTTCAGTTGGATGCCGAGCGCCTGCATGCGCTGCTCGATCGGCTACCTGTCACTTGGCGCACTGTTCAAGCAGACCTGGAGGTTTTTGAAGCCTTGCTTCGAGATGCTACCGAAGGATCCGAAGCATGAACATCCTTACCGTCCTCGGTGCTCGCCCCCAATTCATCAAAGCCGCGCCGGTCAGCAAGGCGCTGCGCGAGGCCGGTCACCACGAGTATCTGGTTCATACGGGTCAGCACTACGACCACGCGATGTCGCAGATCTTCTTTGATGAGCTCGGCATTCCGCAGCCGGACGTCAACCTGGGGGTTGGCTCCGGGGGGCACGGCAAACAGACCGGCGCAATGCTGATGCGACTCGAAGAGGTGATCCTCGAGCAGCGACCGGATTGGGTGCTCGTCTATGGCGATACAAATTCCACGCTGGCTGGGGCGCTGGCTGCGGTCAAATTGCACGTACCCGTCGCCCATGTCGAGGCCGGGCTGCGCTCTTTCAACCGCACGATGCCCGAGGAGCACAATCGGATCTTGACCGACCACTGCGCCGACCTGCTCTTTTGCCCCACCCAAACTGCGGTGAACAATCTGGCCCATGAAGGCATCACCCAGGGCGTCCATCTGGTCGGCGATACTATGTACGATGCCGTGTTGCAGTTCGGCGAACTTGCCCGCCAGCGCTCGCGCATCCTGGAGACACTTGGCCTGACGCCCAAACAGTATCTGCTGGCGACCGTGCATCGGCCCTACAACACGGATAACCCAGAGCATCTGCGCTCAATCATCGCGGCTTTCGTGGAATGTGGTGAAACGGTGATCTTTCCGGTGCATCCCCGTACGCGGGCGCGACTCGCAGAAGCCGACGTGATGGCGATGCTCAAAGATGCGCCGCAGGTGCGCCTGATTGAGCCAGTGGGGTACCTGGATATGTTGATGCTGGAGCAGCATGCCCGGATGATCCTGACCGATTCGGGTGGCATGCAAAAGGAAGCTTACTTCTTTGCCGTGCCGTGTCTTACGCTGCGCCCAGAGACGGAGTGGGTTGAGACGGTCGAGGCGGGGTGGAATGTGGTGGTTGGTGCTAGCAAGGAACGCATTGTCACGACATTGGCGGAACACACCTGGCCGTCATCCGCGCCACCAGCGGTATTTGGTGCTGGCCAAGCAGCGCTGCAAAGCATAACCATCTTGGCTACGATAACCCAGGAAAAAAGATCGGTATGACCGAAGCACCGTTTGAGCACCTGATTCTGACCCGCTTCAATGTGCGCATTGGACAATGGATTCAGCAACCTCCCGATGAGGCATGGTTGGCGCATCGCTTCGAGCTGTTTGAACGCTTCTGCCTCCCTTCGCTCCAGGCGCAAACATGTCAACATTTTCGCTGGTTGGTGCTCTTTGATGCTGAAACACCTGAGCCATTTCGTGCCAGGATCGCGGCGTATGCAGCCTGGTCAAACTTCCAGCCCATCTACATGCAGCACTTCACGATCGAGAGTCTGTTAGCTGTGGTGAAGCCCTATGTGCAAACACCCTACTTGATCACCACCCGGCTTGACAATGATGATGCACTCTCGAGGCGTTTTGTCGAGCAATTGCAGAGTCAATTTGCGTTTCAAGCGTTTGAGTTTATCAATTTTGCTGATGGCTATACCCTCGATTTGCAGCGTCGTCGGCTCTTTATACGGAACTACACCTCTAATTCGTTTATCAGCCTGATCGAGCGTGCGGACAACCCGCGTACCGTTTTGTGCCACAATCATACGTTTCTCAGCGAGATCGGGCCAATCAAGAACCTCCGCACTGACCCGATGTGGCTGCAACTTGTGCATCAACGCAACCTGGGCAATGAGGTAGCGATCTGGCCCCGCGCTTCGATGACCCGGCTACGCGATGATTTTGTGCTGCCTGATCCGACGCTCTACGAACGCCAGGCAAACGAGCGCTGGATGCCCATCACGAATGTGTTCAGTCGAACGTATCGTTTTGTTCGGGCGATTGCCAGGGAAGTACGTGATCGTGTCGCCTCGCGCCCAACTCGAGGTCAATCCTGAGATACCCTCCTATGCGAAACGTGCGAAAAGTGCTGGTGCTAACCTACTATTATCCTCCTCAGGCTGGTTCTGGAACAATCAGAATCGCCAAGTTCTGCACATATCTGCCAGACTATGGGTGGAAGCCGCTTATTGTGACAACCTCGTTTGTCTCACAGTATGATCGCGATCTGTTTATGGATCTGCCACACGGTCAAGCGATCTATCGCACGTATGATCTCTTCACAACAATGCAACGGTTCGGACTTTTTACCGCGCTGCGAAAGTTGAGGATGGCACAACACACCGCCAGCGCTCGTTCCGTTCAAGCTGCGCTCACAACGCAACGAGCGCCTTCTTCGCTCAAAAGCATCATGCAAAAGGTTGTGCAATTCGAGATCAATGTGCGCTCATGGATGCTTTCAGCCTATCAACAGGCCTGTTCACTCATCGAATCTGGCACGGTTGATGCCATTTTCACAACATCGCCACCACATCGAACCCAGTTATTAGGGTACTGGCTCAAACAACGCTATCCTGAGCTACCCTGGGTGATGGATCTACGCGATTTGTGGAGCGAAAACCGCTTTACGAAAGCAACATCAGGCTACCATGCCGCCGTACAACAAGAACGTCGGTGTATGCAAAAGGCTGATCGCGTCCTTGTTGTGACTGAGGGCATTCGCCAGCTTACTTTGCGTCAGCAGCCAGACCTCGAAGAAGCAAAGATCGTAACGCTTACCAATGGCTATGACTTGAGCAAGCTTCAGCTTGGACCTGATCGCAAATCGCATGCAAGATTCACGGTTACGCATGTAGGGACATGGTATGCTTCATCAAAGCAAGATCCCTTGATCACAGCCTTGCAAGCAATCCACAACGATACAGATCTCGTCAATGCGATGCAATTCAGATTTATCGGGCATATACTACCAGAGATACAGTACCAACTCGCTGCAATGCAAGATCATGAATTTCTTGTGCTCCGTCCACCTGTCACGCATCACGAAGCTTTACGCGAAATACTTCAGGCTGATGTGGCTCTCTTGAAATATCCGTCTGATGTACCAGGGATTGAGCTTTCGCATGGCAATAAGCTCTTTGAATATCTGGGATGTGGCAAAACGATGCTCGCGCTTGTCCCGCCTGAGGGTGAAGCTGCACAACTTATTCGGCAGGAGAGCGCAGGAATCGTGGTGAATCCTGATGATGTCGATGCGATCCACGAGGCAATTATGCTGTTGTTCAAGCAGTTTCAGCAAGAGCCACATCAGGCAGGAGCGGTGGGGGCTTATCCACACTACGACCGCAAATATTTAACCGGTATGCTTGCCGAAATCCTGGATTCGTTGTACGAGGCAAAAGAAAGAAAGATCCATGATGAGGGATGAAGCCCATATTAAACAGAATGAGGTGCGAGGGTATGGCGATGTATTGGCTACCTTGCGTCGTTTGCCCGATGGCGCACAGATCATTGCCGATAATTTTCTCGATGAGGAGATCGAGGTTGCGGTCGAACGTTTCTGCAAGAGCGAAGAATGGCGCGCTACAGTCATCGCGCTTAAGCTCGTTCCAGGTATGACAGTGCTTGATTATGGTGCAGGCCGAGGTCTCGCTTCATTTGCGTTTGCGCAGGCTGGGTGCAACGTCGTAGCCATTGACATCAATGCAAGTCAGGATGCCGGCCTTGGGATGATGCGGAGTGCAGATATTTTTCAGCCCTATCGCCAGCAGATCCAGCCTGTTGTTGCTGATGGCGAATATATTGCCGTGCAAGCTGATAAGTTCGATATTGTGTATTGCCGTGAGGCGTTGCATCATGCCTTTGATCTGCAAAAATTAACAAAAAACTTGATCCGTGTGCTCAAACCAGGTGGGATCTTTTATGCTTATGGCGATCATCGTCGCCCATGGTGGAGTAGCGATGAACAGTTTCGGCAACGCCATCCCGCCGTTCCGTTTGGGGTGAATGAACATAGCTATCTCGAGTCTGAGTATGTGCAGGCCCTGCGGAAAGCTGGTCTGCGCAAGATTGCGGTCAAGCCAATTGTGCGTGGACAACCCCAGCATTGGGTTCATCGCATGGTCGTAGCAACAACACAGATGCCCCTGCTAGGACGAGGACTGCGACCGTTGTATGATCGCTTGCTGCATTACACATCAATCGGAAGTCAGATCATCATTGTCGGTAGAAAATAGCCCATTGCTGTGAAGATCCTTTTTGTTACACCCTATTTTCCCTACCCGAGTGTGGCACATGCAGGTGGCGTGTATGTGTTTCAGATGATCAAGGGATTGATTGAACGTGGTCATCAGGTTTCACTGCTTTCCCTTATTACTGAGGATGAAGCAGGCCACCTTGCGGCAATGGAGGCGATCTGTAGCCGTGTTATTACGATTCCTACCGATCCGCACTGGCGACATGCGGTACAGTATTTGCCACGCCACCTCGTTGCTCCGGCAACCTTTCCAGGCTGGCATCCGAAGCTGGCAACGATCTTGCGGAACCTGGTGGCTCAGGAAACTTTTGATGTTGTGCAGCTCAATTGGAGTGAACTGGGCCAGTATGTGGGCTTGCTCAAGCAAAAAAGTGCGACGGTGTTATGTGCAATTGATGTATTGTCGACGACGCTTGAACGGGACTGTGTCAACGAGAAGGATTTTGTGCGTAAGCTCTGGCTATCTTGGTATGCCAAGGATGCCAAACGCTACGAAAAAAAGATCTATCCTCAGATAGACCATATCATCACGCTGTCGCAAAAAGACCACGACTATCTGATGAGCCATATGCGTCATGTGCAAGCGAGTGTCTTGCTGCCCGGAGTCGATGAGATCCTCCTACAACTGCCGCTACAGCTGCATCAATCCAAAGATATTGTGTTTGTGGGCCATATGCAACGTCCATTCAATGTGAGTGCTGTTTTATGGTTTTATCACCAGGTGTTTCCGTATGTGCGCCAGCAGGTGCCTGAGGCCCGTTTAATGGTGGTCGGGGCCGATCCTCCGCATACCATTACAAGCCTGGCGAACGATCCAGGTGTTGTTGTGACGGGTGCAGTTGAACGGATCGAGAACTTTTATGCGTCGTCGCGGCTCGCCATCGTCCCTCTTTTTGTTGGGGGCGGCATTATCAAGAAGGCAATTGATGCGCTGGCAGCCGGATGTCCCATCGTTACGACACGCATTGGGGTGGAAGGCATTGCGGTACGCGACGAACAAGAAGTGCTTGTAGCTGATGATGCTTCTACCTTTGGTCGTGCAGTGGTACGCCTGCTCCAAGATGATACCCTGTGGCTGCAATTAGCCCGCGCAGGTCGAGAACGTGTGCTGCGTAACCATGCCTGGCCCTCAACGATTGCAACGCTCGAGTCGATCTACCAGAAGGTCTGTCAGCGAGCCTGATGCAATGTTTCAACTCTCTATCATTATCGTCAACTGGAATACCCGCTCCCTGCTGCACGCGCTTTTGACAACGCTTGTGCCCTATCTTCAACAGGATCGGGCTGAGATCATTGTTGTTGATAATGCGTCAGACGATGGCAGTGGGGCGATGGTGGCCGCTGATTTCCCGCAGGTGACGCTGATCCAGAATGCGCAGAATGTGGGTTTTGCCCGTGCCAATAATCAGGCGCTCGCGCTTGCCCAGGGGCGCTATCTGCTGTTGCTCAATACTGATACGCTCGTGCCACCTGGGGCGCTCGCGGGGTTGCTGCATTTTATGGCGACCAATCCAGAGGTGGGGGCTTGCAGTCCGCGTCTGTTGACCGCTGAGGGTCAGCCACAGGCGTTTGCGTTCGGTGATGATCCAACGCCTGCTTATCTGCTGCGTCGAGGTCTGTGGCGCTTGCTCTTGAAGCGCCCGCTCCATGACTGGGGAGTTGCGCAGGTGCTTGAAGTGGCTTGGGTTGCCGGAACCTGTTTGATGCTCCGGCGCGAAACCCTGGCTAGGGTCAAGGGGTTCGATGAGGCGTTTTTTATGTATTTTGAGGATGTTGATCTCTGTCGGCGGATCAGGCATGATGGCTGGAAGATCTGTTATGTGCCTACCATTGCGATTACCCATCTCGGTGGGCAGAGTTTGCAACAGAATCCGGCGGCGCAAGACGCGTATTATGAAAGCCTGCGCTCCTTTTATGGACGGCATTATCCGCCTTCGTTCCGGCTGTGGCTGGTGATCGGTTTGCTGATCTATCAGCGTCTAAAGGCGTTGCAATGAGCATCGCGAAGTCTACCTTCTCTGATCGGCTGATCCTCGCCTGGGCGCTTCTGAGCGCTGCGGTGCTCTTTGTGATCTTCCGCGATGCCGGCTTTGATGATCCTTTCATTACCTATCGCTACGCGGTCAATCTCGCGAACGGCAACGGGTTTGTCTATAATCCTGGTGAACGGGTGCTCAGTACAACAGCTCCGCTCTATGCGTTGCTGCTGGTGCCGTTTGCAATGGTCGGGGCAGATCTGCCGCTCGTGAGCAATCTGATCGGCACGCTGAGTCTCGGCGCAGGTTCGGTGGCGCTCTGGCGGATGGGCCGGATGGGGGGGATGCCCGTCGCCGGAGCGGCGGCAGCACTGCTCTTTCCCTTGACGCCGCTGCTGATCAATACGCTCGGGGCCGAAACGATGCTCTTTCTGGCGCTGGTACTCTGGGGCTTCGAGGCGAGTTGGCGCGAACGGCCCTGGCTCGCCGGGGTGCTGCTCGCGGCGGCGACCCTGACCCGCGCCGATGCGGGGTTGGCCGTGGTGATGGCCGGGGCAATCTTGCTGCGACGCAGTGGCGTGCGTCCGGCGCTGACTTTTGGGGCGGTTGTGGCGCTGACAACCCTGCCTTTTGTGGCGGCTGCCTGGTGGTATTTTGGCTCGCCTTTGCCGGTGACGCTGGGGGCCAAACAGAGCCAGGCCGATATTCCAGGTGGGCGCAGCTATCTGGCGGGCCTGGTGCTGCGCCTGGGCAGCCTCTGGAACTGGATGCCGTGGCGGCCTTTTGCCGTCCTCATCGTCATCGGGTGCGTCCAGGCGCTCTGGAAACGTGGCCCGTTGGCCCTGGTTGCCGGATGGTCACTGGCTCACGCGCTGGCCTATAGTCTGCTGGGGGTGACCGACTATTTCTGGTACTTTGGCCCGGTGATGACCGGCTTGACCATCCTCGGGGCACTGGGCATCCAATTGCTGGCTGAGCTTGGGGAGCGTGTCGGGGGGCGAAGAATGGGGCTGAGCGTAGCAACAGGGTTGATCGTGCTCGCCCTGGCTGGTTATGGTAGCATCGTCAACCTTACCGCACGCAATCCTGATCTACGCATTCCCGCGTACCGCGCTGCGGGCGAGTGGCTGGCTGCCAATACCGAGCCCGACGCCCATGTCGGCACCCTCGAAATCGGGGTCATTGGTTACTACAGTCAACGCCACATGATTGATTTCGCCGGACTGATCCAGCCCGAGGTGAACGCGATCTTTCGCGAGGGAGGCGGCTACCGCGACGCGGCGCTTGCTGCCCTTGCGCATCACCGGCCAGCGTACCTGGTCAACCACGAAGAGGCCTTCCCGCTGATCTCGCATGATCCTACGCTGGCTGCAGCATGTAAAGAAGTTGCCGCCCTGCCCGATCCACGGTTTGCCACCCCGCTCCAGATCTATCATTGCACCTGGTAGTCGAGGACACAATCACAGGCGTCACTGTGTGGACACGACCAGTAGGCACTGCAACGGGCCCAGGCACGATGGCGTGAGCTCTGATCAGTTGAAGGCGGAGCGAGTATAATCTGCGACGCCATTGAAGGGGCAAGCGCGACGTGGCGTTCGCCAAGCCCGACGAGGACGGCACCTTCGGCGCTGATCGCCAGCACCTCGACCAGCATCCCCGGTACCAGACCTTGAGCACGCAAAAACGAGGCAACCATTGGATCGGTGGCGACCGACGCCACGACACCGCGCGTACCTGCCGTACAATGGGTTAGATCCTGCACAGGAACAGCCTCAAACGCACGCTGCCTCGCCCCGGGTGCGTGCTCGAGAAACGCCTTGAGCGCCGTCACGAGCCGTTCCGACGTAATATGTTCAAGCTGACAGGCGAGATCATCGGCCTCTTCCGGTTCAATCCCCAGATTTTCGACCAGAAACATCACCCAGAGACGGCGTCGTGAGAGGATCTGCTGAGCCTGAGCCTCACCATATTCGGTCAGCGTCACCCCTTTGTAGGGTTGATAGGCAAGAAGGCCGCGCTCATCGAGTTTGTGACACATCTCGTTGGCCGAGACCTGCGAGACGCCAAGCTTATTCGCCAATAACGATACTGGTACTGGCTGCTGCGGCTCGCTGCGGAGCAGCGCCGTCATCACCAGGTACATCTCAATACTTTCACTCATCATCCACTCCTACCCTGGAGCATGCTATACGATATCTCTGCAGCAAGGCGTTCAACATCCGCTCTTCTACTGGTGGAAAATGTCAGTGGAACTGACATTTTCCACCAGTAGAAGAAAAATAAGGTAAACCTATACTATCGAGTGAGACAAAAGTAGTATACAATACTTTCCGATGGTTAAATAGTGAATTTTTCTCTCCTAACAGTTGTCTTGCCACTACTTGTTTAGCCTTACCCAAAGTGATATACCTCTAGTGTACAGGCACACCCAAAGATCGCATCGTATCCGCTCTGACTGCGGCAACAAACAAGGAGTGAGGACGCGCAATGACGGCCGTTTCTAGCGAAAGAACCCTTGATCAACTCGGGCATGGTGAACAGGGACGAATTGTACGGGTGAGTGGCGAACGAACCCTCCGACGGCGCTTACTTGATATGGGCCTCGTCACAGGGGAAAAGGTCACGCTTACCGGTGTTGCCCCCATGGGTGACCCCCTTGAACTGCTGGTAAAAGGGTATCACCTGTCACTGCGCAAAGCAGAGGCTCGCCTTATTATTGTGGAGTCAGTCAATGCATCCAACCTCTGAACCAACGCTTCCGCTCTCGATCGCAGGGACAGGTGCCCGTGTCCAGATCGTCGGACTCAGCGGCGGCATGCGCAGTGCACATCGTCTGGCCGAGCTTGGTTTGACCCCTGGATCAGAAGTAACGATTCTGAATAATGATGGGGGTGCCCTGTTGTTGGCAGTTGGTGACACCCGCCTGGGTGTAGGGCGAGGTCTTGCCCATAAAGTGCTGGTTACTTTCCTGGAGAGGAATGGCTCATGACGCATCTCACAATTGCGCTCGCTGGCAATCCGAATGTGGGCAAAAGCACGCTCTTTAATGCTCTCACAGGCAAACGGCAACATGTCGGTAACTGGCCCGGCAAAACGGTGGAAAAGCAAGAGGGTGAAGTCGTGATGAACGGGAAACGCCTGTCCATCATCGACCTGCCAGGCACGTACAGTCTCGCTGCACGCTCGCCTGAAGAAGAGATCGCCCGCGATTTCATCGTGTGTGGACGGCCCGATGCAGTTGTGAATGTGCTTGATGCAGCCAATCTTGAGCGCAATCTCTATCTAACCGCACAGATCCTTGAAACAGGGGCACCAATGATCTTGGTGTTGAATATGACTGACGTCGCCGCGTCACGAGGTCTTATCCTTGAGCCACGAGTGCTCAGTGAGCAACTCAATATTCCGGTTGTCTCAATGGCAGCCAGCCGAGGCGAAGGCATCGGTGAACTCAAGGCAATCCTGGCCAAGCTGGTACCCGCTCCACGCGAAGCAATGGTTGGGGCAACGCAGGAGGTTGTACGATGACTACTCTTGCCTTGAATCCGTCGCTCCGCATTACCTATGCCCCACCAATCGAAGAGGAGTTGACACGACTGATTGATGCCCTGGGGCAATGCCCTGAGCTCGCTGCGCGTTATCCGTTACGCTGGCTGGCGATTCAATTGTTAGAGGGCGATGACGTGCTCCGTGCCGAGGTTGAACGCCTCGGTGGGCCTCTCGTGACGCAGGCCCTTGAAAAGAGTCTGGCCATCCTCGAACCGACCTATGGTGAAGACCTTGATGTGGCGATGGTTGACCAGCGTTACCGCTTTGTGAATCATCTGGCGCAACGCGTCCTGACCCGCCCATCAACACCTCCCTTGACGATGTCGGATCGGATTGACCGTATTGTGACCAATCGATGGCTGGGTATTCCAATCTTTCTGGCGCTGATGTGGATTGTCTTCAAACTGACCACAGACGTCTCTGGGCCGTTTGTTGACTGGGTTGACGGGGTCTTGAGTGGGCCGGTGAGCAACTGGATGGTGGCCCTGCTTGGGCTGACCGGCCTCGGTGGAGGCTGGTTTGAGTCCTTGGTGATTGATGGCGTTATTGCGGGTGTAGGCGGTGTTCTGGTGTTCGTCCCCATCCTGTTATCACTCTACTTTGCCCTCGCGCTGTTGGAAGACTCTGGGTATATGGCTCGTGCTGCGTTTGTGATGGATCGGCTGATGCACAGCCTTGGGCTGCATGGCAAGAGTTTTCTGCCAATGATTGTGGGTTTCGGATGTACGGTACCCGCGATCTACGCAACCCGCACGCTCGAAAACCGACGCGACCGCATTTTGACCGGGCTGCTGGTGCCTTTTATGAGTTGCAGTGCGCGCCTGCCGGTCTATGTTCTGATCGCAGCTGTCTTTTTTCCCGCTCTCGCAGGTCAGGTCATCTTTGGCCTCTATCTGACGGGCATCCTCTTCGCAATTGCGCTAGGGCTGTTACTGAAACGTACGCTCTTTGGCAATGAGCCGCCGTCCCCTTTTGTGCTCGAATTGCCGCCCTATCGTCTTCCCACCCTCCGTGGCGTCTGGCAACAGATGTGGGAACGTACGTCGGCCTTTTTGCGCAAAGCATGGACGATCATCCTGGGAACGAGCATTGTTGTCTGGCTGCTGCTCGCACTTCCCGTCAGCGGCGAAGGCAGTTTTGCTGATACTGACGTTGACCAGAGTGCCTTCGCAGCCGTTTCAGGGGTTATGACGCCCGTCTTTGCCCCCCTTGGCTTTGGCAGTTGGGAGACGAGTGGGGCACTGTTGACCGGCTTTGTCGCCAAAGAAGTCGTGGTGAGCACGATGATCCAGGTCTACAATGTGCCTGGGGCAGAAGAAGAAGAGGCCGTGGCAACGACCGTTGGGGAAGATCTGCTGGCAATCGGCGGCGGTTTGCTCAGCGCCACCGGCGACGCACTCAAAGCACTTCCCTCGATTATCGGGATCAATCTGGCTGAAGGAGAGGACGAGCAAGCCCCGGATGGCCTCACAGGGGCGATTCGCACCGGTTTTGACGCGAGTAGCGGCGGGCACGGGGCGCTCGCGGCCCTCGCCTTCCTGGTCTTTGTCTTGCTCTATACACCCTGTATGGTCGCGGTTGCGGCTGCCCGCCAGGAGTTCGGCTCACGCTGGATGTGGGTCAGCATTATCGGCCAATTTGTGATTGCCTGGCTCGCAGCGCTGATCGTCTTCCAGGGGGGACGGTTCTTTTTGTAGGGCCTGCGGCCCCCAAACCCGGCTTCCTTCGCTGGAAAAAAGCCAGCTACGCTGGCTTTTTTCCAGCGAAACGAACCGTTTATGCCAGGCAAAGAAAGAAAAGAATCACATGTTGCAAAAAGTCTTGCAGGCCCTCGAAGAGACACAAGGCCCAGTGTCGCTCGATGAGTTGAGTCGCCAACTTGAGCTTGATGTGGGGGTACTCGAGGGAATGATCGATTTCTGGGTGCGCAAAGGCAAGCTGAAAGATAGCCGCCTGGCTGCATGTGCTGGAGGATGCGGCAACTGTAACCCCGGTGCGCAAGGCTGCACGTTTGACCGTGGTAGACCACGATCGATTACCCTCACCTAAAGTCGTATGCCTATCGATCTGTTGCTTGATGAGCAGATGTATCGTGAACCCTATTCCGTCGTTGAGGGGGCGTCGGTTGAGTTGCACGCGGTGCCACCAGCCGGGGCTTCTTCGCTTACCCTGACCCTTGGTGGGGTATCTCTGGAGCCATTTTTGCGCCCGGGCGACCCGGCCTGGCGCTGGCGCTGGCTTGCTCCAGCAAGTACAGGCGAGCATGAAGTGCTGGTGTGTGCCCGCTGGCCTGATGGTCGCACCGAAGAGGTGCGTGCGCAGATCGTGGTTGTGCCACGTAAGCTTGACGCTGAACACTATGCGCTGCTGCTCGAAGATCTGCAAACAGTGGCCCCCCGCTTGGTCTTTGCGCTCACTGGTGGGCGTCACGGGGTAAAACCTGATCCAACTTCACCGAGCGCGAATGCCACCGCGATGCTGAACGCCCTCTGTCGCGACGAAATCCCGCGCCTCGTGGCGGCAGTGGAACGCCTCGCCCAACGCCCCCCCGAGCGCCTACAGACGCGTACCATCGCGGTCGATCCAGGCACGGCGCGAAGACCGGCCCTTCACCGGGGCGAGTTGATCAATCTATCACCAGCGCCGTCGCCTGAATCGGAGCATCTGTCGCCAGCTTCCTTAAGCAGCATACCAGAAGAGGCAACCGAGGCGAGCTACGACAGCTATGAGACACGCCTGTTGCGACGGCTCATCGAAGTGCTGCTGCATCGCCTTGGTCAACTGGCGAGCCTGATCAACCCGACGCCAGCCCTGGAGTCAGCCCGGCAACGCTTGCGCGAACTGCGGTCACTGCCCTTGCTTGCCGAGGTGCCTCCGCTGCAAGCCTATCGCGGACTCACGTCGCGCATGCAGCGCGACCCCGACTACCGCATTGTCGCCCGCGTCTGGCAATGGCTCCGGCGACACCCACTGATCACCTGGGACGCAGCGACCCTGACCCTGCCCATCAGCCAGTTACCCCGCCTCTACGAGCGATGGTGCGCTGTGCGTGTCGCGCTCACGTTGCTTGAATTGCCAGGGCATACGCTGATCAGCCAGGCGCTGTGGAACGACGATGCCGCCGAGCAGGGGCTGACACTGACCGAAGGAACGGCGCTTGTTGTGCTGGCAAACGAGGATGGGAACATCTTGACCTTGCGCTATCATCCTCGCTATCCACCTGACGGCACCAACGTACGCTCACTCGACCGGCACACGCGCATCCCCGATCTTGCGCTTGAGAGCACCCCGCCGGAAGGCCTGCCCCGGATCAGCCTGCTCGACGCCAAATATCGCCTTGATCCCAGTGGCGGAGTGCCTGCCGACGCCCTGGCCGACGGATACAGCTATCTGGGGGCCATCGGGAACAGCGCAGGGCAACGCCTCGTCGAGCGCGTCGCGTTGCTCTATCCAGGGCGAGGCAAAGCGGAACACTATGCCAGTGGCATCGCCGCCTTGCCGCTCTTGCCAGGGCATGAAGCGGCGCTGCGGGCGTGGCTTGTGCATGAAGAGTAAGCCTCTCTTTTGCTAAAAAAAGCCAGCTGCGCTGGCTTTTTTTAGCAAAAGAAGCTGGGTTTGGCGGCGCAGCCCACAAAATCACCCCTTCGGACGAAAAAGGCTGCCAATCATCTCAAAAATCGGGTTGCCGCTCGCTGCTGGCTGTGCAGCAGGTTCATTGGAGCCGGCCGCATTGCCACCCTGATTCAAGGCACCTTTGAGCAAAGCCCCAAAGAGACCTTCGAGCAACGAGGCCGCACCGGCCGCGCCAGGATCGATCTCACCCTGGGTATTTCGACCCGAACCACGCCCGTGCCCTTGAGGTGATTGAGCCGTATGATTTGCGGCACGACGCGCCTCGAGCAGCGCCGTGAGGATCGCATCGAGATCGCCATCGCCCTTCTTCTTCGCCTGACTGAAGGCCCCAATCGCGGGCAACAAGACATCAAGCAGGGTACCCTGGCCGGGAGCCGCACCACTCGACTGCTGAGCACCACCCAGGAGACCTTCAAGCATCGGTTGGAGATCATTGAGACTAAAATCCGAGCGCCCGGACAGATTCGATGCGGCCTGATCAAGCCCTTGAGCATAGATCGGTGCCGTCGCCCCTTTGCCATTGTCACGCAATACCTGAGCCGCCTGAGCCAGCGCGGCTCCGAGGTCACTGCCAGCACCAGTATTGATCTGTTGCTGCAACGCACTGGTAACCAGACGAAAATTATTGACCATATTGTCGCCGCTATCACCATCATCGCGATCAAGCTGGTTGAGATCGGGGCGATCGCGCTCAAGATTCTCGGTCATCGCCTCAAACAGGGCGACAAGACTCTTTGCATCAGCCATGCACAAAACTCCTCTTGGTTATTCATCATCCTGGACAAAATCATCGGTTTGATCAGGCGTTTCGGGAGGATACTCACCAATGGCAAGGATCGCATTGCGAATCTGGTCAGCAGCAGTCTGCCACGAACGCCGCATCCGCGGATGCGCCTCGACATGTAGCGGTTCACCAAAACGAACCGTCACCTGCACCGGGCGGGGCACAAACTTACCCTTGGGCATGACCCTGGTAGTCCCGCCGATCCAGGTTGGAATTACCGGGATCTGCGGAAAATCAGCCAGCAACTTGCCAATGCCTGCCCGAAAAGGCCCCAGTGAGCCGTCCTTGCTCCGCGTCCCCTCAGGAAAGAGCAAGAGCGCATACCCTTCACGCAGCGCCCGCGCCGCATGGCGAAGTGGATCCTGACCACCGCGGCGATCGCGGGCAATTGGAATTGCATTGAACAGCACGCGGGAAAAATATTGCTGCGGCCCCCCCTGAAAAAAATAGTCCTGAGCCGCTGCCGCCACAAAATGCGCCCGAATATCGGGAGGAAGACTTGCAAAAATGACGGCCGTATCGGCGTGACTCTGGTGGTTGGCAGCAATGACAAACCCACCCTCGTGAGGAAGATACTCAAGCCCACTGATGCGCGGCCGCACATACATTTGTACAAAACGCACAAACATGCCGGGCAGAAAACGCGCCGCAGCGTGGCGGCTCCGATAGAGGCTCATCGCGTGCTCCGCACGCCGTTCTTCAGATGAATCACGGCTAATCCCTGGCTCAACTTTGTTTCTGGCATGGATGGTATCTGCCGGGAGAGCTCATCGTCCAGATACGCTTGAGTTATTATACCGCTAAGTGGGGAAAGTGGGGGATAGAGGCGTTAGGGCTAGCGGCCTAAAACCAAGGCTTGGGGGCCTGTGGCCCCCAAGCCTTGCCCATCCGCTACCGCTCGTTGAGGATCTGCGCAAAGGCTGCGGCGTTGTAACGCAAAATTGGTTGGCGGGCGGCCCTCACTTCGTCGAGTCGGCGCACTGGTGCGGTCGTCGGGGCGTCATGCAGGACGTCGGGGGTCTCGACGGCTTCGCGGGCAATGTCGCGCATGGCCTGGATAAAGATGTCCAGGGTGCGTTTGCCTTCCGTTTCGGTTGGCTCAATCATCAGTGCTTCGGGCACGATCAGGGGGAAGTAGACCGTTGGCGGGTGGAACCCGTAGTCAATCAACCGCTTGGCGATATCGAGGGTGCGAATACCCTGCGCACCTGCAATCTGCCCTTTGAGCACGGTCTCGTGCATGCAGATACGGTCAACAGCCTGCGGGTAGAGGTCTTTCAGTTTGACCCGAACGTAGTTGGCGTTGAGAACCGCAATCTCGCTCACTTCGCGCAACCCTGCCGCCCCTAGCGTGCGGATGTACGTCCACGCCCGCACGAGCATCGCAAAGTTGCCATGAAAAGCTTTCATCCGCCCGATGCTCTTCTCGGGGGTAAAAAGTTCGTAGCTGCCGCTCGCCGTCTGGCGTACCCGTGGCCCCGGCAAGAAGGGCGCAAGTTCTGCCGTGCAACCGACGGCCCCTGAGCCAGGACCACCACCACCGTGCGGGGTCGTGAAGGTCTTGTGCAAGTTATAGTGCATAAAATCAAAACCAAGTTCGCCAGGTTTTGCAATACCAAGAATTGCATTGAAATTAGCACCATCCCCGTACATCAGGCCACCTGCGTCATGCACAAGCTGGCAAATTTCGACAATCTGATCCTCGAAGAGCCCGAGCGTATTGGGATTGGTCAGCATCAAGCCGGCCGTACGTGGCGAAAGTTTCGCCCGCAGATCGTCCATATCCACGTTGCCCCGGGCATCGCTCTTCAACTCGACAACCTTGAGCCCGACCATCGCGGCGGTCGCAGGGTTGGTTCCATGCGCAGCGTTGGGCACCAGCACTTCGGTGCGATCATCGTCGCCGCGATCAAGGTGATACGCCCGGAACGCCAGAATGCCCGTGAATTCGCCCTGCGCGCCCGCCGCCGGTTGCAACGAGACCGCCTCGAACCCCGAGATTTCACCAAGGTAGTCTTGCAACTCGTACATCAATTGCAACGCGCCCTGGCTCAGACTCTCGTCTTGCAACGGGTGCGCCGCCGCAAACCCCGCATAACGGGCCACTTCCTCGTGTAACTTGGGCGTCGCTTTCATCGTACACGAGCCCAGCGGATACATCATCGTATCTGGCGAAGCATTGCGCTGGCTGATCCGCGTGTAGTGCCGCATAACCTCAGGCTCGGTCAGTTCGGGAAAGTCATTCATCCCGTCCTGCCGCAGCAATGCGGTCGGCAACGCTGCTTCGGGTACATCCAGGCGCGGCAGGTTAGTGCCATGCTTGCCCAGAGCCGAAAGTTCATAAATATGTGGTTCGTACGTATCCACGTAGCTCTCCTTATTTCACACGTATCGTTGGCACCAGGGCGCTCGATGATTGCCCCGTTAAAACAAAGCGTTGATCGGCAACACAAAACCAGGCAAAAATGCAACAGAATCTAGCGTTGCCTCAAGGCCATAGGTACGGGCCAGCCCATCTGGCGTATGTACCACCAGCAGGTGCGTCGTCGGATAGACCATCCAGACGGCAAGCGTACCAGCGTGCAGGTATTCACCCACTTTGGCTTGTACTTCATCGGCTGTATCATGAGGTGACACAATCTCGACGGCAAGGTCAGGCGCAAAAGGCCAAAAGCCCTCGGGAAGGCCATTCTTAGGCAATCGCTCGGCACGAACGTAATAGACATCAGGGCTGCGCACCGTGTCCGGATCGTGCGCAAGCACAAACCCCGACTCAACGCCAATAAAACCCTGGTTGGTTTGCCTGTTCCACTGGATCAAAAGGGCCGCAAGCATAGCGGCCACAACCCCATGCACACCACCAGGCGGCACCTGATCAATAACCTCTCCAGCTACAAGTTCCTGATGTCGTGAACCAGGTACAAGGGCAAAGGTTTCAGCTGTCAGTAAGCGCGTGAGCGTACTCATCGTGTCACCTCTTCACCTCTCAGTAGTGCCATCGCAAGAGTGGGTTCGCTCACCAAAGGGCTGCGTGCTCAGCAGCCCTGCCCCCGGCAAGGCATGGGCAACGATTGACCTGAGTTCGGCCTCTGTGCACAAGCATGAGGCCTGTCCAGACACCCAACGTTCGTCGGCATCAATCAAACTGACCAAGCAGTTCCACCAGGCGATCAATCTCTGCTTTGCTATTCATCTCGGTCACTGCGAGCAACATTGCGTTGCCGAGCGTCGGTTCATCCTCAGCCAGATCATAGCCACCAATCATCTGGTGCTCACGTAGGGCCGCATTAATCTCGGCCACCGGTCGTGGGCAATGCACCACAAACTCCTTAAAGAACGTCCCCGGTTCAACCTGATATCCAGGCAACCGGGCAATCGCCTCGGCGGCATAGTGCGCCCGATGATAACAAAGCTCGGCCACTTTGCGCATCCCCTGGCGCCCCATCAGGCTCATATAGACCGTTGCGGCAAGCGCCATCAGGCCCTGGTTGGTACAGATATTGCTCGTCGCCCGCTCGCGCCGAATATCCTGCTCACGCGCACGCAGGGTCAACACATAGGCCAGTTGCCCATCAACATCTTTGGTAACACCAACAATGCGTCCGGCAATCTTGTGGACATGCTTCTGGCGCGTGGTAAAGATACCGAGGTATGGCCCACCAAAATTGAGCCCAAGACCCAGCGGTTGCCCTTCGGCGGTCGCGATATCGGCCCCCACTTCAGCGGGCGTCTGAAAGAGCCCCAACGCAATCGGGTCGAAATGGACACACAGGAGCGCGCCCTGGGCCTGGACTTTGTCGGCCAGACCACGCAGATCGTGCATCCGCCCGAAGAAATCAGGACTCTGCACGATCAACAGGGCCGTCTGCTTATCCACGAGAGCCAGCGCATCGTCGATACTGCTGCCCGGCGTCTCGTCACCGACAACCTCAATGTCGAGCCCCTGGAGATAGGTGCGCAACACCGCACGATATTGCGGATTGACACTGCGGGCCACGACGATCTTGCGCCGATTGCGGGTCACATTGAGCGCCATGATCGCCGCCTCGGCCAGCGCCGTCGCACCATCGTAGTGCGACGCATTGGCAATCTCCATCCCGGTCAGCGAGCAGATCATGCTCTGGTACTCAAAGATCGCCTGGAGCGTTCCCTGACTAATTTCAGGTTGATAGGGGGTATACGAGGTATAGTACTCACCACGACGCAGGATCTGGTCAATCGCCGTCGGCACAAAATGGTTGTACGCACCTGCCCCCAGAAAGATACTGTGCGTATGGACATGCGCATTCTTGTTGCTCCGCTCGAGCAGAGCACGTACCAATTCTGGTTCAGACATTGGCGCGGGCAGATCAAGGGCCGGGAAACGCCATGCTTCCGGCACATCAACAAACATGTCATCAGTTGACGCAATTCCGATCGCCTTGAGCATCTCGGCGCGTTCCGTCGCGGTAATCGAAATATAATGGGACATGCTCTGCTCCACTAGTGGGCTCGTTCTTCACAATAGGCGGCATAGGCCGTCGCATCCATCAACGGCTCTTCTTCACCTGACGGGCGGATGCGCAACAGCCATCCGGCACCATAGGGATCCTGATTAATCGGTTCTTGATTGGCTTCAAGGTCACTATTCACCGCCACAACCTCGCCACCGACCGGCGCATAGAGATCAGAACTGGCTTTCACCGACTCGATCACACCAAACGATTCCCCCGGGATCAATACCGTACCTACGGCAGGCAGTTCGATATAAACCACATCGCCAAGCGCATCCTGGGCATAATCGGTGATCCCGATCACCACTTCCTCACCCTCGGTGCGCACCCACTCGTCAGACGTGCTGTAGCGAAGATCGCCTGGGATACTGATACTCATGGTCTCCTCTTATTTCTTATAGCGCGGCTTATAGAACGGCATTTTCACGGCACGCGCACGAACCGGGCGGTCGCGAATGATAACATCGAAGGCACTGCCTTCACTGCTGAGGGCGGTCGGCACCAGAGCGATCCCCAATGGCTTGCCGAGCGTTGGTGAAGGCATGCCAGTGGTCACAACACCGATCGGTTCACCTTCCACCGAATGCACGGCATAGTCACCACGGGCAACGCCCTTGCCAACCAGTTCAAAACCGGTCAGGCGACGCGTTGGCCCCGCTTGCTTGATCGCGGCCAGCGTCTCACGCCCCACAAAATCGCCCTTATCGAGCTTGACGACCCAGCCAAGGCGGGCCTCGTACGGGTTGATCGTCGCGCTAATCTCGTGCCCATAAAGCGCAAGGCACGGCTCAAAACGCAGGCTATCACGCGCCCCAAGGCCACACGGCTTGACGTCACCAAGGGCCAGCAGGCGCTGCCACATCTCGGGCGCTGCACCCGCCGCAAAAAAGAGTTCGAAGCCATCTTCACCCGTATAACCCGTACGCGCAATCAGCGCCGTCTGTCCAAAGACCGTCGTCAGCGCCACCCCGTGAAACGGCAGATGGGTCAGATCGTGGGTGGTTGAGTCTTCAGCCTGAGCAAGCAACTGCTCGGCGGCAGGCCCCTGCAACGCGAGCATCGCCCAGCGCTCGGAGCGATCTTCAAGCTCAACGTCAAACCCGACGCAATGCTGCTGCAACCAGGCCCAATCCTTGTCGCGGTTCGACGCATTCACCACCACCAGATATTCATCGAGCAGGTGGTAGATGAAAATATCATCGACAATGCCACCGTCAGGCTGACAGAGCAAGCCATAATTGGCCTGGCCCAGCGTAATCGCGGCGACATTGCAACTCGCCACATACTGCAAAAAAGCCTCGGCCTGCGGCCCGCGCACCATAAAACGCCCCATATGACTGATATCAAAGAGACCCGCCCCCTGACGTACCGCCATATGTTCATTGATGATCCCGCTATACTGTACCGGCATCTCCCAGCCGCCAAACTCGACCATGCGAGCACCCATGCCAACATGGGTTGCAAAAAGCGGCGTGCGTTTGAGCATGGCATCTTTCCTTGCTTACGACGAATTCAGTCCCTTACGAACACGAAGCAACATTTCACGACATTCGATGGCATAGCGGGCTAGGTCTTGATCATCAACGGCACGCGCCTCGGCGGCAAATTGCCAGAGCGCCTGCAAGGCAATCTCTTCGAGCAAAATCGGGTAGCGATCCAGCACCTGCGAAAGACTGTCAGCCCCATCGGCCAGCAAGAGTGCTTCAATCGCCTCATCAAGCTCACCTGGCCCACCAGCAACCTGCTCACGCACCTGAGCAAGAGCCTCACGGCGATCTTCGAGCACCTGCGCCAGGCGCTCGTGCTCATCATCAAGGGCCTGCTCGATACGCTCTGCCAGCAATTGATCAATCTCTGGCTGTAACAGCAGCGGATACTGTGCCGCAACCTGCGCAACTTCTGTGGCACTCTGGGTTTGCAATAACGCCTGGAGCACCTCGTCAGGCACATGGGTGAGCGGAGCAGGGGAGACAGACTCACCGGCGACGAGAGAGGGCGGCAGAGCAACGCTGAGGCGCTGGCTCATCCGGGCGAGCAAAGCCCGCGCCTCACGCAGACTCTCGGCAATCTCGAAGGCACGCTGATTCACGGCAACCTCAGCGAGTTCGTTGAGCACCGCATCAGTGGTCGGATCAAAGAGAATGGGGTACTGCGCCACGACCTGCTCAAGCTCTTCGGCGCTATTGGCCCCCAGCAACGCCTCGACCGCCAGCAACAGTGGAGGAGCATCTTGCTCATCGGCTGGCGGGGGCGCCTGCGCCTCAACAAGTGGTTCACGTACAAGTGGCGCAACAGGTGCCTCGGCTGGTTGGGCCTGCGCAGGCGCCATCGGACGACGCTTCATCCGACGCAACAGATGGGCAATACCGGCCAGATCCTGGGCAATATCAACATCCGCCAGATAGGGGCGGCGCGCTTCTTCAGGGATCGAGCCAACCAGCACTGCATGCAAATCGCGGGCCTGCTCACCCCAGGCATGCTCGGGCAAGCCCGGTGCAGGCGCAAAAATCACGCGGCGCGCCAGACCATCGTGAAAAAGTAATGGCGCACCGGCGGGACCACGCCGCTGGCACGCCGGGCAGGTCACCAGATTGAGGGTGCCCTCAAGCAACGCCGCAACCGCTTCTGGCACTTCCTGGGCATCAAGAATGAGCCAGACTGGTGCCTCGAAATCGGCACCACAGTCGGGGCACACAAACGCTTCAGGCTCTTGATAAGCAATGGGCATAGAACTCTGCGCTAAACACATGGAACGACTGGAGCACGCCTGTATGATGTTCTATTGTACCATCACTCAGGCGACTCTGTTAATCCGAGCGGCGAGGTCTTCACCACGTCGCGCAATGCGCCGCTGCTGGTAAAAGAGGGCCATCCAGATCGGCAGCAACGGAATCGCCGCCGCCAGGCCCGTAACCCAGGCCGCCGCCGTGATCGCCTGGGCCACCGCCGACTCTTCCCCCAGCAAAAAAAAGGTCGGCAAGGGCACCAGCACCCCGATTGCCAGTGTGGTCGCCAACGCTGCCGCCCCAAAGACCAGGCTCGCACAGAAAAACATCAACAGGTTCTGCCCCAACCGATAGGTCACCAGATCGAGACTCCGCTGCATCGCGGCACGTACCCCGATCTGATCCTGCACAAACGGCTGCAAGGCATAGATCGTACTGCTATAGACCGCCCCGTTCGCAACGAGGCTCACCACATAACTGGCGATAAAGATGAGCACGACTACTATCACCAGCAAGCCAGCCGTCGCCTGCTCAATCGCCCCGCCACCGAGAGGCAGGGCCGCCGCCGAGATAATGCCAACAAAGACGACGAGGTAGGCAAGAAAGATGCACGCCAGGCTTGCAATGCTCATCATCGTACTCGCGACTATCAGAAAGATCGTGCCATAACAGCCCATCCCGGCCAGATGCCGCGGCTTGATCGCCAGCGCAGCACGCAGACGGACCGGCTCACCTGCAACCGCCATCACCGCCGCACGACTCAGGGCGCCCATAATATAAAAGCTCAGTGGGAGGGTGAGAAGAGTGCCGCCCAGGATCATCAATACGACAACCGCCTCACTCACGCGATCCGCTAACAGGAACATGCCAAACAACGCCGCCCCCAGGGGCAAAGCAAGCATGCCAACCAGCAAGAGAAACCGCGTCAAATGACGCCGGTAAAGCCGCAACCCCTCGTCAAGCAACTCGAGAATAGGGGTAATATGCTGTTGCAGCCGCAGGAATTGTTGCATCAAAATAATATCCAAGCCTATCTGAACTGACGTATAATGAATTATAACATTCTGTACCCATAACAGCCTTGGTGTCGTTCTGCCCTACCGATCATCTTTGCCTGGAGATCTATCTATGCCTACACGCGATGAGTGGAATGCCATTCTTGAGCACGAACTTCCGCCTCAATCAACCTATATTGCCCGTAATCGATCGATTACCGCCTGTTATGCGGGGTGGTACCTGCAAGAGCCGTGGCTCTTCAAATGGGCCGGTATGGCGGCGTTTGCCTCCTTCCAGGTAGGCGTCGGCCTCGCGATGGTCGAGATGCTCCTTGCCCCACACAAGGCCGTGCGCGTCAAAGAGGCGCTCGCGAGCGGACAGTCTCCAGCCAACAATGAGATGGCGGTGCGTGTCTTTAACCTGATGCTCTCACTTCCGCTGGCCCTCCACGATGCCGCCACGCGCCCCCTACTGCTCGCTGACCTCGAACTGGTCAAGCAGGCCAACGACGCCATCTTCAATGATATTGGCTGGGCCCACCTCGCCTATCTCTATGGTGGCCTTGATACCGTAGAGGCGAATCTTACGTCACATGATCAATCCGGGTTGCGCGAGGCGTTTCGGATGCTCGACGCAGGCGTCCACTTGCTCTGCAAACCACAGGAGTATCAGGCAGGCCTCACCCTGATCAACCAGGCGGCGGTGACGATGCTGCGCCACGAGCAAATGACCGTCTTGCCCCGGTATATGGAGCAGATGTCAGATCTGGGGCGACGTATTGCTTCGCTTGGTTCGTGGCTCGACTTTGAAGGCGGCACCAGTCTGGAAAGCCAGGCCTCGTTCACGTTCTATTATGGGCCGCTCGCGGTGCTCGCCGGGACACGCAGTGTCACCAATGCTGCCGACCGCTGGCAGTGGATCGAGCAGGATGTCTTGCCCAAATGGGCCAGGGTCAATGCAGCATATGATGAAGGCTCGCCGATGCACAACCGCCTGGTCAGCCTTGCCCACGAAACCCCGACCTTGCTCCAGCAGACGGCTGGCTTGATGAACCGGTTCTATCCGGCGCTTACGTTCCAGTCATCGTCACCAGTCGCGTAAAACTGATCCTTGTTTTCGATGGAGGTTGCAATGACGCGTAACCACGGTTTTGAACTGCTTCGCGATGAGCAGATCACCGAGTTGAATACCCGCGCCCGGCTGTATCGCCACACGCGCACCGGGGCCGAACTGCTTTCGCTCGAGTGCGACGATGAAAATAAATGTTTTGGCATCACCTTTCGTACGCCGCCATCCGATCATACTGGAATTGCCCATATTCTCGAACATTCCGTGCTCTGTGGCTCACGTAAGTATCCGGTTAAGAAGCCCTTCTTTGAGTTAATCAAGAGTTCAGTCAAGACCTTCCTCAATGCGATGACCTACCCGGATAAGACGACCTATCCCGTCGCATCAACGAATCTTGCCGATTTTTATCATCTCGTTGATGTCTATCTTGATGCGGTCTTTTTCCCGCGCATCACGCCCGAAGTGCTCAAGCAGGAGGGTTGGCACTACGAACTGACCCGCAAAGATGAGCCGCTCTCTTTCCACGGGGTGGTCTTTAACGAGATGAAGGGGCAGTATTCGTCACCTGATTATCTGCTCTATCGCACCAGTCAGGCCGCGCTCTTCCCCGCGACAACCTATGGCATGGCCTCGGGAGGTGATCCAAAATACATTCCCGATCTCACCTTTGAGGCGTTCCAAAACTTCCACACGACGCTCTACCATCCCTCCAACGCTCGGATCTATTTTTATGGCGATGACGATCCCGAGCGCCGCCTCGAACTGCTCGACGAGTACCTCGCACAGTTCGAAGCTCTGCCGATCCCATCAGAAGTGGCCCTGCAACCCCGCTTCCCCGAGCCTCGCATTGTCGAAGAGACCTATACGGCACCCTCTGAAGAGAGCAGCAAGAAGGGGATGGTGACGATCAACTGGATGATCGGTGAAGAAGCCGACGAAACCCGTGTCCTCGCGATGGCAATGCTGAGCTATCTGTTGCTCGGCACGCCAGCCGCACCGCTCTACAAGGCACTCACCGACTCGGGCCTCGGCGATAGCCTGACCGGCGGGGGCTATAACGATGGGCTACGGCAACACACCTTTTCGGTGGGGCTCAAAGGCATTGATCCGACCGATGCATCGGCCATCGAGGATCTCGTTCTGACCACGTTGCAGCGCCTGGCCGACGAAGGCTTTGATGCCGACCAATTGGCCTCTGCACTCAACACGGTCGAGTTTTCGCTGCGTGAGAATAATACCGGCGGCTTCCCTCGCGGGCTGAGCATCATGCTCCGGGCGCTCGATACCTGGCTCTACGATGGCGACCCGCTGGCCCCGCTGCGCTTCGAGACACCGCTGGCAACGATCAAGGCTGCCCTGACCAACGGCGAACGAATTTTCGAAGATCTAATCCGGCGCACCCTGCTCGAAAATACGCACCGGGTACGAGTGATGCTGCGCCCCGATCCCGAACAGGCAGCCCGCGATGCGGCCGAAGAACGCGCTCGGCTCGACGCCGTCCAGGCGACCCTGAACGACCAGGATCTTGAACAAATTATTGCCGACACCCAGGCCTTGAAGATCTTGCAAGAGACCCCGGATCGCCCCGAAGATCTCGCCCGGATTCCCACGCTGACCCTGGGCGACCTAGATCGTCAGAGCAAAACGATCCCAACGGCACGACTGACCAGCGCTGAAGTGCCCCTGCTCTATCACGATCTCTTTACCAACGGCATCGTCTATCTCGATCTCACCTTTGATCTGCGAGCGGTTCCAGCGCACCTGCTCGGCTATGTCCCGCTCTTCGCCCGCGCCCTGACCGAGATGGGCACCGCCAACGAGGATTTTGTGCGCCTTGTCCAGCGCATCGGACGCGATACCGGTGGCATTTATGCCTCAACAAGCACCTCAACCCATCTCCAGACCGGCGAACCGCTGGGGCACTTCGTGATCCGAGGCAAGGCGACCGTCGCCCAGACCGAGGCGATGCTCGCCCTAATGCGGGACATTCTGCTAACCGTCAACCTCAATGACCGCGAGCGGTTCCGCCAGATCGCCACCCGCAGTCGGGCCATGCGCGAGTCAGCCCTTGTGCCAAGTGGCAATGCCTTCGCCCGCAAGCGCATTCTCGCTCGACTCGCCCCTGCCGAATGGGCCGACGAGCAACTCGGTGGCATCAGCGCCCTCTTCTTTGTCCGTCAACTGGTGCAACGCATCGACGAGGACTGGCCGGGTGTACTCGCCGATCTCGAACTGATCCGCACCAGCCTGATCAACCGCAGCACGATGGTGGCGAATCTGACGCTCGACGAAGCCAATCAGCGCCAGGTGGAACCGGCCCTCGCCGCCTTCCTCGGCGCATTGCCTTCCACCACCTACGAACCGGCCCTGTGGCCGATCACCGAGGCAGGCCCCGGTGAAGGCCTGATCGTCCCCGCCAAAGTCAATTATGTCGCCAAAGCTGCAAGCCTCTACCCGTTGGGTCTCAAGGTCAGTGGCGCCGCAAGTGCCATTACCCGCTTCATGAATATCGGCTACTACCTCGAAAAAGTGCGTGTTCAAGGCGGTGCCTATGGGGTCGGAGCCAGTTTTGAACGTAGTACGGGCATCTTCGGGGCTGTCTCATATCGTGACCCACATCTGCTCAAAACCCTTGCTGTCTATGACCATGCCGGCGACTATCTGCGCACGGTAGCAATGGATGCGACGGCGATCGAACGCAGCATCATCGGAACCATTGGCGACATTGACGGCTACCAACTGCCCGACGCCAAAGGCTACACCGCCATGATGCGCCACCTTAATGGCATTACCGACGCCTACCGTCAAGAACTGCGCGAACAGATCCTCAATGCGACCGAAGCCGACTTCCGTGCCTTCGCCGAGATCCTCGACACCGTGCAAGATCATGGTATCATTGCCGTCGTTGGTTCCGCCGAGGCGATCGCCACCGCTAACCGCGAACACCCAGGGTTACTCAACCCGGTGAACGTGATGGGATAGGGGTGCTTTCTGGGGGCCTGCAGCCCCCAGGAAAGATACTTCTGACGCAAGATGCCAGCTTTGCTGGCATCTTGCGTCAGAAGTATGATGGGGTCGCAGACTCCCGAGGATTGCGCTCGTGCTGGAGGTTAATGCATCTGAGCAGAAAGAGTCTCTATGAGCGCCGAGCAAACGGCCACAACCGAGTATCCCATTGATGATCGACGCGAACTGGTTGGCTGGTATTTTTATGACTGGGCCAACTCGACCTTTTCAACCACGGTGGTGACAGTCTTTCTTGGCCCCTATCTCACATCAATTGCCCGAGCCGCAGCCGATGCCGATGGAATGATCTATCCGCTCGGTATTCCAGTCGCAGCCGGTTCCTATTTCGCCTATATCGTCTCGCTCTCAGTGCTCCTCCAGGTCTTCTTCCTGCCCATCCTCGGGGCGATTGCTGACTACTCGCGTGCCAAAAAGCTCATGCTCGGTATCTTTGCCTATATCGGGGCCTTTGCCACCATGGGCATGTTTTTCCTTCAGGGCGAACGCTATATACTTGGTGGCTCGCTCTTTTTGATCGCCAATCTCGCTTTTGGCGCTTCCATTGTCTTCTACAATGCCTTCTTGCCCGAAATTGCCAGCCCCGATAACCGCGACCGGGCCTCGTCACGGGGTTGGGCCATGGGCTACCTTGGCGGCGGCTTGCTCTTGTTCCTGAATCTGATCCTCTTTACCAATGCCGAGGCGCTGGGGATCGACGAAAGTACAGCAGTCCGCATCTGTATCACCTCTGCCGGTCTCTGGTGGGCTATCTTCACGATTATGCCGCTGATCCGCCTGCGTACCCGTGGTGCTATCAAGCGCCTGCCCCCCGGCGAGCGCTACCTGACGATCGGCTTCAAACAACTGGCCCATACGTTTAGCCAGATGCGGCACTATCGCCAGACGCTGCTCTTTTTGCTGGGCTACCTGCTCTATAACGATGGCATTCAGGCCGTCATTGCGCTGGCCGCCCTCTTTGGCGCCGAAGAGCTCGGTATGCCCCAGGGCGTGATCATTCAGGCGATCCTGATGGTGCAGTTTGTCGCCTTTTTTGGTGCCCTCGCTTTTGGCTGGTTAGCGCAGCGCATCGGCAGCAAAAGGGCGATTATGCTCAGTCTCGTGATCTGGACTGTTGTGGTCACCTATAGCTATGTGATGCCCGCCGGGGTGCCAGCCCAATTTTTCTTGCTTGCCGCAGCGATTGCCGTCGTTCTCGGGGGCAGTCAGGCGCTCAGTCGTTCGCTCTTTTCGCTCATGATCCCGAAGGGGCAGGAAGCCGAATATTTCAGCATCTACGAGATCAGCGAACGTGGCACGAGTTGGCTTGCACCGCTCTTGTTTGGTCTCGCCTTCCAAATGACGGGCAGTTACCGCATTGCCCTCATCTCGCTGATGGTCTTCTTCATTGCCGGCATTGTCTTGCTCTTCTTTGTCAACGTCCGTCGTGCGATCGAAGAAGTGGGCAATGAGGCACCAGCCCTGGTGTAAGAATCTTTCGTGCCCCCCAAACCCGCTGCGCGGGTTTGGGGGGCACGAAGAATGAACTCAACGCCGTCGTCGTTTTGTGCGACGTGGCGGTGCGTTCCCTCGTTGCACCATCGTCTGCCAGGCGGTATCCGTGTCGGGAACCTGCGTCAGTTGCTCATCACTGAACCGGTTGGCCTGGGCATCGTTGAGTGACGCCAGCGCCCGCTCATGCTCTTGCTCAGCGGGACTCCGGCGCACAAATGTGAACCAGGCATACCAGACGAGGCCAATCAGCCCGATTAGCAACACGACAGCACCGAAGAAGAGCACATACGCACTCACCGCCGACCTTCCTGACGCAGCTTGAAGAAGATACCAGCTGCTTCGGTTCGGTTGCTCACACCCAACTTCTGGTAGATATTCTGCAGATGGAACTTGACTGTATTATCGCTCACCTGAAGGCGCTGGGCGATCTGCGTATTCGTCAACCCCTGCGCCACCAGGGTCAAGACCTCGGCTTCACGATCGGAGAGATCGGAGGCCGGGCTGGGGCGCTGGCGGTGTTGCCGTAACCAACGCTTGGCCGCCTGCGGAAAGACAAGTTGGCCCTGGTAGACCTGACGAATACAGGCCAGGGTCTGTTGTGGGGCCTCGGTTTTGAGCGCAAAGCCATCGGCTTCGGCCTCAAGCGCCGATTGCATCGTATCACCGTCATAAAAGGCCGAGAGAATCAACACCTTCGCAGGCACATTCGCCGCCCGGATACTCTGCAGGCACGCAATCCCACCAACGGTCGGCATCTGAAGATCGAGCACCACCACATCGGGCGCAAGCGCACGAACTCGTTCGAGCACCTGATCACCGTCACTGGCCGTCCCTACAACCTCCATGTCGCCTTCACTCTCGATCAGCGAACGCAGACCTTCAAGGACAAGCGCATGGTCATCCGCAAGAAAGACTTTGATCATTGTCACCACATGGCACGATAACCCGCACACACGTCCCAAGGCCAGGGCTACTCTCGATCATGAAGGTACCCCCGAGCAGACTCACCCGTTCACGCATGCCTTGCAACCCGAAATGACCAGTAAGCGCCTGCTGCAACACCGACGGGGCATCAAAGCCACAGCCATTGTCGCGTACTTCCATGATCACATTCTGACCCTTGCAACGCAGGCTCACCGTATGATGATCGGCTTCGCCATGGCGCACCGCATTCGAAAGCGCCTCTTGCAAGATACGATAGAAGCTGATCTTCACGGGCAAAGGCACCGAAGGCAGTTCACCCTCAAGCTCAAGACAGACCGAATTACCCGTCAATTCCTCGTGCTGGATCACCAACCCTTCAAGGATGGCAACCAGGTCACGACGTTCAAATTCAGGTGGACGAAACGCACCCATAAAGGTACGAATCTCATTGAGGGCGTGCTCAAGCAAGGTCACACTACGTCTGATCCGTTCGAGCTCATCCGGGGCCTGATCAGGGCTTTGCACCATCCGGCGTTGCACAACATAGAGTTGTGAGAGCGCGGCAAAGATATTTTGCACCGGGCCATCATGAATGTCAAGAATGATCCGGCCGACCTCACGCTCAGCAATTTCGAGAAAGCGCCCCGATGGTTCCTGGATGCGATTAGGATAGTGATCAATGCTCATGGCCGCACTGCCTTTCACTGGATGCTATGTAGTATACACCCGGCAGTCACAGCCACGATCAGGAAAATGGTTTCATGCGCTCTACAGGGTGTTGAGAAATGGCTACCACCCTGCTGTGGGCACCAGTATACGATCAACCGCCTCAAAACCCGCCTTGATAATGCCTTCGACATCAAGTCCAAACGCTCGATAGAGCTCATCACGTGTACCCGACTGACCAAAGGTATCCACGCCCAGCGCAAGAACCGGCGCACCATAGATGCTGCCGAGCCAGGCCAGTGCGTGTGACGCAGCATCATGGACGGTCACAAAAGGTGCGGTAGCTTCATCTGGTGGAAGCAGCCAGGTCAGGTCATCACCAGCACGCCAGGCTTCATAGAGCCGCCGCGGGCTCGTCAGGTTGAGCACATTGACCGCAACGCCCTCGCGACGCAGATATTCAGCCGCCGCCACCACTTCGGGCATAACTGCGCCCGCTGCCGCCAGTTGCAAGACCGGGGCCGCAGGATGATCGGCATGATCACGGCGGTCTATCAGCCGATACCCACCCGCCAGTACCTGACGCCGCAACTCGGCCCGCCCAAGCCGTTGCAGCGCTGGTTCAAGCAAGCCCTGATCAAGTGGCCGCGTCGAAAGACGCAAATAGGTCGCCCGGCCCTGCTCGCGATCACAACACTGCGTTAGCCCCTCCAGCAGCGTCCAGACCAATTCAACCGCAAAGCAAGGCTCAAAACTATGCAAATTGGGCAACTCGATCCCGAGCGAAGGCGTGACGGTTGACTGGTGCGCTCCACCCTCGGGGGCAAGCGTAATCCCCGAAGGCGTGCCGGCTACCACAAACTTTGCCCCCGCATAGAGCCCGTAAATCAAAGCATCAAGCCCCCGACACACAAATGGGTCATAGACGGTGCCAATCGGTAGCAGCACCTCGTCAAGCAACTCGTGACTCAACCCAAACATGCCCAGCAGCATAAACAGGTTCATCTCGGAGATGCCCAGTTCAATGTGCTGACCCGAAGGCCCGCGTTTCCAGCGGAGCAACCGATAAACCTCGGCGCTCTCGAAATCGGGTTCTTCGGTGGGCGCATAGACCCCGGTCTTATTGATCCAGCCCGAAAGATTCGTTGACACCGAGACATCCGGCGAGGTCGTCACAATGCGTTCACGCAGCCCCGGCACCTCGCTCAGTCGCATCAACGCACGCCCAAAACTCTCCTGCGTACTTGTCTGCCCAGTCGCCAGTACCTCAAGATCATCAGGCATCGCCGCCACCACCGCTGCGAGCCGCTCACGCGCCCCCGAAGACGCCTCGCGTGGCCCATACAGACGCTGCGCAACGGCAGCACACAACTGCCCTTCGGGGCTAGCAGGCTCAAAACCAGCCCAGAGCGCCTCAGGCTTGATGCCAAGGTCTTCACGGAGCGTCTCGATCTGCTCAGTTGTCAGCAACTGCGAGTGGTTCAGCGGATGCCCGGCAATCGGCAACCCCCACCCCTTGATCGTATAGGCAAAAATGATCGTCGGGCGACGCGGCGCTTCATCAGCCTGAGCCAGCGTTGCCAGCAGTTCTTCGAGATCGTGACCACCCAGATTCGCCAGGATCTGCGGCAATTCAGCATCAGGAACATCAGCCAGCAACGCAGCCAGAGCCAGATCATCGCCAAGCAAACGCGGGCGAAGTTCCGCCCCCGGCAACCGAATCAGCGCCTGATACTCCTCGTTGCGCATCTCATCAATGCGTTGCCGAAGCGTCGCGCCACCCTCACAGGCAAAGAGCGCCTGCAAGCGACGGCCATACTTCGCCTCTAGCACACGCCAGCCACTCTCGGCAAAAAGACGCTTGAGATGAGTTGCCCGAATCCCAGGCACGACCCGATCAAGGCTCTGCCGATTGAGATCAACGATCCAGAGCAGATGCTCAAGACCGGCGAGGGCCGGATCAAGAATCGCCTCCCAGACATTGCCCTCATCGAGTTCAGCATCACCGACAAGGGCGACAAAACGACGGGTATCGGGTGCGCCAAAATGGGCGGTCGCATAGCGCCCGGCAAGGGCCGCAAACGCAGGCGCCACCGCACCAAGCCCAACCGAACCCGTCGAAAAATCGACGTGATCAGGATCTTTGGTGCGCGACGGATAGGCCTGCAACCCACCGAAGGCGCGCAGCGTCGGCAGATAGTGTTCGGGCAACTGACCAAGCAGATACTGGATCGCATGAAAGACCGGTGAGGCATGGGGCTTGACGGCCACACGGTCGCCAGGGCGCAAATAGTGGAAATAGAGTGCCGTCAAGATCGAAATCATCGAAGCCGAAGAAGCCTGATGACCACCAATCTTGGTGCCATCATGATTTGGGCGTACATAATTGGCATGATGGACAATGAGCGTAGACAACCAGCGAATCCGTTGCTGCACCCGTTCAAGGGTCGCAAGCTCATCTGCGGATACAACCGGAGCCAGTGGCGTGTCCACTGGCAACGCATCTGCCGGGCGGCGCTGCCTGGAAGCTGTCATCGTCGTTTCCGTTCGTTGGCTACTGGTTCACTCACCTGCTGATACAATTGATTCAGCGAGGCAATGCTTGCATCCCAATCATAGTGATTGATTACATGGTCACGCCCGGCGGCCCCGAGCGTCCGTCCCAGTTCGGGATCGTGCATCAAGCGGATCACTGCCTCGGCAAAGGCCTGGGGTCGATCCGCAATCAAGAGATGCTTGCCATTGCGCAGCCCGGCAATTCCCTCAACCGCCATTGAGGTAGCCACCACTGGTGCCTCCATCGCGAGCGCCTCGAGCAACTTGAGGCGCGAGCCACCGCCAATGCGCATCGGGACAACAAAGACCGCAGCCCCATCAATATACGGGGCAACACTGGGCACCTCACCCACCAATTCCACCTCATCGCTTGCCAGTGTCTGCACAACACGCCCCGGGGCACGGCCAACAACCAAAAGGCGCACCCCGCGACGTTTCTGGCGCAGCAGAGGCAAAACTTCAGTGGTAAACCAGCGCAGGGCATCAAGATTGGGTCGATAGTCAAGCGCACCCACAAAGACCATGGTCGAGGCACCAAGATCGCCCCGCACGGCCCCAGGACGGATGCGCGCCGTATCAACACCATTGGGAACAACCGCCAGTTTCGACGCAGCCGCAGGCACCAGGCGTTGCAGCGCAGCGCGATCCTGCTCCGAGACCACCAGAATATGGTCAAACGCCCGCAGCAAACGTCGTTCATAGCGCGACAACTTACGCCACTGCACCAACGAATAGATCCCGGCAACGAGCCTGGCAGGTGGGAGCGCGAGACCGCCCTTCAGATCGGCAAGCGCAGCGCGGCGTTGCAACAGATATTCAGCATTGAACTGATCAAGCACGATCCGCTGCGTCAGATCGCGGGCCATCAGCGCATAATGAGCCATCTCGATACTCTCGGCCTGCACCACATCATAATGTTCCGCCGCCAACAACCGGCTCAGCGCCTCTGCATACGGCTGGCTACGATTCCGTAGGGCCATATCGGGCAACGGTGCAGCCAGCGTGGTCACGGCACGGCGCAGCATCGAACGCGGGGGAGGGCCATGCACGGTCACCACACTATAACGTTCGCGCAACGGCGCCAGTGCAGCAGCCGCAGCCTGATTGGGAGCAAACGTCAGCAAGGTCAGATCATGATGCATCGCAAGGCCGCGAGCCAGATGAAAGACGCGCAAAGCACCGCCACTACGCGGTGGGAAAGGAGGATACGGGGCAAGCAGTAAAATCTTCATCGCTACCCTTCTGTCTGGGGTAAGCCGGAACCAGCATGATCATACCATAGCTAGCGTGATTGCCCAAACAGGGGAGATTCAACTTGCTCAAAAACGCCAGCGTAGCTGGCGTTTTTGAGCAAGTTAAAACAGCCCCTCCTGGGAGCCTACGCTCGTACCGTCATCCGTCGCAGCCCGGTCGGAGGCTCGACGCGAGCGATCTCAAAAGGACTGCAGGTCTTGATAACAGCAAACGCCGTATCAACGGACTCAGGGGTAGGCGCACTGGCCGACACCAACGGTCGGCGCTGAATTTCACCGCGCGCAGCGGCCTTCTCGGCCGCGCTGCCCAGCAGATACGCAACCGGAATGCCAGCCAGAAAACCGAGGACAATGCCAATAACCAGGGCAACCCCGAGCCAGGTCAGCGCGACGGCAAGGGTCGTCGGAAAGTTTGCCAGCACACCCATATTCCGGTTCTCGGGAAAGACCCCATAAATCAACCCGAGCAGACCACCGAGCGCACCGATGGTCACCATCCCACCCAGGGTCGAGACCAGAATGGTCTTGATGCGAAACCATTCAACCGTCTCGCCAAGACCAAGGTACGCACCAGCGTCATCGTCACTCATCCCGACCGTCACCTCACCAAAACCAGCCTCTCGCAAACGGGACGCCGCCAGTTGGGCTTGCGCCTGGTCAGTAAAGGTTGCCATCACCATTGCCATGGCACGTGCTCCTTGCCCATACGGGCTTGCCGGCAAGCAGACGTAGCTCGCCACCATTGTCTCTATTGTACCGCGTCTGGATACGGTTGTGTGCAGTCAACATGAATGACTTGTACAAAAGATCCAGCTTTCGTTCGAATGATTTTGGATGCCTTGACCCTTGATGCAACGGAGCATTCTGTTAACATGGTTACTATCTAGCAACCAAAGAAGACAGATATTTCAGGCCATGTGCGCCAACATGCGTAAGGGGGTGAGTACTACGTTCGCTACCCGCTCTGCAACGTCGCAGCGCCGGGGGTGAGCTGCTCTAACGAGACACAACTATCGCTGAGTAGCGTACTTCCGAAGTCGACCGGATGGATTTCTCTCGTATGTATCATAAGTTTCACGCATCCGAACTGGTCACAAGCTGCATATGTTGTTTAAGGAGTGTTCAGAATGGAAGAGATGGTAGTTGCACTTGATACGATGTGGTTGCTGTTGGCAGCGTTCCTTGTCTTCTTCATGCAGGCCGGGTTTGCCTTGCTGGAAGCAGGGGCGACGCGCTCAAAAAATGCCGTCAACATTTTGATGAAAAACTTGATGGACTTCTGCATCGCAGCGCTCACCTTCTGGATGATCGGCTGGGGCTTTGCCTATGGTGCTTCAGCAGGTGGTTTTATCGGTATCGATCAGTTCTTCCTCGGCTATGATGCAACTGAGGCTGGTGGCGTACCAATCCTGGCAAGCTGGCTCTTTCAGGTCGTCTTTGCCGGTACCGCAGCCACAATTGTCTCGGGAGCTATGGCCGAACGCACGAAGTTCTCGTCCTACCTGATTGTCAGCGCCGTGATGGCCGTGCTCATCTATCCGGTGGTGGTTCACTGGGTGTGGAGTGGCGCAGGCTGGCTGACCGATCTTGGCTTTACCGATTTCGCTGGGAGCACGGTCGTCCACAGCGTCGGTGGTTGGGCCGCCTTGATGGGAGCCATTGTGCTCGGCGCACGCATTGGCCGCTTCTCCAAAGATGGCAAATCGCAGCCAATTCCTGGCCACAACGTCTCGCTGGTCGGTCTTGGTGTTTTCATTCTCTGGCTCGGCTGGTTCGGCTTCAATCCTGGGAGCCAGCTGGCGCTCTCGTCACAGGCTGATGCCAATGCGGTGGCCCTGGTTGCCGTCAATACGACCCTGGCGGCCGCTGCTGCTGCTGTTGCCACTGTCATTCTCACCTGGATCCGCACGGGCAAGCCCGATGCTGCCCTGACCCTCAACAGTGTCATCGGCGGTCTGGTGGCAATTACTGCGGCGTGTGCTTTTGTAACGCCAGTGGGTGCCGTGATCATCGGCCTGGTCGCCGGGCCGCTCCTGGTCTTCTCGACCTCCTGGCTTGAGTCGCTGAAGATTGACGACCCGGTCGGCGCTGTGCCTGCCCACCTGGTCAATGGCGTCTGGGGCACGCTGGCGCTTGGTCTCTTTGCCGCCATCGAAGGCAACACGGGCACGCTTGGCCTCTTCTATGGTGGCGGGATGGCCCTGTTGATCGCTCAGGCGATTGGTGTGGTCGCGGTTGGTGTCTGGACCGTGGTACTCTCGGGTGCGCTGTTCTATGGCATCAAGGCCACCATCGGTCTGCGCGTCAGCAAAGAGGAAGAGGAACTCGGCCTCGACCTTGGCGAACACGGTATGGCTGCCTATCCTGACTTCATCCCGACCCCAACCCCGGGCATGGCCCCGCCTGCTCCTCCTTCCGGTGGTGTCAGCCGCGCTCCAGCCAAGTAAGCTTTGCTTTCATCAAGCGAGTATAAAGAGGTGGCAGGCTCGAGCCTGCCACCTCTTTGTTGTCTCACAACCAATCATATCACCTCAGAAAGCCATTAGTTGTGCATTTTGTACACTTCATCGTGCTTGTATTTGTTGAAATGATCCAATTAGTCTGCTATGATTGAACCGGGAAAGAAACTGCAACGATGCAGCGGAGGTTCAACCATGGAAATGTTATCTGACCTGCAAAGTATCCTGATCGGGTTGATCGGCTGGGCAGCCACCACGTTGATGCTTGAGAATGCTTCACGTTTAACCATTACCGACCGTCGAGTCATGAGTGTCTTTAGTTGGACGATCTGGATGATTCCCGCGTTTGGGGCGCTGGTGTTGCAAGGCTTGCTCACCACCTACACCGCCGTGCTGTATGTATGCATCACGACGCTTGCCCTTGGCGTGATTATGGTGATTGGCGTGTCGCGTCGGACACACACCCGCTCTTGAAGTAAGATAAATCGCGGTTACAGACGAACACAAAAAAGGCCAGCAATGCTGGCCTTTTTTGTGTTCGTCTGTAACCGCGGCTTATGCGTCGTAGTACATCGAGAACTCATAGGGATGGGGGCGCAGAGCAATGGAGACAGCCTCACGGCGCTTGGCATCAATATACGCCTCGAGCAGGTCAGGCGTAAAGACGCCACCCTGGAGCAAGAACTCGTAGTCATCCTCAAGCGCATCCAGCGCTTCACTCAGCGAACCAGGCGTACCACGAATATCGGCCTTCTCTTCGGGCGATAGCTCGTAGATATCAACATCAAGCGGCGCAGGCGGCTCGATCTTGTTCATAATCCCATCCAAGCCAGCCATCATCATCGCAGCAAAGGCCAGATAAGGGTTGCACATGGCATCGGGGGCACGGAACTCGATGCGGCGTGACTTGGGCGACGACGAATAGGTCGGGACACGAATGGCCGCCGAACGGTTGCGTACCGAATAGACCAGGTTGATCGGAGCCTCGAAGCCTGGAACCAGACGCCGGTAGCTATTGGTTGAAGGCGCACAGATCGCCAGCAGAGCCGGGGCGTGCTTGAGAATGCCGCCAGTGTAATACTGCGCCATCTTCGAGAGCAGCGCATACTGCGTCTCATCAAAGAAGAGCGGCTCGCCATCTTTCCAGAGACTCTGGTGACAGTGCATACCCGATCCATTGTCACCAAAGAGGGGCTTGGGCATAAAGGTCGCGCTATAGCCATGCTCACGTGCGATCTGACGCACCACATACTTGTACTTCTGCAACTGGTCAGCCATCTTGACCAGCGTATCAAAGCGCATATCAATTTCGCACTGCCCGGCTGTGGCCACTTCGTGGTGGTGCAACTCGATATCGATCCCAAACTCCATCATCTTCAAGATCATCTTGGAACGAAGATCCTGAAGGGTATCGGTGGGCGGCACAGGGAAATAACCCTCTTTGTGGCGAATGCGATAGCCCTTATTGCCGCCAGGAACCTCTGCGCCGGTATTCCACACTGCCTCGGGGCTATCCACGAAGTAGTAGCCGTGATTCGCCGCCTGACTAAAGCGCACATCGCTAAAGAGGAAAAACTCAGCCTCGGGGCCAAAGTAGGCCGTATCAGCAAGGCCAGTGCTCTTGAGATAAGCTTCGGCCTTCTTGGCAACATTGCGCGGGTCACGCGAATAGGGTTCGCGGACAAGCGGATCAATAATGTCACAGATCAGCACCAGCGTCGGCACCCCGAGCGTCGTATCAACAAAGGCCGAACTGGGATCAGGCACCATGAGCATATCGCTCTCGTTGATGACTTGAAAACCCTTGATTGATGAACCGTCAAACCCCAGACCCTCTTCCATCATATCTTCGGTCAACCGCGAGGCAGGCAGTGAATAGTGCTGCCATGCACCGAAAAGATCGGTAAAACGGGTGTCGACAATCTTGATGTCATGGTCTTTAATCAGTTTGAGAACGTCCTTAGCGGTCATACTCATACAGCCAATCTCCTTGTGTAGCTACAGAACGGACAGGGTCCTGCGGACGCGATCCAACCTGCGCAACGCGGCGGCGCGACAATACTGGGGCGCGACACGGCGCGAATGCACTGACGACATGCCCTGATGGGCGATGGACGGGAGAAGATACGAGAAAACGTCAACCCCGGGGACTCTGTATGTCTTCCGAGATACAGAAAGGGCTGAACCGTTGATTGCGACTGTCTGCGCCATTGCAATGTCGACAACTATCACGCGTACCTGGCGCACCACGATGTCGATCTCTCCTTGCGCGGGTCTGGACAAGCAATTTGCCCATGCACATTACATTCCATCATAAGCGACACTTGGCCCTCGTGCCAGAGTGAGAAGATCCAATCTCAGCACGGCCTGATTGTATAAAAGAAACAAATGCCCACCTGGCTCGGTTTCGGGCTACGCCCGCGACCGAGCCAACCTCCCTCCCAGCTCCTCCCGCTAGCGAACTGGGGGGGGGGTGGCAGCAGGCCTAACGATCCTGCACATTGCCCCGAAAACCTCACACTTGACCAACGCAAAAAGCTTCTTTTCTGGGGATGTTATATGCTATAATACGTATGTGGGTGAGAGAAGAAAGCAGAAGAGTATTTTGATACACAGTGCCTACATAGCCATTTTTGTTGGTGAAATAAGCGATGAGAATAGCTCATTGCTTGAGGCTGTGCGCATTCTGGTTGAGTTCAAGATCATAGAAGATAGTAAAGAAGCCTATTATCAGGTGACAGAAAAGATGCCTGATTATGTTATTCTGCCCCTTACCCATTCTGATACGCACATTTTGAGGCTTTTTCATGAACTGCGGATGAATGGCCGCACGTGCGTTATCGTCTGGGGTGAAGAGAACCTGACAGCTTTTAATGGGCGTGGCTATCGCTGGCGACGTTCGGCAAACAAAAATGCTGCTGGCCTCGACTCATTGCTTGTCTGGGGCAAGTGGCCGCTGGCCGTGCGCTATAAGCGATCACAAGAGTCCCTGCGCCAACCAACCATCTCTTCGCACGCTAAAACGTCGGCTGAACCTGCGGCCACAAGCACCGAACTTGCTGCGCACGTATCTTCGCATTGAGCCTTGCTCTTCAGCCTGCTGAACAACGCTAGCCTCGTGCTACGAACGTTGTGAACTGAGCCACTTGAAGACAAGCCCTACGACACAGAAGAAGAACCCGATCCAGAGCAAAGAGAGCGATCCTGCGGAGGAAGGGGAGGCCCCTACGTGGGGAACTTGTGGACTCGTCGGGGTGACCGTGGCAATGGCACTAGGCGTGCGTGTGACGGTTGGTCGCATTGCGGTGGGAGTCGGTGAGGGAGTCGGTGACGAAGCCAGTACAGTAGCCGTCAATTCGGCGCGAATCGTCTCAACTGGCTGCGTGGTGAGCGGCTTCCGAGTCGGATCAAGCGTTGGGCGGAGGCTAACCATGGCTCCACCTGCCTCGCGAGGCGGACTGGCATGTGCCTGCACTACCCTTGTTCCATCCGCGTATACCCCCGAGGCGATCATCAATGCCAGGAGGATCAGCAAAAGCGGGAGGAAGAGACTACGGCTGTGTTGAGACATTCTCCACCACGTTCACCGTGATCATTGCGAGGGGCAACAGATCACTTTGATCAAAGGAGGGGTCAGTTGACAACTCGTCAAATGTATCGGCCAGTGCATAGATCTCGTACTCCTGGGCGGTGGAGAACGCAAGGAAGTTCGAGCGTTCGGGGTCGGCACTGAGTGTATTAAGATCGCGAACTTCACCCGGTGCCAATCGATCAACCCGCCATGTTGAGCCGTACTCGGCAATCTCGGGCCAGGCGACGGCCAGCGCCGGCGGCAAATCAGGATCAACATAGAGATCTACCCAGAAGGGTTGATTGATTGGCCTGGTACCAACATTGCGCACCTGAACGAGAATATTGACGTTTTCACCAACCTGTGGTTGCGAAGGCGTGACGGCAACGATCGCGATCTCGATCTGCGCCATGGCAGGCACCGGGGTCGGCGTCGGTGGCAAAACGGGGGTTGGGGTATTGGCAATGATCGATGGCTCAGGTGGAAGAGGAAGTGCTGTAGCCTCGACAAGGCTAGTCGGCAGAGTCGGGACAGCGGTTGCCACCGGTGTTTGCCCAGCAAGCGGGTCTTGACGCGCAATGAGGTTGCCCACCACAAAAACGACCAACATCACCACACCAAGCAAAAAGAGCAGCCAGATCCATAGGACCGGGCCAGAACGTTCTTCCTCAGCCCCCTCATCAGGTGTTACGGTCGAAGAAGCAGCGGGCTTGCCATATGTACCAAGAGCCTCTTCGAGCGGACTGCGGAACGGGGACTGGCGAGGCTGATCACCCCAGGAAGCTCGCGAGTCTTCTTCCGACACGGGCTGGTCTTCACTTCCCGGGCGAACGAGATGCTCCCCGTCATCGACCTCAAGCACCTCAATGGGCGCGAGCGGCGCTTCTGCCACTACCTCAGCCACCTCGGCGGGCGGCGCTTCTGTCGCTACCTCGGCAGGCGTGAGCGGCGCTTCCGGCCTCACTAGCGCCTCAGAGTGAGAATCATCGCCACCAACCCCGGCGAAAGGCGCAGGCTCAGGGAGGCCACGATGTTGACGGAGCAACGCAGGCAAAGTGGCAAGGGGATGCGGCCCGGGAGGAAGAGGCTCGAAGCCAGCAGCCAGGCGCACCTGATCGGAAGCAGCAATGATCAGCGGGGGATGATGATGAAAATGGCGATAGGTGATCAGGACATTCGTATCACCACCGGCACTGCCAACGACAACCAGCACAGCCATTTCCACCAGAGGATGGAACGGCACCTGATCATGGCGAAGCAACGTCACCTGATAGCCAACACCGGTCAGGGTATCAACAAGAAATGGTTGACCATCACTGGCAACATCAATAAGAAAGGCGTCTGATGGCTGAGGGTGGCGTGTCATCAGCGTTGCGAAGGCTACTGACCAGCTGCGTCAACCACTACGGTGACTTCTGACAGGCGTTCTTTGAGTATACGCTCAAGAGGAATAGTACCTCGGTAGCTTACCGCAACCGAGAGTTGCTGATGCTCGTACTCTACCAGACGCGTGCTTTCAATCCCGTTGAGGTTGCCGATGCGATCAAGCAGATCCGAGGCAATGATAAAACTCTGCACATCTTTGAAATGCACCGTGTATTCGGTTTGTTCAAGGGGGGCAGCGGGCAGTGCAGGTTCGGCGGGCGGCGCAGGTTCGGCGGGCGGCTCGGGCTCAACCACCACCGCAGGCTCACCGGGCACTGTCGCTTCGACCATCCGCTGAGCCTCGGGAGCTGGCTGAGACGCAGGAGCATCGGGCACAGACGGGCGCACCGATGGCTCGGGCCAGTTCGTACGAACAGAGGGGGGAGGAACAGTCGACGGTGACTCACTGACACGCGCATAGGAGCGTTCAGCTAGTTCAGCGTTTTTTTTTGCTTCAGAGGTAGATGACGGGGGCAACCCGACCGAAGACATTGGCTTGAGCATATTGCTGAGCGAGCGCTGGAGGTCCATCAACTGGACGGACATCTGCTGCGTTTCAGCAAGGATCTGCTCACGCTCGGCCTGGGCCTCACGGATCATGCGTTCGCAATCGGCTTTAGCGGAAGCGCGTTGCTGGGCAACCTCGGCGGCCACCTGTTGGCGTGTCTGGGCACGTTCCTGGTCGGCCTGATGACGAGCCTGGTTCAGAGCTTGCTCGTGCTGGCGGCGTTCCTCAGCGAGAGCCACGCGGAGATCGGCAAGTTCCTGGCGCAGAGCATCGCGCATCTGGATCTGCTCCTGACGCTGACGCCGATAGCGCGCAATGAAGCGCTCGGTCTCCTGCTCAAGCTGGCGGGTAAACTCACCACCAAACTCCACTGTCTGCTGGATACTAGTTTGAATTTGCTGCTCAAGTGTTTGATAGATCGCCAACCGCTTCTGAATCCACTCACTGAAGCGCTGTTCGTCATCAAACGAACTTTCCTGGGCTGAAGACGGCGGGAGATCAGGTTCAGGAGGCCAGGCAGAGCCTTGAGCCATAGGACAAACCTCGTGGTTGTGCAAACTGGTGCATGCTGTACAAACACCGGGGAGGAGAGACGCTGAACAGCACTGTGAACAAGATTGCTCAGGCACATTTGCGGCATCAGACTGCGCAATTTTACGCGCCGCTTTCGGGGGAAGTATAGCGCATTGCGCTAATGATTGTCAAGCGTGGTGTATAATAGCAGACATTATGTGCTCGGTTTAGTTCGCGGAGGCATTATGCAGGCAAACGTCCTGCCCGTTGATGAGTATCCACTCCGTGGGCCGGTTCAAATCTGGGATGGGCCTGTCTTTTACCGTGAAACGATTGGTGAGCCAGCGGTTCACCCACCCCTCTTGCTCTTGCACGGATGGGGCGGCTCGTCACGCTACTGGCGACCCACGATGGCGGATCTGGGCAACGATCGTGTGGTGATCGCCCCTGATTTGCCCGGGTTCGGTGAGTCGCCACCACTCAAGGGTACTGCTACCGCCGAGAATCTGGCTGAGATGGTGATTGCGTTTGCCGACAGGATGGGCCTGGAACAGTTTGACCTTAATGGGCACTCGTTCTGTGCAAGTGTCGCCGTTTATCTGGCAGTGCGCTATCCGCACCGCGTGCGACGGCTGGTGCTTACCTGCGTAAGCACGTTTCGCAGTGAAGGCGAACGCCGCATTGTCGAGCAGGTTCACCATATTCTAGCGCTCTGGATGGCGCTACGACGACCGTGGATGGGGCGGGTTCGCCCTTTCTATCGTACGGTTGCGTCACGCTTTTTTTACCGAACGCCCAGTGACGATCAGATCCTCTACGAGAGTTTCATTGACTTTATGAAGATGGATCAGCGTACCGCGCTCGAAACGGCGTCGAGTGCCGGCGATCACGCCATCCATCCGGCGATGGCGTCGGTACGCAATGCAACCCTGGTGATCGGGGCACGCCAGGATACGATTATGCCACCATCAGGAACCCCCGAGGTGGCACGGCTGATCCTCAATAGCCGACTCGCCTGGATCGAGCGGTGTGGGCATTTGCCAATGATCGAGCGCCCGAAGGTCTACCATCGCGTATTGCGTGAGTTTCTTGATTGAGCAAGAGGATGGCATGAGCGAAGATCTCGTACGTTACCGAGCCGAATTTCCGATTACTGAGAAATACGCCTTTTTGAGTCATGCGGCTGTCTCGCCACTCAATACGCGCATTGTGCAGGCCGTTGCCGCCCACAATCAACTTGCTTCAACCGAGCCGCCGATGCGTTTTCTGGGGCAGGTCTTTCAGCTCATGGGCGATCTGCGCCAACGCCTGGCAACGCTGATCAATGCCCGCGAGTCCGCTGAAGTTGTGTTGATGCCTAATACGGCGATGGGGCTCAATACGGCGGCGGTCAGTCTACCGTTGCGGCGCGGTGATAATGTCTTGATTCTCGAAGGTGACTATCCGGCGAATGTCTACCCGTGGCAGCAACTGGCCTACAAGGGCGTTCTGACCAAGGTAGTGCCGCAACACAAGGGTGGCCTCGATCTCGACATGCTCGCCGCCCGCATTGATCGCCATACCCGCGTGATTGCTCTGAGTACCGCAATGTTTGCCACCGGCTTTCGCAATGATATCGAGGCCGTCGGCAAACTCTGCAAAGAGCGTGGGATCTATTTTGTGGTTGATGGCATCCAGACGCTGGGGGCGTTCCCGATGGATGTGCAGGCGTGCAACATTGATTTCCTGGCGGCTGGCTCGCAAAAATGGATGCTCGCGGCACCGGGGGCGGGCTTTCTCTATGTCCGTCAAGAACTGCTTGATGAGCTTGAGCCAGGGGCGTATGTGGGGGCATCGAGTGTCGTTGACTCGATGAACTACCTCGATTACAACCTGACCTTCCCGGCAAGCGCTGATCGCTTTACGCTTGGCACGCCGAATATTTACGGGGCGGTGGCGCTGCGCGAGTCGGTGATGTTGCTGCAAGAGGTTGGCATCGAGCGGATTCAGCGCCAGGTGCTGACCCATGTGGATACGCTGATCAACGACCTAAGTGAGCGCGGGTATACGTTTGCCGCCGATCCGTCGCCAGCGCATCGCAGTGGCATTGTGGTCATCAACAACCTGCCCGACCCCGATGCAGCCAGCAAGCGCCTTGATGAAGCCGGGGTGATTGCGACGGTACGCGGCGGGTTGCGCTTTGCGCCCCACTTCTACAATACAACGGAAGAGGTGCTGAAGGTGGGCGAGGTTCTGGGGGATGCCGCGTAACGAGCAGCACGTTCAATCACCTTTCTGATGATTTGACGCAAAGGCGCAAAGGCGCAAAGGGTTTTGAGAACGTATCTGGACGCCAAGCGTACAATAGATAGTCGCAGTCACGTAAGCGCATCAAGGCGATGCCCGATCACGTCTGCGGCTGTCGCCCAACTCCAGCGTTGCGCCTCAAGCGCGGCGGCCTGACCGCGGGCGCGGGCTTCGTCACGATGCAGATGGACGTGGCGCAACAGGGCGACCAGATGGTCATGGTCAGGCTCGGCCCACTGCGCACCACGATAGAGTGGCTCGTGCGGATCAGCAGGCACCAGGCGACGCACGGCGAGCGGATAGCCATAGGGTTCAGTGAGAAAAGCAGTCGATCCGCTCCAGTCCGTGACGATCGCAGGCAACCCACAGGCCATTGCTTCAAGGGCGGGCATGCACCAACCCTCGCCGCGACTCGGCAGCACAAAACAATCGGCACTCTGATAGAGTTCAGCCAGTTGCGGCGCAGTCATGGCACGGTTGTAAAGAATACCTACAGGCGGAGCAGGCGCGGGCAAGGCAGCGTGTAACTCACGGAGCGGATTGGTCGCAGGCGTACGACAGTCAAGTTTCAGCAGCAAAAGCACCGGATCATCAGGGCGAAAGGCCGCCCGATAGGCCGACAACAGCAGATCCCACCCCTTGCGCCGCCCCCACTCAAAGACCGAAAGAAAGATCGTCCGCTCGGCAAGACGTTCACGGGCAGGCCCGGGGCGAAACATTGCCAGGTCAACGCCGAGTGGCACCACGTGTACCGGGCGCGTCACGCCACTGTCGCGAAACATTGCCGCCCCCCACGCCGTCGGCGTCCAGACCTCGTCCATCAGATTGGCCTGGTCAACCCAGGTTGCCGGCAAGCGATCAACCTCAAGCATCGTGAAGCCAATCCGATAACGGCCACTATTCTTGGCAAAGAGATCGCCGCGGCCATAGACTACCTGGGGCACATCGAGGCGCAGGGGCAACGCTTGCAAAGCGGTAACCTGCGCATCACCGACCCCAAAGAGGGCAGCCTCGCGGTCATCTGAGTCGAAGAGATAGAGGGGGCGCACAGCCCGCCCCTGATCACGCAGCGCAAGCACAAGCGCCCGGGACGAGCCACTATAGCCGGTGAGCGAGGTAAACGAGGAATGCCAGACAAGTTCGGTCACGCCTCACGCTCCAATGTCTGTACACGCGCTTCGAGGCGTGCGCGGGCGGCCCGTTCTTCATCAAGATGGGCCGTCAGGCTATCAACAACACGCACCAGCGAAGCATGGAACGTACTCGTCTGGGCCAACTCGGGGCCAAGCAACCACCAGGCCAGACGTGTACGGAGACGGGCAATGAAACCGTGCGCCGGAGGCGGGCGGAGCTCGTACTGCTCACGCAGCGTAATCAACTCACGGGCAAGAAACGGATCGCGCAGTGCAAGCTCAGTCAGCGTCGGCAACAACGCGAGCGCAGGGTGATCAGCGTGCAAACCACGTTCAACCGCAGCGAGCAGCGGCTCGTCGTGGGTATCAGGGACAACAAACAGCGGTTGGGGGTCAAACTTCTTGGTCACAACGGCTCCTCAGCCCTGGTCATAAAGAGGATGGCCTAACGTCGTACTTGTTATACTATACCAGTCCTTCAAGCCTTGCAAAGTTGTGAAGACCTCTAGCAGAAAACGCATGAGATTGCAATGTGATATACTTGCGCTATCCTCGTTTCATCAATAAGAGCGTGCTATTGACATGCAATGGGGACTGTAATTTTCTGCGTAACATAACCTGGAGGAAGCAGATCTTATGTCAGGATTGAATGGAGTCAAGAAACGCCTCCGTGCAAGCCTCCGTGCGCTAGCAGGAGTTGAGCCTGTTGCAATGCCGGTTCCATCAGGCCCAGCTTCGATACCACCCCCAGTTCTATCAAGCACCGTTTCAATCGCCGAGCCACCCCCACCCAGCGAAGAAGCCCCACCCAGCGAAGAAGCCCCACCCAGCGAAGAAGCCCCACCCAGCGAAGAAGCCCCACCTGCCGAGCCTGCACCTAACACACCTTTCGAGATGGGGCGTTGGCTCGCCGCATCGCGGTACCTCCACGGTGAAGGACTTGAGATCGGGGCACTCAATCAACCGTTACGTGTTCCGCCTACAGCCCATGTCAAATATGTGGATCGGATGTCAGTCGCCGATTTGCGTACACACTATGCTGAACTGGCCCATCTAGATCTGGTTGAACCAGACATTATTGACAACGGTGAAACATTAACAACCATTGGCAGTGAGTCGCAAGATTTTGTGATTGCCAATCATTTCCTTGAACATTGCGAGGATCCCATTGGCACGATCAAAAATCTGTTACGTGTCTTGAAGCGCGGAGGCATCCTCTACCTGGCTGTTCCCGATAAACGCTTTACCTTTGACCATGAACGCCCGTCAACCAGCATTGAACATCTGTTACGTGATCATGCCGAAGGACCGACCTGGTCAAAGCATCAACATTTTGAAGAGTGGACTCAATTTGTCCATAAAGTCGAAGGGGAAGAAGCGATTGCCCAGCACGTCGCTTTTCTGTTGGGGATGGATTACAGCATCCACTATCACGCCTGGACGCAATTTGAATTACTTGAGCTTCTGATAATTTTAAGGCGCGATTTTGCATTGTTATTTGATACTGAAATGACAATCAAAAACGAGCTTGAATTTATTATGATTTTACGTACTATCTGATTACAGTCCAGGCTCAACCCAAGGCAGTAGCCGCTTCGTGCGCCTGCCGATCGTAGACCTGGGCGATGGTGTGTTGCACACGAGCAAGGATAGCTGGTAGATGCGTGCTGATATCAGACTCATCTGGATGGAAGAAGGCATGCGCCGCACAGAGTTCGGCCACCGTGTCACGGATGTCAGCATATGCTCGCCGGAGGGCGCGCGCTTCGGGTGAGGCAATCCTGGTCGCCAGGTAGGTCATTTCGGCAGGCAGAAAGCTTCTGGTTAACTGATCGACCGTGATGCGTTTGAAGAGATACCGTAGACGACCGCGGTGATAGTAGGTCATGCGGGTGACTTCGTCGCGTGTCGAATGCGACTCTTGATGGGTGAGGGTTGCCGCTGGTGCATAGACGAGTCGGTAGCGAGCCCGGGCGAGTCGCCAGCAGAGATCGACGTCCTCGTAATACGCAGGCCAGAAGCCTTCATCAAACAGACCAACCTCAACAAGGGCCGACAGGCGCAACGCCAGTGCCGCGCCGGTCAGCAATTCATAGTCACGCAGCGACTCATACTGGCCCTGATCAGGCTCGCCCAGGCCGACATGGCGCACCAGGCCCAACGGCCACTCAAGCAAAGCCCCGGCATGCTGCAGACGTCCATCAGGGTAGCGAATCTTGCTGCCAACGGCTGCAACCTGAGGCTCATCGAGCGGAGCCAGCAAACCGGCCAACCAGCCTGGATCAACCAGGGTATCCTGGTTAAGCAGGACAGCAACGTCAAACGGGGGCGAGGCGGCGAGCAGGGAGCGCAGACCCACATTCATGCCGCCGGCAAAGCCAAGATTGCGTGCGTTCACCAGGATTTCAACCTCGGGGAAGGTGGTGGCAACCCGGGCGACACTCGCATCAGCAGAGGCATTATCCACAACCAGAAGCTTGTCGGCAGGGCGCTGCTGGCGCAACACAGCGGCGAGGCAGGCGCACAGAGCATCGGCAGCGTTCCAACTCAAGACCAACACAGCCACCCGCACCGGCGTTACTCCTTACTGATCGGGGGAGGTGGAACCTCCCCGCGTTGCAGCGCCTCCAGGCGCAACACAGCGTCTTCGAGGCCCTGGAGTTGCATCGCAAAGGCTTCGATCTGGGTTTTGCCAACCCGAGCCAGATGATCGGTTACTTCGGCCTGGGCATAGACAACCTGAATATGCGCTGCGAGCAGCGGCATGACGGGGCGCACCAGCAGATGCGCCAGGCGTCTGCCGAGGTGGGCCAAAAAGGGCGTGCCAGGGGCAGGTTGCTGCAACTGGTGCCAGCGTTCTTCCAGCAATCGCACGGCTTCATTGCGTCGCCCAACCGGCGAAGCCACCGTCGGGCGGACAGGCTCACGGAGAAGGGGAACGAGGACTCGGGTATGCCGAGGCTCACGGACAAACCGCAGGATTGGCTCAATCAGGTGAGCCCATTGCAACCGTGACGCCAGGGCGTGCGCCCGGCTCGCCTGTTGTGCCCGCAGTTCAGCATCCTCAAGCAACTGCACAAGGGCCGCGCTGACGGCAGCAGGATCTTCAGGGGGAACAACCAGACCAACGCCTTCGGCACGGATCAATTCCGCCGCTGGATCGCCGTCGCTCAAGAGACTGGGGCGACCCACCCAGAAATGATCAAGCACCCGCGAACGCACCGCCGCATAGCGGGTCTCGAGGTGGTCTCGATGCAACGAGACAAAGAGATCCGCCTCAAGCAGCAGATCGGCGCGTTGGGCATAGGGCACCCATTCGTCGTAGAAAAAGACGTGGCGATCAAGCAGACCAAGGCGTGCCGCAAGCGTACGTGCCTGCGCCCCTGCCTGCATTGGCAGCGCGTGCCCAGGGTGCCGCCCCGCCAGAAAGACCAGCCGCACCTGAGGCAGCGCCTCGGCAACCGCCGGCATCGCCGCGACCAGCGTCTGCGGATCCATCCAATCCCACAGGCCGCCACTCCAGAGCAGCAGCAGATCATCTAGGCCAATGCCGGGCACCACACCGCGCAACCCTGGCCCCTGGCGAACAGGAGCAGCGGCAGGGAGACCAAACGGCACCACATCAATGAGGCGACGAAGATCGGGATCGTGGTCAGTCAAGGTGGGCGTCACCCGGCCAGCGAGGAGCAAAGCACCGATATAGAGATCACGCTGACGCTCGGTGGCGCAGAGAAAACAATCCCCGGCGGCTAACTGACGCTGGAAAAGCACCACATCACGCTGGTGGCGCAATGAGCGTTCCGCCGCCGAGGCAGTGCGGAAAAGCTCAAGATTTTCGAGCATGGTGGGATCGTAGAGATCGATGATCAAAGGCACATCGAGCTCAGCCAGTTCAGGATGCGCCTCAAGCAAATGCCCGTTGAGCAACACAACGGTCGCACCAGCAAGCCAGGGAGCAAAACTAGCTGGCTCACCCAAAGTATAAGAACCGAGTTGCAAACCAGGTGGTGGCGTCAGATCAATCTGATTGGGCGCAACCAGGGTCGTTGGCACATAGCTCGCCAGGGCACGGGCAAGCTCCCAGGCGCGGATACCGGGCCCGGCCATGCGCGATCCTACAACATCGTGGCTCAACATCAACAACTGCATAACGTTAGAAAAGCCAGGCTGATCGCTCCAGGCCAGAGTCGGCCGAGGCCACACAGATCAACGGAACGAACAACGAGGGGCTAGCGCTGTCGGGTGAAAAGCTTGAGCAAGCGCATCACACGGCCCATCTCGATCCGCTCGATATGGCGTTCGAGGTGGACAATGTGCTGATTTTTCTGGTTCAAGGCGGTGTCAAGCTGCCGCGCATAGTGATCAAGCGCGGCGAGTTGCGCTTGTTTAGCCGCGAGCACCTGCGGATCAAGCCCAACTGGGGCAGGGCGTTCTGTTGCAACATGATCGGGTGCCGTGCGGCGCGGTGCATCACAGAAAGCCACCAGCGGTTGCGCAACCGCGTCCCAGGTGAACGTACGAGCCACGCCATCGCTTGACGCAGCCATGGTACTGCATTGCACACGATTGTGATAGAGCTGATGAAGGGCCGCGCACCAGCCATCAAGATCGTAGGGCGCAACACAGATCGCGCCCCCCGCCTGCGCGATCTGCTCCCCCAGACTATCACCCAGCGAACAGAGGATCGGCAGGCGCGCCCAGAGATAATCGAGCAAGCGAGTTCGGAACGCAAAATGGGTCTCGATCCCAGGCATATGCGCCGAGACGCCAACGTCCGCTTCGCTGAGATAGCGACCACGTTCAGCATAGGGCACCCAGGTATCAAGCATGATCACCGTCTCGTTGAGCACCCCAAGGTGAGCGGCCAACTCGCGAACGGCAACACCCTCGGGCGTCACAATCGGCGGGCCATCAGGATTAGGGCGAGCACCAGCAAAGAAGCAGAGCCTGAGTTGGGGACACGTCTCACGCAGTTGCGCAACGGCACGTACGACAAGCTGCGGATCGAACCAATCCCAGAGACCACCGGCCCAGATCAAGAGAAACGCATCCTCGGGGATCGCTGGATGCACCCCACGCAACACCGGCTCGTCACGGCGTGGCGGTTGAGGATCGAGACCACTCGGCACGAGATCGATCAAACTCCGCAGATCATCATCAGCCTCAGCCACCAGGGTTGGCGTCATACGGCCAAGTACACTCAAAGCCCCGAGCCAATAATCGCGTTGCACCGAAGTCGCACAGAAAAAGAAGTCACCGCGCTCGAGTTGCGCCCTGGTACGAACAACAAAACCCTGAGCCTCAATAGCCGCCGTCACCGGATCGACCTGGCGCACCAGATGCAGACTCTCGAGGATCTGAGGATCGTAAAGGTCAATGGCAATCGGTTGTGAGGCAGCCAGCAATTCAGGATGGCTGGTGAAGACAAACCCCTGACCAACGATCACCTCGGCAGCCGCGACAGCAGCCGCGAGATCACCAATGCGCCCTGGCTGATAGTGAACAACCGCATATGGCAGCGAAGCAGGGCTACTCCCTGCGGGGATCGCAAGTGTCACCTCGTGTGTGCGTGCGAGCACGCGAGCCAATTCGAGCGCACGAATACCGGGCCCCGCCATCGATGGACCGACCACATCGGTACTCACCATCAAAACACGTGTCATATTACTCCTGGGGTACCTGAGTCTCTGCATCAGCATCTTCACCAGCGGGCAACGCACGTTCAGGGGGTAAAAGATCACGCACAAGCGCATCCATCGCTTGCGCAAAGGTCGCAGCGGTAAAACGCTCTTCGTAGCGTACACGTGCGGCACGACCGAGGCGTTGACGGAGCTCGGGCGCACTGATCAAGCGGGCCAAACTCTCAGCCAGTTGATCCGGGTCATCAGGCGGTACGACAAGGCCTTCTTGTTCATGGCGAACTGCCTCGGTCACACCCCCAACATCAGTCACGACCATCGCCTTGCCACAGGCCATCGCCTCAAGGATCGAGACGGGCAACACCTCGTCACGCGAAGGCAGAACAAAGATATCGGCCTGGCGCAGATAGGTCAGGGTCTGATCGCGGTTGAGCAACCCAATAAAATAGACATTCGGTTCAGCCGCGAGATCGGCGCGTACCTGGCGATAATAGTGTGGATCGTGAATCCCACCGATGAAATAGAGTTCAAACTGCGCACGCAACGCCGGGGGCAACTGCTGAAAGGCTTTGACCACAAGATCCTGGCCTTTGCGGGTCTCCATACTGGCGATCACCAGCACCATCAGCGGTTCTTCAGGATCGCGTGGCCGGTCAGGCTCAAAGGGCAGGTCGGGAACTCCATACGGCAGCGGCGTGGGAAGTTGACGCGAGGTAAAGCCGCGATAGAGGGCCGCCGTCGCTGCGGCGGGGAAGATCAAGCGATCGGCAAGGGACAACGCCTCACGCGGGGCCGCCTCGCTTTCCATCAACGCATAGCCCGAGCGCGACTCGTGGATCCACCAGGCCGAGGGAACCTCCATCACGTGGGCAGCCAGGATCACCCGATAGCCGAGGATCGTATTGACCAGCACCAGATCATAGTCACGCACCAGGGTAGCTGCAACCAGGGCATCGTCATAGAGCAATGGATTAACCTCGACCGGGATGCCGGCGGCCTCGACCACAGCCCCGAGTGGCCCGGGTTTGACCGAAGCCATCGTCACCTCATAACCCTGCGCGGCAAAGTGTTGGGCCAGTTGGAAGAGGATCAACGGTGCTCCGGTAAATGAGAGCTCGTGCGAACAGACGAGGAGTCGTGGTGCGCTTGATCCTACCGGCTGCGCAGGAAGACGTGGCTTGAGCAATTGCTCGGCAACTGCAGCCAGTTGGGCGGGATCATACGTCTTGGTCAGGTGAAACGTGGAAACAAGCAGCGCCATCCGCTCAATGATCTTTTCACCGGCGGGATCGGCAATCGCGGGACGGCGCTGCACCGGCGAAAGATGGGGGCTAAAGTAGGGATCGCCTGCCAGAATGTGTGGCAACATCTCAAGCGTGGCCCGCAGGATATCAGCAAAGGGCAAAGCAAAACCGCGTGATGCACCTTCGTGGTGCAACAACGAGGCGTGCGGGGTATAAACAACCCGCAGACCGTGCTGATGGGCGGCAAGACAGAAGGTCAGATCACTATAACCGACACGGTAGCGTTCATCAAAGCCACCGATGGCTTCAAAAACATCGCGGCGCATCATCATACAGGCACCCGTAAGCGCCAGCAGATCGCGATACCACTCAGAGGAACCAAAAGGGCCATAGGTCGGGGTCACATCCCCATCAAAGAGGTGGCTCCCGTGGCCTTCCACACCAATCGCGATCCCCGCGTGCTGGGTCGTGCCATCAGGGCGGATCAGCTTACAGCCAACCACCCCAACCTCGGGGCGCTCGGCCCAGCCAACCAGTTCGTGCAACCAGTCACCGGCACGCACCTCGGTATCATTATTGAGGAAGAGCAGCAGATCGCCCCGCGCCTCGGCGACTCCAAGATTGTTGGCCCGCGACCAGTTGAAGGCTTCCGCAAGCGGAACGACGCGCACCCGACCGTCGGCCTTGAGTTGCTCATAATAGGCCAGCGTCCGCCCATCAACCGAGCCATTATCAACAATGATCACCTCATAGTTGGGATAGGTTGTGGCGGCAAAGATCGAACTGAGACAGGCATGCAGCAACTCGTAGCGATCGCGGTTGGGAATAATAATCGAAACAAGTTTATCTGAAACAGGCCAGAGCACCCGGAGGTCACTCACATTGAGCCGCACCACCTCGGCGGAAGAACCGAGACCACGCGCAAGATGATCGCGCAGCGCACGTTCCTGGCCTACCAGCGCCCACGGCTTGGCATTGGCATCACGCGAAGCTGAACCAGGCATCTGACGCCAGTGGTAGAGCACCCGCGGAAGATGGTAGATCGCCCTGGTACGCTCACTGCAACGCAACGCCAGATCCCAATCCTGGGCACCGTCGGTAGCCGGATTGAAGCGCCCGGACTCTTCGACCAGGCTCCGCCGGAAGACCCCGTGCATCAGATAGTTGGTCGAGAGCAACAGATCCGGCGACCAGGCCGACGGTTTGAACCAGGGACTATGGCGTGTCGTCGCGTCCTCACTGAGCTTATCTTCATCATAGTAGACGATATCAGCCTCTGGATGGGCATTGAGGGTTTGCACCACCTGAAAGAGCGCCTCGGGGGCCAGTGTATCATCGTGATCAAGGAGCAGAACGAACTCACCGGTGGCAAGGGCAAGGGCAGCGTTGGAATTGGCGCTAATACCCGCATTCTGTTCAAGGGTCGTCAGGCGTACGCGGGGATCAGTTGAAGCAAACTGCTGGAGCAACGCACGCACCTCTGGCTCGGTCGAAGCGTCGGCGAGACACAACTGCCAGCGATCATAGGTCTGCATAAAGACCGACGCAAGCATCGCCTTGAGGGCTTCTGGAGCAGGATTATAGACCGGCGTCACCATGCTGATCAAGGGACGATAGGCCAGGTGATGCCCCTGCTGCCGCTGGGCAATCAACGTAACCGCATCGGGCTCATGGGCCGCGATCCAGCGTGCATAGACCGACGCAGGATCAGAAGGCAAGGCCACTGGTGCAGGAGGCGCTTCAGGCAGTGATGGTGGCGGCGGTGGAAGCGCAGGAGCAGGCGAAGAAGCAGGCGGGAGGATCGTGCCACTCCGGCGCAAACGTCGCATCAGTGACATCAACCGTCCCTGCTCAAAGGCCCGCACCAGACTTTCAAGCCAGGCGATATACTCATCGCGATGCGTGATCTCAGCTTCAAGGTGATGGGCATAGGCCTGGGTTTGACTCAGCGTTGGATCAGTGCGGAGATCGGCAAGATCCTCACGCGCCATCGCCCGGATCAGGTCACGCTGCTGGCGCAAAAGGGCTTTGCTCTGCTTGAGTGCAGCGACTTGTTGCCGCAAATCGCGAAGTTGTGCGTCGAATTCCTGGTTCTGCTGCGACGCTTCATTATAATGCTGGAGGGTCGCGTAATGACGACGCTGTTCGTCCTCATAACGCTGGAAAGTCTCGTAATGACGACGCTGTTCGTCCTCATAGTTCTGCTGGGCCTGCACATACAACGCATTGAGATCGCGCAACTGATCGCGCTGTTCCAGGTTCAACGTCCGCAGGTCGGTCGTCTCTTTCCATAATTCCCAGAAACGGCGCTCATAATCACGCACAATGCGTGCTGTCGGTTCATTGCGACGGCGGAAGCGTACCGCCCAGGGCGTAATGAAGGACGCATCAAAATCAACATCACGGTAGAAACCGTGACGCGCAAAGAGGGAAGCCCAGTATTCAGGGGGATTGACGTTGAAGTGGGTGACTTCTTTATAATCAAACGGCGAAGAGGAGAAGAGGATATCGTCGCTGTGGGCGCAGAAATTCGCCACCGCACGCTCGGAGTCTTCCTTTGGCATATGTTCGAGGACTTCGATGCAGATGATCAAGTCATAACGACGTTCAAATGGCTCAGCCACCGAGCCAACCCGGACATAGGGCTTGACTGTTTCGGGAGCATTGGCAATCGCAAACTCCGAGATATCAATTCCCTCGGCGGCGACCCCGCGCTCACGCAATTGTTCCACCAGTAACCCGAGAGCACAGCCTGCATCAAGGGCATCGCTGGGAGCAATCGTGGCAACGATTTCGTCGGCAATCTCACCAAAAAAATTCGTCCAGTGATCATCACGCTCATACGGTCTTCCGCAGCCTGTCGCAAAATAGAACTTATCGTACAGGCTCTGCGGATTCTGTTCCGACATCCCGCTGCTCCTTCTCACGCATCACAACGCCAAGTGCCTCGCAACGCCAGCATTCCATAACGCTCACGTCCGGCATCATTATGCACAACAATCTGATAGAGCCGATCATGCAGGTCAAAGACATGCAACTGGGTAGTATCCACGACCGCAACACTAAGGCTATAGCGACCGGTCAAGAGAGGCAGATCGTTGACGGTGTAATCAAGAAAACCCTGGCCCATGATACGTGGGATTGCAACACTGTCAAACCCGGTATTGGGGCCACTGATCCAGATCCCGCTCTCGTGGTAGATACCCACCCCAAACACCGGCTCGGTGATCGGCTCGTGGGCCTCGTAATGTATCCGTATTGTCAAAGATTTTCCGGTGTGAAAGACAGCCCGTTCTTCACCGGTCTCATCAAGCAATTGAACACGAACAACCTCAACTTCGCGTGTTCCCCGCCGAAAGAGGCTCTCGGTCGCTGGTGAAGCATCCTCGCTCTCCTCACCCTCACGGGTACGCTCGTGCTCGAGGCGAATCTTTTCTTTCCGGTTGACCTCAGCGAGATAGGCATCAATGACCATGCCTGCGGGGCCATCGGCGCGCTGTTCACCGTGGTCAAGCCAGACGGCCACATCGCAGAGCGAGCGCACGACTTCGAGGGCGTGCGAGACAAAGATGATCGTCTTGCCAGCCCGTCGAAAACCATAAATGCGTTCCATGCATTTGCGCTGGAACGCCTCGTCGCCAACAGCCAGCACCTCGTCGGTGATCAAGATATCAGGATCAACTGCGGTCGCAACAGCGAAGGCGAGGCGCGTATACATACCCGAAGAATAGTGCTTGATCTCGGTATCAATGAAGGGGCCGATATCAGCAAAATCAACAATCTCTTCGAGCTTGCGTTCCATCTCGCGCCGCCCGATCCCCATCAGCGACCCGTAGAGAAAGACATTGTCCCGCCCGTTCAACTCGGGATGAAAGCCGCTCCCCAGCTCAAGCAGCGCTGCAATGCGCCCACGGGTACGCACGCGCCCACTTGTTGGCTCGAGAATCCGCGTAATCAACTTGAGCGCCGTGCTCTTGCCGGCCCCATTATGCCCAACCAGGCCCAGCGACTGCCCTTCGTGAACAACAAAATCAACATCACGCAACGCCCAGAAGACATCGCCAGGCGGCCGCGGGCGCACCAGCCCAATCACCCGCTCTTGCACGGTCTTGCGCTGATCTTTGTGCAAGACAAAGCGCTTGCTAACCTGGTTGAATTCAATGACAGGGCTCAAATTTCTTCCCCAAAATTGCGGCTAACGCGCTGAAAGACCCAGTAACCAACCACGAGAATCACCAGCGCCATCACACTCACGCGTAAAACGCTGCTCAACGCAGGGAGTGCGGGCGTCGGGATCTGCCCAACGGCAACGACATTGCCATACAGAATTTCACGATAAAATTCGATCAATGACGCCATCGGATTGAACCAGCGCACCAGGCGAACCGCTAATCCTTCGCCAAAGACCCCAAGCGGATAGATAATTGGCGTCAGGAAGAACCAGATATTCATGATGATGCCGATAAGGTGGACAACATCACGATAGAAGACCGCCGCCGAGCCGAGCAGCATGGCAAAACCCACAAGCATGATCGTCTGGATAAGCATAAGCACCGGCAAATAGGCAAACGACCAGGCAAAATTGAGGCGCCCGATAGTCGTCAACTGCACCACCGCCATCACCAGAAACATCATCGGCAACGAGAGCACAAAGTTGATCAGACTCGAAAAGACCGTCACCAGCGGCAAAACCTCGCGAGGAAAGTAGACCTTTTTGATCAAAGACGCGTTGTCAATGATGCTGCGGGTACCACCGATGATCGACTCGGCGGTATAGTTCCAGGGCAAGAGCGCGACAATAATAAAGACCGGAAACATGGCGATGCTACTAGGCAGCAGCAGGCTAAAAACAATCACATAGACCAGCATCATCCCCAGGGGGGCTAGTTGCGTCCAGAGGTAGCCAAGCGCACTGCCTTTATAGCGCGTGCGGAGATCGCGGAGGGCAAGGTTGCGAATCAGTTCACGATAGCTCCAGAGCTCAACAGCTTTGGAGGTAATCCCGGCACTCCGCTCAAAAGCAACCCCTGTGACTCCAAAGGTGAGGCCAAAGACGGTCGCGAGGGCGATCAAATGGGGAACATACCGTGGCTCAGAGGCTTCCGGCAGGGGTGCCGGAACTGCCCAGACACTAGCGGGGGACGTTGGATCAAACCGTACATCATAGGTCACGACGACATAGTTGAGCGTTGCCTCAATGATGCGGAGGCGCACAATGGCGCGATCACGCTCGGCGAGCTCAGCGCCAGCAACGGGATTCGTCGCTGCACAGGTCACCAACGCAGTCTCGCGGGCTTCAGTACCATTGATCCCGGCGGTACCACAGAGGGCATCGAGGGTCGCATTGCGCGTATTGATGGCAAAACGCCAGAGATCGTAGCGCGCTTCGAGCGCACGAGCCACATCCTGGAGTTCCTCTTCAGGGAGGGTCGCCAGATCGCGAGGCGTCGCAAAGGGCTCAAGCTCGCGTGACATCGGAAATGCCTGAGAGCGAATAATCTGGCGCAGCAACTGCGCAAACGCATCAGGCTCAGTGGGCGTAGCCTCAGGCGAGGTAGACAACCAGAGCTCCCAACCAAGCATATTGCGCAGGATCTCGCGGCCACCGGCGGCACGAATCTGGCGAACCAGTTCTTCGGCCCCAGCATTTGCAAGAGCCTGTGCGTCACTTGCGGTTGACCCAACGCCGCGCACCAGCACCACGCCAGGCTCGTCAGGAATGAAATCAACCCGATAATTAGGCAGCCCAAAGCGCACATCGCCACGGGCAAAGGCGCGCTGACGCAAGACCTCATTGGCATCGCCGATCGCAATGCTCAGGCCAGTCACATTAGGGCCAACCGGATTATAGATCGCGCCATAGCGCTCGAGATCAAAATGGGTCTGCGCCGTCGCATAATAGACAACCGGCTGCGCGAGTACCCGCGGCACGGCAACGGCAAGAGCACCCACTACGGAAAGCAGCACCCAGAGCCATTGATAGAGCCGTAAGCCCAGGACAACTCGATTGAGCAGAGCAAGACGATCAAAGAAATTCACGTTACTATCCGCATACGTAGTACTGTTTCCGCAGGGAGATCGAGCGTGACCAGGGCGGCGGCGGGCCACCAACCCATCCGCCACGACAACCGCCCACGCAAAGTTTCAAGCTCGACATCTTCGACAAAAACCTGCTGCGTTGCCGCTGGCACATGCAGCGTCAGGCCAGATAAAGCGGTTCGCGTTGGATTGGTGAGTTGCAGATGAAGATCGCCACGCTGCGCATCAAGCGCATCAGCCTCAACACGTACTTCGGCAACAGCCGCAGACCATGTCGCAAGCTCATCTAATGGTGCAACCCAGAGGCGGATATCATTCGCCACGCGGGTAGCCACCCGTTGCCAGGAAGCAATCTGTTCAGCGCTAACCACCTCTTCGGTATGCGCCCAGAAGTCTATCATACCACCAGTCTCGACGGCTCGTTCAATTTGCACCAGGGCGAGGCTTGTGCGCGATACCGTCAGGTAAAAATCGGGGCACGCCATCATGCGGCCCTCACGTCCAGGCAACCAGCATGGGCGCGGATGGAGCACAACCCCGTCTTGATCAACCTCCCAGAGACTATACTGGGCCTGGTTACTGAGACGAGTCACACTGGTGATGCCTGCCAATTCCAATTCATCCCACGAAGCATCGCTCATACCTGCGCTACTACTCCAGGGAAAGGCGAGCGAACGAGCGGGGGGCACACCCCGTTCTGCCGCAAGGTTATTCCACGTCTGGAGATCAAGGCGCCAGGTCACTGGATCAACAAGGCCGCCGTGGAAATGGCTAAAGGTATGGCTCTCAATCGTATGCCCGGCTTCACGCAACGGCTCAATCAGATCCCCAAAATACCACTCGGGATGGGACTCAACCGTGCCAAAGGGGTCATCGGCAAACCAGGGCGTTGTCGTCCAGCGATCCGAAGTCCAGCCATTGGCCTGGGTCGCCCAGGGAAAGATCGGATTGCCGAGGAACTGACGCTGCTCGCGGTTGCCGCGCAAAAAATTGTAGCCCGTCGCATAATAGGTCGCCCGGATCGCGAGTGGGGCAAAGATAGCCATGGTTGTCGCAAGGCCCTCGCGCATACGCCGGGCGCGCAGCAGATAGTCTTGATCAACATTTGGATCGCCAATCGAACGCGAATGAACCAGGCCTCCCATCGCCGTTTCCCAATCGAAGGTAAAAGCGACCGCCGCCCGCCGCCCGGCCGGCCAGGTTGCAAGTCGAGGGAGGAAGGGTGTATCGCCGAGAGAAGCAGGCGTACGTGATGCACAGGCAGCAAGCAGGGAGCCGCCAGCCAATGCCCCAGCGAGCCGCAAAAAGCGACGCCGTGAGAGGAACCCTGATTGCTGGCCTGGTCTGGTTGGTTTCATAGGCTTACTGGTCGCAGCAGCGTGGATCGGGCATGGCAGCCAGTTGCGCCAGGGCAACCCCGCCGTGGCGAACACGCAGGCGATCAAGGTAGATGCGATCATCTGAGGCCGGCGCAAATCGGATGGTCAGGCTCGCTGCCTCAGCAGGGGCCTCAAAACTCCCCAGGATCGGCGACCAATCCCGTGGAGGTTGTGCAGGGGTCCAGAGCACCACAGGCTGCCAGAGGGTTCGGTCGGTCTGGATAGGCTGGTCGGCCTCATCGTACCAGTGAAACGCAACGCGCAGACGGGTGGGCGAGCGCTGGATCGAATCGGTCAGGGCAAACCCCGACACACAGTAGCGCACACCGGATTGCACCGGCACAGCGGGTGTCTGGAGATAATTGCCAATGCCGATCACCTGCATCGCACGGCCATCGCCATCAAGATCAAAGCCCTGACCATCAACCGCCGGGCCACGCAACTCGACGCCACCGGCACGGCGGTTCCAGCCATCAGGGAGTGTACCAGGCAGACTCACGAGGGCAAAGTCAGCATTTGGCAACAACTCACGGGCAACAAGCGGATTGCAACGAGCGATCCGTTGCTGAAGATAGAGCAGCGCACCCAGCGCACCAACTGCGAGGCAAAAGATTGTCGCGCCAAGCAGGAGTCGTCGTGAAACCATCACTCTTTCCGGCATCGGCATGCACCGACACGCGGCACATCGCTAAGGTTCAACTGCCAACACGTGATTGTAGCATAGTTTGTAGGACAGGCAAGCGATGCTTGCCTGTGCGTCAGGGCGATTGCATCATACGAAACCGGATAAAAAATACGCTCTCTGTGGCAGCATG
>NZ_SIJK02000049.1 GCF_004762035.2 Candidatus Chloroploca mongolica | reverse complement strand
CGAGGGCGTCCCGCCCTCGAAGGCATTCCGAGGGCGGGACGCCCTCGCTCCCAGGACAAGTGTGAACACTTACCGACACAAAGCGTCTTGCCGCCACTACGCATCCAGTTGGCGAAACTGCGTGAGGCTCAGGCCCAGGTCACAGATGCGTTGGAGCATCCCGTCCAGGGCAGCCTGGTCAACAAGGGGACCACGGAGGATCGTCTCGCCAGCGGGGCTATAGGCCACCGTGAAACCCTCGAACCAGACCAGGGTCGTTTGGCCCAGATGACCTTTGAGGTGGATTTCGTACAGCTTGGTTGTGTTAGGTGTGTTCATAGCACGAGGATACCGCAAAGCAAGGCTGGTCTGGAACACACCAGGGTGGGATGTACCCCAAAAAGCACCTAACACTTTGGTGTTAGGTGCGAAAACGTCCTCACTCAGGCCAAACAACGCTCAGACCAATGCTAACCGGCGCGCTTCAATGATGGCCTGAGCACGACGGCTGACCCCCAGCTTGCCATAGAGATTGTTGACATGGCGCTTGACGGTGTTGAGCGCAAGAAAGAGTTCATCGGCAATCTCCTGGTTTGATTTGCCCGCACAGATCAGCCGCAAGACGTCAAGTTCCCGTTCAGTCAACGGCTCGATCAACGGCTGCCCTGGCAAGGCCGTGCTGGCAACGGCGGTCTGAGTCTCGGCAAGCGCAGCATCCAAGAAACGATTGCGAATCTTGAGCGCGATCTCTTCGGCCTGGTGAACAGCATCCTGCGCCTGGGTCGGGTTACCTTGCGCGTGATGCAAACGCGCCGCAATCAGATAGCCGTGTGCAAGATAATATTGGTGACCGTTTCTTCGGGCTGTTTCTAAGCCCTGAGCGAGCAGCGTTTCGGCTTCGTCCCAGGCACCCTTCGCACGCAAGACATCGGCCAGCGCCAACTGAATCAAACAAAACGCCGGATACGCGGCATACGCGGGTTGTTCGGCAAGTGACAATTCATAGCGACAGATCTTTTCTGCTTGCTCGATCTGGCCCTGTGCAAGGCAGATCGTGGCCCATTCCATGGTCGCGTGCGCGAGCGCAAAAAAATTGCCGCATGCGCGTGCATGCGAGCTGACCCGGCTCAGGTACTCAGCGGCGCGCTCGCGATCGTTCGCAGCGGCATAGGCATACCCCAACTGCGAATAACACGCGGTATACCCCATCTCGACAACGATCTGGCCCAGGGCCTGACGCAACCCAGCAACTGTTGCCAAGAGTTGTTCGATGGCCTGAATGGCTGCGGCAACATCGCCTTGATGCCGCATCACAACGGCGCGCAACAGAATCACTTGATGCAAAATAATACTGTACTCAGGGTGATCTACGGGCAATGTGCCAACAGCAACCATCCGTTCAAAAGCTTGCGTAATATCATCGAGATAGGCCCCAATCTGCTCATAATCGCCGCGAATGAAGAGCGTCCAGCCATACGCGACCCCCAACGGGGGCGATTGACGCAGCAAATCACCCGGCAACGACTCAAGCCATCGTACCGCCGTACTCAACCGGCCTGTGTGATAGATCCGCCGCCAATTGTCAACCACAAGTCGGCTCACAAAGGCGTAATCGGGAATGGCAAAGGCATGATGCAACGCCTCTTCCGGATAGCCATTCGCCTGGAACCATTCCGCAGCGCGGCGATGCAGCACGGGCACCTCGTCGGCTCGCGTGCGTTTGAGGTGACTTTTGAGAAATTCGGCAAAAAGATGATGATAACGAAACCAGTAATGCTCGCTATCCAGAGGAATCAGGAAAAGATTGCGCCGTTGCAGATCGGAAAGCACATGGTCACTCTGGGTAGCTTCGGTTACTGCATTGCACAAAGGGGCACACATGCGTTGGAGGATGGCGGTTTCGAGTAAAAACTGTTGCAATGAGGCTGGTTGGCGTGACAAAACCTCTTCGACCAGATATTCAAGCACAAGATGCTGGCTCCCCGTGAAGGCTTGAATAAAGGTATGCACATCAGCGCGATCCTGCAGCGAAAGCGCAGCAAGCTGCAAGCCAGCAATCCAACCCTCGGTACGTATTTCGAGCGCCTGCACATCAGTGGCTCGCAGCGCCAGGTTCATCAAACCATTGAGAAAACCCGTGGCTTCATCAGTACTGAAACGCAGATCAGCAAGGCGCACCTCGGTCATGTGCCCGCGTACGCGCAAACGGCTCAGGGGGAGCGGCGGATCCGTTCGCGTGGCAATGACCAGATGCAGCGAAGGCAGCGCATGTTCGAGCAGGGTCTTCATCGCTGCATGAATATCCGCATTCGAAATCACATGATAATCATCAAGAATCAGGATGAGCGTCTGATTCCTGACGGCCACATCATTCACCAGAGCGGTAAGAAAGCGTTGGACATCAAGATCTTGCGCATCTTCCAACAGCGGCAACGCGGTTTGGCCCAAGGCTGACGACACCGTTTGGAGAGCCGCAACAAAGTAGCGCCAGAAACGTAGCGGATGGTTGTCACGGTCATCGAGCGAGAGCCAGGCCACCTGACCGTGATACGCGGTGATCCACTGAGCCAGCATGGTTGACTTGCCATAGCCAGCCGGCGCCGAAACAACCGTCAGCAATTTCCCCGCCTGCAAACCAGCCGTCAGGCGCTCAATAAGCTGAGGACGATGAATGATGTTAGGAGGAACCGAGGGAATAAAGAGCTTGGTTAACAGAAGCGAAGCATCCATGGATGAGTTCCGTTCAACTCTTTCCAGCAGCGCTGAGGTCAATTAAAAATAAATATCCATCAGCCCTATCAACTTGCGCTTTCGCCCATGCTTCAGCCGCAGACTCTGCAGATAGGCCTTCCAATCGGGCATGCGGCCCGCCACCTTGTAGGCATCGCGCGCCCGAACGAGCCATCCGACGGCGTCTTCGTAGTATTGGGCCTTGCTCGCATCCATGATCTCGGTCGCACGGGAGGTCGCCGCTCTGATGACCCAGTCTGGGTGAGTTTTCATCGCGGCATCCATCACCCGCACCAGGTCGTCGCTGCTCGGGCGCGTTCCGAGGGCGGCAATCGCGTGGTCAAGCAGTCCTTCGTGAAGAAAGATGTCGATCTTGCCCGCAATCATCCAGCCCTTATTGGTACGCAGCGCCGCGAGAAGTTGCTCGCGGAGCGCGGGCCACCCTCCGTTGAAGGCCTCAGGGTGTGCGCCTGCGAGTTCCGCCAGGCGCTGGTACAGACCCAACTCGGGTGTGACCCGCAGCGCCTCGGCGCCCGTGCGCAGCGCCAGATCAATGCGCCCCTGGCCCGCAGCCAGATCGGACAGCCAGGCGGCCCAACGCGCCCGCGCCTGCTCCTGCGCATAGCTGCTCGGCTCGACCGCCCCAAGACTCAGCCCATGCTCACCAATCGCCAGCGCCTGCTCCAGTTCGCCACGCTCGTGCAGCGCATGGGCAAGGCTAAACGCCTGCATTGCATTGGTGAAGTGTTGGCGGCCCAACGCGACCGCTTCGGCGACACGGCCCATGCGCACCAGCAGCAGCACCTGCTCGCGATGCATCCCCGCCGCCGCCGCCAGATTCAACGCCTCCTGGGTGTGGCCGCTATGCTCGAGGATCAGCAGGCGAATCGACAACAACACACCAGCGTGAGCGCCGGTCGGCTGTGCGTCGGGCCGCGCCTCACCGAGGATCGCCGCATCAATCCACGGCTCACTCCAGCCCTCAGTCGCAGCCTGAAGCGCGAGATTCAGCCCATCGCAGCCATACGCTTCGGCGTTCGCGGCCCACCCCTCCAGACGCTCGCGCCACGTGTTCAGCTCTGCCTTCTTCAGCGGTGCCCCCAGCAACGCCAGGGCCCAGAGCTCGCCCAGATCGAAGAAGAAGGCCCCCAACTCGCCGTCGGAGTCATCGTAATCGATCCATGCTGCGGTATACTCGTCGGTCAGCGCCTCGAGCAATGGCAATGCATCCTGGGCATTGTTGTCATCGCACAAGCTGCGGATCTGTTCGACCAGCGGATCCAGATTCGCCAGAATGCGTTCATAGGCCTCATAGTCATCAGCACGCTCGGCGCGGAAGATACGACGGATCTGCGTGCGGAAGGCCGTCGCATCAATGGCCGTGCGCCGTGCAGCAACCGAACCATCCTCTGAACTGGGCGACGCAACTGGTGCAGCGACCGACGCACCAATCATCGCATCGATCTGCTCGGTCAGTTCGGCATCCTGCGCCGCCAGATGCAGCACCAGAGCCTCAAGCTGATCGCGTTCCAGCCTGGCAAGCAACGCAGCCAGCGGCGGACGCACCTCGATCGCGTCTGGCTCAGCCTTGGCATACACCAGCAAGGTTGCTATGATATGCTTGCACCAGCCGCCCCAGTCGTAGGGGCACGTACAACTGGCAGCACGCACCCCACCAGCATCAATCCTGACGGTCACCCGATAGGGCGCATATGCGCTACCCTCAACCTCGGCCCGCAACAGATCGCCACGCAACACCAGCGAACCAACGGCACCCTCCTCCGCATAGTGCCTCCCCCGCGCAAACGACTCTCCACTCGCATATTGACGAATCTGCGCCTCACTCAAAGCAGGCCGTTGAGCCTGCTCCCCTCCGAATGGCTTCTCGTCCATCGCCACTTCCCCTAGCTTCACCGAGTGCGCTTGCCGATTACAGATGTGTGCTTAGCGATTGGGCACAACGCAGTGCTCGGGATGCTCCGGATCGCTGATCGCCGCCAAGCAGAACCCATATGACACTATACACTACAATCAGGCCTTTGGAAAAGACCACGGGATCGCAAGACAGAGCCAGTACCATCCGCAGAGCCACCGTCAGGCCGAAGCACGCGCCAACCATCCGCAGAGCCGATGGGGCCACGCTGCACCCGTCACCGCTGATCGACTCGCAGCGGCACGGTGCATGGCGCTGCGCCCATCGCCGATGATCATCCCCGCCCCGATACTCGCGGCATCGTGCGCGTTCATCTCGGACGCCCAGGCGGCCGCTTCCCCGCGTGCGCGGGCATGACAACGAGGCGCACGCCATAGCGGCGCTTGGACAACCTGACTTCCCCGCGTGCGCGGGCATGACAACGAGGCGCACACCATAGCGGCGCTGGGACAACCTGACTTCCCCGCGTGCGCGGGCATGACATGGCATGCCCACGCAAACGGGCATCCAGCGGATAGTGCTGCCGGTACGCGACGATGCAGTACCAATCCGCCTCGCAAACGCCACGCTCTACGGCCTGATGGCGAATATCTGGATGCGCAACTGCACCCGAGGCTGGGCCACTGAACGGTCTTGAACGACTACGTCTGACCCTTCTACCCGATCGGCTCACCTAGCGCAACATCTCATTCACCGCAGCGAGGTCAAACTCCTCGGGATCGAACTCACCGCCAATCCATTCCAACAGATCCTCGTGCTCGGGGTGTTCCGGGTCGCTGATCGCCTCCAGGAAGTTGGCGTAGCCCCAGACCCCGCCACAATCCTCGGGTGGGCAGGCCCGTTTCCCCGCCGTGCAACGAGGATAGCTCACCCCTGACTCGGGGGCAAGCACCTTCTCGAGCAGCACCTCGTGGGTCCAACTATCGCCAAAGTCATACTCGTAGCTCAGCTTCTGCCTGGGCGCGGTAAGCAGATCGTTGAGCTTGAACCGACGCTCATCGCGGACATCCTCGTCATAGTTTGGGTTCGGCACACCGTAGGCGACCCGTCCGACGCTGAACATATGCAGATGCGAGTCTGTCCAACCCATTGCGGTCTGGATGATCATGTGCAGCGTTGCCAACGTGACGTTGTCGGCAACCTCGACCCGTCGCCAGATCGGGGGCTTGCTATCCTTGAGGCTAATCTTCAGTTGGTAAATACGGCTCGGAACCGCAGCGGCTTTACGCGGCATCTGACCCTCCATAGGCAACTTCGAGCACAACAGCGCTGATCCACATGCTCGCGCCATCAGGGACGCGCTTCCTGTCCCCTCCCAGATATACATGACAATATACAGTACATCATGCATTTCGAGAAGAGAGTCCCCGACAGGAAATAGGGCTACGCTGAACATGGGGGAACCAAGTTCCCCCATGTTCAGCGTAGTAGTCTGTAACCTACGTTATCCCTCCTGCGGCTCAGCAGCGGGCTTGCCCGCCCCCGCCACCCGCGCTCGCAGCGTATCAAACAACTCGATGGAGAGCAAAACCGCCGTCGGTTTCCCCTTCTGCGTGATCACGACCGGGCGCTGGTTCTGGGCAGAGCGCCGGATCATCGATGCCAGCGAACTGGCCGCTTTTGAGACCGGCAGCACGCCATGCTGCAGATCAATGTCAAAAAAATGCTTGGTTGGAGATGTCATCAGGTTGCGTCCTTCCTCTCGATTGCACTTCCACCGCAAAGCACCTGGCGATGAAAAGAACCAGGGCCTCCTCAACGGAGGCGTGCGGCGGGGTTGCATCATGCTACCACAATCGTGCAATATGCGCATCACCGGGGCTTCGATCTCCCAGGGCGATTGCATCTTCCGTGCATGCACCCCACCAGGGCACCCGCAAGGGGTGCCCGTACACCACCGGCCCCGGCCCCCGACCCCTTGCGGGTGCCTCGTGGTTGCCGGGTGCCTCGTGGTTGCCGGGTGCCGCCGTGTGCGCCGCTGGTTGCATGCCCATGCTGCCACAGAGCGCGTATTTTTTATCCGGTTTCGTATGATGCAATCGCCCTACTCGATCTCCCAGGACTGATGCAACGTCGTTGGGGTTGCGCCCCATACCCCACCGCCAGAGGCAGACGTTGCATCAGCCCTAGAGTCAGCTATCAGTTCCCTTAGGCATGTTTCAAACGAGCTTGACAGTTTGTGGTGATCGTAGTGCCGACTTCAGTCGGCTTCTCGCTCAGCCAACTGAAGTTGGCACTACCAAGCTCGGGGAACTCGTTGCGTAGTCCGTGGGGTTCGTAGATTCATCTGCAAAGCGGGCGACTCTCCCTGGTCGCGATCAGTGATATGCGCTGACTAACTTACACGCTAAGCCTACCCTTTGCGATACAAGAACGGCTCGGTCAGGGTCGCGAGGCGCACCAACTGTCGTCCAGCAGCATCAAAATTCGCCGGGTCGAGCCAGCGGGTAACGGCAGCCTCGATCTGCGGCCATTCCAGTTCGATGGCGGCATACCAGGCCGTGTCGCGGTTATGACCCTTGACCACTGTGGCTTGACGAAAGACGCCTTCAAACGACAAGCCCATGCGTTGGGCCGCTGCGCGTGAGGGCGCATTGAGCGCATTACAGCGCCACTCGTAGCGACGATAGCCGAGCGCGAAAGCCCGTTGCATAAGCAAGAAGAGGGCTTCCGTCGCGGCTGGCGTACGCTGAAGCTCAGGCGCAAACGCAACATGTGCCACTTCAAGGCTCCCCGCAGTCGGCGCGATGCGCAGGTAGCAGGCGAGCCCACAGGCGCGACCGTTCACACCGGCCCGGATGGCATAGAACTGGAACGAGCGAAGCGGTATGGTCGCCACAGGGCGAATGGCTTGCTTGTCCAAATGGGATGGGCGAGCCAATCAGCCTGGTGAAGAGTACAACGCTCGAAGCGTACGCTGTCGCAGGCATCGTTGATCCTGCTTCGTTCGCCTGGTCGCCCGATGGTCAGGTCCTGGCGGTGAGCATGCCTGATCGTCTTATGCTCGTTTCGCCGAGCGACCTTGGAAACCCACGCGTACTGAAAGAGTGCCAGGAGTACGCCTGCTCAGCCCTGGCCTTCTCGCCCGATGGCCAACTCTTGGCGACAAACAATCACCAGGGGCTTACCGTTCTTGAGCTGGCGACCGGCAAAGAGACGTTGCTCAGTGAGGTCGGTATCTTCTTTTCGGGCGCTACGCCGGACAGCCGTGATGTCATATCGCCGCTACAAGCCGTTGCTTTTTCGCCTGATAGCCAGCGGGTTGCCTACACTTCCATGGGTGGTATCTTTGTGGTACCAGCATCTGGGGGCGAGGTACGCCGCCTCATTTCGCCCGACGACCTTGGTGACGATTGGTATGCTGACCGCACCATGTTGCAGTGGAGCGAGGATAGTACGCGTCTTCGCTTTGCAAGACATGGGTTCGTCGGAAGCTTAGAGACACCTATCGATGACAGCGGAACCACGGTGCCTAAGCATTCGCTCATCACGTTAGAGACACCTATCGATGGCAGTGGTTCAGGATCTGGGGATCAGGTTGCACTCCCTCCCTTGCCTGGCGGCATCCTGCCCTACCGTTGCATGGGCACATTCCAAGCGACTGGCCGCGGGACCATCACGATCGCGTCTGGCGTTGAGCTTGACGTTGTGCTCGAAGACCTGTTTTTGCAGTTTACGGGCAGTGAGGCGCGTGTCCAGATGACTGAAAGTGCGTTTCAGGGTCCACGAGTGGCAGAAGCTTCCACCTCGGTGGCTCGTTTTCGCGGCGATCTTATGCCAAGTGCCTGGGCCCCTGGCCCGATACGTACACCTACGCTGGCGCTGAGTACCTCGCCTATGCGCGGCTGCGCGGTGATCGAACTGCAAACCATGCTGGCAAATCGCGGCTTCGATCCTGGCCCAATTGATGGCATCTACGGCCCCGCCACCGAGGCCGCCGTGCGGGCCTTTCAGCAAGCCAACAACCTTGCGGTCGATGGCATTGTCGGTGCGCATACCTGGGCGGCCCTGGGCGGCTGGAAGTGGGGACAATAAGCGCACCACCGTTGCCCTCGGCTTGCGCGGCGAGGTGCTGCTGCGCGAGTTGGCACCCAGCTACCGCAACGACCTTCTGCTCTACTCCCACGCCCACCCCAGCGGCCCGCCGATCGGGCCAATCAATGACCCTGCTCAGGGCGGTGATTTATCGCGATCGCACGTGGGTACGCCAGGTTAGCCCGCCGACTCGGGCGAGGGACGCTATGAGCGCCACACCGACAAGACTCCGCCTCAGCCCCGCGCTCCAGCGCCTGGACACCGACGTCAGCCCGAACACGAGCGCCGGGCTGCGCGCCCTGCTGCTGCTGGGTGCCACCGCCGCCGCCTACGACCTCGCATCCTCGTGCCCAAAAACGTCGTCGCACCAGAAACGCAGCATTGCCTGGAACAGACGGGCGTATCAGGGCAGAAGAGGCGTCATCTGGCCTTGGGGTGGAGTAGTGCCAACGCGAACCAACGATCATCAAGGTGATCACCAGGCACCATACAGACCAGTGATCCTGAAATGAGATCGAATTTCAGGCGACAGAGGATAGGGTTTTGCCGCTGCGCTGTCACCACAGTGTTGCTCACCGCGCTGCATGGCGTGGGGGACGGTGGGGGTGTTGCGGTGTCAGGGGGGCATGCACGGGCAGGGTCGGCTCGCCACGCGGAGTGATCACCGTAGCCGATGCGGGGCTTGCGGTCACATTGACCGCAAAGCGCTGTGTATGAACGGAGTTGCGGTCAACATGACAGCATCGTGCTGCGTATGAACGGTGTTGCGGTCAACATGACAGCATCGTGCTGCGTATGAACGGTGTTCCTGTCAAGCTGACCGCGCCGCCTGCGTTGGGGTGAGTGCGCCAGCGGGCGGCGGCCACCCCAACGCAGGCGGTACTGAGCGAGCAGCAATCTTCTGCCATGATGTTTCATCGTGTCCATGCACCCCCGCTGCTCCAGGCTCGTGCCAGACCATGAGCTTGTCGTTCCGTCCCCCCCTTCTATGCTACAATGGCTTCTGGAACGGTGTTTCCGTATGTGGGTGGCATGGAAAGCAAGCAGGGAGGATGCGATGACAACGACCATTGATGCGGTGTTTGATGGCCACGTGTTTTTACCGACGCAGCCGATCAACTTACCCCCAAACACTCGGGTTCAACTCTCCATCATTGCCGAAGCGCCGCCAGCGGCTCGCTCCTTCCTCGATGTCGCTGAAGCCTTAGCGCTGGAAGGGCCAGCCGATTGGTCGCTTCACCTCGATGCCTATTTATATGGCGGCAAGGTGCCGCAATGAACCATGAGGTGTTTTTGGACACCGCCTACGCGATTGCCCTTGCGAATGTGCGGGATGCGTTGCATCCGAAAGCCGTACAGGTGGCGCAAGACCTCCGCGCCCAGCAGACGAAACTGGTAACCACACGTGCCGTGCTGCTGGAGATTGGCAATGCTTTGGCAAGCCAACGCTTTCGGACGGCTGCGGTGCAGTTGTTAGACGCCCTCGAAGCAGACCCGACGGTGGGGATTGTCCCACTGACGAATGATCTCTATGCACAAGCGCTGATCCTCTATCGCTCACGGATGGACAAGGAATGGGGCCTGGTCGATTGCCTGTCGTTTGTCGTTATGCGCGAACGGATGTTGACCGAAGCCTTGACCACTGATCAGCACTTTGAACAGGCAGGTTTTCAAGCATTGTTACGCACATAGCGGTGTGCATTGGGGCGAGGTGCTGTGCCACACCTCAGTGCTCACGAGGCCAGCGATCCGATCTGCGTCCTTGCATACCTCCACCGCGTCGCGCGATGATAGATCAGCGATCATCGGCGTGCGAGCACTCCCGTTGCACCAGGCGCGTGCTCGTCGTGTGGTGCATGGCTTTCAGATTGACGCCAGGACGCGCAGGCACGGCAAGCAGCAGGGCCTGGCCCTGCGATGCTCGTCCAAGGCAATTGGTACATACACGGCAACGATATCTTGCGTGTTTGGTACATACACGGCAACGATATCTTGCGTGTAAGGTAAAGCTATTGCCTCTAAGCCAGTAGGTCGACACTGAGACCATAACGCAGGATTCTTAACCCTTCCAACCGCATAGCCTTTGGGTAGAGCGCCTTGTAGATGTTGCAATTAGGTGAATTGAGATCATAGCGACCAGTCGCACGGAAGGTTACTAACGAGCATCCCCCAGCACACCAGTATTTCCATTCACAACCCTTACAACCCTCTTTGTCTTCAACCGAAAGATTTTGCAAACCAATCTGATCAGCACGGATCAAGCTCAACGGATCGGATGCCTCGACAGTTGTTACTGGTTTATGCAAGTGCATTTGGCACTTGGCAACCCGCCCTTTATAATCAAAAACCAAGTAATGATCGCCGACCCCACATGTTTTCAGGTGCGCACCCGCAAGATTGGCACGGTCAACCAGCGAACCTAAGACGCTACGGGCAGGCAGATGCTGTTCAATCACAGCGTAAGCTGCTAGCATCCCATTAATAATCGTTTCCTCTTCAAGCCGTAAATCCTGAAATGTTGCTGAAAGCTCGTTTTCACGGTAAAAATTAAGACTAAAGGGTAACGCACGCTCAAGAACCCACGCGACAACCTGGGGCAAATGGGTGGCACTCTTGCCAGTTGCAGTAATTGAAATATCCGGGGTGATGCCACTTGCACGCGCAATTTCAATGCCACGCGCCACATCATCAAAGGTTCCGCGACTGCTTGCATAGGGGCGTTGTGCATTATGGATTTCGCCCAGGCCATCAAGCGAGATCATCAGGCGTAAGTTATGCTCGTGCAGGATACGGGCTTGCTCCCTGGTAAGCAAGGTTCCGTTACTTAGTACTACGCCATCAACCGCAATCTGATGCGTTGCACCCTGCTCACAGGCATAACGATGGAGTTCGATCACGCGCTCAAAGCAGAGGAGCGGTTCACCACCCGCATATTTGAGCTTGAGTTCACGGTAGCCGTGGTTGACGGCAGAGCGGAATGCGGCATCAATTGCCGCACGCCCAACCTCAACCGACATGTCCTGGCGCAGATGGGGCAAGTAACAGTAACTACAGCGCAAATTACAACGATCCGTCACATGCATCCAGACACTCAGCGTCTGCGCGGTGGGTAGGAGCGTTGGTTGCACATCTGCTGGAACAAGCACGCGGTGTGCATAGAGCGCTTGCACGGTAGGTTGCAAGTAGGCATTGTCGCGCTGAGCCATATAAGCCTGGAAGATGCTTTCTCGGTTGCTGGTTTGGGTAAACGCACGAAGGATGGTTCCCGTGGGTTCATTGATCACCACGGGGCGATGAAAAGGGCCGAAGAGAACCTGATGTTGAGCATCGAGGCGCAATTCCTGGGATCCAGGTGAGCGTTTCAGGCTGTCCAGGGCTAAACTCGTGACCGCATACGGTTCGATTGGGTTAAGTAGGGGGAGACTACAGGCACAATCACCGCCGCCACAATCTGCTGTTGACGAGTGATAATCATCGTGGGCATAAAGGATGACTGGACATACAACATGTAGCTCGTCCATAAATATGTCATCCTTCATTGTTATTCATTATCTGCAGCGTAAGCTGGAGTAACTCTTGCTCACACCAGAACACGAGGTCATACCGGGGCATTTTGGTTTCGCCATATTGCCATTGCGCCCATTGATCACGGAACTGTTGCAAGTAGCGTTGTGCAGCTTCATACGGCAGATTTTGTAGATGCTTTGAGAGTTGCTGCAACTCTTTTTCGATTCTGTAGGGCCCAACCCCCCCATACTCATTGATCTGGTGAATTGCCTTAGTAAAGAGAGCAAACGCTTCATCGAGATCATCGCGTAGTAAGGCAAATTCAGCGCGTATGCGACGCAAACGCCCATAGTAGAGCGGAAAGAAGTATTGCTGCTCGTACTTGGCTAAACGTGCAACATACTCATCGAGACGGCTGTCGTCTTTGAGTTCAAAGTCGAACTCGGCTTCGCCGATCCAGCTATCCACATAGTAACGATGATCTTGCAACCGCTCACTCAGATCGCGGGCAGTCTGATTCAGTTGGCGGGCACGTTGCCGACACTCCTCATTATCTGTCTCCATGCCGATACGCCACACTACGCTGGCCCATTGATGATAGATACCTGGAAGATCGCGTTCCAGACCATGTTTTTCAGCTAACTCTCGGCTGCGTTCGAGAAGCCGCGCAGCCCGTTCGAGTCCTTCGAGGCGTATTTCATCGTTACGATCAACAGCGTCAAACCACTCGGTCCAACCCAGTTGGAAGTACGCTTGATGTGGTTTATCGCTCGTATCACTACGAGGAATCAAGGTAATTGCCCGCTCAAGATGCTGACGTGAGGTTTCGTAACGTCCACGTTCACGCGCCAAAATGCCTAGCGTAATCTCCGCACGGGCACGCTCGGCACGGCCACGCTCGTCCTGTAGCTCTACCTCTAATCTACGCCAAGTTGCCAAAGCCTGCTGAAGCAAGATTTCGGCCCGATCATAATCGTGACTCATGCCATAAAGAAAAGCGCGGTTATTGTTGGTACTGGCGATCAAATCAAGCATTTGACGTTGCCCAACCTCATCATCGGAAGGCAAGGCTTCATGAGCCAGCGCAATCACCTGCTCATATCTAACCTGGGCATCATTCCGACGTGACGGATCTGCTTCTGACAGGAGTCGGTAGTAGTATCCAATCTGGTTAAGCACGCTTGCTCGATCACGTAGGTTGCTAGAGTCGATCAGATCGAGACATTGCTGCTGGTTTTCTATCGCCCTCGTCAGTTGATTCGTGCGTTGATAGGCAACCCCAAGTTGATTGTAGATGTTGGAGCGAAATTTTGCATCGGCATCGGCATGGGTGACAAGTAATTCCTCTAGTCGTTGAGTCGCTTCGCTCGTTTGCCCCAAATCAAGCAAGGTACGAGCATAGTAAAAATCAAAATCGCGCTGCTCAGTGAGGCTTAGTTGAGATCGATATGACTCAAGTATCTTGCAGAGGCGCTCTATGAATGGATAGTGCCGTCCGCTCCGTACTTTTTCAACAAGGGCAACCCACTGCTCAAAGGCATCCTCTTGCTGGGCAAAGAGCATATGCTTGACCCAGTTTTCGGTCACGGTCTGGCGTCGGCGTCGGATAGCTAACTGCTCAAACTTTAATTGCAATTTGTTGGCTTCCAACTCCTTGAGTTGGCGCTCGTCAGGTACAGTTTGTGTCTCAAGTTTTTGCAACTGTGCATCGATTGAACGCAACTGAGCATCTACGGCTTTTATGCCAACATTGAACGCTTGATCCTGTTTTTGATAAAATCTATAGGCGAGTTGGCTATCTCGACGGCGTTGCGCCTTATCAGGATCAAAGATGGGCCAGAAGTGGTGCTCAATGAGGCGTCGCATCTCATCGTGCAACTCGATCTCAGGACTATCAGATCGCTGGATGATGCGGATAAAAGCATAGGTACAGGCTTTTGCAAAAAGCGAAGCCGCCTCATTCTCAGATAGCTTAAACAGAGTGGCGAGGCCAGATTGTGAGAGTGGGTAGATGCGCGAGAGGCGCAAGACGACCAGATCCATCTTTTGCTGCAGGCGTCGGATATGCTGCACGAGGTTGGATTCAAAGGCGGTGGCAGCTTCGTGTAGTTCCTGTTGATCCATCGCTTCCAGCGTAGCGTATGATGGAATTGGGTCAAACTCCAAATTGCGATAGATATATTCAATGACCAGATCAAGCAGAATTGGCTTACCAAGCGCAAGTTTAGCTAAGCGATCTAAGAACTCATCATCAGCCTCAATTGCCAGGTTCTGCTGCTTTTCTTGCAAATATTGGCGACTCAACGTCGCATCGAAGGCTGGTAATTCACAACGGATGATCTTACCACGCTGCTGCTTGTCCTTGATCTGGTCTATCAACCAAGCCATGATTGGTGGCTCAGGTCGACCCGCAAAGATCACCAGCAGGTTTTTGCACTGGCAGAGAATATCAATCAGATTGCTTCCTAGCAGTTTTTGAGTTGCCCGCTCAGTCGTATCAAAGCAGAGCACAAGGCGTTGGGTCTGACACCGTTGATTGATTGCATCGATTAGCGCCTGTTGTACCTTGTAATGCTGACGTTCAGTTGCCTCATGCTGAAGCAATCGTGAGCGTTCTTCCAAAGTCAGAAGTGCGATCAAATCTTCTGGGGCCATCATCTGGCCAGTCAAAGCAGCAAGGCGCTGCTCAATGGCACCCTCAATCGCTACATCCGGGTCAGCAAAATCAATTACTTCGGCTACAGTAAAGAGTGATTGTCGTGGGTTTTGACGATGCGCAACAATGGCGCGGAGTTCAGAACTCCATCCGCGATCATCGAGACTATACCAAGTTCGATCTGGTTCAAGCGTTAACTGGCGTAGATCTTTCTGGGTTACAAGTTTGAGAGGAATTGAATGGTAACGATCCGGAGGGGTTGGGGTCACCACAATCTCCTGCAAAGCCAAGCGAACCATTAAGCGACCAGCCTCGGCTGGATCGATAGCGGCACAAGCCTGCCAAGGACTCCCCTCTTCCAACATTAAGGTGCGATCAGAAGGACAAAGATCAAGACTGTATACTTTAATATCAGTGCGCTTCAATGCTTTGAGTGCTTTAATCACACCACGGGCATACTCATCGAAAACACACCAGATGGCTTTGGTGTCGGGATGTTTTTCTAAATGAACAATGGTCTGTTCAGTTGAACTTTCTGCTGATCGTTCATTGAGCTCACAATCAACATCAAGCAGTTCAATTTGATTATAATTCAACAAAATACGCCTTAAATCATCAACCCGTCGCTTTTGAACTTTGTTTTGCTGTGTCCAAACAATAGCTAATTTACCTGTATAATTCATCTCTTTCAGGATAGGATTAGCAATCTGTTGAATACCCTGAAGATCTTCCTGAAAAACTTTTACAGCTGCCCCTTCAATACTTTTCAGATAATTATCAAAGGTGAGTACCGGGATATTCTGGGCAAGGGCCTGCTGAATTTGTGCTTCTACTCCTTGGTAAGAGCCTAGACTGACAATGATCGCATCAGGTTTCTCTGCGATGGCACCTGCCAGATCAGACGCCATACGGTCGGCGCTGTGCTCAGCGTCAGTTTGAGTAATGTGTATGCCAAGTTCTTGCGCCATCGTATGAATGCCGCGCTGAAATTCGCTAGACCATTCCGAGTCGGTAAACTCTTGTACGACGGTAATCCGATACGCTGTATCCAGATTTGAGGATTCAAACGCTCGATTACGTATACGGTTACCAAACTCTTCAAGGAAACGTGTCTTACCAATACCACCATCAGCAACTAGAAAGAGAAAGTTCGTGACACCAAACTCAAGCAAGAGTTGCTTGGCTATCGTTAGTTCTTCCGCCCGTCCAATGAAAGGTACTTGCTTGCTCATACTATGGCTTCTTTCTGGATATTCAACCGGGCTGTACTGCGATCATGCTTATGAACGGTAACGATCACGCTCTTGCTCAAGCGCATGCGTGAGTTTGCGAATGAGTTCTTCATTATATGCTTTCTCACGAAAGACATAATTGAACAAGAAGCTAAGCTCCCAATGTCCCATTTGATCGGATTCGCTCGGCTGAGATAGTTGCTGCGTAACCAACGCAACCAGTTCCGTGAAATCGTGCCAATTTCGTTGGTGCTGATACAGGGCGTCAACAACTTGTTTCACTTCATCGAACAAAAAACCTTCGAGCGCAGCTTGACGATCAGCGGCATCCTCCAATGGTTCCAAGCTTAACACCTGGAGGCGTTGAAACAGATATTCAAGCGCCCAAAGTTTTGGTTCGTTCGCCGTCGCAATTTTCTCCAAACATCTGGTGGCAGATGTTTCGCAGAGAGTTCGCAGTCGTTCCGGTTGCTCGTAGCGCAGTTTAATCGTAAGTAATCTGCGATAGACACCATCACACAGATATACGCCGCGATTATTTGTTGGGTATATGTAAGCTGCAGTCAGTTTCTGTTTTAGATCCTCACAGGTAGGACAGCCAGTAAGAGGGTAAGAATCACAATGATTTGTCAGAATTGCGTTATCAAGATAACGATAAACACTTAAAGCCGTAATCACATCAGCGAAATCAGATAAATTACTCGGTATCTCCCGTTCGACTTTCTCAAAGACGGGTTGGATTTGCGTGTCCCAGTGCTGTCGGTTGCTTTTCGGGTCAAAATAGATGTCTGGTGCGTCTCTACTGTCAGCCAAAGCATTCAGTAAGGCAGCCATACATTGCGGATGGCCACCAGTTAGATAGAAGACATGGGCCGCCGCTTCGCTTATGGCTTGACTATGGTGCCCTCTGAGATATTGTGCTGCTGTTGCATAAACATGCTCGTAGGTAAGCGGTGAAAGCGTAACAAGCTCTGGGTAAGACAAGAGTTCTACGGTTTTTAATATTTTTCCAGCAACAATCAAGTCGACTTTAGGCGATTTTTCCAGGTGTTTTAAGTTTTCGCGTATATCAGAAATGAAATCAACAATAATTTTATTAATATCTTCCGGGAACACATCAAAATCTACTATCAACACAACACGTGTGATATTAACATCGAGTGTGTTGGAGTTGAAAAACCGCTTATTCAGACAACGAGCTAATTCACGGCCTGGATTTTTTGGTAAATCCTCTGATTCGGGTATTTTAAATTCTTGTAAAAATAAGCGTGCAATTTCCTCGATTGTAGCTATGGAATGAGCACTGACAAGTGCGTAGGCGTAATCTCGATGTTCTCCTTGGAGCTTTTCAATAACTTTTTCAAGCAATGCACTCTTACCAAACCCAGATGGCGCGTTGATTAGCGTAGATTTTCGGATATCTGATCGAACAATAGTGATAATACGACGAATTTCATTGTCACGATTAACAAAATGGGGGGTGGATTGCGCGGTCATCGGTTACACCTTACATAAGCGATTAGTTGGTCTTCCATGCCTAACGATTTGTGCATGAGCCATCAACGATTGCGATGCCACTCAAACCTTCAAATCACTCACAACCCGAAATCCAAAATCTACCAAACGGTAGCTCTGCCCCATTGCGTGGCAATAGGCTCCCCGCACTTGGTTGCGGGACGAACGCCATGATCCACCGCGTAAGCTACGCCCGATATGCGTTGCAAGGTACGCTTCCGTCCACTCATCTTCAAGCTCATACGGATAGGGTTTGTGGGTCTGGGTAGAACACCACTCCCAGACATTGCCAGCCATGTCTAACACACCGTGGGGACTAGCCCCAGATCGGTGTTGATTGATCAACGTAGGTCGATCATAACCCGATTCTTTATTATTGCAAGCCGTTGCCTGCCAGGTGTTGCCCCACGGCCAGATCCAGCCATCAGGGCCACGGGCGGCCTTCTCCCACTCAGCCTCTGTCGGCAGGCGGAATAGGTGGCTAGACTGAGCGCTGAGCCAATTGCAGTAGGCCACCGCCTCAAACCAACTCACTCCAACCACTGGATAGTCGGCTTGGTTGAATTGGTCATGTTCCCAGTACCTCGGTTGAAAAATCTGGTACTGCTCACGCCACTGCCAGCCTAGTGGTGTCCAATATGCATGGGTGGTGTAGCCACCACCCTCAACAAAGGGCCGGAATTGAGCGTTAGTAATAGGCGTTTGACCAATCCAGTAGTCGGGTAACGACAAGGAATGTTGGGGTTGTTCACACGCTTCAGTGAAGCGGCGATGCGCTTCGCTGCTGCCCATGCGGAAAGAGCCAGCCGGGATGTGGATGAGGGGCGGGGTGATGAGTGATGGGAGGCAAGGTTCACGCAGGGCATTTGGTGTTTTTGCATTGGCGAGCAACGCGCTCAAATGCTGAGCGGGGTCATTATCTTGGTTTGCTGCAACAGCCGGTTCTGATTCATGCGCGGTTGTAGGCCGAGCCGAGTCGGTGGCTTGGGTTGGCCCAGGGCTTTGCGCTGCGTTCTGTTGAGGTTGTGACTCCTCCTCAGATGGTAGTGGGGCGCCTAACTCACGGCGCAGATCTTCGATCTCAATGGTAATGTGGGCCGGACAGTGAAGGCCAAATTTGGCGGCTTGAAGTTCCAGGGCATTAAGGTGGCGGCGTTTGGCAGTGAGTACGTGTTGGCTCTGCTCGGATGGCATGCTACGATCCTTGCTCGTCATGGGGGCGATCTTCAACTATTACATCTTCTGCTGCCCGCGAAAGAGCGGGTTGTAGGCTGGGAGTACCGTTGTTGAGAGAGCAGATCCCATACTGATATGGTACCATCCGTGCTCGTAATTTTGGGTGTGACTTTTTGTATTGACGGTTTAGGTTTGCTAAGTATTCATAGCAACCTCTTAACTACCATCTATCGATCACTTTACCCTCTACTCCACCGGTGGCCGCATGCGCACCTGACGCCCGAAAAGCATCTCTGGGGTCTGGACAAAGGCCTGGCCCACGGGGAGTTGTTCGACAATCGCGTCAATGCGTTTGTTGGGTGGCGAGGCGATGTATTTGCTGAGGGTCCGTGATTCGGGGTAGTTGACCCGGAAGAGTACTTTCGTTCCGGCGGTGCTCAACACATCCGGGTGAAAGTCTTTCATGCCCTGGCTGGCGACGACGACGGCGATGCCGTATTTGCGCCCTTCTTTCATGATCTTCGGCAGCGTCTTGTCTTTGGCGAGCCGATGGGCTTCGTCGAGCAGGATGACTAGGCGAATGCGATCTGCTTCCCCCCAGAGAAACATCTCGCGGTAGAGTTTGCGTAAGACGAAGGCTCCGGCGGCCATCTGGACGCTCTCTGACGGGATGGCATGGAGATCGAGCACCATGCCGTGGCGGATCTCGTCGCGTAGGCTCAAGGGCGTTAGCGTTGGCTGGAAGAGATCCATTTCGAGCAGTGGGCGGCAGCGGGCAGCCAGGTTTTTGACTTTGCGTTGGGCCTCGCGACGCTCGATGCAGTGCAGGACATCGCTGGGGGTGGGAAGTTCGGGGAGATCGTCGGCGCTCATTGTGGCGTGAAAGCCTTTGATTTTGTAGGCGTCCATGATCGCCTGCGAGAGGCCGTCTTGCTGGATGCCGCCAAGTTCGACCACGTGGGCAAAGACTTCGGCGGTCTCCTGGCTGTTGGTACGCCAGTCTGGTTTGCCGTTGCGGATCAGCACTTCGAAGGGATTGAAGGGGAGCCCATCGGCCGCGTCGAGAATCTGGAGGCCGTGGTCGCGCACGAGCGGGCCGTTCTTGTCGGCGAATTGGCCGTGGAAATCGAAGATCAGCGGCGCGACGTGCTGGGTGAGCACATCGCTGAGCACGTTGCTTATTGCGACCGATTTGCCCTGGCCGGGAATGCCGATGATGAAGAGGTGCGGGCTGCCTTTGACCGAGGGGTGCCACATAATTGGTTGCTCGTCGGTCGTGCCGAGTTCGACGCTGATCATGGTGGGTGGAACCGGGCCATCAACGGGCGTGGCTGGCGATGCAGGGTTGTTCACTGATCCAGCTTGTGTAGTTGAACCAGTTACCGGTGTAGTTGGGAATGCTGGGTCACTGCCGACGGCCGTTGCGCCATCTACCGGTGTGGTATGCGATACCACACCAGTCCTGTGAGCCTCTGAACTATCAACGGGCGTGACTGACCGTGCCAAGCCTGGATCATTAACCACCGAGCTAACCACTGAAGGAGCAGGGGAGGCTCGGTCACTGCCGTGAGCCACCGGGCCATCCATGGGTGCGGCAGGCGCAGCCGGAGCAGCCGGAGCCTCCACCGGCGTGGCGTGAGCCATCGAACTCCCGCCGCCAGCGTGGCGATCACGTGCGGGCAGGCCATGCTCCAGGACAAAGCCCTCAGCCAGTGACGCGATGCTGCGGACGATGATGGTGGCCTCCTGCGGGTGCAGCATGCGCTCAGGGATGTTGTCCGGCGTGATGATGTACCCCTCGTAGCGTGGGTGAAACTCAACCTCTCGGCGCTCAAGCTTGCCCAGGTGTTCCAGGATGGGAGCCACGCTTTCAGGTGCCACTGCATCGTGGCGCTGGGCCCGCGCAAGGTAGAAGCGCAGGACATTGGACAGGCGGGCGCGCTGCAGAACGCCATCCACCCGATCCGGCTCAGCGAAGAAGCAGGCGCGCACCAACGCCGCCGAACTTTGCATCTGGATGAGCATATCACTCGCCAGGCTCTCGAAGGGCACCGCCCCACGTCGCCACTTCACCTCGATAAACGTCACCTCCACGACTCCGCCACGCTTGAAGCTAAAGAGTGCCAGGTCACAGCGTCGTTCGCTGCGCGGCTGACCCGGAAGGGTGCGATGGAAGATCTGAGGTGCGCTGTCCACCGGCACCAGAATACTGTTCCGTAACCGTCCACTCTGTTGCAAATGGCGCACGACGATCCCTAAGCCGACGGCGGCGGCGGCATTGTTGTTGCGATCACTGACATGAAGTGCCAACTGCCCCGAGACCAGTTTGAGCGCATCTAAGACCTTGCCAACACTTTGCTCCAGTTGCGCAAAACCCAACTCGTCCATCGCTCGACGAAGGAGTTCCTCGATCTCGTCGCGCCACATCGTGGTGACAACGAGCCGATGGGCGATTCCGTCGGTGAATTCGGGGCTGTAGTCGATGAGATACTTGCGTGCCAGGTGCTGCAACTGGGGGTTATGCGGCATATCGTAGTAGTCGAGCGCAAAGAAGCGATCAATCGTAATGACCCAACTGCTGTGCATATGAAGTTGTTCGAGCAACTTCTGCTGGAAGGGGACGAGTTCAACACACAACCCAAGCCGCTGATCCGCGTTCCCCCCCAGGCTGCGGCTGCTTGCCTGGGCTATCTGGATCTGGGTGCTCACAAGTGTATCGGTGAAGGCTTTGTCAATTGGGTGACGATCGGCTTTCACCCCGTCGCCAATTAGATGTTGCTGCCAGTAGAGCCGGTCGCCCTGGGGTGTGAACGTGGGTATCAGGCGACAGATCAACCCATAGAAACTGAAGCTGCTGCCAAGCAGAGCCTGATCGGCCCGATCAAGTGCGACCGGTTCGGGCTGCATCAGATCACTGGCAATGGCAAGGTGCGCTGCCGGCGGTGTTTCGTGCTTCAGCACCGCCAGCGATCGTTGCACGTAGCTCAGCGCTGGCGTCAAGTAGGCGTGCCCATTGAAGCGCACCTGATCATCCACGAGCCGCCGCAGTTCCGTCACGTCCTGGGCCGTACCAGTCTGTTCCGTTGCCACGTAAGCATAGATGCTGAGTTTGGGCAAGTCGCCTGCTTCGCGTTCCTCCTCTTCGGTCGAATCTGGCTGGGCAAAGACGCGTGCTAGGCTCTCGGTTAGCAGATCGCCGCGGTCGGCATTGATCTGGGTGATGCTTAAGCCGCGCAGGTAGGGGTGCAATTCGCGGAAATGCTTGATATGGGCCGCCAACTGGAGGGTACTCGGATCGCTGTGCTGCTCCAGACCGTAGCGATCTCCAAGAATGACGGCCAGGTCGGCCAACCGACGCTGGGGATCTTCCAGCATCGGTGGCAAGGCTATTCCGTAGAAAAAGCGGAGGTTCGCGCTATGGAGCAGTGGTTTGTCCACCAGGGGATGCGTGATGAACATGGGCATATTGGCGGGCGACATTGACCTGAGTTGATCGAGATCGAGGACTGTCTTGCGGTCGTTGGCTTTCAAGGTCAACAGGTTGCGTTCCCATTCACCGAGCAGTTGATGGTAGGCTGCGTACCAGAGCATCCGTAACGGATGGGTAGGCAGGGTCACGACCGCTACTTCGTCACCGCCGCCCCGTTTGGGGGTCACGATCAACAGCGTATCTACCGATAAGGCCACCTGAAGTTCGGTTTGGAGCGCCGGATCACTTGATAGGCTCGCGATCAACTCGCTGTAGGCTTTGGCATAGCGTTCTGCACGGCGGGCGAGCTCGAGATTCCAGCCTGCTACCGAGACCAGGTGACGCGGCTCGGCTCCCTTCAACTGCTTACAGAGTTGCTCGCGCTGACTTCGGAATTTCTGCCAGACCGCTGGACTGAGTGCTGGGGGCGCGAGAACTTCGATCTGTTCACTGGTTGCCTCGTCAATCTCGCTGAGGTGGAGGCTGTAGCGTCCGAAAGTGAGTGGCTCGGCCAGCGTGCGCTCTTCCAATTGCTTGAGCAAACGGCTCATCCCGAGCATAATTTTGCGCCGTGGATCAAGCCGCAAGCTGAAATATTCGAGATCGCGGCTTGTCCAGAGCGGCTCTTGTTCATCAAGCTGGTCGGCTTTGGTTTCGCTTGCGACCTCAAGCCGTGCCAAGGCCAGGTTTGCTACGGTGCGAGGACGCGTTTCGCGCTTGTTGCCCTGACTGATCGGTTCATCGGCTTTGGCGATGAAAAACTCTTCACTGAGGGCGATAAGATCCTGCCCATCCTCAGCACTCGGGAGGACATCCCCAGTGTGATCGAGCGCGGTCAAGCGCACCTGGAAACTCTCGTCGGGCAGGCTCTCTTCATCACCACTAAAGTCGAGCTCTATTTTGAGCGTAGCACTGCCCCGGCTCGCGGGGAGATCGCGGCTGGGCAGATCGAGGTCGTGATCGTCGGGGTTGGCTACGGGGACAAGCTCAACGCGCCAGCCACCAATATTCTTGGGCTTTGGCGGATCGGTCACCCATTTGACGCTGAGTCCTTTCGCCTGATCGCCATACTCAGCAATCAACGCCCCGCCGGGGCCGTCGGGTTGTTTCAGCTTCGAGTGAGTCGTTACTTTGCCCTGGCGATCCACGAAACTTTGCAACGTCACGCTGCGCAAATCGCTGCGTTCCTCAACCGGAAAGATCCACTGCTCAAAGGTTGGCCCATGCCCTGCGGCCATTGCCTGTGACCATGCCACGTGATCGTTCATGACCCGATCGCGGAAGAAGAGCATCAATTGCGCCGTGGTCGTTGGGTCAACGTTGGTGCTTGCTATCCGCTCCATCAGCGAAGCTTGCAGTTTGAGCGGCATGGCGAGCTTGATCACGCAGCGGCGATTGCGATCCAAACGCGCCCGGAAATCCGCGCCACGATCAGCGATCAGGCCGACGTGCCAGAGCACTGTCCCCGCCTCGTCGAGGCGCTCCTGGGCCTCGAGTTCGATCAAGGCCTGACAGAAAGCGATCTTCTGGCTCTCACTCACCCGTAGTGGGAGGCGCAGACAACTCACCACATCGTTGACCATCGCCCGGACGGGAGGCGAGAGCCGTTCGCGCACGCACTGGAGTGCGGTATGCAGCAATGCGCGCCCATCAAGGATGGCAAACGAATTGGCGAGTGAGCTAAAGGCTGCATCGACCAGATCGGTGGGCACAAAGAGGCAGAGTTGCACCTGCTTACGGTTGCGCAGTTCAATGGCCCGATCGGTCGTGATCGTGAGCGCGTCGTTCTGGGTACCCAGGACGTGAATGGCTACCTGTGGAGCGTGTGCCTGCAACGCAGTGCAGATGGCGCGAATCTGGGGCAACTCAAAGAAATCCACCCGCACACAATGCCCGGGCTCGGTTCCCGTGAAATGGTGGGCAATCGTCTCGGCAAGGATCGTCTCAACCAGATGAGGGCTTACGCTTGGCATACGCGACTCTTCGCATAGGGCGGCTGAAGCCGCTGGGCGGTAAAATCGTCTGAGAGGTCAGTGAAGATGCCCATCTGACGTAGCCGGGCCAGCATGGCCCGCAGATTGTCGCGGGCAGCAGCGTGGTACTCAGCCCCGGTGAGATGCTGCGGCGGACGATCAACGATGATGCCAAAGCGCTGTCCCAGGAAGGTCAGAAAATCACGTAGGCCAAGCTCTGCGACCACCTTCTGGTCAGTTTCAGCCTTGGGTGGAGCCAGGCGCACCGCCGCCAGTTGCACCAACACCGCCAGCAGATCGTTGCTCGGCGCATAGCGCCAACTGCGTCGGTTGCGTTGTACCCCGTGCAGGAGGCCATCGCTGCGGTTGATGCCGCCAACACTGGCGAACCATTGCATGTACTTGCCCAGCATTTTGCCGCGCTGACCAAGATCAAGCAGGATGACCAGCTTATCGAGGTCACTCGTCGCAGCAGTGGTTAACCGCTCAAACTGATCGAGTTCTTCCGCATCTCGCTCGTCCGCATCTTCGGTGAAATTCGCTTTGAGAATCTTCTCGTAGTCGTCATAGGCATAAGAGTCGACAACTGAACTCAACACCGGATTTTTAGTCAGCATCAGGATGGCTTGCAGGTACGCAGGCCCATCAGCAGACGTGGGGAGTAATTGGCTTGCCGGTGTTTTGTAGCGCAGACTACCCTGGAGCTTTCTAGCGTAGACATCAAGCTGGCGCAGGCGCAGGTTAGCGGCAAAGAACTGCTGGTAGGCCTCAATATCGCGACGCACCGCCTCAGCCGCCATCTGGTGGCTCAGGCCACCAACTTCGCCGGTAAAATCAAGGTAAAGCTCAGGCGGCGAGGCAACACCATCCTCGCGCATTGCTGGGGGCAACTGGCTCGGATCGCGCACCAGCGCATTGATCGCATGGACGAGGCGTAACGAGTAGCTAAAAAGTTCCAGGTTGATCAGCGGTTTGAGGTAGGTAATCAGAGCCTGAGTCGGTATGCGCTCACTGTAGGCAAAGAGGTATTTGACCAGATCTTCAGCTAATTCGCGCTCCTGGCGTGGGCAGGCCGGGTGCGTGTCGGTATCACCTTGTTTGCCAACACGAGTTCCTTCAAACCCATCAAGAAAGGTGATGGTCAAGTGTGAAAGGATATCCAGCTCGATGCTCCCATCGTAGCTTCCACCGATATCTGGTAAGCGGAGCAATTTCACCCCACGCCCGAAAAAGTTACGCATAAGATCGCGGAGAACATCTTTATCATTGGTTACACGCTTCAGGGCAAAATAGAGAAAAATATCGGCTCCACGCTGGCGGCGACTCTCGGTTGGAAAACCAGGCTTAGCGGCTAGGATCGAGTAGGGCGCAACAGCGAGGATCTGCTCACCCTTCTTCGCTCGCCCAACCGCACCGGTCTTGATCAAACTGGTACGTACCAGGCGCTCAAGCACGCGTCGCCCTTCGAGGGTGGTTGTTCCTTGCATCCGGTGGTGCTGGGCTAAATTGTTAATGTAGTGGGTAATCTGCTGGGGATCATTGAGGCGTTTGGCCCGATATTTGCCCTCACCAAGAATCTTGAAGTAGAGCGAGGGCAGGAAAATATCGATGTCAATGTCATTGAGTTCAACGGCAAAGACTTTCGGAAAGACCGTGCCAACCAATTCTTTCGGCAATTTAATCTTCATGAGCGGTGCTCCCCATCAGTCACGAGGCGAAGGTAGCCCTGGTACTGTTCCAGGCGATGGCGGTACCGTCCTGATTCGATCAAAACCAGGCTTTTTGCCATGTCGAGCAACATAGTGCTCTTAAAGGGGACGAGATCCTCAAGCAGCGGACGCAGTTCTGGCGTGTCAGCCAGGAAGCCTTCGTCAAGGCGGAGGAGCAGTTCAAACAGATCGAGCGTGATACTCAGTTTGGGCGTGCCATTACGATGTTCGAGTACCAGTCCCTCGGGAAGCGCTTCGATTCCTTCGGCTCCCCTGGGTTGCTGGATCTGGAGGAAGAAATCATCGAGTTCAAACTCTTTGGCGACAATCAGGCGTTGCGCCTTGGCGTGGTCAATCACCAGGTTGAGATGATCACGGGGCAGGTCTACCGTCACGTGATCCGAGCGCCAGATTCCATTGGCGATCTGAGCCCGAATCTTGTAGAGTGGGTGTCGTTCGGCTAGCACTTCAAAGAATACCGCTGCATAGCGGTACGGTAACAGGTGCAGCCAGCTTAAGCCTGGTATGAGCGTTGCCGTGCTCTCGAAATAGAGCCGCCGTTTCATCGCGTCGAGCCAGTCACGCGGCTCGAGGTAGCGTTGTGGCGCGAGGTCGTCGGCGAGCTCGGGATGGAAGAGCGTCTGCCGTTGCGCGCCCTGATCGGCCCGTCGCCGGGCGTGCAAGAAGCGATCAAGTTGCGGCAAGCTGACCTGAATGGGGTCGAGGCTGCGTATATCTTGGAGCACCTCATCGGCCTGCTCGTGGGGCGCAAAGATGAGGTGCCAGTAGTGGTAGGCGTTCAGGCTGGCCCCCCCATCAGCCGCTGCAGCGGCGACGTGGATGTCCTGGCAACTGCGGTTGCCGGTGATGCTGTAGGCCAAGGCCGAGCGCAGATCGCGCATCGTGATGTGGCGCTGCCGCCGGAGATGCACCAGCAGCAGGAGCGTTTCGAGACGCTGGCTCACGTGCGGGTGGCGCAGACGGGTGGCGTTCTGAACCAGCGGGCAGACGTGCTGGACGGCACAGCTTGCGCAGACCGTCCACTGGGCGGGATCGACCAGTCTGGCCAGCACCTGCTGGAAAATCGACGGATGGGCAGCATCGGGCAAGGCTACAAACGCACGCTGCTTGAGATCTACGTACCAGACCGGCTGATCGATGCTTTTGTTCGGACGCATCGCGGCACGTAACTGGGCGGCGAGCCATGCGAACGTTGCTTGCACATGATCCAGGTAGTCGAGCAACCGTCCATCATTGATCGCGACGAGCACGGTAAGTGCCACCTGAGGCGCACTGGCCCCCTCAAGCCCCGTCAGGCGGGCGGTCAGTTGCTCGTTAGCGCTGCGTCCGGCGTGGGCCTCAGACGCATCGTAGCAACTACGGTAGGTATGACCTGCCAAGACGATCTCCCAGCCACTGGCGTCGTGCTGCTGTTCGTGCCCACCCTGAACCAGCAGCGTCGTTCGCACCTGCTCAAGGAAGGCCGTCTTGCCGTCGCCGGGGTTGCCACAGAGAAAGATTGCCTGGGGCCGCCGCATCAGCAACCGTGGCAATAGGTCGGTATCGAGCTTCGTCGGTACATAGGTTTGGCGGACAAATTGGCTATCGAGACCGCGATTATCGGCATTGCCGCCCTCACTATTGCGGTAGAGCCCACGGATCGCGGCGGCCCAGGGGTTAACCTGGGGGCTGCGATGCTCGCTCGTTGCTTCAGACAAGGTCAGCATCGCGCGCTCGATCTGCTGTCGCCACAAGGCCAGCGACGCGGGGCGCAGACTGGGTTGGGGTTGGACGGCGGACAGCAAAGCTTCCGCCACGCGCTGCTGCACGTGATCGAACGGGGCAAGGCTGGCTGGCGCACGAGGTCGCTGACGATCCCCCTCTTCAAAGGGCAGTTCGCCGGTCAACATCCGAAAGAGCACCACCGCTGCCGCATACCGATCACTGTCTGGTGGTGGTGTCGGGCTCGTTGCGGCCTCGGGCGGTTGGTAGATCAAGGTGCCAGCGGCGCCGCCTTGATGCTCACGTGAAATGGCAAAACCAAAATCAATCAACACAAGGCGGTTCTCCTCCTCGTGGAGCATCAAATTGGCTGGCTTAATATCGCGGTGCAGCAACTGGTGTTGTTCCAACTCCGCGAGGACATCAAGTAATTGACGCGCATATTCCCACCACGTCGTCAAGGGAAACGGAAACTGCGCTTCCAGTTCCATAAAGGTCGGCCCAGGAATATATTCCAGCTTGAGATGCACATCATCGGTGGGCTTCGAAATATCGTAGATCGCCGGCACATGGCGACTGCGGAGCTTCTGGAGGGTTTGGAACTCCGTGCGAGCTTGCTCCAGCACAATAGCCGGATTGCGAAACTGCTTGACGGCAAAGAAACCGAGTTCGGGGTAATTGATGTCAGTGACGAGGAAGGTACGGGCCATGGCCCCCTGACCGAGCTTGCGCTTGACACGGTAGCGCCGATCAAAGATCAATTCCTGGGCAGGCGTGGCTTCTTGCTGAAGCATGCGAATGATCTGGTTCAGTTCGTGAGTGATCTGCGCTGCGGCAAGCGGCTCTGCTCCGGCCTCAGGCGCGATCACGGTTTGCAAGAGGGTTTGCAAGCGTTCGAGGGGCGTTATCGGCATGCCCGCCCAACGGCGCAACAAGTTCGGCCACTCGATCTGGCTGCCAAGCCGCAACTGTTCAACGTGTGTGGCACTCAGGCGTTCGAGGAAGATCAAGCCCAGGCTAAAACAGTCACTTGCCGGGGTCGCATTGCCATAGCCTGCGGCCAGCGCTGGTGCAGCATAGGGGTCGGCGAGCTTGAGCAGATCGAGCGAGGCCGCAATCGACTGGTCGCCGATCCGGGCGGCGTGGAAATCACTCAACACCGCTGTGAGCGGCTTGGGTTCAACGATGAAAATCGCCGAAGGATTGAGCGCCCGGTGGAGCACCTCGTAGGTATGAATCTGCTGCAATGACCTGAAGGCAGCTTCAGCCATCTGGAGATCAGCGATCAACGTGGTGCAATCATTTGGAAAGGGAATCCGACTCAGTGCTTGACCATCGGGCAAGCGCACGGGTACAACCAGTTGCGCCTCACCCCAGAGGATCGGTGCTTCAGCGTAGGCCACGCTCCCGGTCGTCTGCAAGGCCCGCAGTGCCTCAAACTCACGCATATACCAGGCCTGGCGCTGTTCACGCTGGAACGGGTCGGTGCCAAGATCGTAGACCATCAGGCGATAGCGCTGGCCGTGCAGACTCGCCGCGAGGATGTGTACGCCCGCCCGTGAAGACTCAACCTCATCGATCTGGTAGAGTTGGATGGTCTGGGGCACAATTGGACGTGGTTCAAAACCTGCGAATGCGGCACGGAGGGCATCGCGATGAGGCCGCAGATCCACCCGGCCCTGTGCATCGCACTGTCGCAGCACCTCACAAGCCTGCTCAAGCCGCATAATTTTCGTGTGGCGGCGGACATCATCAATGCGCAGGTGCACACTGGGATTTGAGAAGATAACCGCACTATCAACAAAGCGGTCATTGGGCGCACGCCAGAGGCGCTGGCGCAGGTCACCCGCGACTACCTTCGCGAGCATCTCCATTTTCTTCAGGGGATTGTGCTCAATCCGGCCATCAGCACACTGCCAGGCGTGAGCATCGCCGGTAATCGTACCACCCCAGGCCTTCTCATCAAGCACAAAGACGTGGTGTCGTGCCAGCACTATGAAATCAAGCTCGAAGCTGCGCCCATCACGGAGCGGCAAGAGCGTATTGGTAATGATGATCCAGTCATCAGGCAATCCATCGCGTAGCGTCTGGGCGGTAACCTTTTCCCCTTCGGTTGCAAACGCACCGGCCTGGATCAATTCAGCCATAGCTTTGATTCCTCATTGTGCATCGTGGTGCATAATGTATGATGCGTAACGCGTGATGAACACGGCCCTGGTTACGTATGAGATCGAAGTGCCGAACTTACGCGAGTTCGTCGTGAGATGACACCCTATGCTTCCCATTATCATCATGGTGAATTACCATCGCATTACCATCTCGTCTGGGAGTGTGACCGAAAGACAACGCTTTTTGTCGAGCCACCCCGTGGCGTGAACAACGCCACTGATATGACCGAAACCTTGTGGCAAGCCTCTTCGTGCGGGGCACTCTCAACCTAGCATCGGGGTCGGGCTTCACCGACTGCCGCACGTGTCTCTGCCGAAAGGATGGCCTTCTGTGATAAGACGAGTCTGAGATGATCCTCAAGGGCCTCATGGAAACTCAGGAGCGCTTGTTCCAGGGTTCGCTGATCCTGCGCTGCTGCCTCAAGGCGTGTCATGCCAAGGTTGAATTTGGTATGGATTTCCTGGTGTTGCGTCACACTGGTCGTCGCCACTGGATCCTCCTGCATTCGATGATGAATGTGATGCCATGTTGCCTAGTAAAATTATGGGACAAACGGATTACCACACCGTTACCAGATGGTTGTACGCAGGTCTTTCGGGAGATGCGCGTGCCGTCGGGCAAGCCCCCAGCTCGCCCCCCTTGTCTGCACCATTCAAGAGGCTCGGGGACATGATTTCCGACGTAACGCGCACGTTCATTCATCGTGTGGCTGCCTGGTCAGCGCGGAACCAAGCGGCTCAATCCGGCCAGTAACTGACTAGGCGGCCCGCCGGATCATAGAGGGAGCCTGGATCAGAAGAGCTATTGTTCCAAATGTTCTCGGGTGGCCCTGGAAAGACGCGACTCTCGTTTGGGGCGAGCACGCCGCCGATGGGATGCCGCTGCGCTCCGCGCACACTACACATGATCCAGCCGTCGAGCGTGACGGCAGTGGCGCTGACATTCTGCAACGTGACCGTCTCGGCCCGTTTGTCGATGGCCCGAATCCGCACCGGGACATGCGGTGCGGCGGCGGCGTTGGGGTCGTCAGCACAGTTGTTGAAGCTCGGTGGGAGCTGCGCTGGGGCCGGGGTCGGTTGTGCGGCCGGTGGTGGTGGCGGGGCCGTCGTCGGTTGGGGCGCGGGTGGCGGTGGTGGCGGTGGCGCGGGCGCGGGTGGCGGCATCGCCGGGTGTCCCGGCTGGGCCTCCAGCACCTCACGGCCGAGCAGACCGAGCAGCACGGTGCTCGGGCCAAGCTCGGGATGGGCCTCGAAGCGACGCCGTTCAAAGAATTGCACGGTGTAGGGGCGGCCTTCCAGTTCCATGGTGAAGGCCCCAGTGACCGGGAGGCCAAAACGCTCCAGCCCGCCCTGGTTCTGCCAGGAACGCAGGAAGGGTTCACAGACGGTATGGCCGGTCACGGCGAACGTGGTGCAGCCAGGGCCAGCCGGTGCTCCCGGGCCGGGCTGCCAGGGCGTACCCAGTTGCGCCAGGCGCTCAACCCCCAGGCGTCCGGTCGTGACGGCCCCCGTCGGTTGGATCTCGATGCGGTCGCGCTCAAACCACTGCACCTGGAGGGTCTGGCCCTCGACGGCCTCGGCCCGCTGCGTGGTGATGGGGAAGCCGAAGATGGCGAGGCCACCGTTGCGTTCCCAATAGGCGCGGATGGGGCCGTGAATGCACTGCCCGGTCTCCGGGAAACAGCGCTGATCAGCGGGTGGAGGTGGCACTGGCGCTGGCACTGGCGCTGGCTCGCGACAGCCAGGCCCCTCAAGCGCATCCTGGACGGCGCGATCCACGGCGGCGAAGAAATTCAGCCCGGTACGCTCCTCGAGGCAGCGCACGGTGGTTTGGTAGTCTTGCCACGCTCGCCCGTCGACGGTGGCATCGTTGGGCGTCCAGAGGGCGATCACGGGGGTGGACGGCGTGATGCGGGCGCGATCATCGCCGTCGGCGGCGGGCAGCACCAGCATGACTTTCCAGACGTTCGCGGGGATGGTGAGGCGACCATTGGCGAGGGTGCCGCGACTGCCAGTGCCCCCGGCGACGAGGTAGACCTCATTGCCCGCACGGACAAGGCTGCGGGCGTGCTCTTCGAGGGTGGCCCAGAGGCCCTGGTTATTGGCGGGGGCTTGCGGCAGAATGTTGGTCAGGAGAAACGTCGCCTCGTTGTCGGCCTCAGTCGCGCTCCGATCGGCGGAGGGGGTCATGTGGCCCCGGTCGTAGCCGCTATTGGTGTAGTCGTTGTGGGTGACGCGGTACCAACTCGCGGGCAGGCTGGCATCGGTGATAAAGGGGCCGCTGTAGCGGGGCACGTCCCCCAGATCGCTGGCCTGGAGGTGCCAACTGACCCAGTTTGGGATACCCCGGTCGCGGTGGTAACTCAGCGCGTACTGATCGCGCACGATAAGGTAGTCGGCGGGGGAATTGACGTCGGTGACGGCTGAACTGGGCATCCCGAGGGCCAGGTGGCGACTGACGGACGGCTGCGCGGCGGCGGTCAAGCCGTCGAGCAGCAGGACGAGCGTGAGCAGCGTGAGCAGCGTGACGCGCAGCATGCGCGTGGGGGAGAGACGGGGCTGAGTCATGGCTGGTTCCTCCGGGAGCGCGGTTGCACGGATGTTCAGTGGCGTGCGCTGCCCCCTTGCGATCAACGCCATCCGAGCACAGGTGGCGCTAACGCTCTTTGCGGATCGGTGCGCCTTGGATCGTCGGCGCCTGCGTGGCGGGGTAGCTGCGCTGATTCTCTTGCGTAATACCACTCCCCCATAACCACATTTCGGATGCTGATCCGATACCTCTATTGTAGGCTATGCTTGTGGGAGCGAATATGCGATAGAAGTACTCCTCTTTTGTAGTACCATCCTCCACGCTGATCTTGTGATGGAATGCAGGTCGCGGATACACAATCCCTTGCACCGTTGCTGGCCGTTCGGTGGGGCAGCCCCAGGGTGTCCGCCTGGTATCTGAGCGGCTCGCCCCATCCCTGCTTCTCTGTCACATGGCGATGCTCGTGCATCGTGTTGACGCACCCCTGCTGCGCACCGAGCAGCATAGTGTGGTGAACGGCAGGGGTGTTGGTGTGGATGCGGAGCATGGCGGGTCAAGGGCTGTCTCTGACGCCTCGGTCTGCGCGGAGAGTCGTGCCACAGGCCGTGAGGACTGCGATGAGGGTCACCAAGAGGAGCAAGCGCATAGGTGCATGCATAACGAGTGACCTTTCTGATCGTGGGCGGCATCGCTTGGTCTCTCTCTCGTATACTGAAAAGAAAGGGCGCAAATGCGCCCTTTTGATACCAATCGCATACAGGCGCAGTGTGCTGCGCTCCCCGCATCAGCGCCTCGGCGTTGCCGTGCGCGGGGGCCGCCCGCGCTGATCGTGCAGCAGCCCCCGGTCGTGCGCCTCCGTCACGGTGGCGAGGTAGACGAGGTGACGGTCGCCGACGTGGATGGTGGGCAGCCGATCTTCCGCGGCGGCCTTGGCAAGCGTGGGCAAGGGATACCCGAGCTGGCGGGCGGCGTCCGCGAGGCGCAGCGGGGCGGCGGGACACCCGAGCAGGGTGCGCACATGGTGCGGAGCACGGGCCCAGGCCTGCTGGATCAGGTGGTTCCGCAGGGTCGCCTGCTCGATCAGGGTGAGGGCGGTCAGCGGGTGGAGCAGATCGACGGCCACGGGACGCTGCGCCGCATCGAGATGCAGCGCCCCGCAGATCACGGCGGCGTAGGCGAGACTGTCGGCACGACTGGGCGACGCGGGCGGCGCGGGCCGGAACGGATCCGCTGGCCTTGCAAGAAGCGGGGGGCTGGAGCAGTCTGGCGATGCCGCGCCGCTACATTGAAGCGGCGGTGATTGCCAATGAGCGGGTGAAACTGGCCGTTGAGGACGACGAAGAGCCGCCGGGTGGCGGGGCCTGAGGATCCAGGGCGGCTGATTCAGCGCTGCCGCTGCATGCGCTGGGGAGCCGAGGCGTGCGTGGTTCTCCTCACCCACCGCGCAGCGGAATCAGGTCACGATGCGGCGTCGCTTGCCAGTTCGGTGGGCCATGGGCGGAGCCAGGTCAGCACCACCCAGAGAGCACCTCGATGGGCACACAGCGCAGTTCCTGTGTCCCGCCGCCCACACCGAGGGTGTTTATGATGAACACCCCCCCCGGAGCGCTTCGCGCAGCACCTCGTCGCGGTTGATGCGGTTCCGTTGCGAGCGCCAGGACAAGCCGAGATTTGTACAGAGGGGGCGCACGGGCACATCAATGCGGCGCTCATCGTTGATGGCACTGATCACTGCCCGCAGTTTGTCGCCATAAACGTCACCCGTGCGCTCGGCCAGCGGGATGATCGTCTGGCGGTCAGTCATCAGGGGGACTCCTTCAGCGCCCCCGCCTGGACATAGCATCACCGATGCTTACCCTTAGGCGGGGAAGTCCAGGTCGTTTCCACCTTGGAAGGAAGCACTTCGCTTGAGCGGCTTTTGCCCATTGGGTTGCGCCAAACTGTCTTTTATAATACAATTGTGCTACGTGTGAAGGCCCACGTCCGGCGCGAGCCGGTGAACCCGGGATCCATGCACGTTGCCACCTGAGCCTTGTGGGTTTCAGTGGGGAAACCTCCGGTGGGGAACAGATTCAAGGTCGTCTGCTTTGGCAGATGCAACCGCTGTCGGGTTCGCCCGACAGGGCCGTGGTCAGACGGCATACGTCTTGGATGCCAGTCTTCGGACTGGTGGCGCCAGCGACAAGCCCAACCGTTTCCGGTTAGGTAACTGACGACGTGAATAGTTCCACGACAGCGTCTGATGGCATGGCCCGAGCCCTCAGGTCATGCTTGACACCTCTCTCCCGCGAGCGATATACTTTCTGATGCATGCAGGATGCCATGCCGCCAGTTTGACGAGGAGCACTCGCTATGGGCCTGCTGATCGGCAGAGCCATGATCGTCGGGGTTGTGGCCCTGCTCATCGCGACAAGCTGGATGCGTGGCCGTTCCGGTAGCTCTGGGGTTGAACCCTGGATGCTCCGTGTCGAATGGTTGACCGGATTATGCAGCGGCTATCTAGACTACATTGATCACATGAACGATGGCGGGCACGATGAAGCGACCCTCTACTACCTTGTTGGGCGCTGGGCATTTACCATCATCATCTACTGAAATTTCGGAGACCTAATGGATATTCTTGATAGATTGCTTGGTCATGATACTTGGACAACTCGCCAACTTCTTTTAGCGTGCCAGTCATTACCTGATGATTTGCTAGATAAAGAATTTGATATTGACCACAAGTCGCTTCGCGAAACTTTCATCCATGTTATTGAAAATATGGAAATTTGGACAGACTTACTTTATGAGCGAGTCGTTCAGGAAAAAACTGGAAACACGATTTCAGAATTACTTGAACGTTTAACCGTCGTTAGTAGAGATTTCGCCAATTTAGCGCGTAATATTGCGCGAGAAAAACGTTATGACGATTGTTTCATGGATACTCTTGACAACCCACCTGTGAAAAAAACCTTTGGCGGCGCAATTGGGCATGTAATCACTCATAATATGCATCATCGTGCTCAGATTATGTTTTTGATGGAAAGAGCAGGATTGAAGGATCATATTGAAGGAGATTTGTTAAGTTGGGAAAGCAATAGTTTTGGCTGGCATTAATACCACAAATCAATCTCATGGGAGATTATGCTCTGTTATCCAGCCAAGTGTTGTGTAAAAAATCGCGCCCAACAAAGCGTGCAGCGGACGGCGGTGATTCTGCGCGACTTACAGGCTTTTTCCTACGCCCAAGCATTTTTCTGCTCTCGGAGTTTTGTCTCGTCCCAACCCGCCGCCGCTGACGCCAGCCGATAGCCAGCGCCAAGTCACCCACAACCAACTCCTGGCAGCCCTTGGTTTGGAACGGAGTCACCCACTGGACATGGCAGTATTTGCCCGCCGTTACCTCAAGCGATAAGGGTACGTTGATGACAACAGCGACTGACGTATGGGTGCGTACGCACGCCTTCGGAGGCCGGATGATTGGGGAGTTCATGAGCACTGAGCACACCCCTCCCCGGCGGATGGCCGTGATCATGACCTTGCACGGGCCAGAGATTGCGCCCTATGACGCCCTGATCATGTTGGAGCATGACGACGTGATCGGCAGCCTCGCGCACCGCATTGAGGATGTGCTTGATGCGGCGGTGCGTGTGGGCTACACCCATGACGATCTGCGTGCCGCCGTCGAACTGGCCGTGCGGCGCAAAGCGGCCGTATCGCCATAACCACTTGGCGAACCCCCGCAGAGGCAGCGGCACCCTTGGCCGGGCGTGGCATGATGGTCGTACGTTGCCCGAACCAACATCCCGCGACATCGTGGCCGATCAACGTCGCGGGCGGGCGGGGCATCGTACGGCAGACCTGGCAGATCAGCGGATCGTACTGAGCGGGAGCCGCCCGCGCCTGCGGGGCGGCCTGGCTCGGCACGGCCTGGCATCGGCTCCATGGGTCTCGCGCCTTGTCGTCGCGGCGGCGTGATCGCGTATCCCGCGCTCGCGTGGCACCCTTAGCACTACAGTTGTAGGTTGTGCTTAGGAGTGTGTCACCTACGTTTCCCGGTCGCACCGCCGACCACAAAGACTGAGCACGAAGAAACGAAGATGGGCGGTGCGGTATTCGTTTCTTCGTGGCCCCCATTCGTGGTCGGCGAACGACCCCAGAAGACTTACGTGACACACTACGTAGCTAGCCTCAGATGGGCCACAAAAGAACCCAAAACGCACAAAAGACCGCCGCAATCCGCCCACTGCGCATCCCTTTTGCGCTCTTTGGGTTCTTTTGTGGCAAACATATGTACGGAACATTGTAATGTACAACTGTAGTACTTTATAGATAGATCCTGCGACCCGCTGGGCCTGGCCGGGCGGTGCGCATGCAGCGAAAGCGCTGGAATGCGCTGCAGAGCATGGGCGTGCGTTGACGATCTTCGCACCGCTCGCGCCACGCCGCCCCCGCCCGGCTCATGCCGCGCTTCGGCCTTGCGCCGAGGTTCGTGGGATGACCCCCATGCATGCGGACGGCGTCGCTCGGTGAGCGTCACGGCCACATGCTCAGGGTTCACGATCTCCACCTTGGGACATGGGAGCGATTGATGCGGCTGGTGACGCGCAGCGCGGGTGAGGGCCTCGTTGTCGCGGGTAAGCTTTCTGGTGATGCTATGTGACATCCCGCTGGTGGACAGCTGTGATGAGGCGCTTCATGATCTCGTGAGGGTCGTAAAGAGCGTGACATCCATCTCGCACCACCTGTTGTGTCCCACTATCTAGCGGCTCGGTCGACGCCCAGGTCGGTCTGGCAAAGCCAAACTCTACCTCGTGCCCCGAGGACAGGAAGACCCGCCGCGACCAGAGCGAACCGTAGTCCTCGTCCTGGGAGGTAACAACCAGGGTGTTGAGCTCATTCACGGCCAGAGAACTAAGCCAGTCCTGCCCGTGCTGGTACGCCTGAGGATCGTCAACGAGCAAGACCAGATCAATATCAGAGTCAGGGCGGGCAGCGCCCCGAGCGTGTGAACCCACCAGCGCGATGGCAGCGACTCCTTCGCGCGCCTGAAACCACGCCGTGATCTGTTCCAGCAGGCGTGTGGACGCCTTTAACTGGCTCGCTTGGTCCATAATCGTCTCCCGTGTTTCAATACTCTCGCCAAAATGACCGCCTCGCTGGCCCCTTAACAATCAAACATTCGTACGACACCATCGTCGCCTGGTGAGCCGTGCCGCTTGAAGAGGAGCGCAACATGGGCTCCCGGTAGAATCGGAACGGAAAATACCAATCATCGAAAAGGGGTACCGCAACGATTCGTGCAACATCGCGCCATGGGCGGGGTTTCACCCGTTCTGATGCGGCATCGCTCTCTCGCCACGTCCGGCTCTGGAAGCCAGCGCAGGCCCCCTGCGCTCGCAACGGCGGTGATCCTGGTGGGCTGCGCATGATGGCGTGAGCGCGGGTCGGCACGCGAAACCGGTGCCTGTCCACCGCGCCCTAGGCTCGCAGCGGAGCTTCGTCGTCGTTCCGCCGCAGCCCGAGCCGCAGTGTGAACAGCCCGCGCGCCTGTACCTGCCGGGGGGCCGCCAGGCCCTCGTCGGTCGGGCTGCGCCCCGCAGGACGCTGATGGGGCGCAACATACGTGTAGCCGGGCGGCGGGGCATCCAGCCCGTGCGCGTGGGCGCGGTCGGCGGCGGCGGTCGTGCGGCGCTGGAAGTCGCGCCTGTCCTGCCGCGCTTCCCATCCGCTCGGAAGGCGGCGATAGCCATGCCCTGCCAGGACATAGGCATTGATCAGTGCCCGATCTTCGTCGCTGCCCCAGTGCGCCACGTAGCGTACCGGTGGCAAGCGCACGCTGCGCCCTCCACCGGGGCGACGGCCCGCAGGCGCACGTGCCCCCGACGGGCGGGCGGGCGGGGCGGCGTCCGGCTGCGGTTCAATCACGAGGGCCTCCGCACAAAAATCGTGCCAGAAGGCCGCGAGAATCGCGTGCATCAGCAGCCAGGCCGCCGGCGGAAACGAGATCGGGAAACGCGCACTGCTGGCTGGGGTGGCCGCCCACCAGGCCACCGCCGCCGCCTCGTCATCGGCCCCGCCCACCGCCA
>NZ_SIJK02000048.1 GCF_004762035.2 Candidatus Chloroploca mongolica | reverse complement strand
TGAGGAATCTTCGCTGTGGCGCATGGAAGACCCCTCGCTGCGCTCGGGGTGACATTGCTGGCGCAGCGGGGGCGTCCGGTCGGCGTGCTTCCCAACAGGGCGTGCCGATCCGGCCGATCGCCGCGGTCGGTTGCCGCGTCGCCTGCGGCTGGCAGCGCTCCACGATCGGTGTGTGTGCCCATCAGCGGAGCAGCACTGGTCATGACCCGCACGTCATATGAAAAACCTACCCCCAAGAGGCCCACCATCCCCCACCTACCGCACGTGCCACCGGGGAGGGGCCGGATGGCGCTGCGTGCGCACGCACACCGCAAATCGTTGACCCCTAAACCGCATCAAAACGCCTCCGTGCGGGGCGCGAACATCAGCGTTGACCCCCTCCAATGTTACACCCCAGCCGCCTGCTGGCTAAGCCAGTCGGTCAGATCGCTGAGCGTGCCAAACTCCAGCAAGGCCTCACTGTTGCAACAGCCCTAGCCCTGCCCCGCAGGGCCGCTACAACGTCCGCCTTCGGCGGTGGGGTATCGTGGAGTTTCCGAACGGGGAGCCGACCCCGGGCGAGTTCGAGCGGCTCTGGTACCTCCTCATGATCATGCGCCTGGCAGCAGGTGGAGCAGAGCTTCGACGCGCGAGCGGAGTTCGTCGCGAACGGTGCGAAAGGCGCGACGCTGCTCATCGGGGGGGCCGGTGACAAGCACCGGATCGGCAACACTCCAGTGGATCTGCCGTACTGCTTCGCCCCAGCGGACGCAGTGCTCGCGGGCAATGTCACAGACGGTGACGATGAGATCGGGTTGGAGGTCGGCCAGGCTATCGAGGTGTTTCGCCGTCTGATAGCCAATGTCGAGGCCAACCTCGTGCATCACTTCAACAGTCAGCGGGTGGAGGCGCGTAGGCTGCGTGCCGGCACTGCGTACCGTGATCCGCCCATGACTCAGATGGCGCATCCACGCTTCCGCCATTTGTGAGCGGGCACTGTTGGCCGTGCAGAAGAAGAAGACGGTCGCAGGTGGAAGTTTCGCCACGGCCTCGGGATGCGGAAGATAGAGCAGCGTTCCGATCTGGGCATAGATCGTCTTGAGGGCCTCAAGATCGAGCCCATAGTAGGTTGCCCGCCCGTCGGCGTCGCTGCGATGGGTCAGCACGAGCCCGCCCTGGCGGAGCACCCCCAGATGATACGAGACGAGATTCTGCGAAAGGCCGAGCTGACTCACAAGTTCGCCGACCTGATAATCGCCCTGGCGCAACAGGGCTACGAGGCGCCAACGCGTCTCGTCGGCGAGTAGGCGTAACGGTTCGGGGAGCGCAGACGACATACGATGCCTCACACAATACGATACACTCTTTGACGCAAAGGCGCAGAGGCGCAAAGGTTGACTTGATTTTTATGTCTTTGCGCCCTTGCGCCTTTGCGTCAAAAAACACTTGCTAGATCTTTGCGCCTTTGCGCCTTTGCGTCAGAACATGACCGCCTATTTATAGCGTGCAGCGATCTCAAACGGCGAGACCCCCGCGACATATTCGATCCAGAGCCCCAGGTCACGCACGAGTTGCGGGATGGCCCCGTTGGCCTGGAAGCGTCGCGCTGAGGTGACGACCCTGGCCGGTAGGACAACGACGGAGGTGCGCTCACGGGCGCGTTCAAAGAGCCGGACGTCTTCAAAGAGCGGCCAGGCGGGGAAGCCGCCCAGGGCCTCAAAGAAGGTGCGACGGATGACGATGCCCTGGTCGCCATAGCTCGTCAGGCGCGTATCGTACCACATACACTTGGCGGCCAGATCGAGTACCAAGTCATCAATGTCAAAACTGAGCCGAAATTTGGCGATCTGCACCCGCGGTGCGCTAAACCAGGTCTCGAGCAACCCGATGACATCGTCGGGCAGCCGCGTATCGGCATGGAGGAAGATCAGGATCGCGCCATGCGCCGCAGCGGCACCGGCGTTGCACTGCGGCCCGCGGCCGCGCGGGGCCGCGACGACGGTGGCCCCGGCTGCTTCGGCGAACGCAACGGTGCGATCCTGGCTGCCGCCATCGGCGACGATAACCTCAACCTGGGACCCAAGACTGACGGCAGCCTGCACCGCCTCGGCAATGATCGCCTCTTCGTTGAGGGTTGGGATGATAATAGTGTACTTTTTCATATGTTTTTTGGGGCCTGAGGCCTCCGAGAATCCTGCTTGTGGTGGCAAAAACGGACAGCTTCGCTGTCCGTTTTCGCCACCACAAGCAAGGGTTTTGAGGGCGACAGCCATCCCTTTCTCCTGGTTCAAGGCACCCGCCATGGGCGGGCTCCTTAAACCAAATTTATACTTTTGTAATGTTCGCACGCCTGGTGCGGTGGTATACTAGCGTATAGTAGATTGTGATCAAGGGGAAAATTCCCCAAAAAGCCCTGGGGATAACCCAATAAGTGATCGCTGGTTATAGAATGGTAACACACGTAGGGTAAGCTAGAGTAACTGATTTTTTATTAATACCTGGATTGTAACGAAATTTTTGTGTCCGTGTTGAATAAGAAAACTCCGCGCCTGAGTGAGTGTTGGCGTCGGCACACGTAAACGTCTCTGCTCCGCAATTTCAAGGACGTGCTGTCACTCCAAGCGGGTTTGATCTGGGTTAAGGGGCGGAGTTGTGGGCATCCCTGGATTGGGATGTGGATGCTGCACCTTCGCTTCACCGGATTACATAGCTCAGTGCGGAGCTAAGCATGGATACGTCTTCTTCCCCGCCTCGCCGTCGCTTGTATCACAGGCTTTCCGTTGGCCTACGGTTTTTGCTTGTTGTCCTGCTGACCTTCAGTTCGGTCACCTCGGTCTTTGCCTCGGGGGCGAGCCTGAATATCAGTCTGCGCACCGATTTCCCGGTGGTCAACAGCGGTGCTTGGGCCGTCATCAACCTCGCGTATAGCTGTTCGGCGATCACGAACACCCCCTGTGAAGATGTTACGGTGAGCCTGCCGCTGCCGGATGAACTGGCGCGTGGTGCCAATGATGTGCAACTCTTCGCGGGTGATAATTATACGAGTGTCTATGACCCCGCTACCTCTACGGTCAACTGGGTCTTTACGTCCCAGATTGAGGCCGGTGATGCGGGGACGCTCCGCGTGGGGGTGCGCTTCCCCAATGGCTCAACGCCCGATGGCACGCTTGCGACGCTGCGCGCCGAGATGCGCTCTTCGACGACGGCCCCGAAGCTCTCCAATTTCTTATCCATTATGGCGCGGGCCGCGCCCAGCGCAACCGCAACCAAGCGCTTCATTGCTGGTGGTGCGCCCGGTGTCCCCACAACCTACGAGTTGCGGGTCTGCATGCCCAACAATACGTCGGGTCTGCTCAACCTGACCAATGTCCTGATTACCGATACGTTGCCGATCAGTGCCACCTTTGTCAGTGCCTCGAATGGTGGTACCCATAACAATGGGGTTGTGACCTGGGAGGCGACCGCGCTGAGTGCGCCGAGTCCGTTGTGTGCGACACGCACGGTTGTTGTTCAGTTTGCCGAGAGCGTGCCCATCGGGACGCTGCTGCGCAATGAGCTTGAGGTGAGCGCCCAGGCTGGTGAGACGACACTGCTGTTGAGTGATGCGGATGTGCGGCTGTTGCAACCGCCGACGCCGGGCTACACCTTTAGCAAGAGCGGGCCAGACACAGCCCTGGTTGGCGACAACATCACCTATAGCTTCACGACCCGCAATACCGGCACCACCGCCCTCAATAATGCGCAGATCACCGACCCGATCCCCGCTGAACTGCGCGTCAATCTGATCACCGCCGGCGGGCACAATGTCACACCAGCAAGTTCGGTGCGCCTGGAACTGGATTACACAACCAATCTTAACTCGACCTTCCGCACGATCCCTGGTGGGCCGTTCAACAGCACCTCCACGATTGATGTTGCCACACTCGCGCTAGGGGCTGGAGAATATATCACCTCGCTCCGCTGGCGTTACCTTGACCCATTGCCCTTTGGCTTTCAGTCTACCGCCCATAGCTTCCGTGCCACCGTGACAAGTGCCCCAATTAACTCGATTAACTCGATTGTAGTCAACCGGGCGACGAGTACGTATACCTACAATGATGTCACCGCGACACGGACAAGTGAAAAGCGGACACGGATCATCGAACCTGGTTCACGGGTCACCGTGAACAAAGCGGTGAGCCCAGAGACTGTCTTTGCCGGTGGTACGGTGACGTATACGGTGACGCTGAATAATACCGGCGTTGGGGGGGCCACCACGCCGCTCACCAACCCCGTACTGGCGGATCTGCTCGTCAATAGCCTGAGTTATATCCCCGATAGCACGACGGTGACGACCGGTGGCGTACCGGCCCCAACCACAGAAGTGCTTGACAACTATAACGGCACCGGGCGGACGCTGCTGCGCTGGAGTTGGAGCGAGTATAGCCTGCCGGCTGGACAATCGATCACGCTACGTTTCAGTGCGCAGATCAAACCTTCGACCCAGAGCGGGACGATCAACAATACCGCTGCGCTCGCGAGTTTTGCCAACCCGCCGGGCGAGGTCTTCCTGAACAATTGCAATAGCCAGGCAGCCGATAGCAATGACCTCGATGGCGACGGCATCACCAGTGAACTGATCTGTAGTTCGTCGATCAGCAGTGTGACCCTTGCGCAGGCGGCCAATACGAGTTCGCTCAAGCTTGTCTTTGGCCAACTTGATAGCAATTGGAGCCGCGATCCCATCAATGGGCACACAACACCTGGTGGGCAGGATGACTACCAACTCGTCATTACCAATACCAACAGCGTAGCGCTGACTGGCCTCGTCTTGATCGACATTATGTCACATGTAGGTGATGTTGGTGTCGTACGCTACTATGTCGAGCGTGAGACCGAGTGGCAGCCCTACCTAATTGGCCCGATCAGTGCGCCTGCCGGGGCAACGGTCTATTACAGTACGGCGAAGAACCCCTGCCGTAATCCCGAACTTGGTCTGACAGATGACGAAGGCGAACCGATTGACTTGCTCGGTTGTGTTGATCCCGCATGGTCAACGGCACTGCCAGCAGATATCACCACCGTCAATTCGTTCAAAATTGATTTTGGCGATCTGATCCTCTATCCGCAAGATGCGGTGCGGGTGACCTGGCCGATGCGGGCACCATTTACGACAAATCTTGTTGCACCTGTTGAGGCCGAAATTGCATGGAACAGTTTTGGCTACCGTGCCCGCGATCTGAGTGGCAACTACCTGCTGGCCGCTGAGCCGCCCCGCGTCGGCATTGAGCGCACCGAGATCAAGCCGCTGGCGTATGGCAACTATGTTTGGCATGACCTCAACGAGGACGGCATTCAGGACGAAGGCGAACCCGGGGTCAACGGCGCACGCATCGAATTCTACGAAGATGACGATGGCTTCCCTGGGCCGAGCGCGGGCGACCGCCTCGTTGGTTTCACGCTCTCGGGACCTGATGATGATGATAACCCTGGCTACTACCTCTTCTCGGATCCGACGCGCATCCAAGATGGCGATTACTATATTCGCGTCACTCCGCCGGCAGGCTATGGTCTGACGATCCCCAATCAGGGGGAAAATCGCGAAGTTGACTCGGATGTCGATCCGGTAACGCTCCAGAGCATTACAACCACGCTTGAAGCAGGCGAAATTGATCTCTCGTGGGACATTGGTCTGATCCGCCAGACGGCTGTTGGCAACTATGTCTGGATTGACCGCAATGGCGATGGCCTCCAGAATGAGCCGGTCAGCGATGGGATGAATGGGATCACGGTGACGTTGCTGAGTGGTGCTGGCGCAGTGCTGACAACCACGGTAACGGCGGATGATCCGGTTGGCTCGCCGGGCTATTATCTCTTCAGTGACTTGGTCTCGGGCACCTACCAGATCGAGTTTGTGCTGCCAGCCCATGGCGGCTTTACCTTTACCAACGTCATCACGAGCAATGATACGCTCAACTCCGATGCTGACCCCGTCACCAGGCGCACCGAGGTCTTCACTCTCATCGAGAATCAGCTCGACCTGACCCGCGACGCCGGGTTGCTGCTCACGTCTGGCAACCTGAGCCTGGGGGATCGGCTCTGGCACGATCTTGACAACGATGGGTGGTACGAACCACTCGCCGGTGAGGTCGGCATCAATGATGTGCGGCTGAGTCTCTATCGTGATTTCAATACAAATGGTGAGCCCGATCCTGGGGAGTATGTCGGCGGCACCTCGACACGAACCTTCTTGAGTGTGCCGGGGTACTATCAGTTTAGCAACCTTGCTGCGGGCACCTACATCGTTGTGGTTGACGACGATAATTTCAACGCGGGCGAAGCCCTCTTCGGCATGCGGCCCAGCGACGGTAACGCACCTGTTCCCGATCCCGATGACAATGTCAACCACGACAATAACGGGCAACTTTTTAGTGGTGTCGAGCGCTCGAGGCCGATCACGCTCACGGTTGGCGGTGAGCCAACGAACGATGGTGACGGCAACAACGGCAATCAGACGCTCGATTTTGGCTTTGTGAGCGGGGCCGCCCTGGGCGATCGCGTCTGGTTTGACACGAACAGCAACGGTCTCCAGGATGACGACGAACCAGGCGTGGCTGGGGTGACGGTCGAACTCCTCGATGGGACTGGCACGGCGATCCTCACGACGACCACCGATATCAATGGGCGCTATGGCTTTAGCCAGTTGATCTCTGGTACGTACCAGTTGCGTTTCAACCCGCCGATCAGCCATACCTTTACCATTACCAATAGTGAGAATCCGACGCTTGACAGTGACGTGGTTGAACCGGCCACGGGGCTCACTAGGATCTTGACGCTCACCGCAGGAACCACCGATCTGACCTGGGATGCCGGCCTGGTAGCCGTACGAGCGAGCCTGGGCGACCGGGTCTGGGATGACCTGAACCGTGATGGCATCCAGGATACCGCAGAGATTACCGGCGTCGCCGGCGTCGAGGTACGGCTCTACCGGCCCGGCCCCGATGGGCGGGCAGGCACCAGCGATGACGAACTCGTTATCACGACGACAACTAGTATTACCGGCAGTTACACCTTCACCGATCTCATTCCAGGGGCCTATTTTGTTCATTTCAGCAGCATACCAACGGGGTATGCAGTCAGCCCCAATGACCGGGGCGGCGACGATAGCCTCGACAGCGATGCCGACCCGGTGACGCGGCGCACCGCGATCACGACCCTCAGCCCCGGTGAAAATGACCCCAGTTGGGACATGGGCCTCTACACCTTTGCCAGCATTGGCGACCGGGTGTGGAATGATGCCAACAACAATGGCATTCAGGACGGTGGCGAAGGTGGCGTCAATAATGTCACCGTCCGGCTCTACCAGCCTGACAGTGGTGTGGCGGTAGCAAGCACAACCACGAATAGCGGTATATACCAGTTTACCAACCTCATCCCCGGCGACTACTACCTCGAGTTTGTGCTGCCGAGCGGCTACCGCGCCAGCCCGCAGAATGCGGATGGCAGCACCAGCGAGAATGATTCAGACGCGAGTCCAACGACCTACCAGACCATTGCAACCACCCTTGATCCCGGCGAAAATGATACCAGTTGGGACTTCGGCATCTTCCGTACGGCCAGCCTTGGGGATCGGGCGTGGCTCGATCTGAATGCCGACGGCATCCAGGATGCAAGTGAGACGAGTGGCGTGCCCGGGGTGCAAGTTGTGCTCTACGACAGCGACGGCAACGAACTCAATACAACCGTCACCAATGCCAGTGGCAACTACAGCTTCGGTGGGCTCATTCCGGGCGACTATGCGCTGCGTTTTATCATCCCTGACAGCTACCTGCTCAGCCCGCAGGATCAGGGTGGCAATGATGCGCTCGACTCGGATGTTGCTCCTGTCACCTTCAGAACCATCACCACCACGCTCGTCGCCGGACAAAACGACACCAGTTGGGACATCGGCCTCTACCAGCCTTCCAGCCTCGGCGACCGGGTCTGGCACGACCTGAACAGCAACGGATCACAGGATAGCGGCGAGCCGGGGATCGCCGGGGTTGAAGTGAGCCTCTACCGGCCTGGTGACGATGGGGTTATTGACGGCGGCGACGATAGCCTGGTCGTCACGACGACAACCGACGCCGATGGCTTGTACCTCTTTGACAACCTGGCCCCTGGGCTCTATTTCATTGCATTTGGGGCCACCCCTGGCTACAGCCAGCTCAGCCCGCAGAACGCGCCAGGCATCACAACGACGCTCGACAGCGATGTTGATGTCAATCGGCGCACCCCTGTGATCGACCTCGGATCGAGCACGATCGACCTGAGCTACGACATGGGCGTCTTCAACCTCGCGAGCCTCGGTGATCGGGTCTGGTTCGACGCAGATATCAACGGTATCCAGAATCTAGGTGAAACTGGGGTTGCCGGGATCACCGTTACCCTCTTTAGCGGGGCCGGGCTTGCGCTGATCACGACAACGACCGATCTCAATGGGATCTACACCTTTACTGACCTGATGCCAGGGGATTACTACGTCGTCTTCAGTGGTCTCCCGGACGATCGCTCGTTCACGCGACGTGATCAGGGCACCGACGATACGGTTGACAGCGACGTGAACCCGCTCAGTGGCGTGAGTACGCTTGTCCGTTTGGCGTCAGGTGATAACAACCGCGACCTCGATGCGGGTATCTACGAGAGCATCAGGATCGGCAATCGGGTGTGGCACGATCTCAATGCCAACGGCATTCAGGACACCAACGAAATCACCGGTGTGCTCGGGGTGCGCGTCGAGTTGTTTGATGCCGATGATAACCTGATTGATGTGACCTACACTGATCGTGATCCAACGATCCCAGGGAATCAGGACGGTCTCTACTGGTTTGGGGATAGCTTCCCGCTGCTGCTTGGCACCTACCGGATCCTTTTCACCGAAATCCCGACGGGGTATCAGCGCAGCCCTCAGAGCGAGGGTGATGACCGAGCGCTCGATAGCGATGCCAACGACGCTTTCGCAATCGTCGGTATCACACCCGTCTCGGGCGATAACCCCGACTATGATCTTGGCCTCTACCAGTTTGCCAGCCTCGGCAATTTGGTCTGGGACGACCTGAATGCCAACGGGATTCAGGATCTCAATGAACCGGGCATAAGCGGTGTGACTGTCACATTGAATGGCCTCACCGGTTTCGGTAGCGCGGTCATCAGCACAACAACGACCGACGCCAGTGGCATCTACACCTTCACCAACCTAGTGCCGGGTACGTATACCGTCACCGTCATAGCGCCAACGGATTATCGCTTCACGGCCCAGGATCGCGGGACTGACGACGAGCGCGATAGTGATGCTGATCCTGTCACCGGCGTGATGACGAGCACCATCCTCACCTCGGGCGAGAACGACCTCACCTGGGACGCGGGGCTCTATCGGCCCGCCAGCCTCGGGAACTTTGTGTGGCACGACCGCAACGGCAATGGCGTGCAGGATGGGGGCGAGCCGGGCCTTGGTGGGATCACGGTTGGCCTGACTGGCGTCGATGGCCTTGGTACCGATGTGGTCAGCACAACGACGACGGCGACTGGCTACTACACCTTCACCGATCTCGTCCCGGGCACGTACACCGTCACCGTCACGGCGACTGATCCGTATACCTTTACCTACGCCAACATCACCGATAGCGAGGTCAGCGGCGCAACCGACGCCAATGACTCCGACGCGAACCGGCTCACCGGCGTGATGGCGAGTACCGTGCTCACCTCGGGTGAAGAAGACCTGACCTGGGACGCGGGCCTCGTCGAACGAGCGAGCCTGGGCGACCGAGTCTGGCACGACATCAACGCAAATGGCATCCAGGATGGTGACGAGATCGGGATTCCCGGTGTGACCGTCACGTTGACGATCTACGGGCGCAACCGCAGCTACGATGTCAGCGACACAACGCTTGTCACCACCACCGATGCCAGCGGCCTCTACACCTTCACCGACCTGCTGCCAGGCGTCTATCGGGTGACTGTTACCCGTCCCGACGACTACGACCGTTTTAGTCCACAAAACGTCGGCGACGATACGCTCGATAGCGATGTGAGTGTGCTGACTGGCGCCACCGCCGACATTAACCTGGCCTCGGGTGTTGATGATCCCACCTGGGACGCCGGGCTCTATCGGCTGGGCACCATCGGCGACCGGGTCTGGGACGATACCAACGGCAACGGGTTACAGAACGATGGCGAACCGGGGGTACCGAATGTCAGGCTCGACCTCAACGGCGTGACGGGGGCCGGGATTACGATCAATGCCACGACGCAGACTGATGCAACGGGAATCTACACCTTTACGGATCTTGTCCCTGGGACCTACACCGTCACCGTCACCGCCCCCAGCGGGTACCGCATCACCGCCCAGAATGAGGGTGGCGATGACGAAGACAGCGACGCCGATCCAACGACCGGCGTGATGGCGAGCACCGTCATCACCTCGGGGCAGGTTGACCGCACCTGGGACGCGGGGCTCTATCGGCCGGCCAGCCTCGGCAATTTTGTCTGGGAAGACATGAATGCCAACGGGATTCAGGATGATGGGGCAACCGGTCTGGCAAGCGTGGTCATCACGCTGACCGGAACAACCGGCGCAGGCGTGGTGCTCAGCCCGATCACGACGACGACCAACGCCAGCGGGATCTACAGCTTTACCAACCTTGCCCCGGGCACCTACACAGTCAGTGTCACCGCTCCAGCGACCTACTTCTTTAGCCCGCAGGGGCGAGGCACGGCAGCAACCGACAGCGACGCCAATGCGACTGGCGTGATGGCGAGCACCGTCATCACCTCGGGCGAGAACGACCTCACCTGGGACGCGGGGCTCTATCGGTTGGCGAGCATTGGCAATTTTGTGTGGGAAGACATCAACGGTAATGGCGTGCAAGACGACGGTGCCGCCAGCGGGCTCCCCGGGATCACCGTTGGCCTGGTGGGTGTGAGTGGCCGTGGTGACAGTGTCAGTCTGACGACCAACACGGGTGTCACTGGCTACTACACCTTCACCGATCTTGTGCCAGGGTTCTACACCGTCACCGTCACGGCGACCGATCCGTATACCTTTACCTACGCCAACATCACCAATGGCGAAGTCAACGGCGCAGACAACACTAATGACTCCGACGCGAACCAGTCCACCGGCGTGATGCCGAGTACCGAACTGACCTCGAATGAGCAAGACCTGACCTGGGACGCGGGCCTGGTGATCCCGGCGAGCCTGGGCGACCTAGTGTGGGAGGATCTGAATGGCGACGGTGTGCAAGACGCGGGTGAGCCTGGCTTTGGTGGCATTACCGTGACGTTGACTGGGGCCGGGCGCGACCGCACCTTTGGCACTGGTGACGATACCATCAGCACGACGACCACCACAACGACGCTCGCGATCAATGGCACCTACAGCTTCACCGGACTCCAGCCGGGACTCTACCGAGTCACCTTCACACGACCCGCTGGTTACGCCTTTACACGGGGCGATGTGGTGACAACCACCGACGCGCTCGACAGTGACGTGCCAACCGGTGTCACGGCGACAGCGACAACGATCCCGATCACGCTGCTCTCGGATCAGGACGACGAGACGTGGGACGCCGGGCTCTATCAGTTGCTCTCGCTGGGCAACCGGGTCTGGGAAGATCTGAATAACAACGGACAGATCGACGCCGGTGAGCCAGGGTTCAACGGTTTGACAGTGCGTCTGTACCGTGATGCAAATGGTGACGGCGACGTTGCGGATACGAATGTCAACGGCTTCAACGAGACCATTCCCGTCAGCACGACGGCCACGAGCAACGGGGGCTATTACCTCTTCAGCGGCCTCGAACAGGGCGACTATCTGGTCGAGGTGGTGCCTGGCGCGGGCTATATCTCGAGCAGCGGCACCAACGGCAGGACGACAGGCCCGTACGAGCCAGCGCCCGACGCCGACACTGATCCGACCGATAGCGACGACAACGGCACCCAGGGCACTGGTGTCGTACGCAGTAGCGTGATGAGCCTGACCCCCGGCAACGAGCCAATCAACGAGAGCGACCCACTCGTCGTGCTCAGCGATCCGGCACGCGATGAAAACAGTAACCTGACCCTCGACTTTGGTCTCTACCGTCCGGCGCGCCTGGGCGACCTGGTCTGGCTCGACCGCGACGCCGACGGTCGCCAGGATGGCGGCGATGAAATTGGCATCGCTGGCGTGACCGTCACGCTCTTTAGTGGCGGAAGCCCGGTGCTGACCACGACCACCACGAGCACTGGAACCTACAGCTTTACCTATCTGGCCTCGGGCGTCTATACGATCAACTTTAGCCTGCCACCCGACTATCTGCGCAGCCCGACCAACGCAACGGGCGCACTGACCGCGACGAACGACTCAGACGCTGCCCTCCTGACTGGTAATACCACGTTGATCACAGTGACGCCAGGGCTTGATGACACAAGGTGGGACGCCGGGTTCTACCAGTACAATGTCAACCTGGGCAACCGCGTCTGGGACGACCTGAACAATAACGGTCTACTTGACGCTGGTGAACCGGGGCTTGCCGGGGTGACGGTAGTGTTGAGCGGCACCACCGGGTTTGGGACGAGCGTGCTGCTGACGACCACGACCAGCATCACTGGAAGTTACAACTTCACCAACCTTCATCCGGGTAACTACGTCATTGCACTACCCGCAAGCAACTTTACCACTGGCGTGCTCTCGGCGACCGCCACGCTGCCGGCGTACCGCAGCAGCACGGGCACCAATGCCAGCGCCACTGGCCCCTATGAGCCAGCGACTGACCCTGATAATGATGTTGATAACGACGACAACGGCACCACCACCGCAGATGGCGACGTGCGCTCGTTGCCGCTAACCTTGCGCACCCATGACGAACCAACCGACGATGGTGACAGCAGCGATGGCAACCTGACCGTTGACTTCGGCCTCTTCCGCCCACTCACCCTGGGCAATCAGGTCTGGAATGACCTCGACAACGACCGAACCTTCGACGCTGGCGAGCCAGGGATCAGCGGGGTGACGGTCGAGTTGCGCAACAGCGACAATACTACGACGATCAGCACGACAACCACCAGCGCGACGGGCACCTACATCTTTACCAACCTGGTTGCTGGCGACTATCGCGTACGCATCCCGAGCAGCAACTTTGGCGCGGGCGGCGCGCTGCGCTTCTTCCGCAGCAGCGACGGCGGGGCTGCGACCGATAACGCAGACGATCCAGATAACGATGTCAATAACGACGACAATGGCGTTGGGCCGACGGGCGGCGTTGTCGCGGGCAATGTTGACAGCGGCGTGATCACGCTCAGCGTCGGCGGCGAACCCGGCGGTAGCAACACCAACCTGACGCTCGACTTCGGCTTCTACAGCCTGAGCCTGGGCAACCTGGTCTTTGAAGACCTGAATAACAATGGTCGCTTTGACGATGCCACCGAGAGCGGCGTTGACGGCGTGACCGTCGCCCTGCTCTACGACGCCGATGGCGACGGCACCATCGCTGGCGCCGAAACGACCCCGATTGCGACGACAACCACGAGCGATGGCGGACGCTACTTCTTTAGTACGCTGCGTGACGGCGGCAACTACGCGGTGCAGATCACGCTCCCGGCGAACTACGTCTCCAGCACCGGCGGCAACGGTCTGGTTGTTGGCCCCTACGAGCCGGCCCCCGACCCCGACGATCAACCGGCTGACGACGACGACAACGGCACCTTTGTCAGTGGCACCCTGGTACGCACCTCTGTCTTTACGATGACGGTCGGAGGCGAACCAGAAGGCGAGACTGACACGACGCTGCCGACCGATATCACCGATCCGGCGAACGACGATAGCAGCAACCTGACGATTGACTTTGGCATCTTCAACGATGCCCGCCTCGGCGATCGTGTCTGGCTCGACGTGGATGGCGATGGCATCCAGGATGCTAGTGAAACCAGTGGCATCGCCGGCGTCACCGTGACGATCTACAGTGCCGTCACCAACGAGCCGCTCGACAGTGATCTGGCGACTGGCGGCATTCAACCCTTGACCACAACCACCGATGCCAACGGCATCTACACCTTCACCCGACTCATCGCGGGCACCTACTACCTCGTCTTTGGCAACATCCCGCCTGAATATGCCGTCAGCCCGCAAGATCAGGGTGCCAACAACGCCACCGACTCTGATGTCAACCCGGTCGATCTGCGAACTACCACGATCACCCTGACTGACAACACCGATCTTACCTGGGACCTCGGGCTCTACCCACGCCTCACCATTGGCAACCTGGTCTGGTACGACACCAACAATAATGGCCTAGTTGACCCCGGCGAGCCTGGCATCGAAGGCGTCGTCATTGAACTCTACCGCGACATAAACGGCAACAACAGCTACGATGTCCTGGATACGCTGGTCAGAACAACCACAACAGATGAAGACGGCATCTACAGCTTCACCCTACTCGAACAGGGGGCGTACATCGCGGTCATCCCGGCCAGCGAATTCGTCAGCGGACGGCCACTCTACCTGCACCGCAGCAGCACCGGCAGCAACGGTGTGGCAACCGAAGATTACGAGCCAGCACCCGATCCCGACAACAACATTGACAACGACGACAACGGCACTGGCATCCCTGGTGAAGCCGTCGTCAGCATGGCGATCACCGTCAACCCCTCGTTAGAGCCAATCAATGACGGGGACACCGATCCTAACACCAACCTGACGCTCGACTTCGGCTTCTTTGAATCGCTCAGCCTGGGCAACCTGGTCTGGGACGATGTCAACAACAATGGGTTGTTTGATGCGGGTGAAGAAGAAGGCCTTGCAGGCGTCGTCGTTGAACTCTATCTCGACAGCGCAACCAATCCTGGCGTTGCCGACCCGAGCGAGTTTGTGGTTTCGACAACGACGAATGCCGACGGCATCTACAGCTTCAGCGACCTGATCGAGGGCGACTACATCGTACGCTTGCCAGCGAGCAACTTCAGTGCAGGCGGCGCCCTCGCTGCCAGCGGCGAACTGGCAGCCTATGTCTCAAGCAGCGGCACCAATGGCAGCGCCACTGGGCCCTACGAACCAGCACCGAGTCCAGAAGCCGATCCAGCAATCGATAATGACGACAACGGCACAACCGATGGCAACAGCCATGTCAACAGCCTACCGATCACACTGATCCCTGGCACTGAGCCACTTGCTGCCGTTGACGGCGACGGCCCCAACGGCAACCAGACGCTCGACTTCGGCCTCTACCGCCCGGCGCGCCTGGGCAACCTGGTCTGGCACGACCTCAACGCCAACGGCCTCCAGAATGGCGGCGACGAAATTGGCATCGCTGGCGTAACCGTGACGCTCTATCTCGACGACGCAACACCTGGGCCAAGCGCGGGTGATACCGAAGTGTTCAGTACCACCACCGCTGCCAACGGCACCTACAGCTTTACCTACCTCATCGCGGGTACCTACTACCTGCGCTTTGCGCAACCCGACGGCTACACCGAAATAAGCATTAACAACCGTGGCAGCGACGACACCATTGACAGCGATGCTAACCCGGTCACACGCGAGACCGCATTGATCCCGCTCACGGCGGGGCAAAGCGACCAGACCTGGGATATGGGGGCCTACAACCTCGCCACCATCGGCGACCGGGTCTGGTTGGACACCAACGGCAATGGCCTGCAAGACGCGGGTGAAAATGGCCTCGCGGCCATCTCAGTCGGCTTGACCGGACTTGACGGCACCGGTGCATCGGTGATCAGCACGACCACCACCAACGCGACGGGCACGTATACCTTCACCAATCTCGTCCCGGGCGTCTACACCGTCACCGTCACGGCCAGCGGCAGCTATACCTTTACGCACGCGAATATTCTGGCCAGCGAGATCACAACAGCGACCGACGCGATCGACTCCGACGCGAACCGGCTCACCGGCGTGATGGCGAGTACCGTGCTCACCTCGGGTGACGAAGACCTGACCTGGGACGCCGGCCTCGTGGTGCCGGTCAGCCTCGGCAATGTCGTCTGGCACGACGTTGATGCCGACGGCATCCAGGATGGTGGCGAACCAGGCATCCCCGGCGTGACCGTCACCCTCACCGGGGCCGGGCGCGACCGCACCTTTGGCACTGGTGACGACACGACGCTCATTACCACCACCACGGCCACGGGCTTCTACACCTTCACCGACCTGCTGCCAGGCGTCTATCGGGTGACCGTCACCCGTCCTGCGGGCTACGACCGCTTTAGTGTGCGCGATGCAGGGGACAATGATGATGCGGTTGATAGCGACGTGAGTGCCGGGGCCGGGGCGACCAGCACCACCGCCGACATCACGCTGGTGAGCGGCGTGAACGACTTCACTTGGGACGCCGGGCTCTATCGGCTGGGCACCCTCGGCAATGTCGTCTGGGACGACACCAACGGCAACGGCGTGCAGGACGCGGGCGAACCAGGCGTGCCGAATGTCACGCTCAACCTCACCGGCGTGACCGGTGCCGGGGATCCGATCAATCGCACAACGCAGACCGACGCGAGCGGCCTCTACACCTTTACGGATCTTGTCCCTGGCATCTACGCCGTCACCGTCACGGCCCCCACCGGCTACCGCATCACCGCCCAGAACCAGAGCGGCAACGACGAAAACGATAGCGACGCTGATCCCACCACCGGCGTGATGGCGAGCACCGTCATCACCTCGGGTGAGCTTGACGACACCTGGGACGCCGGGCTCTATCGGCCCGCAAGCATCGGCAACTTGGTCTGGCTCGACCGCAATGCTAACGGCGTTCAGGATGCAGGCGAACCCGGCGTTGTGGGTGTGACCCTCACGCTTACGGGTACCGACGGTCTGAATGCGCCGGTCACCGCCATTACTACGACCAACGCGAGCGGCCTCTACAGCTTTATCAACCTCCTACCAGGCATCTACACCGTCACGGCGACCCTGCCCAACGGCTATCGCTTCACCGTCACTGGACGCGGCACCAACGCCACCGACTCCAATGCCAATCCGACAACCGGCGTGATGAGTGGCACGACGCTCATTTCGGGTCAGTATGATGACAGTTGGGATGCCGGGGTCTACCGACCCGCCAGCATCGGGAACTTTGTTTGGCACGATCTCAACGGCAATGGCCTGCAAGACGACGGTGCCGCCAGCGGGCTTGCCGGGATCACGGTTGCCCTGGTGGGTCTGACTGGCCCTGGTGACAGTGTCAACCTGACGAGAACCACCGGAGACACCGGCTACTACACCTTCACCGATCTCGTCCCGGGTACCTACACCGTCACCGTCACGGCGACTGATCCGTATACCTTTACCTACGCGAATATTACCGAAGTCAGCGGCGCAACCGACGCCAATGACTCCGACGCGAACCGGCTCACCGGCGTGATGGCGAGTACCGTGCTCACCTCGGGTGACGAAGACCTGACCTGGGACGCCGGCCTCGTGGTGCCGGTCAGCCTCGGCAATGTCGTCTGGCACGACGTTGATGCCGACGGCATCCAGGATGGTGGCGAACCAGGCATCCCCGGCGTGACCGTCACCCTCACCGGGGCCGGGCGCGACCGCACCTTTGGCAATGGCGACGACACGACGCTGATCACCACCACCACGGCGACGGGCTTCTACACCTTCACCGACCTGCTGCCCGGGCTCTATCGGGTGACCGTCACCCGTCCTGCGGGCTACGACCGCTTTAGTGTGCAGAACGCCGACAGCAATGATGCGCTCGATAGCGACGTGACCGCCGGGGCGGGGGCGACCAGCACCACTGCCGACATCACGCTGGTGAGCGGCGTGGACGACTTCACCTGGGACGCCGGGCTCTATCAATTGGGCACCATTGGCGACCGGGTCTGGGACGACCGCAATGGCAATGGCGTGCAGGACACGGGCGAGCCGGGCGTGCCAAATGTCAGGCTCGACCTCAACGGCGAGACCGGTGCCGGCGCAACCGTCACGCTGACGACCACGACCAACGCAAGCGGCATCTACACCTTTACGAACCTGGTCCCGGGCACCTACACCGTGACCGTCACGGCCCCCAGTGGGTACCGCATCACCGCACAGAACCAGGGTGGCAACGACGCGACCGATAGCGACGCTGATCCCACCACCGGCGTGATGGCAAGCACCGTCATCACCTCGGGTGAGCTTGACGACACCTGGGACGCGGGGCTCTACCGGCCCGCCAGCATCGGCGACTTGGTCTGGCTCGACCGCAATGCCAACGGTGTTCAGGATGCAGGCGAACCCGGTGTTGCGGGTGTGACCCTCACGCTTACGGGTACCGACGGGCTGAATGCATTGGTCACCGCCATTACCACGACCAACGCGAGTGGCTTCTACAGCTTTACCGACCTCCTCCCGGGCATCTACACCGTCACGGCGACCCTGCCCGACGGCTATCGCTTCACCGTCACCGGACGCGGCACCAACGCCACCGACTCAGATGCCAATCCGACAACCGGCGTGATGAGTGGCACCTTCCTCGTCTCAGGTGAGTATGACGACACCTGGGATGCCGGGGTCTATCGGCCCGCCACCATCGGCGACCGGGTCTGGTTGGATACCAACGGCAATGGCCTGCAAGACGTGGGCGAAAATGGCCTCGCGGCGATTGCGGTCGGCTTGACCGGGCTTGACGGCACCGGTGCGCCGGTGATCAGTACGACCACCACCAACGCGACGGGCATCTATAGCTTCACCGATCTCGTCCCGGGTACCTACACCGTCACCGTTACGGCGACTGATCCGTATACCTTTACCTACGCGAATATTACCGAAGTCAGCGGCGCAACCGACGCCAATGACTCCGACGCGAACCGGCTCACCGGCGTGATGGCGAGTACCGTGCTCACCTCGGGTGACGAAGACCTGACCTGGGACGCCGGCCTCGTGGTGCCGGTCAGCCTCGGCAATGTCGTCTGGCACGACGTTGATGCCGACGGCATCCAGGATGGTGGCGAACCAGGCATCCCCGGCGTGACCGTCACCCTCACCGGGGCCGGGCGCGACCGCACCTTTGGCAATGGCGACGACACGACGCTGATCACCACCACCACGGCGACGGGCTTCTACACCTTCACCGACCTGCTGCCGGGGCGCTATCGCGTCACCGTCACCCGACCTGCGGGCTACGACCGCTTTAGTGTGCAGAACGCCGGCGACGATGCGCTCGATAGCGATGTGACCGCCGGGGCCGGGGCGACCAGCACCACCGCCGACATCACGCTGCTTAGCGGCGTAGACGACTTCACCTGGGACGCAGGGCTCTATCAATTGGGCACCCTCGGCGACCGGGTCTGGGACGACCTGAATGGCAACGGCGTGCAGGACGCGGGCGAGCCAGGCGTGCCAAATGTCAGGCTCGACCTCAACGGCGAGACCGGTGCCGGCGCAACCGTCACGCTGACGACCACGACCAACGCGAGCGGCATCTACACCTTTACGGATCTTGTCCCGGGCACCTACGCCGTCACCGTGACCACCCCCGCCGGGTACCGCATCACCGCACAGGATCAGGGTGGCAACAATGCGACCGACTCGGACGCCAATCCAACCACCGGCGTGATGGCAAGCACCGTCATCACCTCGGGTGAACTTGACCTCACCTGGGACGCGGGGCTCTACCGGCCCGCCAGCATCGGCGACCGGGTCTGGCTCGACCGCAATGCCAACGGCGTTCAGGATGCAGGCGAACCCGGTGTTGCGGGTGTGACCCTCACGCTTACGGGTACCGACGGGCTGAATGCATTGGTCACCGCCATTACCACGACCAACGCGAGTGGCTTCTACAGCTTTACCGACCTCCTCCCGGGCATCTACACCGTCACGGCGACCCTGCCCGACGGCTATCGCTTCACCGTCACCGGACGCGGCACCAGCGCCACCGACTCGGATGCCAATCCGACAACCGGCGTGATGAGTGGCACGACGCTTGTCTCGGGTGAGTATGATGACAGTTGGGATGCCGGGGTCTACCGGCCACTAAGCCTGGGCGATCTGGTCTTCTTTGACCGCGACAATAGCGGTGCGTATGCTGCGGGTACCGATAGCCCACTCGCCGGAGCGCTGGTCGAACTCTTCCTGGCTGACGGCACCACGGTCGTTACCAACGTAAACGGCGTGACGGTGGTCAGCCAGACGACGACCGCGACGGGCCTCTACACCTTTACCAACCTGCGCCCAGACGCTTACATGGTGCGTGTCACGCCACCAACTGGCTACCGCTCGTCCGACGACATCGCGACTACGGCCAACCCAGACAACAATGTCAATAACGACGATAATGGCCTTGGCAGCAGCAGCGAAGGCATCGTCAGCAGCGGCGTGATTACGCTCAGTTCGGGCGAGGAGCCAATCAACGACGGTGATACCGACACCAACCTGACGCTCGACTTCGGTTTCTACCGCCCGCTCACCCTGGGCAACCTGGTCTTCCACGACCGCGACAATAGCGGCACCTACGTGGACGGCACCGACATCGGCCTGGACGGGGCAACGGTCGAATTGCTGCGCAATGGCAGCGTCGTCACCGACGTGAACGGCGCACCCGTCAGCAATCAGACGACAGACGCGACGGGCCTCTACACCTTTACCAACCTGCGCCCTGGTGCTTACACCGTGCGCGTGACGCCACCAGAAGGCTATCGTTCGTCCGACAATACCGTCACTGACCCGAGCAACAATCAGGACAACGACGACAACGGTCTGGGCAATAGCACCGCCGGGCCAACGAGCAGCGGCGTGATTACGCTCACCTCGGGGATGGAGCCGACCGACGATGGCGATAGCAACCTGACGCTCGACTTCGGCTTCTATCGACCGCTCACCCTGGGCAACCTGATCTTCCACGACCGCGACAATAGCGGCACGTATGATGCAGGGATCGATAGCCCGCTGGCCGGGGCGACGGTTGAACTGCTGCGCAACGGCAGCGTCGTCACCGACGTGACCGGGGCAACCGTCAGCAGCCAGACGACGACCGCGACGGGCCTCTACACCTTCACCAACCTGCGCCCTGGTGCTTACACCGTGCGCGTGACGCCACCAGAAGGCTATCGTTCATCCGACAATACCGTCGCTGACCCGAATAACAATCAAGACAACGATGACAACGGCCTTGGCGACAGCACCGCCGGGCCGACGAGCAGCGGCGTTATCACGCTCACCTCGGGCGAGGAGCCGACTGACGCTGGCGACACCAACCTGACGCTCGACTTCGGCTTCTATCGCCCGCTCACCCTGGGCAACCTGGTCTTCCACGACCGCGACAATAGCGGCACCTATGTGGACGGCACCGACATCGGCCTGGCCGGGGCAACGGTTGAACTACTCCGCAACGGCAGCGTCGTCACCGACGTGACCGGGGCCAACGTTGTCAGCCAGACGACAACAAGCACCGGAATCTACACCTTCACCAACCTGCGCCCTGGTGACTACACCGTGCGTGTGACGCCACCAGCGGGCTATCGTTCGTCCGACAATACCGTCGATGACCCGAACACCAATGTGGACAACGACGACAACGGTCTTGGCGACAGCACCGCCGGGCCGACGAGCAGCGGCGTCATCACGCTCACCTCGGGCCAGGAACCGATCAACGACGGTGATACCGACGCCAACACCAACCTGACGCTCGACTTCGGCTTCTACCGGCCACTAAGCCTGGGCGATCTGGTCTTCTTTGACCGCGACAATAGCGGCACCTACAACAGCGGTGACGAACCGTTGCCAGGGGCGACGGTCGCGATCTTCTTCAGCGACGGCACCACGCCGGCAACCAATCTCACGGGCACGCTGATCACGAGCATTACGACTGGCGCTGATGGCCTCTATCGTTTCACCGATCTCAAGCCCAACGGCTATCTGGTGCAAGTCACCACGCCAGAAGGCTATCGCTCATCAATCGACATTGCCGGTACGCCAAATCCGAATAACAACACCAACGACGACGACAACGGCCTTGGAACGAATCGGACGGCACGCAGCAATGCGATCATGCTCACCTCGGGCCAGGAGCCAGTTGACGATGGTGATACGGATCCCAACACCAACCTGACGCTCGACTTCGGCTTCTTCCAGCCCGCCTCGCTCGGCGACCGGGTCTGGCTCGACCTGAACCAGAATGGCATCCAGGATACTGGCGAACGCGGGGTGGCGGACATCACGGTGACCCTGCGCTATGCAACTGCGCCCAATACGGTTATTCTGACGACAACCACTGATAGCGATGGCTTCTATCGCTTTGACATGCTCGGGGCCAACGACTATCTCATCGCGTTTGCTTTGCCGACCGGTTATACCTTTAGCCCGACCGGGGCAGGCACGCTAGCAAACGATAGCAATGCCAATGTGGAGACCGGGCGCACGGCAACGATCACGCTGAACCCGGATACCGAGGATCTAACCTGGGACGCGGGTATCTTTACGGTGCCTGAACTGACCAAGGCGCTGGCGGGAACCTCGTCGCTAGCCACCAGTGGCAGCAATGTCACGCTTGGCGAAGTCATCACCTATACGCTCACCATCAGCCTGGCCGAGGGCATCTTCCCGTCGCTCGTGGTCACCGATACGCTGCCGAGCGGCCTGAGCTATCTGACCGGCAGCACGAACGTCATTACCACCGGCTTCAACGGCACACTCCCAGCGTATAGCCTGACCGAGCCAGGGAGCAACGGTGGGACGCTTGTGCTCAACTGGAATGCGCCGGTCACGGTGACAACCGACAACAATCCGGCCAACAATAGCTTCCGCGTGCAATTGCAGGCGCGGGTGCGCGACGTGCCAGGGAACAGCGGGCTTGATCCGCAGACCACCCTCACCAACCGGGCGAGCATCGCCATCGGCAATAGCCCGACCATCACAAGCAACCAGGTTGACGTGACCGTGGTTGAACCGCGGCTAGAGCTTGACAAGCAATTCAGTCAAGCAACCGCCTATGCAGGCGAAACGGTCACCGTCACATTGACCGTCACCAACACCGGAACTTCACCGGCGCACGACGTTGTCATTGTTGACCCGCTGCCCACAGCCAACTTCAGCGCCGTGAGCCCAGGGACAACACCGAGTGGCTTTGCGTATAACACCGTCATCAGCGGCAGCGACACCATCGTGCGCTACACTGGTGGCCCCATTGCGGCTGACACAACCCGCACCTTCACCTTCCAGGTCACGCTCGCGGGCAATCTGGTCAACGGCACCGTCATCACCAACACCGCCACGATCACCCGATCAACCAGTCTGCCCGGTGACGATCCGAACGAGCGCGAAGAACCCGACACAAGTGACGATGATACAATCACCATCGTTGCGCCCGATCTCACGATCACCAAGAACGACGGTGTTAGCACGGTGGCGCCAGGTGACCTGATCACCTACACGCTCAGCTACACCAACCTCGGCACCCTCGCCGCAACCGGCGTCGTCATCACCGAGACCGTCCCGGTCAGCACGAGCTTTGTTGCGCCGAACACTTGGAACTGTTCAGACGGCGGAAGCGCGGGGGCCACGTGTACAACGAGCCTTGAAACCCTGGCGGCGGGTGCATCTGGCAGCATCACCTTTACCGTACGGCTGGCCTCAAGCGTGCCGGCTGGCTTCACCAGCATCACCAACACCGTCACAATCGCCGACGATGGGCAGAACGGCCCCGAAATCAGGCTGGACAACAATGACGACGACGAGGTCACGCCGGTCAAAGCCGCGCCCGATCTCGTCATCACCAAGACCGACGACAACCGCACCGTGACCACGGGCGACCGGATCACCTACACGCTCACCTACACCAACGTCGGCAACCAGGATGCCACTGGCGTCATCATTAGCGAGACCGTCCCAACCTATACTACCTTCATCACGCCGACAGGCTGGGAGTGTGAAGGCGTTTCCTGCATCTACGACGTAGGCGACCTCGCCGTCAACATCACCGGTACCATCACCTTTGTCGTGCGGGTCAATGCGAGCCTGCCCGCGGGCGTCAATAGCATCTTCAACACCGTTGCGATCGCCGATGACGGCCGCAATGGTGCCGACCCGACCCCGTCGAATAATGAGGACGACGAGACCACCCCCATCACGGCGGCCCCGAACCTCGTCATCACCAAGACCGACGGCGACCTCAGCACGAGCACGGTTCCAGGTGGGCTGATTACCTACACGCTCCACTACACCAACACCGGCAACCAGCAGGCCATAGGCGTCGTCATCAGCGAGACCGTACCCGTCAGTACGAGTTTTGTGATCACCGACAGCAGTACCTGGGACTGCACCAACGCCCCGCTTTGCACCTTGACTATCGGCACCCTCAACGCCGGGGCCTTTGGCAGCGCCACCTTCATCGTGCGCGTGGCCGACCAACTGCTCGCAGGCGTCACCACGATCACCAACACCGCCGCCATCAGCGGCACCAACGATCCTGGCTCGTCCTCGAACGACGAGACCACCCCAGTCATCGCCACACCTGATCTCGTCATCACCAAGACCGACGGCGACCGCACCGTGACCACCGGCGACCTGATCACCTACACGCTCACCTACACTAATGTCGGCAACCAGGACGCCACTGGCGTCATCATTAGCGAGACCGTCCCAACCTATACCAGTTTCATCACGCCGACCGGCTGGACATGTAACAGTGTCACCTGCACCTACAACGTGGGCGACCTCGCCGTCAACATCACCGGCACCGTCACCTTCGTGGTGCAGGTGGATGAAAACCTGCCCGCAGGCGTCACGACCATTACCAACACCGTCGTCATCGCCGACGATGGCAGCAATGGTGCCGACCCGACCCCGTCGAATAACGAGGCCGACGAGACCACGCCCGTCACCGCCGCACCCGATCTCGTCATCACCAAGACCGACGGCGATAGCACCGTGACCACGGGCGACCTGATCACCTACACGCTCACCTACACCAACGTCGGCAACCAGGATGCCACTGGCGTCGTCATCACCGAGACCGTCCCGACCTACACCACCTTCATCATGCCGACCGGCTGGACATGTAACAGTGGTACCTGCACCTACGACGTGGGCGACCTCGGCGTCAACATCACCGGCACCGTCACCTTTGTCGTGCAGGTGGATCCGAGCCTGCCCGCTGGCGTCAATAGCATCTTCAACACCGTTGCGATCGCCGACGACGGCAGCAATGGTGCCGACCCGACCCCGTCGAATAACGAGGACGATGAGACTACCCCCATCACGGCGGCCCCAACGCTCGTCATCACCAAGACCGACGACGACCTCAGCACGATCCCGGGTGGGCTGATTACCTACACGCTGACCGTGACCAACACCGGCAACCAAGCGGCGGCTGGAGTGGTCATCACCGAGACCGTGCCGGCCCATACAAGCTTTGTCGTTGCGGGGAGTAGTGCAACCTGGAGTTGCAACGACGGAAGCCTAGCCGGAACGCCATGCACCCTCACGCTCGGCACGCTCAATGCCGGAGCCGTGGTCACCCGCACCTTCATCGTGCAGGTGGACACCCCGTTGCCCAACGGCATTACGACCATCACCAACACCGCCCGCATCGGGGGCACCAACCATCCCGAAGGCCCCTCGAACAACGAGACCACGCCGGTCGAGGCCGCACCCGATCTCGTCATCACCAAGACCGACGACGGGATCACCGTGGAGCCAGGCGACCTGATTACCTACACGCTCACCTATCGCAACGTCGGCAACCAGGACGCGACCGGCGTCACCATCACCGAGACCGTGCCACTGAACACGCGCTTTGTCATTGCCGGCAGCAGTACCGGGTGGAGTTGCGACGACGATAGTCCAGCCGGGACAACCTGTATCTACACCCGCACCGCGCTGGGGGCCGGGAGCACGCTGACCCGCACCTTCGTCGTGCAGGTGGATGCAAGCCTGCCCGCTGGCGTCAACAGCATCTTCAACACCGTTGCAATCGCCGACGATGGCACCAACGGTGAAGACCAGGACAACACGAATAACGACGACAACGAGACCACGCCCATCACGGCGGCCCCGAACCTTGTCATCACCAAGACCGACAAGGGCATCAGCACGGTTCCGGGTGGGCTGATTACCTACACGCTCCACTACACCAACACCGGCAACCAGCAGGCCGTGGGCGTCGTCATCAGCGAGACCGTACCCGTCAGTACGAGCTTTGTGATCACCGGCAGCAGTACCTGGGACTGCACCAACGACCCGCGCTGCACCCTGGCTATCGGCACCCTCAACGCCGGGGCCTCTGGCAACGCCACCTTCATCGTGCGCGTGGCCGACCAACTGCTCGCGGGCGTCACCACAATCACCAACACCGCCGCCATCAGCGGCACCAACGATCCTGGCGCGTCCTCGAACATCGAGACGACCCCAGTCACCGCTGCACCCGATCTCGTCATCACCAAGACCGACGACAACCGCACCGTGACCACGGGCGACCGGATCACCTACACGCTCACCTACACCAACGTCGGCAACCAGGATGCCACTGGCGTCATCATTAGCGAGACCGTCCCAACCTATACTACCTTCATCACGCCGACAGGCTGGGAGTGTGAAGGCGTTTCCTGCATCTACGACGTAGGCGACCTCGCCGTCAACATCACCGGTACCATCACCTTTGTCGTGCGGGTCAATGCGAGCCTGCCCGCGGGCGTCAATAGCATCTTCAACACCGTTGCGATCGCCGACGACGGCAGCAATGGCGACGACCCAACGCCAGCGAACAACACCGCCACCGAGACGACCCCCATCACGGCGGCCCCGAACCTCGTCATCACCAAGACCGACGGCGGGATCAGCACGGTTCCGGGTGGGCTGATTACCTACACGCTCCACTACACCAACACCGGCAACCAACAGGCCGTCGGCGTCGTCATCAGCGAGACCGTACCCGTCAGTACGAGCTTTGTGGCCGCTGGCAGCAGTTCCTGGAATTGCACCAACGCCCCGCGCTGCACCCTGACTATCGGCACCCTCAACGCCGGTGCCTCTGGCAGCGCCACCTTCATCGTGCGCGTGGCCGACCAACTGCTCGCGGGCGTCACCACGATCACCAACACCGCCGCCATTAGCGGCACCAACGATCCTGGCTCGTCCTCGAACGACGAGACCACCCCAGTCATCGCCACACCTGATCTCGTCATCACCAAGACCGACGGCGACCGCACCGTGACCACCGGCGACCTGATCACCTACACGCTCACCTACACCAATGTCGGCAACCAGGATGCCACTGGCGTCGTGATCACCGAGACCGTCCCGACCTATACCAGTTTCATCACCACCGCCGGCTGGACATGCGACAGTGGCACCTGCACCTACGACGTGGGCGATCTCGCCGTCAACATCACTGGCACCGTCACCTTCGTGGTGCAGGTGGATGAAAGCCTGCCCGCTGGCGTCACGACCATCACCAACACCGTCGTCATCGCCGACGATGGCACCAACGGGCCAGATCTGACACCGGACAACACCGCTACCGAGATCACGCCCGTCACCGCCGCACCCGATCTCGTCATCACCAAGACCGACGACAACAGCACCGTGACCACGGGTGACCTGATCACCTACACGCTGACCGTGACCAATACCGGCAACCAGCAAGCAGCGAACGTCGTCATCACCGAGACGGTGCCCGCCAATACGAGCTTTGTTGCTGCGGGGAGTAGTGCGACCTGGAGTTGCCCGAACGGCAGTGAGGCTGACACTACCTGTATCTTCACTATCGGCAACCTGAATGCAGGAGCCACGCTGACCCGTACCTTGGTGGTGCGCGTCGCGAGCACGCTGCCGGCAGGGGTCACCACGATCACCAATACGGCCAGGATCGGCAGCAGCAATCATACTGGCTCAGACTCGAATATCGAGACAACGCCAGTCGAGGCTGCGCCCGATCTCGCCATCACCAAGACCGACAAGGGCATCACGGTGGAGCCGGGCGGTCTGATTACCTACACCCTCCACTACACCAACACCGGCAACCAGGCTGCCACCGGCATCGTGCTTACCGAGACGGTGCCTGCCGATACGAGCTTTGTCAGCATTGGCAGTAGCGCTGGGTGGTCTTGCGCCGATGGCCCTCAGGCCGGCAATACCTGTGTCTACACCCGCGCGACGACGTTGAGTGCAGGCGCAATCGACAACCTCACCTTTGTGGTGCAGGTCAACAATCCGTTGCCAGTTGGCGTTGAACAGGTGGTCAATACGGCCCAGATCGCCGATGATGGCACCAATGGCACAACGCCCACTCCGACGACGACGATCACCACGCCGGTCACCTTCCCGCCGATCAGTCTGGGCAATCGGGTCTTCTACGATACCAACAATGATGGTCGTGACAACGAGGGTGACGGCGTCACCCTCGGCTCGGCCACGGGTGTCCCCAGCGTCACCGTGCAACTCTTGCTCGATGCCAACCGCGACGGGCAACTGACGGGCGATGAGCAGACCTGGATCGCCGAGGCAACCACCGACGCCGATGGTTTTTACCTCTTCACTGAGCAGACCCGTCGCAATGGGGTGGTGCTCACCGAGACTCTGCCGCTCTATCCGGGGCAGTACGTGATCGGAATTCCGGCGAGCCAGTTTGCCACGGGTGCCGCCCTTGCAGGCTACCATAGCAGCGGCACGACGATTGATGCGACTGGCACACTGACCGAGACCGTCACCGGGCTTGGTGATCGCCAGGATCGTGGCACGCACCAGCGCACCGGCTTCTATGGTGCGGGCGTCCTGAGTGCGCCAGTTGAGGTTGTGACCGGACAGGCACCTCGCAATGAGCCTGAAGATCCCGGTTCTTCACCCAATAAAGCACCGATCCTCGATCAAAATAGTGATCTGACCATTGACTTCGGCTTCTACACCGCAAGCCTGGGCGACCAGGTCTGGCTTGACGATGGTCGCGGGGTCGGTGGCATCCTGGCCGACGGCCTGCGCAATGGTGAAGAGACCGGCCTCCCCGGTCTTGCCATCGCTTTGCTGCCGGCGAGCAGCGAGACAATCCTGCTTACGACGACCACCGGCGTCAGTGGAACCTACACCTTCACCGGGCTAAGCCAGGGCGACTACCGGGTTCGCATCACGATACCTGAAGGTTATGTCAGTACACGCGACACCGCAGGAACCCTTGACCCGAATAACAACCTCAACGACGACGATAACGGGGTTGGCAGCACACCTGACACCGCCACAAGCAATGCCTTCACGCTCACGCCAGGCGGAATCAGCAATACGCTTGTGCTCAGCACAACTGGCAGCACCCACAATGCAACGCTTGACTTTGGCATCGTGCGAGCCTACAGTCTGGGCAACCAGGTCTGGAACGACCGCAATAATAATGGCCTGTTCGACAATGGCGAAACCGGGCTTGAAGGTGTGACCCTGCGGCTCTTCCTGGCTGATGGAACGACCCGTGCCACCCACATTAGCGGCGCACAGGTGGACGATCAGACCACTGATGCCACTGGGAACTACACCTTTACTGACCTCGCCGCCGGCACCTATCTTGTCCGTGTGCTCAATAGCAACTTCAGTGGCGCGGGTGTACTCGCCGCCACCGCAAGCCTGCCAGCCTTTAGCTCAAGCACGGGCAGCAATGGTAGCGCCACCGGGCCGTACGAAGGGGCAGCCACACCCGATCCTGATAATGGCGTTGATAATGACGACAACGGCACAACCGATGCCAACGGCCATGTCAACACTCTGCCAGTCACCATCAGCACCACAAACAACCTAACGCTTGACTTTGGCTTTTATCGACCGGCCAGCCTCGGCAACCTTGTCTGGCTTGACCGTAACGCCGATGGCATCCAGGATCCCAGTGAACCAGGGCTGAGCAACGTCACCGTTGAGCTCTATCAAGCAGGCGATCCGAGCAACTTCCTGATCAGCACCACCACCGACATCAGTGGAACCTATCTCTTCAATAACCTGGGCGCAGGCAACTACGTGCTGCGCTTTGTCCAGCCTGAGGGCTACTACTTCAGCCAGCCAGGTCAGGGTGAGGATGTAGCACGTAATAGCGATGCTGATCAAGCTAGCGGCGAGACTGCCATCGTGACGTTGACAGAAGGCCAGACCGACCTGACCTGGGACGCCGGGCTCTACCGCGGGGCCAGCCTCGGCAACCTCGTCTGGGAAGACACCAACGGCAACGGCGTGCAGAATAACGGTGAGGCTGGCCTACCGAACGTGCCCGTCACCCTCACCGGGCGCGACAGCCTTGGCGCGACCGTCAGCCTGACCACGACCACCGACGCGAGCGGGATCTACACCTTCACCACCCTGGGGCCCGGGGTCTACACCGTCACCGTCACCGCGCCCGGCGGCTATCTCTTCACGGCGCTCAATCGCGGCGAACCTGATGCCGACAGCGACGCGGGCAGCGACGGCGTGATGAGCGCCACCATTCTCACCTCGGGGGAGACGGACCTCACCTGGGACGCCGGGCTCTACCAACCCGCCACGCTCGGCGACCGCGTCTGGCGTGACGCCAACAGCGACGGCCTCCAGACCAGCGGCGAAGCTGGCTTCGCGGGGGTGAACGTTGGCCTGGTCGGCGTGACCGGCGCGGGGGTTCCCGTGACCGCCACCACCAGCACCGATGCCACCGGGTTCTACACCTTCACCACGCTGGCCCCGGGCACCTACACCGTCACCGTCACCGCGCCCGACGGCTCCGTCTTCACCCAGCGGAACGTCGGTCATGACGCGACGCAGGATAGTGATGCCGACGCCACCGGCGTGATGGCCAGCACCATCCTGGCCTCCGGCCAGACCGACCTGACCTGGGACGCTGGGCTCTATCGCGGGGCCGCACTCGGCGACCGCGTCTGGGAGGACTTGAATGCCAATGGCGTGCAGGACGCCGACGAACCCGGCCTGCCCAATGTGACGCTCACGCTCACCGGGGTCGATGGCTTCGGCACGACCGTCACGCGAACCACGACGACCGATGCGAACGGGATCTACACCTTTACCAACCTGGTACCAGGCGTCTATACCGTCACCGCGACCCTGCCCACCGGCTACGAGGTCACGACCGCGAACGTCGGCAACGACGCGACCGATAGTGACGCCGACGCCAGCGGCGTGATGACCGGCATCACGCTCACCTCGGGCCAGACCGACCTGACCTGGGATCTCGGCCTCTTCCAGCGCGCCGCGCTCGGCGACCGCGTCTGGGATGACCTGGATGCCAACGGGCGGCAAGACGCCGACGAACCCGGCCTGCCCAATGTGACGCTGACCCTTACCGGGATCGATGGCTTCGGCACGCCCGTCACGCTGACCACGACCACCGACGCCACCGGGATCTACACCTTCACCAAGCTGGTACCCGGCGTCTATACCGTCACCGTGACGACACCCGACGGCTACGTCGTCACCCAACCGACCATCGGCGAGCCGACCGGCGACTCCGACGCCGACGCCAGTGGCGTGATGAGCGGCATCACGCTCACCTCCGGCCAGACCGACCGAACCTGGGACGCCGGACTCTACCGCGGGGCCACCATCGGCAACCTGGTCTGGGACGACACCAACGGCGATGGCGTCCAAAATAACGGCGAACCCGGCCTACCGAACGTGCCCGTCACGCTCACCGGGGTCGATAGCCTTGGCGCGACGGTCAGCCTGACCACGACCACCGACGCGAGCGGCATCTACACCTTTACCAACCTGGTGCCGGGCACCTACACCGTCACCGTCACCGCGCCCGAGGGCTACCTCTTCACCGCGCTCAATCGCGGCGAGCCTGATGCCGACAGCGACGCGGGCAGCGACGGCGTGATGGCCAGCACCATCCTCACCTCGGGTGAGACCGACCTGACCTGGGACGCCGGGCTCTACCGGCCCGCCACGCTCGGCGACCGCGTCTGGCAGGACACCAACAGCGACGGCTTGCAGACCAGCGGCGAACGCGGCTTTGCCGACGTGACCGTCACGCTGGATGGGCGCACCGGCGCCGGCGCGACCGTCACGCTGACCACGACCACCGACGCCAGCGGCATCTACACCTTTACCACGCTGGCCCCGGGGACCTACACCGTCACCGTCACCGCGCCCGACGGCTCCGTCTTCACCCAGCGGAACGTCGGTCATGACGCGACACGCGATAGTGATGCTGACAGCACCGGCGTGATGTCCAGCACCATCCTCGCCTCCGGCCAGACCGACCTGACCTGGGACGCCGGGCTCTACCGCGGGGCCGCGCTCGGCGACCGCGTCTGGGACGACCTCAATGCCAACGGCGTGCAGGACGCCGACGAACCCGGCCTGCCCAATGTGACGCTCACGCTCACCGGGGTCGATGGCTTCGGCACGACCGTCACGCGAACCACGACGACCGATGCGAACGGGATCTACACCTTTACCAACCTGGTACCAGGCGTCTATACCGTCACCGCGACCCTGCCCACCGGCTACGAGGTCACGACCGCGAACGTCGGCAACGACGCGACCGATAGTGACGCCGACGCCAGCGGCGTGATGACCGGCATCACGCTCACCTCGGGCCAGACCGACCTGACCTGGGACATCGGCCTCTTCCAGCGCACCACGCTCGGCGACCGCGTCTGGGACGACCTCAATGCCGACGGACGGCAAGACGCCGACGAACCCGGCCTGCCCACCGTGACGCTCACGCTCACTGGGCGCGACGGCTTCGGCACGCCCGTCACGCTGACCACGACCACCGACGCGAACGGCATCTACACCTTTACCAATCTGGTGCCCGGCGTCTATACCGTCACCGTGACGACACCCGACGGCTACGTCGTCACCCAACCGACCATCGGCGAGCCGACCGGCAACTCCGACGCTGACGCCAGCGGCGTAATGACCGGCATCACGCTCACCTCCGGCCAGACCGACCGCACCTGGGACGCCGGGCTCTACCAGGGGGCCAGCCTCGGCAACCTGGTCTGGGAAGACACCAACGGCGATGGCGTCCAGAATAACGGCGAACCCGGCCTACCGAACGTGCCCGTCACCCTCACCGGGCGCGACAGCCTTGGCGCGACGGTCAGCCTGACCACGACCACCGACGCGAGTGGGATCTACACCTTCACCACCCTGGTGCCCGGGGTCTACACCGTCACCGTCACCGCGCCCGAGGGCTACCTCTTCACCGCGCTCAATCGCGGCGAGCCTGATGCCGACAGCGACGCGGGCAGCGACGGCGTGATGAGCGCCACCATCCTCACCTCGGGTGAAGAAGACTTGACCTGGGACGCCGGGCTCTACCGGCCCGCCACGCTCGGCGACCGCGTCTGGCGTGACGCCAACAGCGACGGCCTCCAGACCGAGGGTGAAGCGGGCTTCGCCGACGTGACCGTCACGCTGGAGGGGCGCACCGGTGCCGGGACGACCGTCACGCTGACGACCACCACCGACGCCAGCGGCATCTACACCTTCACCACCCTGGCCCCGGGCACCTACACCGTCACCGTCACCGCACCCGACGGCTCCGTCTTCACCCAGCGGAACGTCGGTCATGACGCGACACGCGATAGTGATGCTGACAGCACCGGCGTGATGTCCAGCACCATCCTCGCCTCCGGCCAGACCGACCTGACCTGGGACGCCGGGCTCTATCGCGGGGCCGCGCTTGGCGACCGCGTCTGGGACGACCTCAATGCCAATGGCGTGCAGGACGCCGGCGAACCCGGCCTGCCCAATGTGACGCTCACGCTCACTGGGCGCGACGGCTTCGGCACGCCCGTCACGCGAACCACGACCACCGATGCGAACGGGATCTACACTTTCACTAACCTGGTACCCGGCGTCTATACCGTCACCGCCACCCTGCCCACCGGCTACGCAGTCACGACCGCGCACGTCGGCAACGACGCGACCGATAGTGACGCCGACGCCAGTGGCGTGATGAGCGGCATCACGCTCACCTCGGGCCAGACCGACCGCACCTGGGATCTCGGCCTCTTCCAGCGCGCCACGCTCGGCGACCGCGTCTGGGACGACCTGGATGCCAACGGGCGGCAGGACGAAGGCGAACCGGGCCTGCCCACCGTGACGCTCACGCTCACCGGGGTCGACGGCTTCGGCACGCCCGTCACGCTGACCACGACCACCGACGCGAACGGCATCTACACCTTTACCAACCTGGTACCCGGCGTCTATACCGTCACCGTCACCGCGCCCGCGGGCTTCGTCGTCACCCAACCGACCATCGGCGAGCCGACCGGCGACTCCGACGCTGACGCCAGCGGCGTGATGAGTGGCATCACGCTCACCTCGGGCCAGACCGACCTGACCTGGGACGCCGGGCTCTATCAGGGGGCCACCATCGGCAACCTGGTCTGGGACGACACCAACGGCGATGGCGTCCAGAGCCACGGCGAGACTGGCCTACCGGACGTGCTCGTCACGCTCACCGGGCGCGACAGCCTTGGCGCGACCGTCAGCCTGACCACGACCACCGACGCGAGCGGGATCTACACCTTCACCACCCTGGGGCCCGGGGTCTACACCGTCACCGTCACCGCGCCCGAGGGCTACGTCGTCACCGCGCTCAATCGCGGCGAGCCTGATGCCGACAGCGACGCGGGCAATGACGGCGTGATGAGCGCCACCATCCTCACCTCGGGTGAGACCGACCTGACCTGGGACGCCGGGCTCTACCGGCCCGCCACGCTCGGCGACCGCGTCTGGCAGGACACCAACAGCGACGGCTTGCAGACCAGCGGCGAACGCGGCTTTGCCGACGTGACCGTCACGCTGGATGGGCGCACCGGCGCCGGCGCGACCGTCACGCTGACCACGACCACCGACGCCAGCGGCATCTACACCTTTACCACGCTGGCCCCGGGCACCTACACCGTCACCGTCACCGCACCCGACGGCTCCGTCTTCACACAGCGGAACGTCGCTAATGACGCGACACGCGATAGTGATGCCGACGCCACCGGCGTGATGGCCAGCACCATCCTCGCCTCGGGGGACGAAGACCTGAGTTGGGACGCCGGACTCTACCGCGGGGCCGCACTCGGCGACCGCGTCTGGGAGGACCTGAATGCCAATGGCGTGCAGGACGACGGCGAACCTGGCCTGCCCGACGTGACGCTCACGCTCACCGGGCGCGACGGCTTCGGCACCACCGTCAGCCTGACCACGACAACCGATGCGAACGGGATCTACACCTTTACCAACTTGGTACCAGGCGTCTACACCGTCACCGCGACCCTGCCCACCGGCTACGACGTCACGACCGCGAACGTCGGCAACGACGCGACCGATAGTGACGCCGACGCCAGCGGCGTGATGACCGGCATCACGCTCACCTCGGGCCAGACCGACCTGACCTGGGATCTCGGCCTCTTCCAGCGCGCCGCGCTCGGCGACCGCGTCTGGGATGACCTGGATGCCAACGGGCGGCAAGACGCCGACGAACCCGGCCTGCCCAATGTGACGCTCACGCTCACCGGGGTTGATGGCGCTGGGGCGACCGTCAGCCTGACCACGACGACCGATGTGAACGGGTTCTACACCTTTACCAATCTGGTGCCGGGCACCTACACTGTCACCGTGACGGCACCTGAGGGCTACGTCGTCACCCAACCGTCCATCGGCGAGGCGACCGGCAACTCCGACGCCGACGCCAGTGGCGTGATGAGCGGCATCACGCTCACCTCCGGCCAGACCGACCTAACCTGGGACGCCGGGCTCTACCAGGGTGCCACCATCGGCAACCTGGTCTGGGAAGACACCAACGGCAACGGTGTCCAGAATAACGGCGAGGCTGGCCTACCGAACGTGCTCGTCACGCTCACCGGGCGCGACAGCCTCGGCGCGACCGTCAGCCTAACCACGACGACCGACGCGAGCGGCAGCTACACCTTTACCGCCCTGGTGCCCGGCACCTACACCGTCACCGTCACCGCGCCCGAGGGGTACGTCTTCACCGCCCGCAACCAGGGCGAGCCTGATGCCGACAGCGACGCGGGCAATGACGGCGTGATGACCGCCACCATCCTCACCTCGGGTGAGACCGACCTGACTTGGGACGCCGGGCTTTACCGGCCCGCCACGCTCGGCGACCGCGTCTGGCGTGACGCCAACAGCGACGGCCTCCAGACCGCGGGTGAAGATGGCTTTGCCGACGTGACCGTCACGCTGGATGGGCGCACCGGCGCGGGGGCGACCGTCACCCTGACGACCACCACCGATGCCACCGGGTTCTACACCTTCACCACCCTTGCCCCGGGCACCTACACCGTCACCGTCACCGCGCCCGAGGGGTACGTCTTCACCCAGCGCAACGTCGGCAATGACGCGACACGCGATAGTGATGCCGACAGCACCGGCGTGATGGCCAGCACCGTCCTCGCCTCGGGGGACGAAGACCTGAGTTGGGACGCTGGGCTCTACCAGCGCTCAAGCCTGGGCGATCGGGTGTGGGACGACCGCAACGCCAACGGTGTCCAGGACGAGGATGAGCTCGGCGTCGCCGGTATCACCGTCACGCTCTATGCCGCCGATGGAACAACGGTCATTCGCACCACGACCACTGACAATGACGGTCTCTATCGGTTTGACGAGCTTGAACCAGGTAGCTACATCATTGGCTTTGGTCTACCCGACGGCTTTGTGCGCAGCATAGCCGGTGGCACCTCTGATGAAGCGCTTGACAGCGATGCCGATCAAAGCACCGGTCTCACGCGCCTGATCACGCTGCCTACGGCAACCAGCGACCTAACCTGGGACGCCGGTATCTACCAACCGGCCCAACTGGGGGACCGTGTCTGGCTCGACCGCAACGCCAACGGCTTGCAGGATGTAGGTGAAACCGGGCTTGCCAATGTTGTCGTCACCCTGTTTGGGGAGGATGGAACCACCGTCATTCGCACCACAACGACGAATGAGGACGGCATCTATCAATTCACCTATCTTGATCCTGGAACCTACAGCATCGAGTTTACTCCACCTGCCGGCTACGAACTGAGCCCCCAAGGGCAAGGGGATGATGCCGCGCAGGATAGCGATGCCGACCCACTGACTGGTCGCACCGAACGTATCACCCTCGAACCTGGTCAGTCTGATCAGCGTTACGACGCCGGTCTCTTCCAGCGGGTCGCCGTTGGTGATCGTGTCTGGGTAGACACCAATAACAACGGCTTGATCGACCGCGACGAGCAAGGGCTAGAAAATATTGAAGTCCTGCTCTACACGGATCGCACCAATGACGGCTTGCCTGACGGCGAAGCAATCGCCCGAACGACGACCGATACGCAAGGCAACTATCGCTTTGAGCAACTTGTCCCTGGCGATTATCTGGTTGAAATCATCGTCGCCGAAGACTTCACCAGCAGCACAGGGTTGCCCGGTTCCGCGACTGGCCAATTTGAACCGGCACCCAGCCCGAACGACGACGGTGATGACGATGACAATGGAAGCCAGGTGAGCGAAACGCTCATCCGTAGTGGCACCATCACCCTGTGGAGCCAGCACGAACCAGGTGAGGCCGTGGATGGCGATGACTTCAACGGCAATATGACCCTTGACTTTGGCATCTTCCACCCAGCGTCGCTTGGTCAGGGCATCTGGTATGATACCAACGGCAATGGCTATCGCGATCCAGGTGAAGCAGGCGTGCCCGGTGTGCTCGTTACGCTCTACTATGGCGATGGCACGCCCGTCCTTGGGCCAGATGGCCTCCCAATCACCGTTCTCACTGATGAGAATGGCCTGTATCGCTTTGACTATCTCGTCCCTGGAACCTATCTGGTCGGATTTACCAACCTGCCTCCGGGTTATACCTTTACCGTGCCCGGCGGTGACAGCAATATCGACCCGGTGACAGGTCAAACCATTGCCGTCACGCTCGCACCGGGTGACGTCAATCTGACCCTCTGGGCAGGCATCGTCTCACCCACCGCGATCAATCTGGTACAGTTCACGGCAACACCAGCATCTTCGGGCGTGAGCCTGAACTGGACAACCGCCGCCGAACAGTCCACCTGGGGCTTCCACATCCTGCGGGGCCTCGACACCAATCCTGCCAACGCCGTGCGCATCACCGAACAAACCATCCTGGCACGCGGCAATCCGCAGATGGGGGCATCCTATAGCTGGACAGATACAACTACCATGCCTGGCACCAGCTACAGCTACTGGCTGCAGGAAATTGAACTGGACGGAACGATCAAGACCTACGGCCCGGCAACGGCGAGCATGCCGCTCAACGAAACGCGCTTCCGTGTCGTCCTACCTTTGATTATGCGGTAGATGTGATGAAACACTTTGTCTTTGCCTCCATCTTCGCCCTTATGCTCCTGATCATCATTGTGATGAGCGGGAGCATGAGGCTGGTTGTTGCCAATGCACCATCAGATGATGGGTTGATGTCACTGACGGAGACCGGTGAACCACCACCTCCCACCGAGGTCCCGCCGGATCCTACCGAAGTGCCAACCCCAACCGAGATCCCGCCGGATCCTACCGAAGTGCCAACCCCAACCGAGATCCCGCCGGATCCTACCGAAGTGCCAACCCCAACCGAGATCCCGCCGGATCCTACCGAAGTGCCAACCCCAACCGAGATCCCGCCCGACCCCACCGAAGTGCCAACCCCAACCGAGGTCCCGCCGGATCCTACCGAAGTGCCGACGCCCACTGAGGTCC
>NZ_SIJK02000047.1:38874-39000 GCF_004762035.2 Candidatus Chloroploca mongolica | reverse complement strand
CAGCGTCCTGCGAACCCCTCGTCAACGCGAACCTTGCCTTATTTGAAAGGTATTGAGTTTAGACGATACAGCCCGGTGACCCGTGCCCATCGCTGCGCCCACCCCGATTCGCAACCGAGTCCATCA
>NZ_SIJK02000047.1:0-38774 GCF_004762035.2 Candidatus Chloroploca mongolica | reverse complement strand
ATCATTCAATCACATCAATCATAGTTTAGACGATGCACCCCGGTGACCCGTGCCCATCGCTGCGCCCACCCCGATTCGCAACCGAGTCCATCAGAACCCATCATTCAATCACATCAATCATAGTTTAGACGATGCACCCCGGTGACCCGTGCCCGGGGAGGCTGGTAGATAGCGCATCAGCGCGTTGTTGTCCTGATCAAGCCTTGGATGATGGCCTATGATTCTCCCCATTTTCATCGCGGCACCACGGTTACGTCGGCCTCGCTGGAGGGGCTGGCTCTGTCGGTTGATGCTGTGTTTGACGCCAACTGAGGCAACGTGCCGTTGCCTCAGTTGGCGTCAAGATCAGGTTTTGCGCCCTACAACCCGTTGCTTACCGCCTGATCAGCGGTAGGTAGACATTGTTGCCGGTTGCGCTCACCACTGGAGGTGGCACGTTGCCCGAGCGTTCGTCGGGCAGGCTGGTGACAGGCGCAACTGGCGCGGTCGGCAGCGGTTTGCTTTCGGCTAGCCCGCCTTCCGTGCGCATCAGTAGTCGGGTTGAGGCTGGCGCAGCGAGCGCAACGCTGAGCCGGTAGCGCGCTGCGGTGAAGCCGTAGACTTCGACTTGGTAGACACCAGGGACGATCTCGCTGACTGGGATGATCACTTGCTCGTTGGCATCGCCTTCGAGGTTGCTCACCCGCGCCGATTGGTCGGCACGCGATGACCAGACATAGAGGTCAGCGTCGCCACTCAAGACCTCCAGGTTGGCGGTGAGTTGCTGGCCGGCTTCGGCGAGATACCGGTAGACATGGGTCTGGCGTCGCCCGATCTGCTCGGTATCCGGTTGATAGTTGGCAAGTTGTTGCGAACGGCCAATCGAGATGTTGCCGGCCTGGTCAATGGCGCGCACCTGCAGATAGTGCATGCCCGGCACAGGCAGCAGCGTCCAGTTGAAGCCAGTGGGGGTCTCGCTATAGGGCATCCAACCCGATTGCACCACGGGCACCCACTGGCCGGCGCCGAGGTTGTAGACATACTCGATCACGTGCAGCGCTTGCACGCCACTCGCATCGGGCGGCGGATCGATCGCCTCGACCTCGACCCGCACGCGCGGCTCGCGCAGCGTGGCACCGTTGCCACCCTCGACGTCAATGCGTTGTACCACCGGCACCGTGCGATCCGGGCTTGGCGCGAGCACCGTCAAGGTGCGGCTGACCACATTGTTGGTTTCGGTGTCCTCGGCGATCAGATCGTCAGGATCAATGATCGCGTAGAGATCAAACGTCCCGGTCTGCGTGAAGGTCACGGCAAGGGGGACGGTGCTCTCGACGCTATCGGGCGGATCAAGGAACGGCACCGTGCTGCGCCCCAGCACCGGGCCATCCACCGCATCGCGCCGGAACTCAACGATCACATCGCGAAGCACGGTTTTGCCACCGAGGCGATGCACCAGCAGGCCGATGTCGGCGGGCGATCCTGCGCGTGGGCTGACCGGGTTGACCCACAACTCGTGACTGTAGCCAACCAGATCGTTATTGCTGTCGGCATCGAGCACGGTGTAGGCGTTGCGCAGCGTCGCCGTCTGAGCATTGTTGGGGTTGGTCGCCGTGAGATCATAGGTGCCTACCGGCATCTGGGACGGAACGACCGCCTGAAGCGTCGTGCCGTTGATCCGCCGGGTCACCAGATCGGTTGTGCCAAGCGCCAGACTCACACCCTCGGCAAAATTGAGCCCGAGCACCGTCAACTCGACATCCTGATCGTTGTAGCCAACCGACGGCAAGACCTGGATGATCAAGGGGTTGCGTTCGAGCACCGTGAAGGCATTGGGCAACGTGCTGGCCTTGCCATCGGCATTGGTGACGATGAGATCATAGATACCTGCCGGCAAGCCCGCCGGAACCGTCGCCGCAAACACGGTCGCACCGGCCCCGCTGACATCAGTGAGCGCAAAGGATGCGTTGCCCCGCCGCAGCAGCGCTGTCGGCGCACTGAAGCCACTGCCACGCACGGTAACACTGGTAGCACGGTCGTTGACACCCTCGCCTGGAGTGAGCGACGCGATCCTGAGGTCGGTCGGAACCGGGGTATTGGTTGGTGTCGCGGTTGGTACTGGTGTATTAGTTGGTGTCGCCGTTGGTTCCGGTGTATTGGTTGGCGTTGCCGTTGGTTCCGGCGTGTGCGTCGAAGTCGCCGTTGGTTCCGGTGTATTGGTTGGGGTTGCCGTTGGTTCCGGTGTATTGGTTGGGGTTGCCGTTGGTTCCGGTGTATTGGTTGGGGTTGCCGTCGGTTCCGGCGTGTGTGTTGGGGTTGGGGTTGCCGTGTCGGTCGGGGTATTGGTTACAGTTGGCGTCTCGGTCGGCGTCGCCGTCTCGGTTGGGGTTGGCGTCGGCGTGGCCGGTGCACGACACTCATTGGCACAGATCCGCAAGCTGTAGGTACCAGCGACATTGTTGCCATTGGGGCGCACCCGGAGGTGGTAGATGCCATCCTGTTCGGCGGTAAATTGAAATTGGTGATGGACATTGCCAATGCCGGTCGGGCCAGTAGCCACACAGTTTCCGACAAAAAGTGTGCCATTGGGACGATAGACCCGCACCGATGTTCCCGAACGGGTATAATAACCATCGCATGATGTGCCACTGCCACCGAGGGCGGGCGCAACATCAAAGAGTTGCACAACATAGGTTTGACTAGCGGCAACCTCAACGCGATACCAGTCCTGCTCGGTATAGAACGTACTGAACGAGGTGCCCCGCCCTTCGATCTGGCTGCTGATCGCGTTGGTGAAACCTTCGTTCAACAGATAGCTATTCCAGATCGAATTATTGGGTTCCAGGGTCGCAGCATCCCAGGCGGCCCCGGGTTCGCCATACTTTGGCAAGACGCGCAGGCTATAATTGCCACTGGCGGTGCCATTATTCGGCTTGACCCGAATATAGTAGGTGCCATCGGCGGTCGCGGTTACCTGCGCATACTGATGCACATTGCCTGCCGAGACATCGAGGTCGTTGGCTTCGCACTGGCCGGCAACACTTGTTCCCTGGGCATTGTAGATGACGAGGCTGAGCCCGGTGCGGGTATAATAGCCATCGCAGAAAGTACCACTTCCCCCAAGGCCAGTGGCAACATCAAAGAGCTCGATCACGTAGGTGCGCCCATTCACCGCTTCAAAACGATACCAGTCAGTATCAGGTTGAAAGGTTGCATACGCCGGGTTGCGTGCTTCAATTGTGCTGGTCAGGGCCTTGGTATAGCCTGGCTCAAGCGGATAGGCGTTCCGCCGGGCATTATTCGGCTCGAAGGTCGTGGCATCCCAGGCGGCATCCGGCTGACCATGCTGGGGCAAGAGGCGAATGCTATAGCTGCCACTGGCATTGCCGTTATTGGGTTGCACCTGGACATAATAGGTGCCTGTTGTTGTCGCATTGATCAGAAGCACGTGATGGGCATTGCCGGACGAACTGGCTCCCGTATTAGGAGTGCACGCACGGGTCACCAGTGTACGTTGCGGATCATAGGCAAGCAACCCGACTCCTGCATTAGTATAATAGCCATCGCAAAAGCTCCCACTCGCGCCAAGGCTGCTCGTGACATCGAAGAGTTCAACGACATAGGAACGCCCGCTCACTGCTTCAAACCGATACCAATCACTATCGGGGCGATAGGTCGCATAGTCGGCGTTGCGCACCTCGATATCACTGGTCAGCGCATTTGCATAGCCAGCAGGCAGGGCATACGCATTGGCCCAGCTGTTGTTTGGCTCAAACGTTGTGTCATCCCACATCGCCCCGTCCTGGCCGTAGCGAGGCAAGACCCGCAAGCCATAAAAGCCGGAAACCGTCGTGCTATTGGCAAGCACTCGCACCGTGAACAACCCGTTGACACTGGCCGTAAAGGTCATCCGGTTGTGCGTATTGCCTGACGAGACATCGGCGGCATTGCACGAGCGCCCCAGCTGATTGCCTGAAGGATCGTAGAGATACATGCCAAGCCCAGAAAGCGAGTAGTAGCCATCGCAGGCACGGCCATCCACACCCAGGACATTGGCGACGTTGAAGACTTCAACGGTATACGTGCGCCCCGCAACCGCAGTAAAGGCAAAATAGTCCTGGTCGCCAGGCGCGTCAATCTGAGCATTGACAGGACTGGTGAGACCGATGCTGCCTAGTTGCTGCGCCGTCGTACGGGTATTGTTGGGCTCAACTTCGTCAATTGGATTGGCGTACACCGGCCCCGGCAGCGCCATCGGAAGCAGGGCTAACCCCACGATGAGCGCCGTCCCCAGGGCGATCCAGATACGGAGAAATTTCTTCATAGGATATGATTCCTTTTCACCTGGCAGAGAGGCCAGCGTAGCTGGCCTCTCTGCCAGGCGGTAACGAAGTTGGGGGCCTACGGCCCTCAACCTCGTTACCGCGTGACCAACGGTAGATAGACACGATGCGTATGCGTCGATGCAGGCAGCATTGGCCCAGGGGTCAGGCCGGCACGCTCGTCGGGCAGGCTATTCACGGGCACGATGGGCTCGAGCGGCTCGCTCTTGGTGGCCGAGAGACCGCCGGCGATCGTGGCTGGCAGGGCCGCCGTTGAGGGCGCCTCGATCACCACACTCAGCCGGTAGCGCGCGGCGGTGAAGCCGTAAACTTCGACCTGGTAGACGCCGGGCACGATTTCGCTGGCCGGGATGATGACTTGCTCGTTGGCCCCGCCGTCAAGGTTGCTGACCCAGGCCGACTGATCCGCCCGCGACGACCAAACATAGAGATCGGCATCGCCACTCAAGACCTCCAGATTGGCCGTCAGTTGCTGGCCGGCCTCGGCGGTATAGCGATAGGTATGGGTCTGGCGACGGCCAATCTGTTCGGCGGTTGGTTCGTAGTTGACGAGTTGCTGCGACCGACCAATCGAGATATTGCCCGCCTCGTCAAGCGCCCGCACCTGCAGATAGTGCATCCCTGGAACCGGCAGCATCGTCCAGTTCACGTCGGTCGGGGTCGCGCTGTAGGGCATCCAACCCGATTGCACCACCGGCACCCACTGGCCGGCCCCGACGTTGTAGACATACTCGATCACATGGATCGAGCGTACGCCACTGGCATTGGGCGGCGGATCAGTCGCCTCAATTGCGATCCGGGCCTGCGGGGTCTGTACCGACGTGCTCGAACCATCACCGACCGTAATGCGTTGCACCACCGGCACCGTGCGATCAGGATTGGCGGCCAACACTGTCACCGTACGACTGACCACATTGTTGGTCTCGGTATCTTCAGGCACCAGATCGTCGGGATCGATGAGCGCGTAGAGATCAAAGGTCTCGGTCTGGGTGAAGGTCACCGCGAGTGGCGTGGTGCTCTCGACGCTATTGGGCGGATCGAGGAACGGCACCGTGCTGCGCCCCAGCACCGGGCCATCCACCGCATCGCGCCGGAACTCAACCACCACATCCTGCAACACCGCCTTGCCGCCAAGGCGATGGACAAGTACCCCGATCTCCGTGGTCTCTCCGGCACGTGGCGTGACCGGATTGAGCCAGATCTCGTGGTCATACCCCAGCAGATCGTTATTGCTGCTGGCATCAAGCACGGTATACGCATTGGGCAAGGTCGCCTGCTGCCCATCAGGATTGGTGACCGTCACCGCGTAGGTACCGACCGGCATCAGTTCCGGCACCACCGCCTGCAACGTCGTGCCATTGATCCGCTGCGTCACCAATTCGGTCGTACCGAGGGTCAGCGTAATGCCATCGGCAAAATTGAAGCCCGCAACCGTCACCTCGACATCCTGATCATTGTAGCCAAGCGACGGCAAAATGCTGCGTAGCACCGGCGCACGGGCCAGCACCGTAAAGGCATTGGAGAGCGTCAGGCTGCTGCCATCACCAGGGAGCACAGTGAGGTCATAGATGCCAACGGGCAAGCCCTCGGGCACAACGGCCCGCAACAACGTCGCGCTCTCGGTCAGCGCATTAGTCAACGCGAAGGTGCCTCCGCCATTGCTCAACTGCACCGACGGTATCGTCGCTGTAGAAAAGCCGCTGCCAAGGAGCATCACATCGGTCGTCCCATCGTTATAGCCCTCAGGCGGCTCAAGCGAACGAACCTCTGGCTGGAGTTGTGGAGGGATGGGAGGATCGGCGGGAGGAGACAATTCTTGGCAGGAGACATCAACGATCTGGCGCAAAATCGTCGCGAGACTGGCAAAATTGCTGACGCTAAAGACGCGCTGGGGATCGGCCGTTAGTGCATGCAGTTGGCGCATATTAGGGCCTCTGCCAACAGCAATCGCAAAGAGGTGCATGCCGGCATCACGCACCAACTGCGCCTCTTCGACCGGATCGCCACCCTGGTTGTGCTCACCATCGGTCAGCAGAATAAGCACCTGAGGCACCCCGGCGCGGCCTTTGGCAGCCAGTTCTTCACGCCCGAGCTGGAGGCCTTCTTGAATATCGGTGTAACCGCCCAGTTGCCGCATCGCATTGACGCGAGCCAGAATCTCACTCGGATCATCAGCAAGCCGCAACTCGTAGCGGCCCTGGCCCTGCGTGCCAAATTGTGCAATGCCAACCCTGGCATCATTGGGGCTAATCGTATAGCTATTAACCAGATTGCGCACAAAATCACGCATCTGCCGGAAATCGGTCGAAGAGATGCTGCCCGAGCCATCAAGCACCAGCATCAGATCGAGCGGTTCGGTACAGTTGCCGGTATCAAACGTAACCTCAAGGTGAAACGCATTGCTCTGCGCCTGTTGCCAGCGTAGCGTCGCATTGTCGTGGCTATCAGGCGCCACATTGGCGCTGACATAGGTAAACGTCGTCGGATAGATCAGCTCGACCAGGCGGGTCGCAGCCATCAGATCGCCGCCGGAACTGAGCACATGCACAAAACCGCTGCTCGTCGCCGTCACATCAAAGCGATACGCCGTCACAATCTCGAGCCCCGTCGTGGCCGCCGAACAACTCAGTTCGGTCTCAGACAATTTAGTACAGGCCGAAGCGGGAACGCTCGCAAATTGCAGACTCGTGGACGACGAAAACCGAAACGTTCCAGCCCTTTGTAAATTCAGATCTTCATACACATACCTCGCGGTTCCAAAAACCTGGGGAGCCTCGTAGCCTTGGATCGTCGAGGCAACCGTGATCGATCCAGCGGTTGCTGCAAGCTCACCACCACCCGCAGTTGACGTGAAATCACCATCACCCGTGGCAGCCAATGTCGGGCGCTGCGCAGCGAGGCCCACACTGAGCAGACTCACCAGCAACACCAGCACCAACAACGTCCGACTCTTCCATCGTCGCATCATGACAGCACTGTCCTTTCGCCTGGATAGCCCGAATTGCACACCGATCCGTTCTATCCCAGCATACCGTGCTGTTGCAGTGATGTTGCATAAAAGACAATCTGTTGCATGGGCAGTACGTTGGTGCGTGCCAAAGCCAGCGACGCTAGCTTTGGCGCACCAACGAGCGATCCTTGACGTCCGTAAACCCTCCTGGAGGGCGGACGCCCTCCAGGAGGGTAAAGAAGATCACACAGAAGATGAAAAAAATGCAACGCAAGAGACCCCAAATAGATATGTTTATAAGCAAGATCATCTGCTATCATAGGCATGAGAGTAGCCTAGAGTGAGGAGAAGAATGCCATAAGCGATGTATCGCGGCAACAAAGCAAACTTTTGGTAGAAATCAGTGTTGCAGAGATGTTGCACTCATGTTGCAGGAACGTTGCTGTTGCTGAGCATCGTGAGGAAATACCTGAACCAGAGCTTGAAAACTCCCGGGAGTTAACCGTTTCACGTGTGTAGGTCAGGTTAAACAAACCTACAAGCGTGAAAGCCAGGAAGACCACCTTGAGCGATTTCCAAAAGCTTCCCGCGTTACAGATCACCCTAGTCGAACATCCTCTTGCCATCTTCGCCGCCGATCTCCGCACATGGGTCTTTAGTTCACAGGCTCGGGCAGCTCAACATTTCGGGCTCGACCGCAGCACCATCTGGCGTTATGAGGAAGGTCGTCATCCACCACCACTCGCGTATCTGGCCGCCCTCGCCAGTCTCGTCGTCACCAGGCTTGGCGACCACGAAGAGCACGTCAAGCAACCCAAGGCTCGCCTGCTTCACGAGATTAATCAGGCGATTGTCATTTACTATCCCGATGCAGAACCATTTGCAGCCTGGGAGAAACTCGAAGAAGCGGGGGCGACATTTCAGCCAGCACGACGACGGATGCCAGCACGACAACAGACCGATCAGGCCAGAGCATCCCCGCCCCCCACACCGCCCCTTCACCCTGCCCCCGCAACGCACCCATCCCTCTCCACACCCCCCACACCGGCGCTTCACGCTATATCATCTGTCCAAATTGATTGGGGTGATGCCCCTGATGTGGCGACCGTTTATGGCCGACAGGCTGAACTAGCCTTCTTGCAGCAGATGTTCACCAAGGGCACTTGTCGCCTGCTCGGTATTTTTGGCATGGGTGGGGCCGGCAAAACGATCCTGACGGTGCGCCTGGTCGAGACCATTGCTGACCAATTTAGGTATGTTTTCTGGCGTTCCTTGATCAATGCGCCACCACCAGACCAGATCTTGCGCGAATTCTGGCTTGCGGTGGCAAGCCCAAAGGCCATCCCGCCAACGAGTCCCCTTCAGGTTCACGAGTTGTTGCCATTGTTGCAGCAACAGCGGTGTCTGTTGATTCTCGACAATTTCGAGACGATCCTCAACGCTGGTGAACAGCCCGACGAATATCGTGAAGGCTATGCGCAGTACGGGCAATTGCTCCGCCTTTTTGGTGAAGCACGCCATCAGAGTTGCCTGATCCTGACGAGCCGCGCAAAGCCACGCGACCTGCATATGCTTGAGCATGCGCTCAAAACAACCACCCGCGTCTATGCCTACCAGATCCCCGGGCTGAAGGCCGCCGACGCGTTTGAGTTTCTACGTGACCTTGACCTTGACCTCGATGAGCCAGCGCTGGCAACGCTCTTGCAACGCTCGTCAGGCAATCCAAAGATCCTCGAGTTGGTCGGCGCAACGATTCGTGATCTCTTTGATGGTTCAGTGGCAAGCTTTCTTGCCCATGAAACGATCCTTTTTGATGATGTGCAGGCAATGTTGCACACCCAATTAAAGCACCTCTCAGAGGCCGAGCAAGAGGTGCTATTCTGGCTGGCGGTGCTGCGCGAGCCAGTCACGATTGCCCAATTGCGCGCATACATCGTCTCATCTCAATGGTTCAGTCAGGTCTTGCCTGCCATACGCACGTTGCAACGCCGCTCGCTCATCGAGACCAGTGCCAAGACACTGTTTCTCCAACATGCGGTCAGTGAATTTGTGACTGAGATGCTCGTCAAGCGGTTGCAGACTGAATTGGTGCATGGTTCCTTTGATCTGCTGCAGCGCGTGGCCTTGTTGCATGCAGAGGCAAAAGACTATGTCCGCACCAGCCAGATACGGGTTTTGCTTGAACCTCTGACGAAACGCTTGCTCATCACCATGGGCAAAAAAGCGTTGATCGATCATCTTGACGGGCTACGCGCAACCTTGCATTCTGACTATCGTGGACGCCCAGGGTATGCCGGCGGGAATCTGCTCAATCTGCTGATCCATCTGGGAGCCGATCTGACCGGCAAAGATTTCTCGCACCTCGCTGTCTGGCAGGCCTACTGCCAGGGTGTGCAGCTCAAGCAGGTCAATTTTGGTGGCGCAGACCTCAGCAGGTCAGTCTTTAATGAAACCTTCGGCAGCATTCGCACCGTCGCCTTCAGCCCTGATAGAGCATGGCTCGCTGTGGGATCAAGCAACGGTGAGATCCATGTCTGGGCGCTTCCCAGCCACGAACACGTCTACACCCTTGACGGAAAAGCCTGGGTCGAAGCACTGGCGTTTAGCCCCGACAGCCAGGTGCTCGTGAGTGGGGGCCACGAGTCGACGTTGCTGCTCTGGGAGCTTGCGACGGGCACCTGCATTGATCAACTGGCGGGGCATACCACAACCGTGCGTTGCCTCAGTTTTAGCCGTGACGGAACCCTGCTCGCCAGCGGGAGCGACGATGCAACGGTACGCCTCTGGCCGATGCCATTGGCCCGTGTTGCATCGGCCGAGCCTCTCGTAGATGAAGCGCAGGACATCACCGTACTAGCCGCCCATCAGGGCACAGTCTGGAGCATCGCGCTGCATCCGACGGCACCATACCTGATCAGCGCTGGTTCAGATGGTCTGATCTGGTGGAATCTCACGACAGGCACAGCCACGCGACAGATCCAGGAACATGCCGCAGCCGTCATGACGGTTGCCATGCACCCGACCGGCAGCCTGGTTGCCAGCGGAAGCTACGACGGCGTGGTGAAGCTCTGGTCTTTCACCGAGGCAACCTGTCGGGACACGATCACCAGTCATCAGGGGCCACTCCGCGCCGTCGCCTTCAGTCCTGACGGTAACCTGCTAGCCAGTGGCAGTGAAGATGAGCACATTCGGCTCTGGCATAGCCACGATGCCAGACTGCACAGCAGCATCTATGCTCCGGCCAACCGGGTACGTGCGCTGGCCTTCAGCCCTGACGGACATTTGCTGGCAAGCGGCAGCCACGACCAAAATGTACGGCTCTGGCATCTCAAGAGCAGGCAGTGCATCATGCGCTGGCAAGGTTATATCAACCAGTTGCGCTCACTGGCGCAGAGCCCCGACGGGCAACGGCTTGCCTTTGGCGTAGCCGAATGCATCTATGTGGTTGACCAGCGCCATGGCGAGATGATCCACCAATTGTGTGGACATAGCGAGTGGGTGCAATCGCTTGCCTTTAGCCCACAGGGCAACCTGCTCGCCAGCAGCAGCGACGACCATACGATCCGCCTCTGGAATCTGGAGACCTTCACTGAACAAACCACCCTCTACGGCCACGATGCATGGGTTCAAACGTCCGCCTTTACACCTGATGGACGCCTCCTTGCCACAGGCAGCATTGACCGAACGATTCGGCTCTGGGAGGTCGCCACGGGCGCGTGCCTCCAGATCCTTGTCGGGCACCAGCACTATGTATGGACACTCGCGATCAGCCCGGATGGGCGCTGGCTGGCGAGTGGCGGGGTCGATGAGGTAATCCGGATCTGGGACATCGCCTCGGGGCAGTGTGTGCAAACCTTCACCGGGCACCGTGGGGCGGTCTGGTCGCTTGCCTTTGCTGGCGACTCAAACCGCCTCGTCAGCAGCGGCCAGGATCAGTGCATCAGGGTCTGGACGCTCGATCAAGCCCAGTTATGCGCCACCACCCTCAGCGGCCACGACAACCGCGTCGTCGCCATCGCCGTCTGCCCACAGGATCGCCTGATCGCCAGCGGCAGTGACGACCGCACCGTACGCATCTGGGATCTAGCGACAGGTAGCTGTCGTCACATGCTCACCGGGCACACCCGGTCGGTCATTGGGGTCGCCTTTCACCCTGATGGCGAGCGGCTCATCAGCGGCAGCGAAGACGGCACCGTGCTCATCTGGGACAGCAGGACAGGCACCTGTCTCAAGCACCTGGCAACCCCGCGGCCATACGACGGGCTCGACCTCACCGGAGCCACCGGCCTGACCACAGCTCAGCGTGCGTCACTGATCGCGCTTGGTGCTCGCGACGAGGCGTAGGGAGCCAGCACCAAGACCTTGCACATAAGGCGGTTGTTTTGACGCAAAGACGCAAAGGCGCAAAGGTTGGAGCGTAGATGCGTGCTTCGGCCTTACGAGGCCGGCGCGACGATAGTTGGGCCGATGCACGCGCCCCGCCTGCAGGCCTGTTGATGCGAGGCTGCGAGAGGCGCGTGCTTCGGCCTTACGGGGCGAGGCGTACACCAAGGCGACTGAGTTGGACGCGGTTGGCCGACGATAGATCGGGGTGGTCTTCGAAGCGGGCGCGTTCGAAATATTGCACGCTCAGGGTGCGTCCGTTTTCGACGGTTTCGTTGGCTGGTTCGCTGATGGGGAAGCCAAAGGTCGCCAGGCCACCGTTCCGTTCCCAGTAGGCGCGGAAGGGTGGACAAAGGCTGTGGCGGGTTTCAGGGAAGTAGCGACATCCTGCGGGTGCTCCGTCAACGGTCGGGAGACTGCGCCAATCAAGGCCCTGACGGGCGAGGTATTCAACCCCGACGAGGCCGATCAGTACGTCGTTGGGCGAACGGTGCTGGGGATGGCTCTCGAAGCGGGTGCGTTCGAACCATTGCACGACCCGTTCGACCCCGTCGCTGCCGCGTTCGAGGCGTTCGGGGGTGATGGGCAAGCCGTAGATCGCCAGGCCACCGCCGCGTTCCCAGGTGCGCAGGAAGCTGCCGCGGATGCTCTGCCCAGTCTCGGCAAAGCTGCGACTGCCGCCGGTGACCTGGCGAACGTAGACCGGGCGTTCGCTGATGGTTAACCGGGCCGTGCCTCCGCCAAGTTCGCGTAACTGTCCATCACGTTCAACCAGGGTGGCACTCAGGCCAGTCGCCAGCGGGAAGTCGATCGTGCGCTGACCGCTGATTGTCCAGAGTACGTCAACGACGACGCCGTCGGGCAGGGTGAAGCGATGGTTCACAAGCACGCCCTGGCGGTGCAGTGACCCGGTGCCCTGGTAACGGGCAAATTGGAGTTGCGAGACCATCGTGCCATAGGCTTGATAGGCTGGTTTGGGGCTCAGGTCATCATTGAGAATGGCAGCAGGCCCCCAGGGTTGCTGGCCGCCCTTGAATTTATCGCTGAGTTGGAAATAGCTGACGTGTTCGATGCCCGCAGCTGCGGCGAGCACAAAGGTGCGTACCATATAGTTCGCCTGTTCTTCGCCATTCTTGGCAAACTGGGGCGCGCACGCACTGCCGCAGGTGCTCCAGCCTACTTCGGTAATCCAGATTGGCTTGCCGCCACCGCGAGCGGCCACCCAGCGCTTGGCCAGTTCGAGGCGCCCGGGGATCGTGACATCGAAGCGCTCACGAGGATTGATGAGGGCGGGATTGTCGGGGGCGTGGTCGATGAGCCAGGGATGGATCGAGAGCACATCGAAGCTGTCCCAGCCGGCAAGGTCAACGACGCGATCAAGGAACCCCTTTTCGCCGACAGCATCGAAGACATAGACGCCACCGATGAGTACCAGCGCGGTTGGATCGGCAGCCCTGATCGCGGCTGAAGCCTTGCGGAGCATTTCGGCATAGGCAACGGGATCAGCCCTGGGCAGCCAGGTTCCGTCCATATCGGGTTCATTCCAGATTTCCCAGGCGGCGATCCGTGGTGAGCCAGGCGCATCCTGGGAGCCATCGCCATCGTAGCGTTCGACGACCTGGCCGACCCAACGGGCAAACGCGTCCATATCAGTTGGCGCACACCAGTATTCGGGTTCGTTGACGCGGCGAGCGTGCGCGACGCAGGCGGGATCGCGGTACTCTTCGGGGGTGGTGAGCAGCATGCCAATAATGCCGATCCCGGCCTCGGCGAGCATCGCGATCCGGCGGTCATAGAAATCGTTCTTGATCTCACGGCCCCAGCAGGCCCAGCAGATCTCTTCACGCGTCCAGCGTGCGCCAATTGGCCCGGCGAGGCGGACGAGTTGGGCGGCTTCGGCTTCCGAGCGTTCGCGCCCGGTGATGTACATATTGAGGCCAAAGAGTGAAGGCGGCAACCCCGGCTGGCGTGCTGCGAGTGGCGCTGCCTGGACGGTTGGGGTTGCGGGCGGCAACAAGCCTATGGTGATCAGGATCATCACGACAATGATCATTAGTGGAGACAAACGCATCATCTGGGGGAAACCTCATTTGGCCTAAGCGGTGCTGTTGATCCATCGGGGCATAGGATACCATATCTCTTCACCGTGGCGTTTCGTTTTAACGCAGCGGCGCAGAGGACTTGACGCCAGAGCTAGATTCGGGGTACCCTCAATAGTATGAACACAACAAAACGTATCATTCTCACTGGGGCAACCGGGTTGGTCGGACGGAAACTTTTTGCTGCGTTACGCGAGCGCGGCTATGCGCTGGTTATCTTTTCGCGCAATCCTGATGCGGCGCGGCGCGTCTTGCCGGGGGCGGCTGAGTATGTCGCGTGGTCGCCGGCGGAGGATGGCCCCTGGGCGGCGGCGATTGATGGGGCGCATGCCATTATCAATTTAGCCGGGGCACCGATTTCGCAGGGGGTGATCGGTGTGAGGTGGACCCCGGCGTACAAAGAAGAGATTCTGAGTAGTCGGGTGATCGGGACACGCGGATTGGTGAAAGCGATTGCCGCTGCGCAAACCCGCCCGACCGTCCTGGTCAATGCCTCGGCGGCAGGCTTTTACGGGTACAGCACCACGGCTACCTTTGATGAAGACTCGCCGGCAGGGAACGACTTTGTGGCCAAGGTGAGCATCGCCTGGGAGCACGAGGCGCAACGGGCGAGCGAGTATGGGGTGCGAGTGGCCTTTATTCGTACGGGCATTGTGCTTGATCCTGACGCCGGGGCTCTTGGGCAAATCTTGATTCCGTTTCGGGTGCGCGCTGGTGGCCCGATTATGCCCGGTTCACAATACTATTCGTGGATTCATCCTGATGACGAGATCGGGCTCTTTCTCTTTGCACTCGAAAATGAGCAGATCAGCGGCCCACTCAATGGCACGGCCCCGAACCCCGAGACCAACCGCGACTTCTCTGATATTCTCGGCAAAGTGATCGGGTCGCCCTCGTGGCTGGCGGTGCCCGAATTCAGCCTGCGGCTCACGCTTGGTGAAATGGCGGATCTGGTAGTCAAAGGCCAGCGCGTCGTTCCGAACCGGGCCCAAAAACTTGGGTATCAATTTGCGTATCCAGAATTGCGTCCGGCGTTGCAGGATCTGCTAGGGTAAATGGGTGCAGGCTCTGCGCCTCTGCGTCAACACGGGCCAACCTTGCACATAAGGCGGGATATATGACGCAAAGGCGCAGAGGCATCTGACGCAAAGGCGCAAAGATTTTATGGATTGGCATCCACAGCTTTGCGCCTTTGCGTCAACACGGGCCAAACTTATGGGTTTAGGGGAGCGGGCCGATTTCTGGGGGCCAGCCGCGTGCAAAATAATCACCCATGACAATGACGAAGAGGATCGTGAAGGCGATAAAAGCCGAGACTGCGTAGAGCTGGGTGACCCGATTGCTGATCTTGATATGCATAAAATAGTAAATAATCAGCACCGTCTTGGTTGACGCAATCGCCAGCGCGACGAGCACCCCCAAGACACGAGGGATCTCCATAAACCCCTCGACCCACCAGGCTCCCACCGTCAAAACCATCAGCACCATCAGGGCGGCAAAGACCCGATAATAGGTGTCGCGTCCGATATGGCCGTGGCTATGATGGTCGCTTGCCGCAGCGTGTCCATCGGCGCCAGGCATGGTGTTGCTGTGTTCTGCCATCAGTGTACCAGATAAAAGAGCGGAAACAGGAAGACCCAGATAATATCGATCAGGTGCCAGTAGAGGCCCCCGATCTCGACGGGTGTGGAGTAGGCCGCGGTGAAGACCCCGCGCACGGCCATAAAGGTCAGCATGCCGACGATGCTCAACCCGATCAGCATGTGGACGGCGTGCAGCCCGGTGGAGATAAAGTAGAGCAGGTAAAAGAGTTGATAGGGACTGCCCTGGCCTGGCGTAACCTCGTTGTGCACATCGGCGGCAGTTGTGCCGTGGGCCTCGGGGAAGACAAACGCCCGCCCAGGGACGAGGCACTCGGTTTCGCCGAGCGGGGTGCCACTGGTTGCCCATGCGATTGGCGTCTTGTAGCCAGCGCAGTGGGCAAACTTCTCGCTATACTCATACGCCTTGATGCCCAGGAACGCCACGCCGAGCACCATTGTCACACCAAGCAGGCGAATGAGGCGCTGTTTGCGTCCCTCTTCGGCGGCATTGACCGCGAGGGCGACGGTGAGGGAACTGACGAGCAAGACGACCGTATTGACTGCACCAAGGGGCGTATTGAGATGATGGGCTGCCTCGGCCCAGATATCGGGAAAGGCCCAGCGATAGACCGCATAGGCCATAAAGATCCCGCCAAAGAGCATCAACTCGGTCACCAGAAAGACCCACATCCCCAGGGTGGCCGCCTCTTTCTGCTGTTGTGGCGTCTCAAAATGGTGCTGCAGCTCGCGGCCGTGGCCGGCGTGACCGTGGTCAGCATGTGCCTCGTGCCCCTGTACCTCTGATCCTTGCGTTGTTGTTGTTGTCGCCAAGGTTTCGCTCCTCAAACCTTTGCGCGGGGTAGGCATACCACCGCGAGAAACGGGCAGAGATTGGTGCGCAGGCGAGCCTGCGCACGACCTCTGCGACTGACCAGTTTACAGAGGTGAACCAGGGCGCCACGCAGCCGCGTCGCGCTCGGCGGCCTCGGGCGGGTAGGCATACGCCTCGGTGGTCACCACAGGGATCTCATCGAAATTGTGGGCTGGCGGCGGTGACGAAACCGTCCACTCAAGCCCGGTTGCGTCCCACGGATTATCGCCGGCGAGCTTGCCCTTCCAGAGCGAAAGCGTCAGGTAGACCAGGGGAATGATGAAGCCAATCGCAAGCACGGTCGAGCCTGCCGATGAGAGCACGTGGAGCACCTGGAACTCCTGGGGATAGACGTGATAGCGGCGGGGCATCCCCAAATAGCCCAGCACAAACTGGGGGAAGAAGGTCATATTGAAGCCAACGAAGATGATCAGGGCCGAAATCCCGCCCCAGACCTCGTTGTACATCCGTCCGGTCATCTTGGGCCACCAGAAATGGATGCCACCAAGGTAGGCCATAATCGTGCCGCCGACCATCACATAGTGGAAGTGGGCCACGACAAAATAGGTATCGGTGACGTGAATATCAATCGCGACCACGCCGAGGAAGATACCGGTGAGCCCGCCGATCACAAAGAGCCCGATGAACCCGAGGGCATAGAGCATCGGGGTACGATAGCTAATCGAACCCTTGTAGAGCGTTGCGGTCCAGTTAAAGACTTTGATGGCGGAAGGAATGGCGACGAGCATCGTAATGAAGCTGAAGACCAGGCCAGCATAGACCGACTGCCCACTCACGAACATATGGTGGCCCCAGACAAGGAAGCCGATGATGGCAATTGCCATACTGGAAAAGGCAATGAACTCGTAGCCAAAAATGCGCTTGCGTGAGAAGGTCGAGATCAGTTCCGAGATAACCCCGAACCCGGGCAAAATCATGATATAGACCGCAGGATGCGAATAGAACCAGAAGAGATGCTGAAAGAGCAGTGGATCGCCACCGAGGGCCGGATCGAAGATCCCGACGCCCCAGATGCGCTCGATCGCAACCAAAAGCAGCGTAATCCCGACGACCGGCGTTGCCAGCACGATAATCAGGCTCGTGGCATAGCTTGACCAGACAAAGAGCGGCAGACGGAACCAGGTCAAACCGGGAGCGCGCATCGTGTGGGTCGTCACGATGAAATTCACGCCAGTGGCGATGGACGAAAAGCCCATCACAAACGCCCCAGCAATCGTCAGGATCACATTTGAATTGGAATAGGTCGAACTAAAGGGCGTATAGAAGGTCCAGCCGGTATCAACGCCACCAAAGACAGCGGCGGAGAGGGCAAAGATCCCGCCGATCATATAGAGATACCAGCTAAAGAGATTGAGGCGGGGAAAAGCCATATCGCGTGCCCCGACCATCAGCGGGATCAAAAAATTGCCGAGCACCGCAGGAATACCCGGGATCAAGAAAAAGAAGACCATGATGATCCCGTGCAGCGTAAACGCCCGGTTGTAAAGGTCAGAGGAGAGCAGATCGCCCTGCGGGGTAATCAACTCGATCCGGACGACTGACGCAGCCAGACCGCCCAGGAGAAAGTAAAAATTGATCGCAAGGAGATAGAGAATCGCAATGCGCTTGTGATCAACCGTGAAGAGCCAAGACTTGATCCATGCCCAGACGGTTGGAGTATCATCTTCGAGATAGCCACGTGACGGAAGGGCTGTTGTTGCCATAATGCATCTTCCCTGGATAGTTCTAGCGGGTCTACTTCAATTCGTCAGCAACGACACTGGCGATCTGGGCATTCGAGAGACGGGTGCTGGCGCTCTCACTATCCGAGAGCGACTTGATATACGCGATCAACTGATTCAACTGATCCTCGCTGAGTTGCCCATCGTACGACGGCATCACATTAGCATACCCGGCGACAATTTTGGCTCCAGGATTAAGAATCGACTCGCGGAGATAATTTTCATCGGCGGTCACCAGGCTTCCATCCTGCATCCGTGTCTCGACGCCATAGAGCCCCACCATGCTCGGGCCGATGCCGGCCCCATCATCGCGATGACAACCGACGCACCCCAGGTTCGTAAAGAGCTGCGCCCCAGCGAGCGCCATAGGATCGCCGATCGACGGAATCAGGGTCGAATCACCGCCTCCCGCGCCAGCGCTGCCATCGGGCAGAATAATCTCGCCGGGGGTCGTCAACCAGCGCTCGTAATCGGCGAGGCTCATAGCAACAACACGTCCAACCATGCGTGAGTGTTCGGTGCCACAATACTCGGCACAGAAGAGATGGTATTCGCCAGTTTGCGTCGCTTCAAACCACATCGTGGTATAGCGACCTGGCAAAACATCCTGTTTGACCCGGAAGGCGGGAATATAGAAGCTATGGATGACATCCTGCGAAGTCATAACGAGCTTGACCGGCTGATTGATGGGCACGTGCAACTCATTATTTTCGCGCTTGCCATTAGGATGCTGGGCGTGCCACATCCACTGCTTGCCAATGACATAGATCTCAAGGTTGCGCTCGGGTGGGGTGCGGATGTCAATATAGAGAAACGCGCCCCAGAAAAAGACCCCCAGCACAAGCACCAGCGGAATGATCGTCCACGTCAATTCGAGCGGCAGGCTTCCCTCGGGCTGATTCGTCCGATCAGCCTTCTGGCTACGATGGTAGCGCACCATCAGATAGAGAATAATGAACGGCAGGATGCCGCCAAAGATCAGGCTGAGCGCGATCAAAACGCCATAGAGGGCATCAATTGGCCCGGCAAAGGTTGAGGCCTGTTCAGGAAACAAAGGGAAGTCGGGCATAGTGCTTCCTCTCAATCTGCGCTAGCAGCTGACCCGGGAGGTGCGCCACGTTGCTGAGAACTACGGCTCAGGAAAAAGATCGAGCCAAGGATGAACATCACGGTGATGGTTCCGGCGATGCGAGTGATGGTCATGACCAGACCGGTATACTTGCCAGTCGAAGGGTCAAAGTGATAACAGAGTAACAACAACTGGTCAACCGGTGTGCCAATCTTGTTCCCCGACGCCTCAACGAGCCCGAGGCGCAGATCGCTGGCGTTATATTCGATGCCATAGAAATAACGGGCCAGGGCACCCTCAGGGGTGAGCACGAGAATACCAGCGGCGTGCGCATACTGATCAATCGTCTCATCATAAAAATAGGCAAAGCCGACAGCATCGGCCAGTTGCTTGATACTATCCTGGGTTCCCGTCAAAAAGTGCCAGCCCTCTTCGCTGCCAGGGCGAGCATAGCGTGACACGATCGCAGCTTTGGTATTGGCCGCGTGCATCGTCGTCTCGGTGGGGTCAATGCTGACATTGACGACATGGTAATCAATGCCTGCGGTGAGGCGCACATCACTCAAGCCGTCGACCATGCCATTGCGCACCAGCGAACAGAGCATTGGGCATTCATAGTAGCCCAATGAGAGCACCACTGGCAAGTCACCGAAGTAGTCACCCAGAACGACAGTTTCGCCATGTTCGTTGACAAACGGCAGATCAAGGGGCACCTTCTCACCAAGGCGCTGCTCGAACGAGATATTCTCGAGATGATGGGCGCCACTCTGCGCCTGCACCACTGCGGGGGCCAGACTAAGCGTCAGCATGATCGCAAGCAACAGGGCCGAGAACCAGCGGAAAAGTGGCGTATACATCGTCATGGTCTTGTTCCGCCCTCGGGTTGGGTTGTTGCAAAGGGAGCAATGCCCTGCTCAAGCAACAATTCCTTGGCCCGATCAATAGGAATATGGGCAACGCCGGTACGCTGATTCACCCAGCCGTAGTTCTCGATCTGTTCAGTCGCCTCACGCATGATGCGTGTCCCATCGGCATTCGGGTTCTGTTCGAGGCGTGGCGAAGGGGGCAACTGGGCGAGTTCGGGTGGGGCCAGGTTATGGCTGACATCGCCAAGTTGCCCCTTGGTTGCACCAAGCATAATAAAGATAACGACAATTGCCAGTGGCAAGAGACTGACACAGGCAATCGTGAGGATGAAGACCGGACGCATGCTCCAGTCGCTCACCTCATACCCTTTAGCGAGGCTCTCTGGCGAGGGTTCTTTAATGGTATGGCTGTCTGACGTATGGCTCATTGGGTTCCCTCTATTAACGGTGACACATATAACAATGGGTCAGCCGACCATCAACTGGAATCTGATACTCTTGAACCAGCGCAAGCCGCTCGTCGATGGGCATCATCTGTGGATCGTAGGCCATATTGAAGACCTCATCACGCGGGCGGATAAACTCTTCGGGGGCGCGGTGGCAACCGAGACACCAACCCATATAAAGGGGTTGTTCCTTGGCCGTCAAGTGTTGCAGATCGACCCGTCCGTGGCACGACGCGCACCCGATGCCCTTGGCAACGTGAACACTATGGTTGAAATAGACAAAATCGGGCAAATCGTAGACCCGATTCCAGAGCACGGGTTCACCTGTCTGATAGCTATCGCGCACTGGTTGCAAAAGCGGGCTATTCGTCCAGATCTGCGAGTGACACGACATACAGGTATCGGTCGAAGGAATGCCTGCGTGGGCAACCCGTTCGACAGTCGAATGGCAATAGCGGCAATCAATCATCAGTTCATCAACATGATGTTTGTGACTAAAAGGCACTGGCTGCTCGATCGCATCACCGACCCCGGTATACCAGGGTGACAGGTAGAGCCCGATCAGAGCTGAGATAATGCCGACAATGAGCAGCACAATCGCAGCGATACTCACCAGCAGGATTGCATTGGCGTTGCGCGAGAAGATCTGTGCAGACATGACGGAAGCTCGCTCTCTATACCGTTACGGCCCACCAAGCAGGGCACGCTCTTCGGCGGTCAGGGTATCAGCGTCAACATTCTGGCTCAACTGCAGGGCACGCACATACGCGGCGACGGCCCAGCGATCTTCAGGTGGAATGCGATGCGCATAACTATACATCCGGTTGACGCCATTGGTAATGACGTCAAAGTAGTAGCCAATGGCAACCGTGCGAAGGCGATCACTATGCAAGGTCGGCACCTCCATGGGTCCGCGATAGGCGATCACGCCGTTGCCATCGCCGGCCAGACCGTGACACGGGGCACAGAAGGCGTCGTAGCGGGTCTGCCCTCGCTCCAGTAAATCGGCAGTCAATTCCATTGGCAATTCAACCGCCAATTCACCATTGAGACGCCCGGTAAAGAGCGCCGAGTCGGCCTCGAAACTTCCCATCGCGACCGTATTTTCGACGGGTGGGCGCATCGAGCGCCCATCCTCAAAAAAATCACTCGGGCGATTGGGCCGATACTTGGGCTGATCGTACATATCGATATGACATCCGACCAGCACGAAACAGAGGGGCAACCAGGCAAAACGGGCCAGGCGGCTCATCACGGTTGGCTTCCTACGGAGGGATCGGGCAACAGGCTGCATCTCAGGCCTCGCCTTCTTCGCCAGCCAGGGCTTCATTGGGATTGCGCACACGGGCCATGTAGCTTGTCCGTGGGCGGACATTGAGCAGACCAAAGACCGTATAGTTGTGCGGCTCGGCCTTGCGCTGGGTCACGAGGCTTTGGTCATCCCTGATATCGCCAAAGACGATGGCCTGCGTCGGGCAGACTTGCTGGCAGGCGGTGAGCACCTCGCCATCGCGAATAGGGCGATTACCTTCAACCTTGGCCTTGATCCGCACGGCACTGATGCGCTGGATACAGAAACTGCACTTCTCCATAACCCCTCGGTTGCGTACCGTCACCTCGGGGTTGCGCCCGAGTTTCAGGCTTGGCTCGTTGAGATCCTGATACTGGAAGAAGTTGAACCGGCGCACTTTGTAGGGGCAGTTGTTCGAGCAATACTTGGTGCCGACACAACGATTATAGATCATATTATTGATGCCTTCGGCATCGTGAACAGTTGCAATGACCGGGCAGACCAGTTCGCACGGCGCACGCTCGCAGTGCTGGCAGAGCATCGGCATCACATAGGTTTCGGGGTTATCGAAGTCGTGGCCGGCAAAGTAGCGATCAATGCGGATCCAGTGCATCTCGCGCCCGCGGGCGATTTCCTCCTTGCCGACGATAGGGATGTTATTCTCGGCCTGGCAAGCGACCACGCAGGCATTGCAACTGGTACAGGCCGTCAGGTCAATGCTCATTCCCCATTGCGGGCCGGTCTTGAAGTCGTTGGGGGCGGGAAGTTCATCAGGGAGCAGACTGATGTAGCCGTCGGTGCCGGGGCCGGGTTTATCTTTGCCGTACGCTTCCTGATAAATTTCACGCGAGATATACTTGGGGTCTTCTTTGAAGCGGGCGAAGGCTCCGACGCGCACAATATCGCGTGCCTCGAGCGTCCAGTGGTTCTGGGTACTTGCCAGCGGATAGGTACCGCCGGCCAGGTTCACTTCAAGTGGGCCAAACCAGGGAGCCTCACTCGTGCGCAACTGATACGTATTGAAGCCCGTTCCGTCTGAGACCCGTCCACCGCGTGGGCCGTGCCCATAGCCCAGGGATACCGTTACCGTCCCCTCGGCGTGGCCGGGGACAACCCAGATCGGCATGGTCAGCGACCGTCCGGCGTATTGCAGTTCGATCAACGTGCCATTCGCTTCAATCAGCCCTTCGAGGGTGCGCTGGGCGGTAAGATTATCCTCAGCAGCAAGATCTTCGGGGTTGATGCGGAGGTTGAGCAGGCTGATTGCCGTACGTGGACTGATCAGCGCCGCATTATCCCAGGTCAACTTGGTGGTAGGCCGGGGAACCTCCTGGAGCCAACCATTATTGGCGTAGCGCCCATCATAGATGCCCGGATCGGGCCGGAAGTTCAGTTCAAGCCCGGCGGGGGCTGGCGCGGGCGGTTGAAAGGCGAGCCCACTACGCAAGGTCACCTCCCGGGCGGGCAGGGCGGTACCCGGTACCACACCATTATTCAAACTGCCCTTGAAGAACGGCTCAAAATCGGCCGCATCTTCAAAACCGCTTGCCTGCTGCCAATAGCTACTCACGACCGCATAATCAGTCTGCCCACTCTGCCCAAGCATCACCGCGAGCAGATCGTGGGGGGTGCGCCCGCCGTAGAGCGGCTCGATCAGGGGTTGAATGATCGTTGTTGTGCCATCAAAGGCCCGCACATCGCCCCAACTCTCTAGCGGATGCGCGGCGGGCACAAACCATGTACTAAGGGCAGCGGTCTCGTCATCGTAGTAGTTGAGCACCGCGCTGAAACGTGCCTGAGCCATCGCGTTTTCGAAGTCGAGATCGGCAGGAGCGGTAAAGACCGGATTGGAGTCGAGAATGATCAAGACTTCCACGGCCCCGCTCTTCAACTCATCAGCCAGGGTACGGAGATCGGCGAGTTGATTGGTAGGGGCAACGGCGACGGGATCGCTATAGGTCACGGTTGTCCCAACGGCACCGAGGGCCACATTGATCGCATGGGCGAGGGCATGCACCTCGGGGGGCTGCGACTCACCGGCGATCACCAGGCCTTGTGCGCCGGCGGCACGCAGATCAGCGACGGCCGCAGCGACGAAGGCCGTTGCCTGCTCAGCGAGCACAGGGGCGGCCCCGTTCAGCCCTGGGATACCGAGGCCACTCGCAAGGGCATACGCAAAACTCGCAACATCACCGGCTTTGAGGGGCAAGCGATGATCGGCCACAATCCCGGTTGGCGAGAGGGCCGGTTCAACGCTATAGAGCCGACTCACCTCGGTGCTACTGCCAAGCACACGGCGTCCGGCGGCCCAATCGCGGGCATAACGCACACGACCTGGCCCCTCGCTAAACACATCAGCATCGAGGGTCACAATCACCCTGGCGAGATCCAGGCGATACCGTGGCTCGAGCGGTTCGCCAAACGCCAGTTCGGTACCGCCATAGGTCTGCGAGCGCCCAATGGGATCGTACTGCACCCAGCGTGCGTTGGGCAGGCTTGCCAGCAGTTCATTGATCTGCGCGGCCAGCGTTGGCGATGTCACCGTTGGCGTCAACAGACGCAACCCCTGGCCCTGCAGCGCCCGCTGCAACTGCATCACCTCGCTCAACGCGACCAGAAACTGATCCCATGTCCGGATCGTATTCCGGCTCAGCACCGTCTCGGGGCGATCAGGATCATAGAGCGCGAGGATCTCGGCCTGAGCAAAGAGATCGGTTGCGCCGAGGCTGGCAGCGTGGTTAGGATTGCCCTCGATCTTGACTGGGCGGCCATCGTAGCTCTTCACGGCCACCCCGAGCCCAAAGCCATCGAGGGACAACGCCGTCGCATAGTACTGAGGAAGGCCCGGGACGCGATCATACGGCGCACGCGCAAAGGGTGCGATCTGCTCTTGCGGTTGCCGGATTGCCATCGTACAGCCTGACAGGCCGGCAAGGGCAAGCGACGCACCCATCAGTTTCAAAAATGTACGGCGCGTCACCGGGTCGTTCAACTCGGACGCACCTGCGGGGAATTCACGACTCAGAAATTCGTGAAAGGTCGGGTTATCAGCCAGTTCATCAAGCGAACGCCAGAACTTCCGCCCTCGTGAGGATTGGAGGCGGGAGCGAATTGCTTCAAGCTCGTGCTCGGGAGCGTGGAGAGTGATCTCACTCATTGGCAGCAGCCAGACTAGCCAGACAGGCACATATCGGCGACGCGCACTTTGTGAAGGAAAACACTAATTTAAGGAGTATATTGAGTACATTGTGAAAACAGGCACTAGGATCGCAAGGCTATTATAGCAGACAGGAAGCGTTTTCAGCCATCAAGAAAGATATCTGTTAGACCTGAAAGATCGTGCCTTTAGGAATAGAAGATCTAGGATGAGGTGGTTGCTCTCCTTGGCGAAGGAGCCGACTAAGCCGGTTCTTCGCCAAGGAGGGCAACGGTGTTTGCCTGTTGCCCACTTCTTACGAATGATCCATCTTACGGCGATAGCTTTCATCGAGAAGTTCAACGATATAACGCACCTGCACCTCTTCGCCGCGGCGTCGCAGTTCGCCGGCGAGCTGGAGGGCGCAGCCCGGATTGGCAGTTGCGATCACCTTTGCGCCTGTTGCGAGAGCGTTCTTGACCTTGCGTGCGCCAAGCTGGGCGGCCATCTCGGGTTGGGTCACATTATAGACACCAGCACTGCCACAACACAACGAACTTTCGTTCATTTCGCGCAACTCAAGTTCAGGAATCGCCCGTAAGAGTTGGCGTGGTTCGGCGGTAATGCGTTGCGCATGCGCCAAGTGACACGGTTCCTGATAGGTGACACTGATCGGCAGGGGCGCGAGACCGGCCTGGTTCATGTCGATACTCGTCAGAAATTCGTGGATATCCTTGATTTTCTCGCTGAAAGCTTCGGCACGAGCGTGCCAAATGGTATCGTCGTGCAACAGGTGCCCATATTCTTTGAGCGTGCTGCCACAGCCAGCCGCATTGATGACAATCGCATCAACACCCAGGTGTTCGAAGGCAGCAATATTGCGCCGGGCCAACGCGCGTCCACCGTCAAGATCGCCGCCGTGCGTATGCAGCGCGCCACAACACCCCTGGTCGGGCGGCAGGATCACGTCGCAGCCATTCTGTTGCAGCACCCGGATCGTGGCCTCGTGAACGTGGGAAAAGGCTGTCCCCATAATGCATCCGGTCAGCACGGCCACACTGTAGCGCCGCTCGCCAATGGCGGGGAAGATCTGCCCCTGGGGTACCATAAAACTCGTGCTGATCGGCGGCAGCATCGTCTCGGTTTCGTCCATCCGGATCAGTTTGAGAATGCCACTGTTGCGGGCGAACCACTGCAACCCACTGCGTTGATAGAGCCGCATTGACCATGAGAAGGTACGGAAGGCCCGCATATCCTGGAAGAGCAGATCAAACACCCCCCGTCGTAGCCCTTCCTGCCAGAGTGGCCGCGGTGGCAACACGGGTTGCGCGGCGATGGACGTTGGTGCCACGGCGCTGCGCCCGGCATCACGCGCCTGCTCGATCTGCGTCCGGCTTGCTTCGAGAATGGCCCCATACTGTACCCCCGAAGGACAGACGGCCTCACAGGCACGACAGTTGAGGCACTGGCTCATCTGCTCTTGAAAGACCTCGCTATCAATGCCGATGCGGCCTTCATCAACGGCCTTCATCAAATAGATGCGCCCGCGTGGCGACGACATTTCTAGGCCCGTCTCGCGATAGGTTGGGCACGACGAGAGACAGAGCCCGCAGTGGACACAGGTATTGATGATCGCGGTGCTGGGGCGATCCTTATTGCTAAATCCAACCAGTGGAATGTCGACCTTTGTTCTTGCTCCGGTAGGCTCACTCGTCACAGTTGCTGCTCCTCTAGGTATAGTTTCACCAGGCCTTCATTGCGCGGGCTATCGTTATATTCTGGTTACGGAACAAAACGCACCGAAGGATGCATGCATCCCTGGGGATCGAGTTCGGTCTTTAACGTACGCATCAGATCCTGGGCAGGCACGAAACCCCAGGGGTGGAGGCCCGCCCGTACGGCAGGTGCGGCGTCAAGCAGGTGGACATGCCGCCAGCGTTCGGCGAGCATCGTATAGAACTGGCGAAGATCTTCAGTGGAGCCGGTGGCATGCAGATACGCGACGCCGTTGAGGGCGCGTGCGTTGAGGCGCAGGCCAAGGCGATACTGCACCGCAATCTGTCCGGCATCTTCCACCGCCGCACACAGATCGGCGGGTGGCACAGCCAGGCGAATGCGGGCGGTCTGCGGGTCAGAACCGGAGTCATCAAGCGCAATGAGCGCGTGCCACAAAGCCCTTTCGGCTTCACCCTCCAGGTGCTGACTCACCATCTGGAAGGGGCCTGCCATCAGCGCAAGCTCACGCAGATGGCGTTCAACCGCAGCGGGATGGCCTTCAGCACGTACATAGAGCATCGGAAGAGGAGAGGGCACGGTCTGGGATGAAGGCGATCCTGCTTCGATCGTTGGGATATGTTCAGGCACCTGGAGCGAGACAGCGGCTGCCGTGACTTGGAAGGCCTCGACATATTCAACCGCAGTTGGCTGCAACCGACTGGCGGCCAACCGGTCAACCAGCGCAAACGCACTGCCACGATCAGGGCAGGTCAGGGCGAGCGTCGCCGTAGCAGGTGGTTGCGGAAACACCTTGAGGCTGACGGTGGCAATAATGCCCAGGGTTCCACGGCTCCCGACAAAGAGCTTGGGCAGGTCATAGCCGCTCACATTCTTGACCACCTGAGCACCGAGGCGCACGAGGGTGCCATCGGCTTCCACGACGGTCATGCCGAGCACCCAGTCGCGCAGGGAGCCATAGCCGGCCCGACGTGGCCCATCGGCTGCGGCGGCCACGAGGCCCCCCAGGGTCGCCTGATCGGCGCCGGCTACGTCGAGGGGAAGTTGTTGCCCATTGGCTGCGAGCAAGCGGCGCAATTCAGCCAGCGACATCCCTGCCTCGACGCCAATGGTCAGATCATCGGGGGCATAGGTGCAGACCCGGGTCAAGCGTTGCGTCAGAATGACAACTTGCACGTCGGTGCTTGTGTGGTCAAGCTCAGGCGGTAGACCGCCACCGAGCGGCACAACGGCGACCCCGGCGCGATAACAAGCGGCCACACTCGCCGCCAATTCGGCAACGGTGCCGGGCTGAATGGTCACCTGCGCATCGTGCTCGCGCACATACGCGGCACCGAGCAACTGGCGGAGTGTGTCGGCCAGGGCTGCGACGGGCAACTGCGGCTCGCGTGCGGCGTGCAAGCGTGCGCGTCGCTGGGCAGCCAGTTCGAGGGGCGGCATCGCCGTCGGAAAGATCTTGGCCGGATTGAACTGATTTGTCGGGTTAAAGACCGCAAAGACAGCGGCGTGCAATTGCAGATCGGCATGACTCATCAAAAGGGGCAGAAAATCCTGTTTTTCCAACCCAATGCCGTGTTCACCACTAATGACCCCGCCCTGCTCGATGCTCAACGCAAGCACTGCCTCGGCGATCGCGTGGGCGCGATGGGTCTGGTCGGCATCGCGTGGATCGTAAAGCACGAGGGGATGCAAATTGCCGTCGCCGGCATGAAAGACATTGCAGACCTCCACGCCATATTCCTGACGCAGACGCTCGACATGCTCCATCATAAGGGGCAAGCGGGTACGCGGCACCGACGTATCAACCAGCAAATAGGCAGGCGCGAGGCGTCCAATCGCCCCGGCAAAAGCCTTGCGGGCCGCCCAGACGCGAGCCTGTTCAGCGGGCGTACGAGCCGGGCGCAGTTCAAACGCGCCCTGGTCACGACAGATCTGCAGGATCTGCTCGAGCAGATCATCGAGCCCATCCTCGACCCCATCCACCTCAATAATCAGGAGCGTCGTACCCTCAGCTTCGGGCAAGCCGAGGCCATAGGCCCCATTGACGGCCCGAATGCCATTATGATCCATCACCTCAAGCGACGTGGGGAGCGAACCGGCCGCAATGACGGCGCTGACCGCTGACGAGGCGGCAATCACACTGGGGAAGAGGGCGAGCACGACGCGATTCGCTTCTGGCAGGGGCGTAAGGCGGACGATAGCCCGTGTAACCGGCCCAAAGGTTCCTTCGCTGCCGACGACGACACCGGTCAGATCATACCCGGACGCCTCGACAACCCCATCGCCAGTCCAAACCAGCGACCCATCGGGGCGCACGATTTCGACAGCGAGAATATGATTGGTTGTCACCCCATACTTCAGACAATGAGGTCCGCCGGCATTGGTGCCAAGATTGCCACCGATCGTACTGGCGCGTTGGGACGAAGGGTCGGGGGCAAACTGAAAACCGAGGGGGGCGAGGTGAGCATTCAACTCGGCATTGACCACGCCTGCTTGAACGACCGCGAAGCGTGAGCGCAATTCGACCTGCTCGATCTGCTCCATCCGGGCAAAGCTCAGCACGAGCCCACGACGGACGGGGACGGCACCACCGGCAATGCCCGTCCCTGCGCCACGAGCAACGATAGGATAGCCAGCATGCAGAGCAAGGCGCACCGCAGTTGCCGCCTGTTCGGGGGTCGCAGGCACAGCCACGAAATCGGGTGTGCAGGCAACCATCATGCTCGCATCTGCATCGTAGGTACGCAGTGCATCAACCGAGGTCACAACAGCGTGTGAACCGAGTGCCTGGCATAATGCATCAACCAGACCATCAGCGGGGGCAACGTGATCCATTGGCAGCATCGCCTATCCAGGAAGCATCAAGCGGAAACGACCTTATTGTAACATGTTCTTACCTATTTGTGACACCCAAAACCATAAGGCACGCACGCATAAACCACGAAGCCTATGGGGCTGAGCCCCATAGGCTTCGTGGTTTACCTCGTATTGAGGGCCTGGGATTATTTAGTAGCGATCGCGTCGATCGTAGCTAGTTCGTCCTGACGAGGGCTTCTCCTCGGCCTGGTTCACCCGCAGGTTACGACCATCGATCTCGTGACCGTCGGTCGCCTGGATGAGCGCACCGATGTCATTTGTTTCCATCTCGACAAAACCAAAGCCGCGTGAGCGCCCAGTATCACGGTCGCTGATAACACGTGCACTCTGAACCTCGCCGTGGTCGGCGAAGATCTGCGTCAACACGGTATCATTCACGCTCCAGGGTAAATTTCCGACAAATAGTTTGACCTGCATTCCAACACTCCTCTGCGCATCTGCGCAGGATTAGATGACAGGATTGCTGTCATCACGATACATCCGTCGACAACTCGAATCGCCGTTGGTCAGGCTCATGCCTGACGCGCTCGCTCCGGCAAACACAACAACAACAGCATACTTCGAGCGACGAAGGGTATCCGTGGAACCAGGAACTAAGTGGAAAGTAAGGTCTCACAGCAGGTGATGTTGGCTAACCTATCTATTATACCAAGCCTTGAGCCAAAAAGCAACCGCCATGTGGCGATGCTTGGATCGGCTATCCACAACAGCCTTCTGGTGCTATACTGAGCAGAGAAGAACAAAGGAGTTTCAGATGCAAAAACGCATTCTTGATTCAGAAGCTGCCATTGACGCGGATGATACCAGCACCTGGCTCGACCTGGAGTCACTTGCCAGGGTTGAGCTTTCTTCCGAAGATCCTAACCACCCGATCGAGGCGGCTTTCCGTCCTGGGTTCGGGTCAGGTTGGCGTGCAGCTTCACCCGGGCGCCAGATGATTCGGCTTATCTTCGCCACGCCCCAGGCCCTTCGGCGTATCCGGCTTGTTATTGATGAAGCCACGTATCAGCGCACGCAGGAGTTTGCGCTCACCTGGGCAGAGGCGATAGGCGCCCCGCATCGCGAGATCGTGCGCCAACAGTTCACGTTCAGCCCACCCAACACGACTCAGCAGGTCGAGGACTACCATGTGGAACTGGCTGGCGTGAGTATCATTGAGTTACAGATCATTCCGGACATCAGCGGAAGCCCGTTGCTAGCCTCGCTGGCGAAATTCCAGCTTGCGTAGGACTTGGCAACTGCGCAAGCCTGAGAAATGCAAATTTATAGCTTAAGGAGCCCAGAGCAATGCCAGATCGCACATTATCAGTCTACGAATCCGCTAATTGGGGAGCACGACTCGCCGGTGTCGCCCAGGTTCACTATGATGTGAAAGGCATCCTCCTGGTCAATGAGGTGGCCGTTGAGTCGATCCGCAAAAGCGGGCACTTCACGGTGCTGAGTTGCGTGGACGGAAGTACGACCGTGGTATTGAGCAGTTTTCTCCGCCTGGTGCCTGATCAAGACCATCAGGATGCGCCAGGCGATCCACTGCTCAAGATTTGAACCTACCCTCCTGTATCAAGCACTCAACCCGGCTTGCTGGCGTATCTCTTCGCGCAGCGAGTCGGGATCCCAGCCAGCATCGCGGTCGAGGTCGGCATCGGCGAGATCGGCCAGCAGCAGTTGCTCGAGATCGGCGATGCGGCGGCGTGCCGTCGTAAGATAGGCAGCCTGATCATCGCGGTGCGCTACCAATTCATGCATTGACTGTTCATCGTGGTGCAGGAAGGTCTGGGTTGCGCGGCGCGCCTGATACGCCCGAAAGCCCATTGTCTGCATCACCTCGGCCCCCATGCGCAGCGCCGTATCAACACTCTCACGGTAGACGTGGTCTACCCCCGCACGCACGAGATCCTGGGCGTCATTCCAGTCAAAGGCCCGAGCATAGATCGTCAGATGCGGAAAATGTTTCTGGGCTGTGTGAACGAGGTTCATCGTCTTTTCGGGGGTGTCAAGGGCAATCACAAGAATTTTCGCGTGGTCGGCACCTGCCGAGGCGAGCAGATCGTGGCGTGAGGCATCGCCATAGTAGACCTTCAGCCCCAGTTTTCGTAACAGATCGACCCGATCCGAGTCGATATCGAGCACGGTGGTACGGATATTATTGGCCTTGAGCAGACGACCGACGGTTGCGCCGAAGCTGCCAAAGCCAACGATCAAAACCGCATTCTCCTCATCGATCGCGTCAGCCGGGCGGGCTTCTGCTGCACGGGTGCCAAAGCGCGGCTGCACAAAGCGCTCGTTGATGACGAGCAAGAGCGGCGTCAACGCCATCGAAAGGGCCACAGCGGCCACCAGCGGATCGGTCAGCGCCGCCGTCAACACACCCTCCTGGCGGGCAAAGGAAAAGAGCACAAAGGCAAACTCGCCCACCTGCGGCAACGAAAACGCCACCAGCGCACTCTGATCCAGGCTCAGGCGGAAGCTCCGGGCCAAGCCAAAGAGAATGGCAAATTTGATGGCAATGATCGCGACGACGAGGCCAGCGATCAAGAGGGGCTGGGCAAAGAGCAAGCCAAAATCAATCGAGGCCCCTACCGCAATGAAAAAGAGGCCGAGCAACAGACCCTTGAAGGGATCAATATCGCTTTCGAGTTCGTGGCGATACTCGCTATTGGCGAGCACAACCCCGGCGAGGAAAGTCCCGAGGGCCGGGCTAAGCCCAACGGCGCTCATGAGCAGGGCAATGCCGATCACCAGCAAGAGCGCCGCAGCGGTGAAGAGCTCGCGGAGGCGGGTCTGGGCGATGGCACTGAGAGCGGGGCGCACGAGGAAGCGACCAAACACAATAATCGCGGCCACAGCCCCGATCACGGCCAGCGTCTGCGCCCAGGGCGGCAGAGAGGCGATCAACGTCGTGCTTGCGTGTCCATCATCGTGATGTTCAGCGGCGGCACTGCCCCCGGCGGCAAGCAGCGGAAAGAGCGCGAGCATCGGGATCACCGCAATATCCTGGAAGAGCAGCACCGCAAAGGCACTCTGGCCGCCCTCGGTCTTGAGCAAGCCGCGTTCAGCGAGCGATTGCAGCACAATCGCGGTTGACGAGAGCGAGAGGGTCATACCAATCGCAACTGCTTCTTGCCAGGCGAGGCCAAAGGCCATCCCCAAACCCGCAAAGACGAGTGACGTCACGAGCACCTGCAACCCACCGAGCCCCAGAATCGGTTGACGCAAGCGCCAGAGCAGACTCGGCTCCAGTTCAAGGCCGACCACAAAGAGCATCATCACCACGCCGAACTCGGCGAAGTGCATCACGTCTTCACCCTCTTGCCCCACAAAGCCGAGCATAAACGGGCCGATCACCACCCCGGCGAGCAGATAGCCAAGGACGGAACCAAGCCCAAGGCGTTTGGCGATGGGCACCGCGATCACGGCGGCGGCAAGATAGATAAACGCCTGAAACAGCAAACTCCCATTCATACCATCACCTCCGGCGCAAGCGCGGCCATCGCCTCATTCATCGTCGCATAGCTTTGCGTAGCTGAACCGTCGAAGGGCAGTTGGTGGTTATGCACCCATTCGAGCAAGCGTCGGTACGCAACCGCCTCCCTGACAAGATCGTCCTCGTTCAAACGATGCGTGCCATAGATCACATAGGGAGGCAGATAGTGCATCCGGCAGAGCCGTGTGGTCTGCTCAATCGGCAGCAAGAAATCACGGAGCGTATGCTTCTGAAAACCTTCGTGCGTGTACGAAGACGCCGGGCCACCCACGGTTGTCACCAGAAATATCTGCTTGCCACGGAGCGCCTCACCGCGGAGACCATAGGCCCAGCCATGCTCAAGCACCAAATCCATCCACTGCTTGAGCAACGGAGGCACACTGTACCAATAGAGCGGATGCTGCACAATGATCGTATCGTGGCTTGTCAGCAACGCCTGTTCGTAGGCAACATTGATGTGGAACGAGGGATACTGTTCATAGAGATCGTGGAAGGTGAGACCAGGAAGCTTCGGCAGCGCCTTGAGCAGACGGCGATTGACCCTGGATTTCTCCAGGGCCGGGTGAGCGAAGAGTACCAGCACACGTGCCATATCGTCTCGCTTGACTAGTATAAGGAATTTTACCCGATGATGAGGGGGTATTATACACGATGGAGTAATTTTATTCGCGAAAAAAGCCAGCGTAGCTGGCTTTTTTCGCGAACTGGAGGGAACTCTTGAGCTCTACCCAAGGAGATCAAGTAACTCGCGCACGGCGAACCCCTGTTGGGCGGGATGACGCATCGGCGCGTCGGCGTGGATCTGGTAACGATTGGTGCGCCCATCGCGGGTGTGGCTGAGATAGCCACCCTCATCAAGATCACGCAAAATACGTTGCACCGCGCGCTCGGTGATGCCAACTTGACTGGCAACGTCGCGCGCTGTAACACTCTGATTGCGGGCAATGCACAGCAACACCTGGGCGTGATTGGTCAGAAATGTCCAGTGAGCCATAGCTATTCCTAAGCTCTTCAGTGAGAGTGGGTCTTGTCTGGGTATTCTATAATAAAAGTATCCGCCCTTGCAAGACAGGATCAAGCAGATGAATACGGCAGTTCGTATGTTCCTGATCATTTTTGGCGTTGCGCTGATCATTGTTGGCGTGATCCTAGCGACGGTGCTGGCGCAGGATGCACGGGCTCGTTTTGCCCGTGCCAATAGCCTCGCGCCAGTGACGTCCGCTGAAGTTCGTCTGGCCGGAAGCAATCGGACGGTGCTGGTTGAGGGTGTGTTAAGCACGCGCAATCCGGTGCTTGTGCATAATTTTGTTGCCTTTACGCGCTACGAATATTTGGGCGAAGACGATGATGGCTCCGATCAATGGGATGTTGTTGAACGTGTCACGCCACCCCTTTTGATCGAAGCCAGTGGCCTGGTGCAACTCGCCGCCCAGCCGTACCAGATTACGGGCTACCACGATTATTGGCAAGAACCAACCCTTCGTTCGCGGACACTCTCGCGGGAGGGTTCGCACCGTTATGAGGGCCTGGTAGCTGGTGAAATGGTGATGACGATTGGCACCGTTGTGCGGGGCAATGAGGGCAATGAAGTGGCCGCCGAATTTGTCTACCCAGGCAGCCGCGACGCCTATTTACTTGCACAGAGCCGCGCTGCGCGCTGGCTTCCCGTCGCTGGGTTCAGTGCGGGCTTGACCGGGCTCGTATTGCTCGTGCTTGGCAGCGGGTTGGTGCAGCGTTTGCTCGCCATCCGTGAGTCAGAGTTTCTGAGTCACTGATGGTTGGCGGCTTCGCCGCCAACCATCAGTGACCCGAGGGATCGTGGTTGGGGTTGCACCCCAAACCCCGGCTTTTGGTTCGTTGTGGCGGCGAAGCCGCCACAACGAACCAAAAGAATCTCGTGGAGCGGCGAAGCCGCTCCACACCCCACCGCCAGAGGCGGACTTTGTGCAGCTCTGCCAAGGGCTGCACAAAGTCCGATCACGTACGACCTCTCATGTTATACTACTTACATCGTATGAAAGCGATAAAATGAAAAAGATCTCTAATCTAACTGGAGGAAGCGCGTGTCACAGAAGATTTTGATCGTCGGAGCTGGCCCTGGGGGCCTGTCAACGGCGATGCGGTTGGCATCAGCCGGGTATGAGGTGAGCATCTATGAGGCTGCTGACCGGGTGGGCGGGCGCATGCGCGGGCTCAGTGTTGGTGATTACCATTTTGATACTGGCCCGACGATTTTGCAGGTGCCCCGTGTCTATGAAGAACTCTTTGCGACCTGTGGGCTCAATTTTTATGACTATGTAACCTTGACTCGGCTCGATCCAAATACACGGATAAAATTCTGGGATAATACCCATCTCGATTTGAGTTCAGATCTTGCTTCTTTCAAGCAGCAGTTGGCGACCTTTGGGGCTGATCTGCCCGAGGCGTTTGACCGTTGGTATATTGAGCATCTACGCAAAGATGTCATTGGGTATGGCCCCTATCTTGGCTCGCCTGTGCGTTCGCCGCTGGGCTATCTGAAGCCAGCCGAGATTGCGGCGGCGCTGCCTTTTCGCCCCTGGGAGACGCTCTATCAGCATTTTGAGCGTTTCTTCCCCGATGAGCGCTTGGTCTATGCGATGGGCTATCAGGCCAAGTATCTCGGTATGCACCCGACGGCCTGTTCGAGTGTCTTTAGCCTCGTTACGTTTCTCGAATTCCACTATGGCATCTGGCACCCCAAGGGCGGCTTTCGCGCGCTGGCCGGTGGCCTTGCGCGTGCCGCCCAAGACCTCGGTGTCCAGATCCATCTGAATAGTCCGGTGCGCCAGGTTGTCGTCGAAGAGGGCAAGGCCAGGGGGTTGTTGCTTGCTGATGGAAGTAGGGTGATGGCCGATGCGGTGGTGATCAATGCCGACTTTGGTCATGCCGTCCAGAACCTGTTGCCCGCGCACGCACGCGGCCCGTACACCGACCGCAAACTCGACAAGATGGAGTTCTCGTGCTCGACCTTTATGCTCTATCTGGGCGTTGATCGGCGCTGGGAGGATCTGCCGCACCATCAACTCTATCTCTCGGAGAATATTCGTCGTCACGATCCAATGTGGGCGAAGAGTGCGGTGCTTGACGAGGAAAATCCTTCGTTCTACGTGTGCAACCCGACGATTGTTGATCCTGCCAATGCGCCCGAGGGGCACAGCACGCTCTTTGTGCTGGTGCCGATCCCGAACCTGCGCCACGGGGTGGACTGGTCAACCAAGCAGGCGCCGTACCGCGAGCGGATTCTGCGCCAGATGGCGAAGCTTGGGTACGAGGATATCGAGCGTCATATTGTGGCCGAGCAGTGCTACACTGCCGAATCGTGGCGCGACGAACACCGGACGCACCTGGGCGCGGTCTTTAACCTGATCCACAGTTGGAACCAGCTCGGCCCGTTGCGCCCGCACATTCGCCACAACGGGGCGAAGAATCTCTACTGGATCGGCGGGGCCGTGCATCCTGGCAGTGGTCTGCTGACGATCCTTGAAGCGGCGAAGAGTGCCGCCCACTTTATCGGCGAAGATCTGCCGACCCTCCAGCGGACAGCGCACCTCGTGTAGATGCGCAACGGATTTTGACGCAAAGGCGCAAAGGCGCAAAGGTTTTGCGTAGGTGAGCTTAACCCTTCGCGTCTTCGCGTCTTTGCGTGAGCTTATTTGAAAGATACCGTTGGCAAACTTGGCCCACTTGTGCGATACTCTTCGTATGGGTATGTCGAACGTTGGCGCAGTGAGGAGGGAGCGCGATGTCGCTGAAACCACAACCGTCGCGGCCGATGCCAGAAGATCTGGCACGACTCGGTGAACTGCTCCTGCCTGCGGAGAGTCCCTACCGTCTGATTGGCGAGCGGCTCTACGCCCGCTACGCGAACGCGGACTTTCTTGATTTGTATCATGTGGAGGGCAAGCCAGCCTTGCCCCCAGTCGACCTGTTGTTCGTGCTGGCCTTCCAGGCCATGGAAGACCTCTCCGACCGCGCCGCAGCGGACGCCCTGCGCCTGCGGCTGGACTGGAAGTACGCGCTCCATCTGCCCCTGGATGCGCAAGGCTTCAACTTTAGTGTGCTGAGCGACGTTCGCGAGCGCCTCGTGCGTCATGCGGCCAGCGCTCGCCTCTTCGACCGGCTGCTCGATGACCTGCGCGACCTCGGTGTGCTCAAGCGGCGCGGACGCCAACGAACCGATAGCCTGGCGGTCCATACCCGCGCCCGCCACCTCAATCGGCTGGAATTGGTGGTCGAAACCCTGCGTTTGGCCGTGCAAGCCCTGATCGCGGCCGGCCCTGCCTGGAGTCGTGCGACCATCCCACCAACCTGGGCCGAGACCTACGGCCAGCGGGCGGTGGCCGAACGGCTCAGCGACGCTGACCGCGCCCGCATGCAGCGCGACACCGGGCGCGATGGGCAGTGGCTGCTGCACCGCTTGGCCGAGCCGACCACCCCGGACGGGCTGGATCGCCTGCCGCAGGTGGCCATGCTGCGCACGGTCTGGACGCAGCAGGATGAGGAGCGCGACGACACGGTGGTCTTCCGCGAGCTGCGTGGCTATGATGGCACGACCCAGATCCAGACGCCCCACGACCCTGAGGCACGCTGGAGTAAAAAGCGTGACCAGACCTGGGTGGGCGACAAACTGCAGGTCAGCGAGACCGATGATGCGGACATGCCCCACCTGATTACCGACATCGCGCTGACCAGCAGCGTGGAGCGTGATACGACGGCCCTGGCCGGGATTGCCGAGCGCCAGGAGGCGCGGGACGTGCTGCCCGCCGAACGGTTCGTGGATCAGGGCTACGTGAGCGGGGGCACGCTGGAGGCAGCCGCCCAGCACGACGAAGACCTGATCGGCCCGGCCTCGACCGCCGACCCCTCGCCCCAGGCGCGGATGGCCGACGGGATCACCCAGGCACCGTTTCAGCTCGACCTGGAGGCGCGGGTCGCCACCTGCCCGGCGGGGGCCACGGCGCAGGGGCGGACGGCGAAGGATGGGACGATCCGCTTTCGCTTCGATGCCGACCGCTGTGGCGGATGTGCGCTGCGCCCGCGTTGTTGTACGGGAAAGGGCGGGCGGCGACTGACGACCAGTCCAGGGCATGCGGCGCTGGTCGCGGCCCGCGCACGGCAACAGACGGAGGCCTTCAAGGTCGCCTACCGCACCCATCGCGGCGGGGTAGAAGGCTGCTTGTCGGCGTTGGTGCGGAGCCACGGCATCCGGGTCAATCGGTACATCGGACGGGCGAAGAACCACCTGCGGGCGCTGTTTGTCGGTGTTGGGGTGAATCTGCGCCGTACGGCCCGCTGGCTGGCGGGCGTGCGCCCACCACCACCCCGGAACCGCCTGGCCCAGGTGCTCACGGGAGCCTAACATCGCCATGCGGCGACGGCGCTTCCCGCGCAGCGATGACCAGAGGATCCCCTGGCGACCGTCAAACGGCGGGCGTGACCAGCGGAGTGATGGGTTCAACCCAAACGTGTTCATGGGTTTCATTCCGTCGGAGTGCAGCACGCGGCGCTCCTGGTGAGTTTGCCAACAGTATCTTTGAAAAGTATTGGATCTAGCCGAAGCTTGCTGCGCTTCACACCGCGATGAACTTAGATCGCTAGCCAGAAGTTATTACGCTGAATAGCATGCTCGCTGCGAACGACCAGGCCGCCAACCTGGGTCTGGTCGTCGTTATGGACAAGCACGAGCTGTGGTATGCGTGCAAAGCGGGCCTGATAGGCTATGCTGGCTTCGTGAATCTTCTCAGCCGCAGTTTTCTGTGTGCTTTCATCGTACCAGACAAAATAGTCCATGCCTCTCCCTTACGAATGTATCGTGTGAGTGCATCGGGTCTATGGTAGTGCCGACTCAGTCGGCTTCCGGCTCAGCCGACTGAAACGCTTGGTGTGAGATAGACAAACGA
>NZ_SIJK02000046.1 GCF_004762035.2 Candidatus Chloroploca mongolica | reverse complement strand
GCCCGCCCCGCCGTGCCCCGCCCGCCGCCCCGCGTACGGGCACGGGCGAGCCGTGCCCCGCCCGCCGCCCCGCCGTGCCCCACCCGCCCCGCGTAGGGGCACGGCTCGCCCGTGCCCTCGTGGACGACTCACGGCAATTCGTACGCGAAGAAGGGTGTCAGGTCATCCAGGCAACGCGCATCAGGTTCGCGTGTGGGGTTGTCCAGGAAGGCCTTGCTGATCGTCATCATGCAGTCGCTGGCATCAATGACGGCGTGGCCACCGCCGGGCAGTACATAGAAGTAGCTGTTCGACAAACCCAGAGCCGCAATCAGGCCCCAACTCGGTGGCGTGACCGGATCATACTCACCGGCCAGAATCAGGGTGGGCACCGCGCTCTCTACTGGCGCACGTTCGCGGGCTGTGGCCGATGCTACATCCCAGATTGGGCAGAGCTCAAAGAAGTTCTCGACGCTCCCAAGCAGCGCTTCGTCTAATTGGGGCGGCAGATCGGCGGCCTGGGCACGGGCCTGGTTCATGGTGCTGAACGGTGCCTCTTCGCGACACTCGACTGCGTAGAACATGGCCTCGCTATCACTCAGGTCGCCTTCAGCAGCACCCTGACGGCCAAAGCCTGTGCCGCTCTCCTCGTAGAGGAAACTCAACGCTGCGGTCTCGCCGCGGTCAAGTTCGTCAATCATCAGCGGGACATAGCTGATCAGGTCGGTGATGTAGAGCCAGTCAGAGATGTGGTTGACCAGGTCAGCACCACTGACTTCCGCTTCGACCAGTTCACCCTCCTCGTCCTCCACCTCAAACAGAATCGGCTCCTCGTCAAGCAGGTCGATCAAGCTATAGAAGCGCTCCTCGAGATCAGGGAAGGCATCGGCACACTCAGGATCGGACGCGCAGCCACGTAACATGGCCTGAATGGCGAGCCCGGCATTGAGCGCCTGCTCGTTATACGCATTGACGTTAGGCGGATAGGGCGAGTCGAGGATGACGCTACGCACGCCAGCGAAATTGTCGCGCAGCACGGCCATGGCGAGGCGAGTGCCATAGGAGATGCCGAGCAGATTGACTTCGTCGTAGCCAAGTTGCGCAATCAGGTCAGCCACATCGGCGGCATTGGCCGCACTATTATAGACGTTGAGGTTCACTTCCTCGTCGGCCAGGCGATCGCGACAGGCTTCTGCGGCCGCAAAGGTTGCCTCGTCATCCTCAGCTTCTTCCATTTCAATGCAGTTGAGGCTCGGCCACGAGAGGCCGGTGCCGCGTTGATCGAAGAGGATGATCTCGTACTCGTCACGCAGCGGGCTATCGATCCAGTCGGCGATGCCAAACAAGGCGCTGCCGCCGGGTCCACCATCAAGGTAGATGATAGGGTCGGGCCGGGGCGTTGCGCTGCGACTGGGAATCATCGCCAGCGCGAGGGACACCTCGGCCCCTTCTGGGGCACTGCGGTCTTCGGGGGCGATCAGGTAGCCACAGGATACACCGAGTTCGTCGAGATCGAGCTCGAGGTCAAGTAGCTCCAGGAGTTCCGTACAGTCGGTCTCTTCAAGATAGGCTGCATAGTCAGCCAGGTTTTCAGCGGGTGGCTCAGGGACGGCAGGCAATGGAGTTGCGGTGGAGCCATTTATGGGCGCGGCGGGAGCACTGGTGGGCGCGACCGAGACGAGTTCTGGCTCATCGGCACAAGCGGCGAGGGTCAAAGCCAGGATGAGCACCAACAACAGTGGGCGAAGGCGCGTGACAGCATGGAGCATAGGTGGTACCATTTTCATCTACTAATGATTTGTCGTGATAGCGCACTCCAAATTCCTCTGGAGATGTCTGTATTTTATTCCATGACGGCAGCGGCTGCCATCACCCCCGCGTACGGGCACGGCGGCGCCCGCCCGTACGGGCACGGCGGCGCCGTGCCCCGACCTCACCCCATCACATGGGTCATGGCAAAGGGGGAGTAAGGGACTATTGAGAGTCAGGCCAGGATCGGGTATGCTAAGAACATCTAGAAGAACGCGGCCCCACTTGATGAGTGGCAAGCAACTGCCTTCCGTTGTGATCCAACAACTTGCTATTATTCCTTCGTATTTCTTCATGATCCTCACAGTATCCCCTCTGGCTCGCCAGAATCGAGAGGGACAGCGAACTTCTTGTAATCCGTGCGAGTGCGGCGACCCAGTGGGTCGCCGCTTCGTTTTGCGCCCCTGTGAGCCACGACAAAATCATGGTATGCTGAAATGGAAGGATTTTTCAGCACACCGCGTTCTGCCTGACATACCACCAGAACGCCTGGAACTAGTGATCACATGCATGCTCAACAGGGGAAGACCCTGATCCAACTTGACGGGGTCAGCAAGAGTTATGAAGAGGCAGGACGAAAACGGATTGTGTTGCACGAACTGAGTCTCCAGGTGAACCGGGGGGAACTGGTCGTGCTGATGGGCAAGAGTGGCAGTGGCAAGAGCACCCTGCTCAACCTGATCAGTGGCATTGACCAACCCGACGCAGGCAGGGTCTGCGTTGACGGCCATACCCTGAACCAACTCAATGAGCGAGCGCGAACCTTATTTCGGCGGCGAAGCGTCGGGTTTGTCTTTCAATTCTTCAACCTGGTACCAACGCTCACTGTTCGTGAGAACGTGCTCTTGCCCCTTGAACTGAATGGACAAACTGGCCCCAAGGCCGAGCGTAAGGCCCAGGCGATGCTAGAGGCCGTCGGGCTTGGCGACCGGGGGACAAGTTATCCTGACCGGCTCAGCGGGGGAGAACAGCAGCGGATCGCGATTGCGCGGGCCCTGGTGCATGATCCGGCGCTGATCCTGGCTGACGAGCCAACGGGCAACCTCGATGCAGAAACCGGACGTCAGGTGCTCGATCTGCTTGATCGCCTGACGCGGCAGGCCGGGAAGACCATCGTGATGGTCACACACGCGCAGTTCCAGCGGCATCCTGAGCCGTATCAACCCAACCAGAACAATACCGATGGGCTCTACCTCGAACCTGATCGTGTCTTTCACGTTATCAATGGCAAGCTTGCCGAAACAACGCCCAATGGCACGTACGCATAAAACCAACGCCACGCTTGACACCCCCCGACGCAAAGGTCAACTCCCCACAAAGAGCTGTGCAACGTGCGGACGGCCCTTTGAATGGCGCAAAAAATGGGCCGCCAACTGGGACGAGGTACGCTACTGCTCGGAACGCTGCCGACGCAGGCGAGGGTGAGCATCCTGCGCTATAATATCGGCATGATCGCGATCATTTTCAGGAGTACGCAGCGTATGCAACTGACCGAAACCCTTGATCAGTGGATGGGCAAGATCCTCTTTGTGACGGTGCCACCGCCGGTAACCGTCGTTGAGCCTGAAACAGGCGACGTGTTTGAGGAAGGTGCAGAAGTGCCGAGCGCACCTGCTGAGCGGCGTTTTGGGCTGTCGTTGATTATCTCGGGGGTGCGTTGCACCTTGCAATACATGGTCTTGCCGGTGGTACTCCCGCTGATCGGGCTAGCCGGCGACTTTTCGCTGGCCCTGGTACTTCTGCTTGATGTGATTGCGCTGAGCCTGCTCGTCAGCAGCCTGCGTTACTTCTGGCGCAATCGTCACCCACGTCGCTTTGATATTTTGCCGTTGTCGGGCGTGATTCTGCTGCTTATTCTCGGCTCGCTGAGCTTTGATCTATGGCAGGTCTTTAATTAGGGCATCAGCGCCAGTTCGTTGGCGCTGATGCCCTAACAGAGCAGGGAAGCTCAGGGTTGGTGGTCAAAGGCTTGCAGCAGGGCCTGGGCGGCGACGGTGACGGGGAGTTTGCCTTCGACGACGTCGCGCTCGATTTGGGGGAGTTGCGCTTTGACCGCAGGATGGGCAAAGAAGTTGGCTTTGAGCTGATCTTCGACCATCGTGTAGACCCACGCGAGCGCCTGATCGCGGCGCCGGGCCGCAAAGACATCCGAAGCGGTCGTTGTTTCGCGGAAACGCTCGATCATCGTCCAGACTTCCGGGATGCCCTCGCCGTTCAGCGATGAGCAAGTATAGGTGCGTGGTTTCCAGCCCTCGGTGGCGGGGGTCAGGTAGTGCAAGGCACGATTGTATTCGGCCTGGGCACCTTTGGCCTGCGCCCGGTTGTCGCCATCAACTTTGGTGATCACGAGCGCGTCGGCGAGTTCGATGATGCCCTTTTTGATGCCTTGCAGCTCATCGCCCGCACCCGACAGCATCAATAAGAGAAAGAAATCGACCATCGAGCGCACAGCGATCTCGCTCTGACCGACGCCGACGGTTTCGACCAGGATCACATCAAAGCCAGCCGCTTCACAAAGCAGCATGCTTTCGCGGCTCTTGCGCGCCACCCCACCCAGGCTGCCACTGGTTGGCGAGGGCCGAATGAAGGCGTTCGGTTGCTGCGAGAGCACCTCCATCCGCGTCTTGTCGCCGAGAATGCTGCCCCGTGTCAATGTACTGCTCGGGTCAACGGCGAGCACGGCGACGTTGTGACCACGTTGGCAGAGCAGGGTGCCAAGCGCTTCAATGAAGGTGCTTTTGCCGACCCCGGGCACACCAGTAATGCCAACCCGGATCGACTTGCCGGTATGAGGCAAGATCGCCTGGATCACCTGCTGGGCTTTGGCGATATGGGCAGGCGCATTGCTCTCGACGAGCGTGATCGTGCGCGCCAGCACCGTGCGATTGCCCGCCAGCACCCCCTGAATGCTCTCTTCCACCGAGAGCAGAGGCCGTCGTTTAGAAGGAGGGAGCGATGGTCTGGTGGATGAACCCGCCAGACCATCGTGTCCACCGGTCACGCCATCCATGACATGAGTGGCAAAGCCTTCAGCCCCCGTTGCCGGAGTCCACTCTGTTGGATGTCTGCGGTCGGTCATGCGGTGCCCCGATCTCCGGCCATCGTCCCGGGATGCGCCGATGGCAGCGGGCTCTCTTCTTCAGACTCACTAAGCCGATGGTTGAGTTCGTGCAAGATCTTTTCGGCTGCGACCGGAATGACCGTGCCCGGCCCAAAGATCGCCGAGGCCCCGTGCTCGCGCAGGAAGTCGTAGTCTTGCGCAGGAATGACGCCGCCGACGATGACCATGATATCTTCGCGGCCCTGTTCGCGGAGTGCATCAACGAGTTGGGGGAGCAGGGTTTTGTGGCCGGCGGCGAGGGAACTCATGCCAATGATATGGACGTCGTTCTCGACCGCCTGACGCGCAACCTCATCGGGGGTCTGGAAGAGCGAGCCAATATCAACATCGAAGCCGAGGTCAGCAAAAGCAGTCGCGACCACCTTGGCCCCGCGGTCGTGCCCATCCTGGCCCATCTTGGCGACCAAGATACGGGGGCGGCGTCCTTCACGCTCGGCAAAGTCGTCGGTCATGGCACGCACCGTGCGAATCGCCTCGGCATCGCTATATTCGCTACCATACACCCCAGAGATCGAACGGATCTGGGCTTTGTAGCGCCCAAAGACCTGCTCCATCGCCATCGAGATCTCGCCGAGGCTTGCGCGCACGCGGGCGGCTTCGATAGCCAGGCCAAGGAGATTGCCCTCGCCGCTGGCAGCCGCCTCGGTGATCGCCCCGAGCGCCGACTTGACGCGGGTCTCATCGCGATTGGCGCGCAGGTGGGCAAGCCGATTGAGCTGCGACTCACGGACGGCGGTATTATCCACCTCAAGGATATCAATCGGATCTTCCTTCGTCATGCGGTAGCGATTCACGCCGACGATGGTCTCTTGACCCGAGTCGATATGGGCCTGGCGCCGAGCGGCGGCCTCCTCGATGCGCAACTTGGGCACCCCGGCCTCGATCGCCTTGGCCATCCCACCGAGCCCTTCAACTTCCTCAATATGGCTCCAGGCGCGGCGAGCGAGCGCATCGGTGAGCGCTTCCAGGTAATAGGAACCACCCCAGGGATCAACAATCTTGCAGATCCCCGTCTCGTCCTGCAGGAAGAGCTGGGTATTGCGGGCGATACGCGCCGAGAAATCGGTGGGCAGAGCGATCGCCTCATCGAGCGAATTGGTATGGAGCGACTGGGTATGCCCGAGGGCAGCGGCCATCGCCTCGATGCAAGTACGGGCCACATTATTGAAGGGATCTTGCTCGGTCAGGCTCCAGCCCGAGGTCTGCGAGTGAGTACGGAGCGCCATCGACTTGGGATCCTTGGGATCAAACTGCTTGATCAACTTGGCCCAGATGAGGCGGCCGGCGCGCATCTTGGCAACTTCCATGAAATAGTTCATGCCAATGGCCCAGAAGAAGGAGAGGCGCGGGGCAAACGAGTCGATCGGAATGCCTGCTTGCAGACCGGTGCGCACATATTCGAGGCCATCAGCCAGGGTATAGCCCAGCTCAAGATCGGCGGTTGCGCCAGCCTCTTGCATATGGTAGCCCGAGATACTGATGCTATTGTATTTGGGCATATGTTGCGACGTATGCGAGAAGATGTCGGCAATAATGCGCATCGAAGGCAGCGGCGGATAGATATACGTATTGCGCACCATGTACTCTTTCAGAATATCATTCTGAATCGTACCGGTCAGTTTCGCCTGGGGCACACCCTGCTCTTCGGCGGCAACGATGAAGAAAGCGAGCACCGGCACAACCGCGCCGTTCATCGTCATCGAGACCGACATCTGGTCAAGCGGAATGCCATCGAAGAGGATCTTCATATCGAGGATCGAATCGATCGCGACGCCGGCCTTGCCCACATCACCAACAACGCGGGGATGATCCGAGTCATAGCCACGGTGGGTTGCGAGGTCAAAGGCAACCGAGAGGCCCTTCTGACCAGCGGCGAGGTTCCGGCGATAGAAAGCATTGCTCTCTTCAGCCGTGGAAAAACCGGCATACTGGCGCACCGTCCAGGGTTGGGCCACATACATCGTCGGGTAAGGGCCGCGCAGATACGGCGGCACACCAGCGAGATAGCCCAGGTGGCCGAGCGACTCAAGATCGGCCTCGGTATAGAGCGGTTTGACATCGATCTGCTCGATCGTACGCCAGACCAGTTCGTCAAGCGAGACCCCAGCCGACTGAGCGGCGCTGGTTGCTTCAGCCTTCCACGTCGCATAATCGGGTGTCGAACCGCCGCCGGCATAGGGCAGCGTCGTAAAATCCGGCGTTGCACTCATAGGGCTACTCCTTGTTGCTGCTGGAGGCGGGCCAGGACAGCGTAACAATTGGCACGCAGGTGAATGAAATCATCCACCCCGGCCTGCTTATAAGCGTCAACCTGATCGGCGGGATAGCCCGCCAGGATAACTGTCGTCGAAGGGCGGGCAGCCTTGATCGCACCAGTGAGCGCTGGCACAATCGTCGGGTAGGTATCATCAGTCGAACAGATCACGACCACCGGCGCTTCCGCAGCGAGGGCAGCTTCAGCGGCGGCTTCAGGCGTCTCGAAGGCCTGATCGCCAACGACGGCAAAGCCACCTGGTTCAAAAAAGGCGGTGGCGAACTCGGCGCGGGCCTTGTACTGAGCAACTGGCCCCATTTTCGCCAGAAAGATCGTCGGGCGCTGCCCCGTCGTGGCGGCAAACGCATCGGCAGCGGCACGCAGCGCCTCAAACTGCTCAGAGGCGCGATGGGCAGGAATAGCCTTGAAACGCGGACCCGGCCCCACACTGCACAAAATCGTGGCGAGTTCGCTGAGCGAGATCCCATGATCGGCGGCTGCAATAGTCGCTGTCACCAGATCCGAGCGCAGCGCCACCGCCTGGGCGAGGGACTGCAAAGTCTGATCGCGCACCGCAGCGTCGGTGGCAGCACGCATCTTGTGCAAAGCAGCGCCACGTTCCGCCTGTAGGGCCACGCTATCGGTCGTCCGCACCACAAGCGGGCGCTCTTTGAGATTGGGGTACATATTGGCACCGACAATCACATCTTTGCGCTGGGCAACCGCCTTGAAGCGTTCCGTGCGGGTCTGAGCAACCTGGTCTTGCGGGGTGCCCAGGGCCAGCGAGGCCGCCATACCGCCCTCGGCCTCGATTGCCTGGAACATCGCCCAGGCGCTACGGGCCAGTTCATCGGTGAGCGTCTCGACGGCTGACGAACCTCCTGCCGGATCAATCAAGTGCATAAAATTGCACTCTTGCTGCAGAATGATATGCACATTGCGCGCAATGCGGCGCGAGAACTCATCGGGAAGGCCAACGCACTCATCGAAGGGGCTAATATGCATGCTATCGCAGCCACCCATCACCGCCGCAAAGGCTTCAGAGGTCACCCGCAGCATATTCGCATGAGCATCGGTACGTGTCTTGGTCCAGGTAGCGGTACGGGCGTGAATGACCATCTTCTGGGCCTCGGCACCACCCCCAAAGGCCGCGATCACCTGCGCCCAGAGCAGCCGTGCCGCCCGGAGGCGGGCAATCTCCATGAAGAACTGGCCGCCAATGGCAAACGAGAAGCGCATCTTGGGCGCAACCTGATCAACCGAGAGACCACGATCTTGCATCGCACGCAGATAGGCCACACCCGTTGCGAGCGCATAAGCCAGATCCTGCACGGCGCTACTGCCGCCGTTGCTATAGGGATCGAGGCGCACCAGAATGGTCTGCAACTGGGGGGCATCCGTGATCGCCCAGGCCGTCAGCGCGGCCATCTGATCATAGGCAAAATGAAGGGGCATCGGCAAACCACCTGTTGCCACCATCCTCCCCAGCGGATCCATACCGATGCAGCCCTGCACCTGCGCAGGCGCAACACCGAGGCGTTGCGCGGCAGCCATAATCAGCGCCGTAACCGGCAGGGCATGCACCCCAGCGGCAATCAAGAGCGGCAAACTGGCAAGGTCAAGGCCATCGAGCAGCGTCAGGACATCCTCAACCGAAGCGAGGGACATCCCACCCTTTCCCACCAGATCGGGTGATGCATAAGCCGGAGTCAGGCCAGCAAGCGTCGCCTGGTCAAGGGGCAGATTGAGCATCGTCTGGCCGCGGGGCAGATCGGCGCGTGCCGCCGCATTGACCTCGGCGGGCGAACCATAGGGCAGTTCTTGCGCAATCGCCCAAGGCTTCACGGTAAAACCGAGCGGACTGGTGCCACGCACATAGGGCGGCAGGCCGGGCAGCGCTTTGATGTGAGGCAGTTCAGCGGTATCAGCACGAACATAGAGTGGGCGCAGATCGATACCCTCATACGTCTTCGTGATCAACTTCTTCTCGAACGGCACACCCTTCAGGGTCTTCTCGGCAGCCTGGCGCCAGGCGTCATACGACGTAGGTGGAAATTCACTGAAGAGAGCCTGATCGTCTGAATGGGCTGAGTCTGGCGTAGTGACCGCGGGGTCATGCGTCATCGCAAAAACTCCTTTTTCCTGAGACACGCACCAGGGTCATGCACGTGCCTGATCGTCGCAAAGCAGAGCACAGTTCAAGTTGAAAGATACTTGAGCAGGATACTTTCCTATTATGTCGCACAAGCCATACTAAAACACGGGGGATATTACTGTGGAGGATTATAGCATATCTCATCAAAAGTTGTCGGGAGAGTGTGAATAATTGTATAATGCAAATGTTCGCAGAAGGAACCTTACCCAAACCGTGAGCAACGTCCACAAAAGACTTGCATCTACCGTCAGGGCGCGGTATGATATGTCAAATGATGAGTGCGCAGGAAAGGCAGGGCCTCTATGGATGGCTGGATTATGTTCGGAATCATGGCCTTTGTAATCATCGCACAGGGTGCGCTCTGGGCATGGGTATTGATCGAGCGACGCCGCAAAGTTCCCGATGTGAAATTGATGAACTGGAGTGAGCTCTATGACGCCAGTCGCAAAGCTATTGACAATTACTACAATAGTATGCGCAATCGCCCCCGTGCACGGCGCTAAGCCCCTGTAGGCAGGCACAACTGCTTGAGCGAGCAAAAACCGGCTAGCTTTGCTAGCCGGTTTTTGCTCGCTCAAGCACTTCGCTTAGCGATGCGCCAGTTTGCGCAGGCGGGGCAGGTCAATCAAGATAATCGCTTCATCCTCGATGCGGATCAAACCACTCTCGCGCAACTCACCAATCGCTTTGGTCACCGTCTCGCGGTACGAGCCGATCATTTCGGCGAGTTGCTGATGGGTATAGCGCACCACCCTCGGGGGGATTGCTGGTTGCGGTTGCGCCATCGCGCTCACCCCGGCCAGGTTGAGCAGCACACTGGCGAGCCGTTGCGGAACGCTTTTGAAGGCAATATCAGCGAGTTTGTTTTCCATCGCCTGGAGGCGCTGGCCCATCAATTCCATAAAAGCCAGGGCGACCTGGGGATAGCGCTCGATAATCTGGCGCAACGTGTCACGACCCAGCACACCAATAACACACTCGGTCATGCCATCGGCAAAGGTGTCGTGGAGCCACTGGCCGACCATGGTCATTTCACCAAAGATCGTCACTGGTTCGAGCACCATAAGCGTTAGGGCGCGGCCTTCAGGTGACAGTTTGTAGATCCGCACGCGCCCCGAACGCAGCACAAAGAGTTGCTCGCCGTACTCATTGGGCGCATGAAAAATCTGGCCGGGCGGATAGACATTGTAGGCAATCAGCCGTTCAACCTCAGCCCGCTCGGTCGGATTCAGGTCACGAAAGATATCGCTCGCGACAACATAATGAATTGCTGGTTCGTTACTCATGAGGCAAGAAAACGGGTACCGCCTGCGGCAAAACCCGCAAGATTGGTAATCCGAACTTGCGTTGCCCCCGCCGCCAGAGCATCAAGGGCAGCGCGCACCTTGGGGATCATGCCACCGCTGATCGCACCACAGGCAATCGACTGCTCGACTGCGGCCTGATCAAGCAGAGGCGCAACCTCGCCATCAAGGATAACACCGGGCACATTGCTCACAAAGACCAGTTCGCTCGGGGCGAGCGCACCAGCCACCGCCTGAGCCACCATATCGGCATTGACATTGTAGCTCAGCCCATCGTCGATGCCAAGCGCCACTGGGGCAAAGGTTGGAACCCAGCCCTGGGCGAGCATCGCGTGAAGTGCATCAGCATCAACCAGGGTAATCAAGCCGACACGCCCGAGTTCAAGCCCGTCAGGACGATGGGGCACGCAGCGTAAGACGCCAAGATCCAGCCCGCTGAGCCCGAGCGCTCGCACGCCAACCCGTACCAGGCTAGCAACAACGCGCTGGTTGATCGTCCCACAGACGACCTGTTGCATAAGAGCCATGGCCTCGGGCGAAGTGACCCGTAGCCCGGCAATGAACTCGTTGGGCACACCAGCCTGCGCAAGCGCCGCCGTGATTTCTTTGCCTCCGCCATGCACAAGCACCAGTGGCCCGACAAACGCAGCCACTGCCTCGGTCAACCCGGTCAGGAACGCCGGGTCATCAAGCTCGTTGCCACCAACTTTGACGATGGTAATCTGTTTCACAGTGATCCTATACTGGGGGCTGATGCCCCATGCGCGTGGGTTTTAGGGCTGTCGCCCTAAAACCCATGCTTGTGCTGGCGAAAACAACCAGCTTCGCTGGCTGTTTTCGCCAGCACAAGTGAGAGCTCTCCGGGGCCGCAGGAAGGCGTAGCTTGATCGCGATAACAGGTTATAGCATAACAATGATCAATTGATCACGCAACCTGATATGCTATACTCATGCTATGACCTGCGCATACGATGGAGGGTGTGTCCGCGATGGCCGTACTGCGCCTCCTCGCTCGGATCTGGCTCGTTTTACTTGGTACCACCACACTCGTGCTGGTGCTTGCTGTTCTAGCCCGCTGGTTCATCCCGTTGACGCCATGGGCCTCAGTACCCACGTTGCTTGCGATCAACCCGCCTGATGGTGCGGTTGATGTGCGCCCGCGGGATGCTCTTGCGCTGCAGTTTGGCGTGCCAATGAATCGGGCAAGTGTCGAACAGGCCCTTTCGATTGAGCCACCAGTCCTGGGGGATCTGCTCTGGTCACCTGATGCCCAGGCGCTGACCTTGCGCCCTATCGAGCGCCTGACGTCGGCCATGACCTATACGGTGCGCCTTGACCAGGTGGCCCTGAGCCGCTGGTGGCGACCACTCGAAGACCCCGTCGAGGTGATCTTCCGTACCGCAGTTGAGCCTGCCGTCCTCGCGGCTCTGCCCAAAGGGAACGGCATTGCGCTCGATACGGCGGTGGCCCTGGTCTTTAGTCAACCAATGGTCGCGCCTGATCAGGTGCAACAACCCTTCACGCCAACCTTTCTGCAGCTTGAGCCTTCAGCTGAAGTTGCGGGTCAGTGGCTTGATCAATTTACCCTGTTGATCCGGCCCCTGCGTCCGCTACTTCCCGCAACCGATTATACCGTGACAGTGGCGGCCACGCTGACCGACCTGCGTGGCATTGAACTGGGCACGCCAGTGAACTGGGCGTTTGCCACACGCTGGCCCGTATGGCACACGCGAACGCCCGAACCCGGGGCCTCTGCGGTTACGCCTCGTACCCCGCTGAGCTTCGTGCTCGATGTTCCGGTTCCACCGGAACGATTACGACAGGCGCTCGTGATGAGTCCGACGATCGAAGGTGAGTTAGCCACGGCGCAAGTTGGTGCGACCCAGGTGGTTACGTTTACCCCTACGTCAGGCTGGGCCTACGGAACGACGTATGCGGTGCAACTGGGCGATTCGCCGTCAGATCAGCGCGGCTTCGCCGAGATCTGGCGTTTTCAGGTTGAACCACAACCCCGCTTGATTGCTTTCTTTCCCGGCCAGGGCCAGATCTTGCCACCGGAAGAGGCCATTCGCTTGATCTTTAGTACGCCGATGGACGCCACGACTCTCGAGGCGAGTGTGCGTTTTGAGCCACCAGTCGCCGATCTCGCGCTGACAACCAGTTCGAGCGAGGTGTTGCTGCGACCCGAGCTTGAGCCGTCAACCCTTTATACGTTGACTGTTGCCGCTGACGCACGCGATCGCAATGGTGAACCCCTCGGAACTGACGCAGTTGTGTCGCTCCGTACGGCCCCGGCCCCACCGTCACTCACGGTACCTGACGCCTTTGCTGATCTGGTGAACCTCGAACCTTCCACCCCGGCAACGCTCGATCTCGCGATGCGCAACCTCTCGGGCGTGAATGTCAGCCTCTATCCGCTCGATCAGCCTGCCCTCTTGCGCTTTATGGCGTTACGCCCGGAAGAACGCGCAGGGTTTGTCCCCGAGCGCTACGGACAGGCACCATCACGCATCTGGCGTGCGCCAGGCACAACGGGGTCCGATCAACTTGTGCGCCAGAGTCTGCCGATCGGGCTGGTTGATGGCGACCCGCTTGATCCCGGGGCTTACTATGTGCGGTTGGTTACCCCTGAAGGGCCGCGGGCCGACCTGGTTGTGCTCGTGAATACGACCCGCCTCTTGGTGCAGCACTACCCCGGTCAGGTCTTGATCTGGGCGAGTGATCGTGTCGGTATGCCGCGTGGCGATCTGCCGGTGGCCCTGTTTCGCAACGAACGCCTGATCGCCCGCGGGCGCACGGATGCCAATGGAACCTGGATCGCCTCGGGGCTCACAGAAAACACGGGGAGCCTGCTGGCACTGACAGAGGATGGCGAACCGGCGGTTGTGCAGAGTGATTGGCGCCTGGTGACACCAGATGCGACCCGTCCCTCGTTCAGTGCGCTGCTCTTTCCCGATCAGCCGATCTATCATCCTGGTGAGACGATCACGGTGACCGGCTTTGCCGGCCAACAATCAGGCAACCTGCTTGCCAGCCCACCAACATGCCGCCTGCAGCTACGCCAGCCAATTGGCAACCCGGTCGGCCTCGCAACAACCTGCCAATTCGAGCCAAACACCGGTCTTGTGAGTGGGACACTGGTTTTGGCGAGCCGTACGGCACCCGGGCCGTACCGACTCGCTGCAACACTCGGGGATGCGCAGATCCTGATGCCCGTGCGCATTGTGTCACCTGTAGCACCCTCGTTTGAGCTCAAGGCTACGCCACTGAATGAGCGTGAACTCGAAGTGACGGTGCAACGAAACGGCCTGCCCCCTCTTGAGACCAGGCTTACCTGGAGTCTTACGCTCGAAGCTGTGGCCCCACCCGCACCACCTGATGGCTTCGTGGCCAACACACCAGCGTTGCCGCCCCCTCTAACCCTTACCGGGGCGGGCCAGACCGATGCCCAGGGGCGTCTGAAGTTGAGTCTGCCAACATCTGGCGAAGGGTTGCACGCAATGACCTATGTGCTGCTCGTTACCATAGATGGTCAGCCTGAGCCTGTCATGGTCGAAGGTGTGCTTACGCCAGGCCGCAACAATCTTGCGCTGCGCCTACCGCGCCGCCTTGTGGCAACCGACCAGCGCAGCCAGGTCGAAGTCCTGGTACGCGATGGGCGTGGTCAGGCTGTCGCGAATGTCCCGGTGCAACTCGAAGTCTTGCGGGCAGGCAACGCAACTGCCCCGATCTTGACCCGCCAGATGGTGAGCGACGCTGCTGGCCTCGCCAGCACCGAACTGGTGCAACTGAATCCTGGTGAATACAATGTGCTCGTGCGGAGCGGCACCGTCACCCACCAGCAACCACTCTGGGTCTATGGACAACGCTTCATCGGGTGGAGTACAAATGAGCGCAGGTTCGCGCTGGTGACGGATCGTGAGCGGTATCAGCCCGGCGATCTTGCCCGGCTGTTGATCGCTGCTCCGGTCAGTCAAGGCAACATCCTGTTGACTATCGCGGGCGATGGGTTGCAGCAGGTCGAAGTACTGACAGCGCAACCCGGACAGGTCTTTAATCTCCCGATCACGGCAGCGATGGCCCCGGGCATCGTCATCGGGGCAGTGATTGACACAGGCAGCACCTATCTTGCCGGAACAACACGTCTGTTGGTGGATGGGGAAGAAGCCGCACGGGATGTACGCATTGCCTCCAGTCTCACCGAGGTGCGCCCCGGGGCGTCAGTTGCGCTCACGCTTACGACTATCGCAGGCCAGGGCCAGGCTGCCTCCGGCCTCCTGGTAACGCTCGGGGCAGCCGAGCAACTGCCCAACGAGGCTGACCTGCGCGTCTTTGCGCCCGAACCGTCGCTGGCTCCAGTGATCGCTGCGGTTCCCCCACAGGGCGAAACCGTGGCCCCGGCACGCCTCAATGCGCCCCAACCACAATTGATGCCGCCGGGCTACCAACTTGGCCCCGCCTTACGCCCAGAGGGAGAGGCGGTATTAGCGGGGGCAGTTGATGCGCCGACCACCGCCGGGACGTGGCGGCTCACTGCGTATGCCTTCGGGTCAAACGCACGTCCTGTTGCCGACGCGACAACGCTTACCACGACTCTGCCGATTGCAACCCGGCTGATCGCACCAGTCATCCTGGGGCCAACCGATGAAGCTCAGATCGATCTTGCGCTTACCAATACGAGCCCCTTCAGCCGCACGCTCACCCTGCGAGTCGCCACCAGCGCTCTCGAACTGGCCCCGGCCAGTGCAGGTGGACTGACGATCAGCCTGGCCCCCGGCGAAGCGACCGCGCTGGCGTGGCAGGCAAGCCTGGAAGATCAGGCGCACGAGGGGAGCGTCGGCTTCCAGATCACCAGTGACGACCTGCGCGAACGACTTGAACATACGCTCACCCAGGCCACGTTGCTCCCCGATCTCCCCCAGCAGAACATCACGCTGGCAAGGAGGGGAGCCCTGACGACACGGGTTGACCTTGGCGAGAGCGAGCGGCTTGTGCTAGCCTTTGCGCCTGGTCTACGGGCCGCGCTTGCCACCCAGGCCGAAGCGCTCGTCCAGATCAGCGACCGTTCCAACGAAGAAGTGGCCGCGCTTGCCCTGATTGCCGCAGGGCTGGCCAGTAGCAATGATGAGGCCGAAACGCGCCTGTGGGCCGACGTGGCGCGTACTGCGCTGGCCGAGCTCGAGGGGGCGCAAGCGAGTGATGGGGGCTGGGGATGGTGGCCCGGGACAGCCTCGGATCCCTTTGTGACGGCTTTTGCCCTCGAAGCGCAACTCGCCGTGCGCACGTTGCTCAACGATACGCGCCCACCCGACCTGCGGGCAATCAGCTACCTGGGACGGGTCAGCTCAACCGTGGATATCGACACCCGGGCGTATCTCACCTATGTGCTGCATCGGGCTGGACGAAGCGATCCAGAGATCGGAGCATTGCGCAACGAAGCGCTCGAGGCCGATGGGTTGGCGTTTCTGGCGCTGACCTTGCCAGTCAATCAGGCCGCCCCGCTGATCGACCGGCTCGGCAGCCTGGCAGTGCGTGAACCAGCGCGCCCCGGTGCCATCGCAGCGATTCACTGGAACAGCGAACAGCCCAGTGCGCTTCCACGTAGCCCCAGCGCCATCACTGGTGCTGTCACCCAGGCCTTGCGCAATCGGCGGCCTGGATCGGCCGATCTGCCAGGGGCCAGCCAAGCCCTCCTGGAAGCCTGGACCTCCAGGGGATGGCCGAGTGCGTATGATGCGGCACGGGTGGCCGTTGCCTTGCTTCCAGGGTCACCGGCGACCGAGGCAACCTCGGTGCGCCTCACCCTTGATGGCGTACCAGTGCTTGACACCGCTGCAACCGTAACACGAACGGTACGTACTGCGCTTGACAGAACTGGGCTAGCCTCACAGCCTGAACTACGCATAACAACATCGCGTGACGAGCCATACCTCTTGGCGTATCAACTGCTTCCAGTCGTGCAGACCGACAAGGCTCGCCTGTTTGTCCTCGAGCAAACGTTGCTTGACCCGACCAATGGCGCACCACTCGATTCCGCCAACCTTCAGGTAGGCCAATTGATCAGCATCAGACTAACGACCGTCATTATCCAACCGACCTTGCGGGCCGACCTGCGCGTCAAATTTCCTGCCGGCATCGAGCCGCTCGGCCTATCAGCGCAAGCACCGTGGATCCACGCCGCAGCAACGAGCCGCGACGGACAGATCATTCGGCTCGGCGGCACCAACCTTGTACCGGGGGTCTACACCCACACGCTCACGGGGCGAGCCCGTCTTGCCGGGCGTTACAGCGGCCCCGAAGCGCAACTTGAAGTCCTCTACGAACCTGAAGCAGGGGTGAAAGTAACGACTGACGAAGTACTTACGCTTGCCCCGTGAAACTATGGACTCGCTACGCAGTTCCTCGGAACGCGGGTAGTGAACATCCTGGAGAGAAGAAACCATGCGACAACACCTGTGGCGGTGGAGCCTGATAATCTTCATTGCAGCGCTGCTGATCGGGAGCATAATCCCGGTGACAAGCCATGCGCAGCGAACCTCAGTTCCAGTACATGGCCCCACGGGGCCAGCGGTCTTCGGACTCAATACCCATCTGGCCACCCGTTATCCCGACGCAACCACGATGGACATTCCAGCGGCGCTGGTGAGCGAACTAGGCGTCACGTGGGTGCGCGAAGATTTTCACTGGCACCGTGTCCAACCACAGCCCGACGTCTGGGACTGGACTTTTACCGACGCGGCGATGCGGGCACTGTTGAGTCGCAACATCAACGTCCTTGGCGTCCTGGGTCCTTCGGTCGGCTGGGCAACCCCGTACCCAGGCGACCCGAGCAACGATGTCTCATACTACGCCCCTGATCCCGACGCCTTCGCTGCGTACGCCCAGCGTGTCGTTACGCGTTACCGTCGTTATGTCAATCATTGGGAAATCTGGAACGAGCCGGATCACCCGATCTTCTGGCGGCCCACACCTGATGCTGCGGCCTACACGCGGCTTTTGATCAAAACAGCCACTGCCATTCGCGCCGCTGATCCGAGTGCAACGATTCTGATTGGCGGGATCAACCCCTACGACACGACGTTCTTGCGCGAAGTAGCGGCGCAGGGTGGCTGGAACAGCTTTGATGTCCTGGCAATCCACCCGTACGTCGATCCGTACGGGCCCGAGGATGGCAACCTGGCGGCAGCGCTCACGGATGTCCGCGCCGTTGCCACCCAGCACGGACAGAAGCCCATCTGGGTCACCGAGGTAGGCTGGGCGAGTGGGCCAGGCGACCGCGACGCGATGGGGCGCACCAACGAGCAGATGCAGGCCGATTACCTTGTCCGGGCCAACCTGATGCTCTGGGAAGCGGGGGTCGAGAAGATCTTCTGGTACAGCTTCAAGGATGACGCGCACAACCCCTATGGCCTGATCAGATATGGCAGTGGGCGCACCGACTACCGATCACGGAAACCGGCCTTTGACGCTTTGCGCACCCTCAACCAGCAACTAGCCGGGGCAACGTATGTGAGCAGGCGTGATCTTTTTCAGATGAACGTGGTTGATACCTTTGAAGCGTTCGCCACCTGGCAGCGGGTCAGCGAACCCAACGGCACGCTGCGCCCAAGCAGCCGTGCGCGGAGTGGGCGGGGCGGGGCAGAACTGAGCTATAATTTTGCGACGACGGGCAATGATTACGTCGCTTTCGAACGGCAACCAGCGTTGCCGCTTCTCGGCGAACCCTATGCCGTCGGCGTATGGGTCTATGGAGATGGCAGCCCGCACAATCTGAAGGTCTTGATCCGCGATGCCGAAGGCGAAGTCTTGCAATTCGTGCTTGGCCCGGCGGGGGCACCAGGCTGGCACTTTCTGCGTGTCCCGATCCTGGGCGAAGTCGAACCAGGCAACGTCATCGTCCCAGGCGGGAATCGACGGGTCGATTTTCCAGCCTCACTCGTCACACTTGTCTTTGACGACATTGTGGACAACTTTGTTGGCAGCGGAACCATCTGGCTCGATGATCTCACAGTCATCACCGGCTACGAGGTGTATGATCTACGCCTCCAACGGGGCAACGAAGCCCTCGACATTCTCTGGTCGCCGCCGGGGGCGTGGGTCAACCTGGCAACGCGGGCGAACAGCGGGCGCATCATTGATCGCTCGGGTAACCTGCGCACCATCGAAGCTCAGGGCGGGCAGATGCGGATCGACGTGGGGAGTGCGCCGGTGTACCTGTGGCATCAGCGCTAGTGATTGAGCATTCCAGGCGCAAGCAGGGGGATCAGGAACGACATCATGCAAAATAATCTCGACGATAGCAAGGAGTTGCTTGAGCCTTCACCCGGTACGAACATGAATATCACCGAGGACAAACGGTTAGCAGCAGAACCGTGGGCAAGCTATGAACGCTTCCGCTCATTCATCGAGCATGCCAACGACATTATCTACGCGGTCTCCTCGGCGGGACTATTCACGTATGTTTCCCCAAACTGGCGCGAATTTATGGGCGAGCCGGCGGAAGAAGCGCTTGGCCGTTCCTTCGAACCGTACGTCCATCCTGAAGATGTGCACCTCTGCCGCGAGTTTCTGGAGAAAACGCTTACAACTGGCGCGAAGCAAAGCGGCGTGCAATACCGAGTTCAGCATCGGGACGGTACCTGGCGCTGGCATGTTTCCAATGGCTCCGCACTGCGCGATGCCAACGGCGCAATCACAGGGTATCTTGGCATCGCCCGCGATGTGACCGATGTGAAGCGATCCGAAGAAGCCCTGCAGGAGGCCTTTAGTCGTCTGGAGTTATTGGCAAAGCATGTCCCCGGCGTCCTCTATCAGTACTGCCGCCGACCCGACGGAAGCGCCTATTTCCCCTACGCCACTGCGGGCATCCGCGATATCTATGGTGTTACCCCCGAGCAGGTTGCCCACGACGCCACGCCTGTGCTCGGCGTGATCCATCCTGAAGATCGGGAGCGCGTTGCCGCGAGTGTTGAAACGTCGGCCCGGACGCTCAACGATTGGCATGCCGAGTATCGTGTCAACCACCCGGACGGGCGAACCATCTGGGTCGAGGGTATGGCTACACCCATGACTCTGCCCGACGGAAGCGTCCTCTGGCACGGCTATATTCGGGACATCACCGAGCGGGTGCTGGTGGAAAAAAACATCCGGGAGCGCGAAGCGTTGCTGAGCGGCATCCTTGCCAATCTCCAGGATGCCTACTTCCGAGCCGACACGTCCGGACAATTCACCTTCGTGAATCCTGCCGCCCCATCCATGTATGGCTACAGCTCGGCTGCGCACATGATCGGCATAGATGCCCAGGAACTGTATGCGGATGGAGCACAACGCGAAACGCTGCTCAACGAGTTGCAGAAGCACGACTCCGTTACCGACTGGGTGGTTCAGGCGCGCCGCTCAGACGGGTCGACCTTCTGGGCTTCGATGAACGCAAGACTTTTGCGCGACGAGAATGGTCACATCATCGGCACAGAAGGCGTGGTGCGTGACATCACCGCAAGGAAGGTGGCTGAAGACGAACTGCACGAGCGGCTACGCATCGAGACCCTGGTAGCCGACCTCGCTGCTCGCTTTGTCAGCGTCGATGCCGAGCACTGCGCCAGGGAGATCGAGCATGCGCTGCAACGCATCTGTGAGTGCGTCGACCTGGATATGGGGGCCATCTGGCAACTCACCGAACGCAGCAATCCGGAGACCATGGTGCTGAAGTACATGTATCACCGGGACAACGGGCCGCCATTGCCTGATGTGATCAAGGCCCAGGAGTACTTCCCGTGGGTGCTTGAGCAGCTACGCAAGACGGGCGCAACCGTGGCAATCACCGATGTTGCGGCGTTACCAACGGAAGCGGCCCGCGACAAGGAGGTGTACACTCACCTCAGCGTGACAAACAACATCAACGTGCCACTGAAAGACCCCGATGGCACCCTGATCGGCATACTCGCTTTTAGCACCAATACGGAACGAACGATGTCCGAGGTGGCGATCAACCGGCTCGAGATGTTCGCCAACATCATGTTCGCGCTGCTCGAACGCACCTATGCAGAAGCTGCGCTGAAAGAGAGTGAGGCACGTTATGAAGTTGTGGCGGCGCGGAGCGGCACCTACACCTGGGAAGTCAACGTGCACGGCCTGTACACGTTTGTCAGCCCTCTGGTTGAACGTGTCCTCGGCTACCACCCCGACCAACTCGTCGGCAAGAAACACTTCTACGATCTCGCGCCGCCTGAAGAGAGGGATTCGCTGAAAGAAGATTTTCTGCGCATTATGCTGGTCGGCGACGACCTTTTGGATTATGAGAATCGCATCCTGACCAGCGATGGCCGCGTCATCTGGGTCATAACTGCCGGTGTGCCCAGGCACGATGAGCATGGCAACGTCATCGGCTATCGGGGGTGGGACAGCGATGTGACCGAACGGAAGCAGTCCGAGCTTGCGCTCCGCACGCTGACCGATCGCTACCGTGAAGCGCAGCACATGGGTCGCATGGGTCACTGGACATTCGATCCCGCGGCGATGGAATTCCGCGGCTCCGAGCAGGTCAATCGCATATACGGGTTCCCTCCAGATGCCGTGATGGCGTACGACGCCATCTACGCGCTGCTCGCGCAAGCATATGCCGAGCGCGTCACAACACGTCTGTTTGCGCTCGTCGCAGACGGGGTGCCTTTCGAAGAGGAGTTCGCAATCCACCCCAGAGGCACGAACGAGACTCGGGTGATCTGGGCGATCGGTGAGCGGGTTTTCGATGATTATGGCCAACCACAGATTCACGGCATTCTGCAAGACATCACCGAGCGCAAAGCGGCGGAGGAACAGATCCGCCTGCAATTGCGACGCCTGAACGGACTGCGTAAGATCGATACCGCGATTAGCTCGAGCTTTGACCTGTGCATCAGTCTTGAGGTTGTGCTCGAACAGGTTCTTTTGCAGTTGAAGGTGGATGCCGGCATGATCCTTTTGTACGCCCCCAACACCCAGGTGCTCGAACATACCGTCAATCGCGGGTTTCGCTCGCCTAACGTCGGCATGAGGAATCTGACACTGGGTGAAGGCTATGCCGGTCGCGTTGTGCTCGAACGCACAATGATCCATCTCACGGGCTTGATGAAGGAAGATTGTCACGATTCCAAAGCTCGGTGGCTTGCTAACGAGGAGTTTGTTGACTACTACGGTGTTCCCCTCATCGCCAAAGGCGAGATCAAAGGCGTGCTCGAGGTCTATCACCGCACGCCGCTGTGTCCCGAGCAGGGCTGGCTAGAATTTCTCGAAACGCTGGCAGGCCAGGCTGCCATTGCCATTGACAATGCACAATTGTTCCAGAACCTCCAGCGTTCCAATGCCGAGCTTGAACAGCGCGTGGCTGAACGCACCGCCGAGTTGCACCGCACAAACGCCGAGCTTAAGCATGCCAACCAGGCCAAGGACGCCTTCCTGGCAAACATGAGCCATGAACTGCGGACCCCGCTCAACAGCATCATGGGCATGGCAGAGGTTCTCCACGAAGGACTGCGCGGCCCGCTTAATGAAAGACAACTGCTGTATGTTAAAAATATTCAAGTCAGTGGACAACACCTGCTCAGCTTGATTAACGACATCCTCGATCTCGCGAAGATCGATGCGGGCAAGATCAATCTCAACCTCGAAACGGTACTCGCGAACGATATGTGCCAGGCCAGCCTGATCTTCATCAAAGAAATGGCGCTCAAGAAAGCCATCGAGGTCAGCTACCGCGCCGCATCGAACCCGCTCATCATCACCGCCGACGCTCGCCGGCTAAAGCAAATCCTGGTCAATCTGCTGAGCAATGCCGTCAAATTTACGCCAGCCAACGGCAAGGTGACCCTTGAAATTCACGGGGATGCCGAGCAGGAATTGGTACGCTTTGTCATTCGTGATACCGGTATCGGTATTGCCCTCGATGAACTACCAAAACTCTTCAATCCCTTTACCCAGGTCGATAGTAGTCTCACCAGAGCACAGGAGGGTACCGGGCTTGGTCTGGCCCTGGTGCGCCGCCTGGTCGAGTTGCACGGCGGGAGTATCGCAGTCGAAAGTGCCGTTGGACAGGGGAGTTGTTTCACCGTCAGTTTGCCCTGGGTGAGCGAGGAGAATGCATCCTCGCTTGCCCACCCGCCCATCGACGGCTTAAAGATCGCCCCCATTGCATCCAGGCACCAGGGCACGATCTTACTGGTCGAGGATCATGCGATGACGGTTATGACGATCAAGGATTTTCTCGCAAGCTATGGCTACAACGTGGTTAGCGCCGAAAACGGCCTGGAAGCCATCCAAATGGCAGAGGCGATCACGCCAGACCTGATCTTGATGGATATCCAGATGCCAGTGATGGATGGTTTGGAAGCGACCCGACGTTTACGCACCAATGTACGCTTTGCAAACACACCAATTATCGCGCTGACCGCGTTGACTATGCCCGGCGACCGGGAACGCTGTCTGCAGGCGGGCGCAAATGCCTACCTGAGCAAACCAGTAAACCTAAAGACGTTGATAAAAATGATCGACTCGATCACTGGCGATGCGCACCCTCAAGCACCGCAGCAACCATAATCACGCACGGGCTGTCTGCCGGAGGAACGGCAGCACCGCCGAAGCCAGATCGTCGGCATCTCATCCACCAACAAATCCATGATCAATCAACAGATCACCCTGCCCCATCGCCAGCGAGGCGAGTTCGTGGCAGCGTTCGTTCTCAGGGATGCCAGCATGACCACGCACTTTCACAAATGTGACCTCGTGATAATCACAGAGATCCAGCATCGCTTGCCAGAGATCAGCATTGCGCGCCGGCACAAGCTCGCCCTCTACCTTGCGTTGCCATCCGTTGGCACGCCATCGCTTGGCCCAGCCTTTCGTCATGGTGTTGATCACATAGGCTGAGTCGCTAAACAGGACGACGTGTGATGGTTTTTGGAGTGCCTTCAGGCCAGCAATGCACGCCATGATCTCCATGCGATTATTTGTCGTAAACGCATACCCCGCCGAAAATTCCTTGCGGTGATCTTTGTACAACAGAACCACCCCGTAACTCCCTTTGCCAGGATTGCCCTGGCACCCGCCATCGGTGTAAAGCACCACCTTGCCCTGCGCCAACGCCTCTTCATGGAGGCTCGGGTTGAAACTGGAGGCACGGGTCGGCTCAGACGGGGGAGCTTCCTCCCCGACCGCCTCAGAGGCACGCCCCGGCTCCCCAGGGTGAGCCAGGGCGGCTTTCTTCCCTCCCAAATTGGTCGACGCTGCGCTATGGCGAACACGGTCGGCACGCTGCTCGTACCAGCGCTTGGCTTCAGCATGGGTGGCAAACCCTTTGAAGATTGCGCCAGGAAAGCCTTTGACCTGCGCCTCAGCCCCATTCGCCCCAGCCCAGGCCGTATAGATGCCCGGCGTATGCCCAGCGACCACCGCGTAGAAATGCTTTTTGCTCATAAAGGCTGTGATGCAAACAAATTGAGGCCAAGCTGCGCCGAAAGAAAGTGCGCCACCAACTGGCCTTTGACACTGTTGCCTGCCGCATCAAGCGGCGGCGCAAAGGTACCCAGCCCACCTTTGCCCGGTGCGATCGTCAGAATGCCACCCCCAACGCCACTCTTGCCAGGCAAGCCCGTCGCATACAACCACTCCCCCGAGGTCTCGTACATCCCGGACGTTGCCATCACCGCCAGTACATACCGACATACCCCTGCGTCCATCACCCGCACCCCGGTGACCGGATTGACCCCGCCATCAGCGAGCGTCGCCCCCATGATCGCCAGATCTTTCGTGGTGACATTGAGTGACGACTGGCGCGTATAAAGATCGAGCGTCGCAGGCGCATCAAAATAGAGCCGGTCGTAGCCCCAGAGAAACGCGGCCAGCCCACGGTTGCGGTGATTGCTTGCCGACGCCGATGCATAAACCTCTTCGTTCACCGTCAAGGAACGCCCGGCAAACGCCGACAGCCCCTCCTGGATATGTTGCCATTTGAGTTCCGCCGTCGCCCCGGGGATCAGGCTGGTTGTCGCTAACGCACCTGTGTTGACCATCGGATTCGTCAGGCGCTGCGCATGGAGTTCAACCGCCATGATCGAATTGAAAGGCAGACCCGTTGCATTGACGCCGATCTTCTCGCGCACCACCTCGGGGCCAAGCGCCTGGCAAACCAGCGCCAACACAAACGGCTTGGCCACACTCATAATCGTAAATTCGACCTCGGCATCGCCAACGGCATAGATCTTGCCATTGACCCCGACAACACAGATCCCAAAGAGATCACGGGGCACCCGGGCAAGAGCCGGATAATGCTGTGCATTCTCGCCTTCGTCACGCAAGCGAAACCGTGCATACGCCTCATCAACAAGCGCCTGAACCTGTGCATCAGCAGGCAATTGACCAGTCGAAATAAACATGAACGTCCCATAGTTCTTTTGATAGAAACGCAGCCTACGCTCTTGAGGTATGATAGCATAGCCCTTGACATTGATGTACCCTGAATCAGAACAGTGTATGCTACCTGCATCAGCACGTAAGCTGCGCAGAAAGATTGCCAGCAACCAATGGCCTGGAAACCTGCCTATGTCAAAGGTTTTATGTCAATTAAGACAACCAAAGGAGCACCAGATCATGACCGAGTCAACAGCGTTTGCCTATCTACAGGATCACAAGTATATCAACCTGACCACCTACCGCAAGAGTGGCGAAGGTGTACCTACCCCGGTCTGGTTCGCCCTGCAAGGTGAGCGGATGTACATTGTGACGGAGGACAACTCGGGGAAAGTCAAACGTATCCGCAACAACGGCAAAGTTGGCCTAGCACCAAGCGATGCCCGCGGCAAGGTGCTGGGCGAAGCAGCATCAGGGATGGCCCGCGTACTCTCCTTCGAAGAGGGCACTGTCGGTCATCAAGTCCTCCAGCAAAAGTACGGCCTGATGTACCGCGCCTTTGGCTTCTTCTGGAATATTCGCCGCATCACCCCGGTGATCCTCGAGGTCGTACCCGCTTAATCCGCTGCGCGAGAAGCACACCAACCGCTCTAATGCGTGCTCCGCACGCATTAGAGCGAAAGCACTCCCTGCCTCACTGCAATCGCTACCGCTTCGGTGCGATTCGCGGCGTTGAGTTTGCCAAGAATATTCTGTACATGCACTTTGACGGTGCGCGGCGAAATGTTGAGTGCGACGGCAATGGCATCGTTGCTCTGCCCCCGCCCGATCAAGGTCAGCACATCGAGTTCACGGGCCGTCAGGGGCTCGGGGCCACCCCCACCAACGCCCGCGACGAGTCGGGCCGCAACCGCAGGCGATAACTGCGTCTGTCCAGCATAGATGGCCTGAATTGCCGCGATCAATTCGTCCGCCGAGGCATCTTTGAGCAGGTAGCCTTTCGCCCCGGCGCGCAGCGCCGCAAAAATAAATTCGTCGGTTGCATACGTCGTCAACACCAGCACCCGCGCCTGCGGATCGAGCGCACGAATACGCCGCGTCGCCTCGGCCCCATCCATCCCCGGCATCTGCAGATCCATCAAGACCACATCAGGACGCAAGGCCTCGTACTGCGCAACCGCAGCTTCACCATGCGCCGCCTCGCCCACCAAGAACACCACCGTCTCATCCTCCAACAGGGCGCGCAAGCCTTCACGGACAATGCGCTGGTCTTCCACGATCAAGATACGAATCGGTGTCGCCGTGCTCATCGTTCTTCATCTCGTTTCTGATCTACCGGAAGGATCAGGCTCAACGTCGTGCCGCCTCCTACACGACTCGCAAGCTGGAGATCGCCGCCCGCAAGCCGCGCTCGCTCACGCAAGCTGATCAACCCGAAGCCGCCCCTATGCGTGCTCGCAACTGGCAGCGCCGCATCAAACCCAACTCCATCATCACGTACCCAGACCCGATAAACCGCCTCGTCAGACTCGAGGCCCACTTCAACATGCCTGGCGTATGCATGTTTCTCAATATTCACCAGAGCCTCTTGCACAATGCGGGCCACCTGCTCAGCCTGCTCAGGTGGCAACGCAAGCCCTGGGCCAGCATAGATCCACGTCGTCGCAATGCCAGTCCGGTCTTGAAACTGGCGTGCCTGTTGTTGCAAAACAAAATCAATCTGCTTGTCAGAAAGCGAAGTCTCAGCGAGCGTCCAGACACTACGACGCACATCGCCAAGCGTCGTGCGGGCCAGTTCGTGGGCACGCGCCAGACGAACACGAGCCCGTTCGGGGTCGCGGTCAAAAGCCCGTTGCGCCGCTTCAAGCTGCATCGTGATCGCAGTCAACCCCTGGGCAATCGTATCATGCAACTCACGGGCGATCCGGTTACGCTCAGCAAGCGTCGCCGCAGCACCCGCCTCACGCGCCAGACGCGCATTCTCGTGTGCCAGTGCCGTTGCCTGTTGCCGTTGTTGCGCCTGAGTCAACGCAATTTGCACGACCGCATACATAAAAAGAAAGATCGATACGTAGATCGCCACCGCTGTAAAAAGCACCTCGGGAACCCTGACCCCACCCAACCAGAGCCCACCCAAGATGAGCATCAGGTAACTCACACCCACCCAACTTGCCTGACGGGGGGCAAGGCTAAGCACCGCAATCACAAACGGCACCGTCAGCGCAAGCGGCTGCGTACGTGTTTCGCCGCTGATCACCAGCAACGCCGCTCCAAACAGGCCACTGAGCGTAAGAAAGAGACCGATCCGTGCGTTCGCCCAAATCATGATCCGCGACGAAACCAGATAGCCTATCACAAGGCCAAGAAAGCCGATAGCCAGCACCAGGTACGTCAGCACTCGCAGCAGCGACCATCCCTCGATCACCCCAGTCGCCAACGGCAAACCAACGCTCACCAGCGCAGCCAGCACCCCCGACACATTCAGCACACTCCCGTGGGGGATAGCATCGTGATGATCATGAAAGGGATCATCAGGCCGCGTCTTCTCTGCAACCATAGACAACCTAAACTCTCCTGTGCGCCCGATCGGGTTTGTTTGATCCATCTCCACACAGCTTTGCGCCTTTGCGCCTTTGCGTCAAAAAACCGCCTTCTTTGCAAGGTATTGCCCTTCAACCTCCAGCGCGGGAGAGTTGGGGAAGTGGGCCTCATCCCCATTATAACAATGCCCCCCCATCGGTCTCAACAACCGTATGCGCATCTTGCCCCATCCGTGCCCGCGCACTCTGCTTACCACGCACCACCGGCATCAAGCGACCAGCTTTGCCCAAGCCAAGCGCGGGAACCCCGGCATAAAGCGTCTCATAATTGCCAGGTGTCACCCGATAAGTCTCGTGCCAGATCCCCACAGCCCCTCCACTCTTACGCACACGCTGATGAAAAGCCTGCCACGCCGGCAGATGCGCATGATCACGACTACGCGCATACGCCTCGAGATGCTCAAACGAACGCCAATACTGTACCATCACTGGCAACATTCCCATCGAACCAAGAAAACCCAACTCAGGTTGCGCCTCCAACTCGCGCAACATCCGCGGCATCGCCAAAAATGCCGGTAACCAGGCTGGCACATTCCACCACTGATTGATCCGCATCCCAATCAGAAACACCACAAACTCACCCTCAACTTCCGCCGTCATCGGTTGTGCCGATATATTAGCCATTGTGCATCCCTCCTCTATCTCAGCCCCCCCGTACGGGCACGGCGCCGCCGTGCCCCCACCCCGCCCTGCCCCCCCCCCGCCCTGCCCCCACCCCGCCCTGCCCTACGTACGGGCACGGCGCCGCCGTGCCCCCGCCGTGCCCTATCCCCGCCGCACGCGATCAATCATCAGCACCGCAATCCCAATCGCAACCAGCAATAATGGCAACGGCGTCACCGTCAACACCAACGGCTCCCCAAGCCAGGTCATCAACGGACTCGCCAGATGCCACGAGCCCTTCACGATGAAAAATAAGGGCCAGGCGACCCAGAGCATCCACCACGGGAAACGCCCCGCACACTGCCGACCAGTCCCTTCCAATGCCCCCAATTGCACCGTCTCACCCTCAACCGGGTAATGCGAGGATCGTGTCTGCTCCTGAATACGGCACATCATCGACTCCTTTTTTCCGTTTCAACCATTCCTGTCCCCAAGCATACCAGTCACACCCGGCCTTGCTATCAGCGCACGGGGCTAATTGCCCTTGCCTCAACAGCCGATGGTGCAGCTAGGCGAAAAGAACTAGGAGAGGCGTAACCAGGGCGATTGCATCTTCCGTGTATGCACCCCACCAGGGCACCCGCAAGGGGTGCCCGTACCCCGCCTGTAGGGGCACCCCTTGCGGGTGCCCTGGTGTTGCCGGGGGCCGCCGTGTGCGCCGCTGGTTGCATGCACATGCTGCCACAGAGCGCGTATGTTTGCATCCGGTTTCGTATAATGCAATCGCCCTAAGGGCGTAACGCGCCGCCGATGAACGTAAGCCTCTGGCTATGGTACAATTCAGCTCTATCCTTGTCTTAGCATCACAAGCATAGCTTTTAGCCCTGACGCCAGGGCTGGCGAAGCGCATTGTTGCCCTTCATGGAGGAATAAGGTATGGATCATAACCGGTTGATCGCTGAGCTAAAACAGCTTGTCGGTGTCACTGGCGTCGTCGCCGATCCCGATGCACTGATGACCTATGATGCCGATGGATGTGTCATGGATACCCACGCCCCACACGTCGTCGTGCTCCCTACCTCAACCGAACAGGTCAGTTCAATCGTGCGCCTAGCCGCGCAGTACGATGTTCCTGTGGTTCCCCGTGGGGCCGGTACCGGCCTCTCCGGTGGGGCAACCCCGATGCACGGCGGAATCATTATTGGCACCTCCCGCATGAGTCAAATCCTTCAACTCGATCTCCCCAATGGGCGCGTGCTTGTCCAACCAGGGGTGATCAATTGGGAGTTGACCCAGTACCTTACGCTCTCAGGCTACCACTTCGCTCCCGATCCCTCTTCGCAAAAAGCATGCACCATCGGTGGCAATATTGCGAATAATAGCGGTGGCCCCCACTGCCTCAAATATGGTGTGACCACCAACCACGTGCTCGGTGTCGAAATGGTGCTCGCCGATGGTTCGGTGATCTGGACAGGGGACGGTACACCTGATTGCGCCGGCTATGATTTGACCGGGGTGATCAGTGGCTCTGAAGGTACCTTCGGGATCGTGACCGCAACCTGGTTGCGCCTTACCCGTTTGCCCGAAGCGATCCGCGTCGTGCTCGCCCTCTATCCCGATATCGCCGGCGCAACCAGTACCGTCTCCCAGGTGATCGCCCGCGGACTCTTGCCCGCCGCACTCGAGATCATGGATCGCCTGGCTATCAAGGCGGTCAATACTATGTATCGCCTCGGCATGCCCGATGAGGCTGGCGCACTGCTGATTGTAGAAGTTGATGGAGTCACCGATGGCCTCGATGAACTGCTGAACGATATTGTGGCGATCTGCTGGTCAAATGGTGCCCTTGATGTGCGCCCCGCTCGTACCCCCGCCGAACAGGTGCGCGTCTGGTCTGCTCGCAAAAATGCCTTCGGCGCCATGGGCCGCCTCGCCCCAACCTACCACCTCGTTGATACGGTCGTTCCGCGTACGCGCCTCCCCAAAATGATGGAGGAGGTCGCCCAGATCGCCCAAGAGTTGAATCTACCAGTCGCCAATGTCTTCCACGCTGGCGATGGCAATCTTCATCCGATTATCCTCTTCGACCGGCGCGATCCCGACCAGAATGAACGCGCCCTCCAGGCGGTCAACCGTATGATGCTCATCAGCATTGAACAGGGCGGGGTGATCAGCGGCGAACACGGCATCGGTGTGGAAAAACAGGAGTTTATGCCCTACCTCTTCAATCAAGACGATCTCGCCGCAATGGCCGCCCTCCACCAGGGCTTCGATCCCGAGGGTCGTTTCAACCCCGGCAAAATCTTCCCTAAAGCCCAGAACGCACGCGATCTCGCCGAACAACGCCACATTATGGCCTTCGCCGATCGTGACGTTGCCTAGCTTGTTTGTCCGCCGATCATGTTCCTGATTAGTCTGTCAACGAAGTTTCCTGATACGCTTCTGGCCCAGCCATCCGTCGCACATTTGGCGTCTCGATGCGCTCTGAACATCCTTTGCGCCTTTGCGTCAAATCATCAGCAAATGTAGTTGGCCCACTCCTGATGCAGAATGGGGAAACGAATGTCACATGCACTGCTTGCCCGCCAGTTGTCCGAACTTGTTGGTGAGGCCCATCTCCTGGAAGACCCCGCAGCTTGCGCTCCGTTTGCCCTCCACCATCAGGTTCCCGCTCTCGTCGTTGAGCCAGATTCAGTGGAGGAAGTCGCCCACGTTGTCGCCGCTGCTGCCGCTGAAGGCATGACGGTTGTGCCCTATGGGGGCGGCACGCGCCAGGCATGGGGCACACCAGTCGCCAGTACCAATGTCGTGGTCGTGCGCACGACGCGCCTCAATCAGGTCTTGATCTATGAGCCCGATGATCTGACGATTTCGCTTCAAGCAGGGATGACCGCAGCCACGCTCAACGCAACGCTCGCCGACAATGGCCAGATGTTCCCGGTTGATGTGCCTTTGCCCCATCAGAGTACCATCGGGGGCCTGCTCGCCACCGGAATGGACGGGCCACGTCGCCTGGGCTACGGTACCAGTCGCGATCTCCTGCTTGGTGTCCAGGTGGTCGAGGCAAGCGGGCGCGTCAGCAAAGCCGGTGGCATGACCGTCAAGAATGTCAGTGGCTACGACCTGATGAAGCTCTACACTGGCAGCCTGGGAACCCTCGCCATTATCGTGTCGGCCAACTTCAAACTCATCCCTCGGCCCAATGCCGAGGCTAGCCTCCTCTGCTCCTTTGCGACACCAGAACCGGCCTTCCAACTTATCGAGGGCATCCGAGCCAGTCAGTTGACCCCCATGGCGCTCGAATATGTCGAGGGACTCACGTTTGCGCCCTTCACCAACAGCACCATCCACGTCGCCCTGCGCACCGAAGGCCTGCCCGCCGCCGTCGAACGCCATCTGCGCGAACTAACAGCGCGCACCGCACAGGCCGGTGGTCAAGCCCATCCCCTGCACGATGAGGCCCACCGCGAGCTCTGGGCGCACCTCAATGATTTGCCCCAAACCGCCACCGTCGCCGATGATGAACTGGTCATCCGACTCACGACCCTCCCCAGTCAACTGGCCCCCGCCCTGACCATCGCCCGCACCAACGCCCACGAGCTCGGCATCGCCCTCACCATGAGTGCGCGGTCATTGAATGGGGTTGCCTACCTCCGCGCACGCGGCAACGATGAGCAACTACGCACCTGGCACCAGCGTTTGTATGCCCATCAACCCACCACCGCCGTCCTCGGCGGCCCACTCCACCTGCGCCGCGAAATGCCAGCCTGGGGCCAACTACCCGCAACCATTGAACTCATGCGGAGCATCAAACACCAGTTTGACCCGACCAACCGCCTCAATCCAGGGCGCTACGTCGTCTAACCCCCCGGCCCTTTCCCTTCGCTATCGAAACACCCGGCCCTTTCCCTTCGCTCGTGGAAAAAGCCAGCTATGCTGGCTTTTTCCACGAGCGAAAAAAATCTCAATGCAATTGACAGAAACAACCAACCTTGCCTATAATTAAAGACGTTTACTAAGATTTCTATAGATTTACGAAAGGTTCACCATGCCCGAGCGTGATGAGGTTACCTTTCTCTCGCTTTCCGCAGCCAGCAAGTTGCTTGGTGTCCATAGCACTACGCTGCGGCGCTGGGCCGATGAAGGCTCGGTGCCCGTCTATATCACACCCGGTGGGCACCGTCGCTTTGCGCGTCACGATATCGAGACCCTTGCGCGCCGCACGTCGCTTACCAGTCGCGCTTTTGGCTCAGAACTCGCCACGCGTACCTCCGCCCAGACGCGGAGCGAAATTGCCACTGCGCCCCATTCCCATCGCGCCTGGCTCGCCCGCATCCCCGAGGCTGACCGTGAGGCCTGGCGCCGTATCGGGCAACAGTTGATGGGCGTCGTCCTGCACTATATCAATAATCCCCACGATGATGAAGAATTGCTCCGCGAGGCCCGACGCATCGGCGGCGAGTATGGCACCCTGGCCCTCCGTGCAGGCATGCCCCTGACCGCCGCCCTCGAAGCCGCTCTCTTTTTTCGTGATACCCTGGTCGACTCGGCGATGCAACTCTCCGAAGAAACCCGGCCACGCAATGAAGACCGGGCCCGTCTCTTACGCCGTATCAGTCATGTCGCCAATGAAGTCCATCTCGCCGTTGCCCAGAGTTATCAATAAACTCATACTATAGCAGTCCTAGACAATGTGTGTCTGAGGAGTGCCGGCTAAAGCCGGCTAAAGTCGGCACTCCTGTTTACAACCCAGATAGGACTGCTATATACCCCAGGAGCTGTCTGTGAGTGATGAGCCACGTCGCTTTAGTGTGCTACGCACCATGAAGATCGGGTCTTTTCATATTGGTTCGTCGTTTGTTGATCTCTTAACTTCAGGTGTGCTCAATCGCATCCTGATTTCAGACTTGAATATTTGGGCGGCCCCGGTCGCCTTGCTCTCAGCCTTGCGTTATCTGCTCGCCCCGTTGAGCATCTGGGCTGGCTATCGCTCCGATACCCGCCCGATCTTTGGCTTTCATCGTCTGCCCTATATCTGGGGTGGACGCATTCCAATGGTGCTCTCGTTACCCTTGCTCCCCATCATTACGGTCATGCTCGCCGCCAATCCACGCTCGATCCTCGCCTGGTCACTCGCCGTCTTCTCCTTCCTCATCTATGGCGTCGGTACCCTGCTCTCGGGCAGCACCTTCCTCGCCCTTGTGCGCGATAGCGCCCCCCCAGAGAAGCGAGGGCAAGCGATGAGCATCGTGCAGACGTTCCTTGTCATCAGTTTTCCTATCGCCGGGGTCATCTATGGCCTGATGATGCCGGTCTACGATCCGGCCTCTTTCTGGCAGATCGTGCTCTTTGGGATGGGCATTGCTACCATGGCCTTCTTCTTCTCGCTGCTCGGCGAAGAACAACGCCACGGGACCATTGTCGCCGATGCTCCATCGGAACAACTGCCTTTTCGTACGCTCCTGCGCGAGATGTGGGGCGACCGCCGTACCCGACTCTTCTTTCTCTTCCTCGCCCTCGGTGCCACCAGCGCCTTTGCCCAAGACGCTGTGCTCGAACCCTTTGGTGGTGATGTGTTCGGTCTTTCGGTTGGCGAAACCACCCGCTTCAATGCCTATTGGGGTACCGGGGTTGTGCTCAGCCTCATCGGTACCGTCATCTATACGCGGAACCGCCAGGCCCACGAGCAAACAGGTACCACCGTGATCGGTCTGGTCTTGACCAGTATCCCTCTCGCTCTGCTCGGGGTAATTGCCCTCACCGAAGCCGAGGCCCTGCTGATCCCGGTGCTCTTTGCCTTTGGCCTCGGGTTTGGCATCTATACCGTCGGTGCCGTTTCGCTCTTGATGGCGATGACCTCTGACCGCCGCGCCGGGGCCTACCTCGGTCTCTGGACCGTCGCTCAGTTGCTCTTTCGTGGTCTCGGGATCTTCCTCGGCGGGTTGATCCGCGATCTCGGCCTGATCACCACGGGCTCGCTCAACATCGCCTATGGCCTGGTCTTCTTTCTCGAAGCAATCGGTCTTGCGATCTGTGTTATCCTGGTGCGTAAAGTAGATGTCCCCGGCTTTGCCCGGCAAACGCGGACATCAGTTCCCTCCGCTTCATTCGCCGCCGCCGCCGAATGAAATGACCTCGCATCAATCCCCCCAGGGCGGTTGCATCATACGAAACCGGATAAAAAAATACGCTCTCTGTGGCAGCATGTGCATACAACCAGCGGCGCAAACGGCGGCACCCGGCCCGGTGTACGGGCACACCTTGCGGGTGCCCTGGTGGGGTGCATGCACGGAAGATGCAATCGCCCTACATCTCCCCCTTGCCCCCTGAACAACGGCATCCGGTTGGGCTACCCGCATGGTTGCGCAACGATGGCATCGGCGATGCCCAGGGCAACGTCGCTCTCACGCCAGAACGATAAATGGCGCTACTGCAACGCAGCCGTCAGACGGGCAATATTCTCGAAGAGACGACGATAAAGCGGACGGATCGCCCAGATATCGCGGCTGAGCATCATCGAGCGTTCGAGGTACGTCGCTTCAATTTGGCGCAGATCAGCCACAACCTTGCGGTCGTAACAGACCATGCTCACCTCGAGATTCAACTGGAACGATCGCATATCAAAGTTGCTCGAGCCGACCATCGCAATATCGTCATCAATCGTCATAAACTTCGAGTGCAGCAGAATCGGCTTCTTATAAAGCGCAATCTTCACCCCACAGCGCAGCAATTCGTCGTAAAACGAATGCTGCGCATAATAGACCATAAACTGATCCGGGGCCTCCGAGTTGATCATCGTGACATCAACGCCACGCTGTGCCGCACTGGTCAACGCCAGCATCAGACTGTCATCAGGCACAAAATAGGGGTTCACAATCGTCAGTTTATGATGCGCACCATGGATCATCCCGGTAAAGAGTTTGAGATTGTTCTCGTCGTCATGTCCTGAACCACTCGGCAACACCTGGCAAAGCATCGTCCCTGTCGCAACGACCGCTTCCTCACCATGATAAAGCTCAGCCTGGCTCAAGAGGGTATCGGTCTCGCTGTACCAATCGGTGATAAAGACCGCATCAAGTTGCCCAACGATTGGCCCGGTCACCCGCACCACTACCTCATCATAATAGAGGTCATCCTTGCGGAAGTAGTCACGCCGGATCAGGTTGAGCGAGCCAGTATGCCCAATCCTGCCATCAATCACCGCGATTTTCCGGTGATTACGCAGATCCGGTCGCGCCCACTGGCCCTTACTCAAACGAACAGGCAAAATACGCTCGTACCCAAACCCCGACGTCTTGAGGTAATCATCAGTCTGCTTGCTCGTAGGATAGCGGTTTGAGCCAAAATCATCGAGCATGACACGCACCTGAACACCCCGTTGATGCGCACGTTCAAGGGCAAGGAATACCTCTTCGGTCGCTTCATCGCGGTTGAGAATATAAAACTGGATATGCACAAAATGCTCAGCGGTATCAATATCCTCAGCTAGACGACGGAGAATCTCATCATAATCGTCAATCACCGCAACATCGTTGCCCGCAAATGCAGCCATGCCACCAAGATGAGCACTGAGATTCGCAAAGGGCAGATACCGCGCCGGAACATGGGGATTCAGCAATGGACCAAACACTGGATGATCACGGGCTTCGCTGATCGCCTTCGCTACCAGTTCATCCATCGTCAATTGCCTGAGCCGACGCTCATAGGGAAGCTTGGGGCTCCCGATCAGCAAGAAGAGCACGAACCCCGCAAAGGGAAAAAGCGCAATTAACATTAGCCAAGCCGTCGCCGAGGATGGCTTGCGATTGACCGGCACCGTAAAGAGTGCGCCGATCAAGAGGATCCAATGTAAAATAGCCCCCACGAGTGCAAACAGACTCAGCCAATCTTCAGGCATATTGATACTATAGATTTCAATTCAACTCAAACTCAGCAAAACGCTCGGTACACGCCACCACCTGCTCATACCGTGAGCGTACATCCGCAAGCACACCTTCATTGATCGTGGCCGCATTGCGATAGACCTGCTTGTCAAGCATCCGTCCCGCTTCCCCCCCGGGCCAGATCCGCCACGAGTCGTTGTCAATGACATCAGCCACCAGCAGGTTTGACCCCTGTTCAGTACTGACCGCACGCCCAAACTCAATCTTGAGATCAACCAGCACCACATCCTGCTCAGCCCACGCTCGTTCTAACAGGGTAAAGACCTCTACCCCAACCGCAATCATCTGACGGACTTCATCAGATGTCGCAAGATTCCGCACAGCAATCTCATGTTCACTAATTTGGGGATCGTGCGCAATATCATCCTTCAAGAAGAACTCGACCAGCAGTGGGTCAAAACGCGTCCCCTCAGCAACCTCGGGATGGCGGCGCAAATACGAACCTGTCGCCAATCGTCGCATTACAACCTCGATCGGCAGCATCAGGCAACGACGTACCACAGTAATCGCTGGCTCAGGGGCCTGGACAAAATGCGTCGCCATACCCGCTCGCTCAAGCAAGGCAAAAACATTCGCCGTCGTCCGCCCAGCCAGCACCCCTTTCCCAGGAATCTCATTACGCCGCGCTCCATCTCCCGCGGTAATGCCATCTTTATGCACAAGAATGCAGAGCCCACTATCATCAGGGTGAGCATACACAATCTTCGTTTTGCCTTCGGTAATACGTGGTCCAAGTTGCATTGTAGCGCTCCATTACCATGATCTATTCAGCGAAACCACCATCACAACTGGTCACTCATGATGGTGGTTTCGCGTATCTTACAACGCCATTGTCAACTCATACTGCTCATCAGGCACCACAAAACCAGACCGCAAAAAGGCACCCGTCAATGGGCTATCAGCAGGCTCATTGATGCAGGTTAAGTTGGCTGTATGCGCCTGAAGTGCATGAATTAATTCACGAGCCGCCATCTCATCACACGCGCCCAGATCAAACAGGCGCATACTGATTTCATCGCCGGTAACCAGCGCATAGGCGGTCACATCGCCATCTTCACGCAGTACTATGCCACGTAAATTGGGCAGGGCCAGCAGGGTCGCCGGCTCACGTTGCCACGAGGCGTGGGCCGGATGGAGGTCAGCAAAATAGTCAAGCACCAGCGTCTCGGCCTCAAGTTCATCGATCCTCGGTCTACCCCCAAACTCATCATCTCCAAGATGCCACGCCATAATCAATAACCGACGGGTCACGTGCATTCCTGCATGTTCATATGTCCGCAATGCAGCAATATTCCGCGCCAGCACTTCTAAGGTCAATTGGCGCGCCCCTGCCTTTTGCGCTTGCTCAATCATTGCTGCGGTGAGTTGATTGGCATAACCGTTACCCCGGTGCTCGGGCACAATGCCAAACCCACCACACCAGGCTCGTGCACCACGCCGCGCAAGCAGCGCAACGCCAGATGGCTGACCATCAATACACAGAATAAGCGAAGAAAACAGATCGATATTCTCTGATGCGATTCGCCGCGATAATGCCTCCGGCGTCGTCACCCCCGAATAGAAGTAGGCCTCGAACGAGCGCGTAAATAGGTCCGCCAGCGCTTCCATCGAGAGCGCGGAAGCCGATGCGAAGTTGACTGATGTATGCATAGGTGCCTGCCCCCTGTATTAGCGTCGTTGCAACCAGCAGCTGGAAGGTACACCCGCTTACTCCTCACCCTGCCAGTCACATAGACGGAAGATGTGTGTCATTATTATACCAGCCCTGGCTACACATAGGGGCGCCTCGCTCCACAGGATCACTTGGTCAAAATTGAGAACCAAGCCATACCTCCGCGTAAGAGGATGAAAAGGGATCTCGGCGCAGACCAACAAGCTTGCTTGTCTACACCCTCCCGCCTCACCACACTACTCTGGTGTATACTGAACATACCAGGTCATTCGTTACTAGACACTAGACTCAGGAGTAGAGTATGACAAAATTGAGCGAGGAACAAATCAGTATAGCCCTTGAGAACCTTCGGGGATGGCATCGTCAGGGTGACATGCTGAGCAAGACCTTCAAACTCCCTGACTTTCCACGGGCCATTGCTTTTGTGACCCATATAGGGTTTCTCGCTGAAGCCGCAGCCCATCATCCCGATATTGACATTCGCTACAACAAAGTCACCCTCGCCCTCACCACCCACGATGCTGGAGGCTTAACCGAAAAAGATATCGCCCTGGCGATGGCTGCCGATGAAGCCATGAGCTAACAGCCTGTGCTGGCTAGGTGAGCACGCGTGCTCACCTAGCCAGCACAGGCTGGCAAGGCACGCTCATCGCCTTACTTTTGACACGATTGCCATCAGGCAATTCTTCAGGTGGCGCAGGTGGCAAAGTTGGCGCAGGCGTCACAGAGGGCGTAGCCCGCACCGGAAGCGCAGCATACCGTGTCAACACCTGTTCCTGACGCACAATACGGCCATCAGCACCTCGAATTGTGCGCCGGTTGATTACATCCCTTGCCTCTTGTTGCGTATTCGCCCAGGCCGCAAAGCTAGACCTGCTCCCTTCAGTCTCGGCCACCGCAGCACTGCTCGCTGATGCACGGCCTTCTGTCCGTATCTCTGGTTGCGCAACAACCACGGTACGCCCATCAGAACGCCCCCAGATCCGCACACGCACAAACTGATTGATCACCTCCGCTTCGACGATCAATTCCCCGAGCGTGTCATTGCCAAGCGACAATTCCAGATCCGGAACTGCAACAGCCGCTTCAAGCCCTGGCTGATCAGCATAGGCCCGCAGCCAGTAACGATGGCCTGTGCGTTCAAGAATAGGTAACCCCGTATGCCACGCAGCTCGATACAGCAAGGTCGAGACAGTACAGATCCCCCCTCCGATCATGTTGTTGACAATGACCCCATTTTCGATACCACTACCAGGCACGTAGCCATTCGCCGCCGAAACCTCGCCAATCGTGGCAAGAAAGCCCAAACGCTCACCCGGAAGCAGCATAACACCATTGAGCCGACTAGCGGCAAGAGCAATATTATGTCCATCTGGACTCGTAGGATGAAAAGGCAGACTAGCCTCAGCCAGAATCTGCAAAGGAGCCTCTGGTTCAAGGTGAAGGGAATTCACATATAGGTGCGCATAGCGCAGGCCAAGCGGGTTTCGGATCACTTCGTCTGATGTGCCCTCAAATCCTGGTTGATAGATCAGAATGCTTCGCTCAAAATATTGAGTCAGGCGAGATGATCCATCAGGTTGCGCTTCATAGAACTCTTCTGAAATCGGCAACCCATGCCTGAGCACCCCCCCAGTTTGCTGCCAGTACCACCGGAAAGCACCACCAAGCGTATGCCCGGCATCAACCAGATAAATACGATCCTCCTCCAGCGCTTCATCTGCCTCACGCCAGGTAAATGCCCCCTCCATCTGATGCTGCTGAGCAAAAAACCGCCCAAGATGAGAAAGCCGTACCTGATCATGCCACTCAAAGCGAGCATACTCAAAATACTGAACGGTCAGTCCACCCGCATCAACAAAAACACTCGTGATGGGCAAGCCGAAACTTGCCTTATCACCATGTGCTTCATAATACGCACGAAACTCACCATAGAGCAGGTGTCCATTTTCATAGCGCATCAGTGGCGCAGAGGGGGCCGCTAGGGCCGCAGTGTGCTTCCACACTGGGTAACACCCCAGACCAAGAAAACAGATGATCAATATCCATCCCAACCTTATCCATCCCAACCTTTTGGCATCGCGTATTTGCATCGCGCTTCCTCCTACGGCATCAATCGGTCAGTTCACACGAATTGAGAACTACACCCTATACCGCTGATAAAGCGCACAAAGATACGCACCAGCCGCAAAACTGAAAACCCCACCGCCCGCCTGCAAGAACTGCAGGCGGGCGGTGGGGTTGGTTGCA